>NZ_JBHVQB010000001.1:0-1034768 GCF_042887015.1 Paenibacillus sp. NPDC057967
GAAGAAACGTTAGGTCCGCTCGACTTGCATGTATTAGGCACGCCGCCAGCGTTCGTCCTGAGCCAGGATCAAACTCTCCATAAAAGTTAGTTTGACTTGCTCAATAACGTTGTTGCTTCGAAGTTCTTCACACTGACCAAGGTCAATGCGAGTTCTTCTTCTATCTATTAATTCCTTAGAATTAACAGGGCAGTTTCGCTCGTTGTTCAGTTTTCAAAGAACAATCAATTTCAGTGACAACGTTTTTTATCCTATCATATATCCCGTCATCGTGCAAGCTTTTTTTTAAAATCTTTTTCAGCTTGTCGTTGACGTCCGCCGTATTTCTCGGCCGGAATTAGAATATACCATAGCCTATTTCATTTGGTCAAGCACTTTTATAAAAAAACTTTACCCGATTGTTGTTTGCATGAACCACCCTACTGTTTTTAATGACGTGCATTTCATAAAACACTTATATCCGCATAAAATTCGGCAGACTATAATAGGAAAAGAATAGAAACCTAAGGAGTGTTACTTATCCATGAATTATAAGAAATGGTTACTATCCTCTGTCATTCTTCTGCTTCTCAGCTTTAGCCCCTCACTATCATCAAACACCAATGCAACCACATCAAAGCCAAATCCAAAATGGGTTGAAATCGCGGTAGGCATCATTCATAGCCTTGGGGTCAAAAGTGACGGAACCGTGTGGAATTGGGGGAATATTACGACCTATAGAGGAAGCCTTGGATCTGAGACGAACCTGTTCAGTCTTGTCCCCGTACAAGTTCCCTCTCTAAGCAATGTAGTCAGAGTCGCTGGCGGACAGACTCATTCCCTAGCACTGCGTTCGGATGGAACCGTATGGGCATGGGGCGGCAATCTTGATGGTCAATTAGGCGATGGCACTACTGTGAGCCGAGATATGCCGGCACAGGTGGGAAAACTTACTGATATCGTTGATATTGCTGCTGATTGGACAAGCAGCTATGCCGTGCAAGCAGACGGTACCCTGTGGGTATGGGGCGGTTTCTTCCCGGATAAACCAACGAACATGAAGAATATCACGGATGTACAGTCCATTTCTACTGGCTACTCTTCTTACGCTGTATTGAAGAAAGACGGAACGGTCATTCACGGCTATCAGCCTGAAAAGGTGATTGAGGGACTTGATAGCGTTACTCAGATTGCGATCAGCTCTTTTGAAGTATATGCATTAAAAGAAAATGGAACCGTATGGTTCTGGCCAGATGAAGATGGCAAGGCCAAGAAGCTGGACGGCATCACAGACGTCAAGGCAATTCAAGCCTCTGGAGGCGGTCCCCTTATGCTGAAGAAGGACGGCACTGTATGGTCTCAAGGCCATAATGTCGGCGGTCAATTAGGAATTGGCTCATATGAAGCAAGTGAAGTTCCAGTCCAAGCCGTTGGCTTGAAAAAAATGACGTCTATCGCGGCACACGGCGCCGGCTACAGAGCAATGGCGATTCGCGCGGATGGAACATTGTGGGCGTGGGGCAACGGATATACGGGGGACGGCACCAAGTGGTATCGAACGAAGCCCGTCGGAATTAAGGGCTACCCTGATGAACAACTGGAACCCGATCCTATCTTTGTAGAACTGGACGGCAGCACGCTTGCATTCGACACACCCCCAACGAAACAAAACGGACGGGTGATGGTTCCGCTCAGAGCGATCTTCGACGCGCTGGGAGCCGAAATCCATTGGGACGCCAATACTAAAACCATTACGGCTACAAAGGATCGCAATACGGTTATTTTGACGGTGGGAGAAAACTTTGCTTCTATTAATGGTGTAAAAGAAAAGCTCGATGCTTCTCCTGTTATCATCAAAGGAACTACTTTCGTGCCTGTGCGCTTTATCGGCAGCGCCTTTGGCAACGAAGTGCAGTGGGATGCTGTCCACAAAACCGTAATGATTTCAACAGCCCCATAACGGCTTCCCGCTTTCAAGCCATGCTGCTGTTGTATCCACGATCCCCCATCCATTATAATTTCAGAAAAAGCGTACCTAAGGAGTGAGGCCGGTGTCTCAAGCACATCATCACGAATCAGAGCTTGAATTGCTGCAGCGGCAGCTGCCTTTATGGCTGGCATCCAGCAAAGAGCAGTGTCGGGAAGGAAAAGTTGCTTCCTATATACCCGAATTGTCCAAAGCGCCACAAGAAGCGCTGGGTATTCATATCATCGACCAGGAAGGCCGCTCTGTCACCGCCGGTGATTGCAGCCTGACCTTCACCATGCAGAGCATATCAAAAGTATTCACCCTCCTCCTTGCGCTAATGGACAATGGCGAGGATGTTGTGTTCGACAAAGTAGGAATGGAGCCGACCGGCGACAACTTCAACTCCATGCTGAAGCTCGAGCTCGTTCAACCCGGCATTCCATTTAATCCGTTAATCAATGCGGGAGCAATCGCCATCTCCTCCCTGATTGCGGGAGGCAGCCCTGAGGAAAAATCAGAGCGTACGCTGCAGTTTTTCCGCAAGCTGGCACGGAATGACTCCCTCACCTATGATATGGCTGTCTATCACTCAGAAGCCGAATCTGCGGACTTGAACCGTTCCATGGCCTATTTTCTAAAAGACAACGGCGTGTTAAAAGGCAACGTGAACGATGTGCTGGATGTCTACTTCCGTCATTGCTCCATCGGCGTCAACTGTGCGGACTTGGCTCGAATGGCGCTCGTGCTTGCGTACAACGGTACCGATCCGATAACAGGCGTAAATCTCGTTCCCCGTCGTTACGTGCAGATCGCCAAGACGTTTATGGTCACATGCGGCATGTATAACGCCTCTGGCGAATTCGCCATCGAGGTCGGACTTCCCGCCAAGAGCGGCGTAGCCGGCGGCATTCTGTCGATGGTGCCGGGGAGGTACGGCATCGGTGTCGTTGGTCCATCCCTGAACCCGAAAGGCAACAGCATTGCCGGCGTTCATCTGCTGGAGACGCTCTCGAAGGAAATGGATTGGAGCTTGTTCTAATAAAAAGTAAAACAAATAAGGGCTGTGGCCCAGCAAATCAATTTGCTGGCCCACAGCCCTTTAATGTTTATATTGACAGGTGCCAGTTGCCCCATCGGCTGCAGAAATGAACCTCACCGCTATGGGCGTGTAATCACTTTGAAATCGCGGTTGATCGCAAAAAACTGCTCCGCTTTCTCCCGATGCTCGTCCGTAATTTGGCTGCTGAGCGCTTTGTAAGCAAGCAGGACGGCTGTCGCATCATCCGCAAAGCCCGCAACGGGTACAAAATCCGGAATGAGGTCAATCGGCAGAATCCAATACGCCAATGCGCCAATCGCAGTTGCTTTGGCCTTCATCGGCGTCGCCGGATCGGTGGCGCAATAATAGAGCGTCACGACTTCTCGTGCAAAAGGAACCTTGGACGCATAGCGCTTCACTTTGCCCCAGAAGCCCTCCTGCACATACTTCGCCTGCTGGTTATAATCCCCGATTTTGCCGGTCCATTTCTGGATATCCTTCTCCTCTAATTGCTCCGCTTCGACTTGCTCAGCAGCGAACGGCTCCCCATAATCCAGTCCTTCCCGATGCTCTTGAGCATATCCATCTTGGGCTTGTCCCTCTTGATCTGATCGTTCCATATGATAGCCTCCTTGAAGCTTGAGTTACCCCATAATACTGCAAAGGATCAGAAACGTTTCATTTGCCATAAAAGCAGCTCTCACGTTAGCACAACCTGACCATGAACCAGCTTGCTGTAGAAGCCGTTCCGCAGCAGCAGGTCATCATGCGTGCCGCTCTCCGTGACTTCCCCGTCCTGCAGGACGATAATCCGGTCCGCCGTCTGAATCGTATTGAGACGATGGGCGATGACAAAGCTGGTTCTCCCATTCATTAACCGCTGGAGCGCCTCTTGAATTTTTATTTCCGTGACCGTATCGATACTGCTGGTCGCTTCGTCTAGCACGAGAATAGCCGGGTCCGCCAGTATGGCTCTCGCTATGGCAATAAGCTGCTTCTGGCCTTGACTGATTCCGCCGCCATCCGGCTTCAGTTTTGCTCCATATCCGCCTCTCATTCTCAAAATAAAGGAATGGGCGTTAGCGAGCTTCGCAGCTTCCTCCACTTCTTCGTCAGTAGCGTCTAGCTTGCCGTAACGTATATTTTCCCGTATCGTGCCTTCGAACAAGAAGGGATCTTGCAGGACAAAGGCCATATGAGAGCGCAAGCTGTCGCGCCGTATGCCGCTTGCAGGCCGACCATCAATCCGAATGGAACCGGCCGAAGGCTCATAAAATCGGCAAAGCAGCCCGATAATCGTAGATTTGCCCGCTCCCGTCGGCCCTACGAATGCGACCGTCTCACCAGGCTCCGCATCGAAGCTGATCTGTCGCAGAATCGGATGGCCTTCCTGATACGCAAAGGAAACGTCGCGAAATTCCACCCGTCCCTTCATTGTACCCAGCGCAGCCGCCTCCCGCTCATCTGCCGCTTCCACGGGTTCGTCCATAATTTGAAAAACACGTTCGGCTCCCGCCATAGCGGACAATAGCGTATTCCACTGATTGGCCAAATCGTTCAGCGGGCGCGTGAATTGACGTGAAAACTCTGCGAATATCAATATCGTACCGACTGTAACACCATGCCCCCCAATGACGAGAAGCGAGCCTACTCCGACAATTAACGCAAAGCTCAAGTTATTGAGCCCGTTCATCAGCTTCGGAATAAAACCGGAGATTGCCTGCGCCCAGAAACCGGACATGTGTATTCGTTTATTGCGCTCATTAAAGGCTTCAATGACAACGGCTTCTCGGGAAAAAGCTTTAATAATCCGCTGGCCAGACAAGGTTTCCTCTACGAATCCGTTAAGTTCGCCGATATTGCGCTGCTGTTCTTTGAACAAGCGGCTTGTTCGACTCGTAATCCACTTCATGCCGAATACCATAAGCGGAATGACCATGAAGGTAAGCAGCGTAAGCAGCGGGCTAAGCGACAGCATCACGCCGACAATGCCGACCAGCAGCAAGATGCTCGATACGAGCTGGATGAACGAGCTGTTCAGCGATGAGCTGACATTTTCGATATCGTTCGTGACGCGGCTCATCAATTCGCCATGCTGGCGCTTCGCGAAGAACGGGATTGGCAGCTTGTGCAGATGGGCGAACAAATCCCGGCGCATCCCGCGAACCGTTTCCTGCGCTACTCCTATCATCCATATATTTTGCAGCCACATCGTCCATGCGTGAAGCCCATAGACAACTGCCAAGCCGATCAGAAAAGGGACGAAGCCCGTATTTTGCACCTCTATAAATCTATCAATCGCTGTTCCTGCCAAATAAGGGCCAAGCAAAGACAATATCGTGCTGAACACAATCATCACGAATACAGCCGCCAGCATCATGCGATGTGATGCCAGATAGCGCCAAAGCCGCTTCAGTGTTCCCGAAGCATCCTTAGCCTTCGCTGGTCGCTTTTTACCTGGATCGTGAGCGCCTGATCCTTCGCTCAGCGTTTTCGGAGGATCATAACGGAATGGCTCCTTTAACGATTCAAGCATGCGCTGCACCCGCCTTTCCGGATTGAGACTGGCAAATTTTCATATAGAGCGCGGATTCTTGCTTCATCTGCTCATGGGTGCCGCTCGCCAGCAGCTTACCGTCGTCAAGCAGCAAAATCCGGTCCGCATTGGCGGTCGAGCTTACCTTCTGTGTCACAAGGAGCGTCGTACAATTCATCGCTTTGAGCGCTTCCAGCAAAGCCGCCTCCGTCCGAACATCCAGCGCGCTGGTGCAATCGTCCAGCAATAGAATGGCCGGTTTGCGCACAAGAGCCCTCGCAATAGTCAGTCTCTGCTTCTGTCCTCCAGACAAATTCACGCCCATCTGTCCGATCACGGTATCGTACTGATTGGGAAACCGTAAGATCGTCTCATGGATTTGGGCCAACTTGGCCGCTTTCATGATCTCCTCCATCGATGCGTCATCCTTGCCAAAGCGGATATTGTCCGCTACTGTCCCCGAAAACAACACAATGTCCTGCGGCACATAGCCGATCGCCCTGCGCAGGTTCTCCATCTTCATCCTTTCATGATCTTGTCCGTCAATGCACACAGTGCCTTCAGCCGTATCATAGAATCGGGGAATAAGCTGGAGCAGCGTCGACTTGCCGGAACCCGTAGCCCCCATAATCGCCAGCGTCTCTCCAGGCAAGGCACGGAACGAGATATCGCTCAGTATCGGCTCCTCTGTGTCCGGGTAGCGGAAGGTCACATTCCGGAACGAGATGCTTCCCTCCATTTGAGAACGGGAAGAAGCAATTTCTCCATCCTTTAACGTTGCGTCTGTGACCAGTACGTCCTCAATACGCTCCGAGGAAGCTTTTGCCTTGGAGAAATTCACAACAATCATCGAGATCAAAGAAAAGACGCCTACGGTACGCGTCGCATAATTGACAATGGCAACAATCTCGCCAACAGATGCACTGCCCGCTTCGAGTTGTACCCTCCCGAACCAGAGCACCGCGATAATGCCTGCGTTCATGACCAGCAGGATAATCGGCATTGTCATCTCCGTCAGCCGAAGCGCCGCAACCGTCCGGTCCATCAATTCTCCGCTGGACTTGTCGAATCTGCCCCGCTCATGCTTCATACGCACGAATACGCGAATCAGCCGCATGCCGATCAAATTTTGCTGCATAATGGCATTCACCTGGTCGAGCCTTTGCTGGACGGAGCGGAACAGCTTCTCCCCCCTTTTCATAACCAGATACAGAAAAACAGCCAGAAACGGTATGGCTCCCGCGAACCATAACGCCAGCGTCGGATTCACGACAAACGCCATAATGACGCTTCCTACAATAAAGAGCGGAGCCCGCAGCATGATTCGCAGCCCCATAAATACCGTATTTTGCAATTGAATGATGTCATTGGTCAGCCTTGTTATTAAGGAAGATTCGGGAAAGCTATTGAAGTTGGCAAAGGAAAAGGACTGGATCTTCTCATACAGCTTCTCCCGCAGGTCGTAACCAAAGCTCTGGCTGACATGAGCGGCATAGAAGGAGCTTAAAATTCCGACCGCAAACGCCAAGACAGAACACAACAGCAGAATGCCGCCCCACAGGAAGATTACTTCCGTATCGCGCATCTGAATGCCTTCATCAATCATTTTCGCCATAATATAGGGCTGGAACAGCTCTATCAAAAGTTCTGTCAGCATAAGCGACAGCGCAACGATCGCCGCAACCCGGTATCGATTCAAATAAGAAAAAACAGTTCTCATTGCTAAACGTCCTCTCCGGCACCATCCCATGATGTCCTAGTTAGTTTCCATATACATCTATTATTATAAAGCCTTCCGGCCAAAAATGGCATGGATCTATCCCGTATGTTGGTTCGAGGGATACTAATTCCATATTCTAGGGATAAATTCCTACTTTGCTCCTAAAATGGTTGAGGACGTCCATTGTTTAGACTACTATAGTACTAGATAAGCTACTGAAATCAAGGACTATCGCCCTTACTACAAGGCAGGAGTTGAGATTATGAGCAGCCATGTCCGCTCAATCGAAGATGCAGCAGCAGGGATCATTCAAACGTTGAAGCATATCTCCAAGGTCAACACGATCTGCGTGACCGCGAATGACGGAACCTTGTCCAATCGCATTATTGGCGTCTATAACCGCGATCAGCAGCTTGTACCCTATGGAGCGGCTATGCCAATCCTGGCGAACTCGCTGCCGCATCAACAAACCACCCAATTTCATTACATTCCGAGCGTCATGGACGACGGTCGAATGACAGCCTCAGCCCCTTTACCCTTTATCAGCGACTGCTCTATGGTCTCCGTCTCGATCTATAAAGCCGATTCTGCTGCGCTTATCGGCTCCATCTGCTTGCTGGACAAGTCCCCTATCGAGCTGTCAGAAGCGGAGCAGGACTCGCTGCAATCCTTATCCTCGCTGCTTGGTTACATCATTGAACTGGAGAACGCCAGCCTAACCGACAGTTTGACAGGATTGTATAACCGCAGATATCTTACCCATCTGTGCAACAATGGCTCGGACAAGCTGTATAGTGTCCTCTTTATTGATATCGATGATTTCAAGGAAGTGAATGACCGCTATGGGCATGACACAGGCGATTTCCTGCTGCAAGAGATAGCGTCAAGGCTTCGGGCGAGCGTGCGCCGCTCCGATGTGCTCATTCGGTATGGCGGCGATGAATTTCTGATCTGCTTCCAGCATCTTGCGGATGATAGCGATCTGGCCATTATCGCAGACAAAATCAAGCTTTCGCTCAAGCAGCCCTACCTGATCGGCGGCCAGCTCGTCTATATCTATGCCAGCGTCGGCATGAGCTCCAAGCAAGGCGGAGGCTCGACACTGCGCGAACTGATCACCGATGCCGACCACTCCATGTACGATATGAAAAACAGCGATAAAAACGACTAATACTTTGCTTACCTGTACAGGCCAAATCGTCCATCCTCCACATAACCGTCCCTCTCCATTCATACATATGGTATGAACCGTGTTTTATACACCCACCTGGAGGGATGAGAGATGAATCAGGATGAGATTCGCGAACTGGAGCGAGCCATCGATGAAATAACGGAGATCGCGCAGGGCTTCGGCCTGGATTTCTATCAGATGCGATACGAGATCTGCCCCGCGGACATTATCTATACGTTCGGCGCTTACGGCATGCCTACCCGCTTCAGCCATTGGAGCTTCGGGAAGACATTCAATAAGATGAAGATGCAATATGATTTCGGGCTTAGCAAAATTTACGAGCTCGTCATCAACTCCAACCCGTGCTACGCCTTTCTGCTGGAAGGCAATTCCCTCATTCAGAACAAATTAATTGTTGCTCACGTCTTAGCTCACTGCGATTTCTTCAAAAATAACGCCCGCTTCGGCGTGTCGAACCGCAACATGGTGGAGAGCATGTCCGCTACAGCCGATCGGATTCACCAGTACGAGCTGCAATACGGCTCAGAAGCTGTCGAGAAATTTATTGATGCCATCCTCGCCATTCAGGAACATGTAGATCCCACTTTAATTAAACCCTATCAGCTGGATAAGAAACGATACATTGAGATGAGCCAAAAGGAACAGGAACGTTCCGCTGGACCCGCCCAACCGAACGCCTATGAAGAATTGTGGAATTTGGATACCGAGGCCGTCGCAGAAGCTAAAGCGGTAGCCGAGGAACTGGCAGCAGAAGCGAGACGCTTCCCACCTAAGCCGGAGAAGGACATCATATGGTTCATCGAAGAATATTCCCCCATTCTGGAGGACTGGCAGCGGGACATCCTGACGATGCTACGCGATGAGATGCTTTACTTCTGGCCGCAAATCGAGACCAAAATCATGAACGAAGGCTGGGCTTCGTATTGGCATCAGCGAATCATTCGGGAGATGGATCTGACAAGCGACGAAACCATTGAATTCGCCAAGCTGAATTCCTCGGTCGTCGTACCGTCCCGACACAGCTTGAATCCGTATTATTTGGGGCTGAAAATTTTCGAAGATATTGAACGCCGCTGGGACAACCCAACAAAAGAAGAGCAGGAGCGATTCGGACGCGTGCCCGGCAAGGGACGCGAGAAGATATTCGAGGTAAGGGAATTCGATTCCGATATTTCCTTCCTGCGCAATTATTTGACCAAAAATCTGGTCGACGATCTGGATTTGTATATATTCGAGAAGAAAGGACCTGAGTGGAAAATTACCGACAAGTCGTGGGAGAACATTCGGGATCAGCTCGTTTACTCCAAGGTAAATGGGGGATTTCCCAGCTTGTTCGTAAAGGATGGCGACTTCAACCGAGTAGGGGAATTGTATCTCATTCATCAATATGAAGGAACGGAGCTTGACCTGAAATATGTGGAGCGAACACTGCCTTACGTCGTTCAGCTCTGGGGAAAAAACGTGCATCTGGAAACCATCGTCGAGGATAAGAAATTAGTATTTAGCTGTGACGGGAAAAAAACGAGCAGAAAGTTCGTCTAAGGCGTGTCCCCGTTACTTACCATCCCTGATCTAGCCAATGGCTTGCATACGAAAGTCCAATACGGACGATCATAAGCCGGAAAGCTAATTCATTAAAGAAAGGGATGTTCACAGCTAATGAAAAAAGCAGGATTATTCGCCATTATGTTCGCATGCTTCACCATGGTCTTCACGGTTCCAACAGCCGACGCTAACCGCACCAGCATGGTCGAACCAAACGGTTCGATGTCGGTAGCCCCGTCACCAACAGCTTACCCGAATGGCAACACCGTGACGAATAATCTGAACCGTGCCACTACCAATGTAGGTAATGGAGTAAACCGCACCATTAACGGCATGGAAAATGGCATGAACCGTGCAATAACTGGCGTAGAAAACGGTGTGAATCGTACAGTTACAGGCTTAGAGAACGGTACAAATCGCGCTCTTGGCGTACGCGACAACAATGCTTACACCACCAACAATGCCAACAACAATTACAATCGCAACAATGCGAACATGAATCGCAATAACTACAGAGCAACAGCAAATACAACAACGAATGCCAACCGCGGATTTAGCTGGGGCTGGCTCGGTCTTCTTGGCCTGTTCGGTCTTGCCGGCATGAGAAGCCGCGACCGCGATCGCGCATAATCTAGATAACATATGGAGAAGCCTTCATGAATCGCGATCTCGCGAGCCCTTGAAGGCTTCTCTATTCCTCCACGGCTAATTAAGGGCGAATGGAAGATACATCGATGGCATCCGCTAATATGCCGATATCCTGATTCCGCATGTAAGCCCGGTAACCTTTGTTCTGTCTTACGCTTACCGATTTGATGCGCTCGCGCAGCTCGTCACTGGCCGTAATATGGTAGCGGTACTCCGGATATTGCCAAGTTAACGCAGACATAACCCGCTTCTCAATTATTCTTTTATTGCCGGTGTTATGATCGGTCTCAAGACCAACCAGCACATCGGTGTCGTTCATGACAGCAATTGCGGTTTTGACACCAGGCACGTTCTCTGCTATATGGGCAAGCTGGTCGTGATTGATTCTGTTTGTAGTGGCATTCGCTTCTCCAGCCGGTCTTCCTGTATGGTCATCCGGTATAGCCTTCCCATCGGATGAAATCCGGTTAAGCGGCTTAATCGCATTTTGCCTGATCTGCCGATCACGATTCGTATAATCGTCAGGCTCATTCCCACAGCCGCCAGTCATAACTAGCGCACTTGTTACAATGACAATCGATAGCGAAGTTCTGATATGCATCCTCATCTTCAAGCACCTCCGTGTATGCTCTTAACATGTACGAAGGCTACTTAAATATACATATCTCAGCACTTATTCCTACGTCTGGCATACATCCGTAGCAACCTTGAGCGTCTGCGCTCCTATGCCACCTGTATACGCCTTTCACCGGAACAATTAAAAAAGAAGCACTGCTATGAGCGCTCCTTAACTTACCTTATTCGTCATCTGATTGATTCAGCTGCTGCAAATCTTTGGTTACTTTCTCTACCATCTGAACGAAGGAAGCCAGCTCTTGCGAGCGTCCGGCCTGATTGCGTGCCTCCACCGATGTCTGCTCTGATTCACGGCGCACTTCGCTTAGCTTCTTCTCGATCTCTTCCAGCTTGGACGTGATGCCCTCCATAGCTCCGCGCGAGGAGGCAGCCAGCTTCCGGACCTCATTCGCTACAACCTCGAAACCTCTGCCGTTCTCTCCTGCTCTGGCCGCTTCGATCGCAGCATTGAGGCCGAGCAGATGCGTCTGATCGGACAAACCGCGAATGAGGCTGCCCATCTCATGAATACCATCCAGCTCTGAACGCAGTTCTCCCAGCAACGTATGCGTCTTATCCTGTGACTGCGAGGTGGATATTGCGGTAGCCGCAATGATTTGCGCCCCTTCGTCCAGCTCTACCATTAAGCTAACCAATTCCTGAACAGCGCTGGTCACCGTTGTCAGCATATGCGAGCGGGAATCCGCAAGCTTCTGAATCCGATACTGCTCATGCAGGTTATAAGCCTCCAGGACAAACTGTGAATCCAAATTGAACATTTTCGAAAGCGCATGCACAACTAGCTGCCAGCGTTCAGGCATGGTACGCTTCAGCACATCCGTCGCGATATCCAGATAAGTCATATACGATCCCAGATACCAGTCCGTCGTTAATCCAATTCTGGAGTGAACGGCGCCGATTCTGATGCGGTTATCAATAAAGTCGGAATCGATGACACCATCGGTGAGCGACATCCAGTATACGCGTTGTGTTTCTTTCAGTCTCTCTACCGTGCTCACTTTCGCGATTAGTGCCAGTAATTCCGGCTGCTGTCCGATCTTATCGTAGAAGCGAGTTACAACCTCTTCCACGACCTGCTGGAATATCGGTCTGCAATCGTTAAGCAATTGCAAGTCCTGCTCCCCAATTCCCGTATAGTCCAGTTGCTTCCGACGTTCTGCAGATACGTTAATCAATGCGCACGACTCCTTAGCGGTTATAGTTGAATGTCTAGTATCTATTATATATCGACTATTCCGCAATTTCCCATAATCTTTTTTCGGATTCAAATGATAGAGTCGCGCTTGTTACCCATAGGCCTTGTCCCAAAACCAGGAAGACATGCCGCCCTTCATATTATAGACCCGATAACCGGAGGCCTGCAGCCATTCGCAGGCAGTCCCGCTTCTGCTGCCGCTTCTGCACACCACGATGATATCTGCGGTTCGGTCAAGCTCCGCAGCCTTCTCCTCAAGTTGTCCAAGCGGAATATGAATCGCTCCTGGGATATGTCCGTTCGTCATCCACTCCGACAGCTCCCGGACATCCACAATTACCGGCTTATGCTTGAGCAGTTGCTCTACTTCATATGGCATCATTTCTTTCATGGACGCGCCCCTTTTCCATTAAGGATGAATACTACCTGGATTCATTACGACAAAATGGACAAGTTTAATCACAATACCCCTGCAGGTATGACAGTAATAAGAAAACTATAATCCCTTCCTTGCAGGCGCGTCAACGCACAGGGAATGGATATAATGGAAATAAGAAGAACCTTTGTCGCCTTGACAAAGGTTCTTCTCACCATTAGCGGTTCAGCAGACTGCCTACATACCGGAGCAACTCATTTGCGCATACCGGGCAATAAAGATGCTCGTCAATGAGCCGCTTCGTCACTTCATTAATCCGTTTGAGCTGGCTCTCATCCGGCGTCTTGGTCGAGGTTGTAATTTTCACGATATCCTTCAGATCGGTAAAAAGCTTTTTCTCCACTGCTTCTCTCAGACGCTCATGGCTGGTAAAGTCGAATTTTTTGCCTTTGCGCGAGTAGGATGAGATCCGAATCAGGATTTCTTCGCGGAAAGCTTTCTTTGCATTTTCCGATACGCCGATTTGTTCCTCTATGGATCGCATCAGCCTCTCGTCCGGGTCCATCTCTTCTCCCGTTAGCGGGTCTTTGATCTTGGCCCAATTGCAATACGCTTCAATATTGTCCAGATAATTCTCGAACAGTGTGCGAGCCGATTCCTCGAAGGAATAGACAAAGGCCTTCTGGATTTCTTTCTTCGCAAGACCGTCGTATTCCTTGCGCGCAATAGAGATGAAATTCAAGTACCGCTCGCGTTCCTCCTTCGTAATGGACGGATGCTGATCCAGTCCATCCTTGAGAGCGCGAAGCACATCCAGTGCATTGATGCATTGCATATCTTGCTTGATCAGCGCGCTCGATATCCGGTTAATGACATAACGAGGATCGATACCTGACATGCCCTCTTCCATATATTCGTTCTGCATCTCTTTCAGGTCAGCTTCCTTGAAGCCCTCCACTTCCTGGCCGTCATACATGCGCATCTTCTTAACGAGATCCATCCCTTGCTTCTTTGTTTCCTTAAGCCGCGTTAGAATGGAGAAGATAGCTGCCGATTTGAGCGCATGAGGGGCAATATGAATATGGCGCATGTCGCTCTGGGAGATTAGCTTCGTATAAATTTTTTCTTCTTCCGATACCTTCAGATTATATGGAATCGGCATGACGATCATCCGCGATTGGAGCGCTTCGTTTTTCTTGTTGGCGATAAACGATTTGTACTCGGATTCATTCGTATGCGCGACGATCAATTCGTCAGCGCTAATGAGCGCGAACCGCCCCGCCTTGAAGTTGCCCTCTTGGGTCAGCGACAGCAGGTTCCACAGGAACTTCTCATCGCATTTCAGCATCTCCTGGAATTCCATCAATCCCCGGTTCGCTTTGTTCAGCTCTCCGTCGAATCGATAAGCCCTCGGGTCCGACTCCGAGCCGAATTCGGTAATGGTAGAGAAATCAATGCTTCCGGTCAAATCAGCAATATCCTGCGACTTCGGATCAGAAGGACTGAACGTTCCGATACCCACCCGGTTATCCTCGGAGATAAAGACGCGCTCCACCAGCACGCTTTCAATCTGCCCATCATATTCCGTGTTCAATCTCATCTGGCAGGAAGGACACAGATTGCCTTCTATTCTGACATTCAGCTCCTTCTCAATCTCCGGCCTTAATTCATGGGGAATGAGATGAAGAGGGTCCTCATGCATCGGACAGCCTTTAATCGAATAAACGGCGCCTTTCTGCGTACGGGAGAAACGCTCGAGTCCTTTCTTCAGCATCGTGACAATCGTCGATTTGCCTCCGCTGACCGGGCCCATCAGCAGCAGAATCCGCTTGCGGACATCCAGCCTCCGGGCGGCTGAGTGAAAGTATTCCTCCACCAGCTTCTCCACAGCCCGGTCCAGGCCGAATATTTCCTGTTCGAAAAACTTATACGTTTTTCGCCCGCCAGCTTCCTCGACCCCATAGGATTCGATCATCTCGTACACGCGTGCATGTGCGGTCATGGCCGGGGTGGGATCCTTCCTCAGCAGCTCGATGAATTCCTTGAAGTTTCCTGTCCACGCCAATCTTTCGCCTTCCGCCTGATATTCCGATATTCGCTTGAAAATGTCCATGCCGTGCCTCCTCCCATCGCTTCCGCTAATACGCTATTTCCTCTCCGCTCGGGATTCATACCATGCGCTAACCTTAAGGCCATCATTTTTTTGAAGTATTACATACCTATGCTTATTCCAAGCGGAAATTGACCACTATTTTATACTGCCTTCCCGCAAATATCGACAAGCGCCCCATGTCCTTTGGTATAATAGGTGAACCAGAGCTAAGCCACGTCCATGGAGAGGAGAATGAGGGTTGGCTGTTCAATTGGAAGAAGAAATGTACGTCCCGATCAAACGCTTCTATGAGCAGCGGGGTTATACCGTAAAAGCGGAGGTGATGCACTGCGACCTGGTCGCAGTACATCCAGAGCGGGACGAGACCGTAATTGTGGAAATGAAAAAAACGTTCAATCTCGCCTTGCTGCTGCAAGGGATCGAACGTCTTCGGCTTAATGGGGATGTGGTGCTCGCTGTAGAACGGAACCGCAAGAAAAGCGGCGCTCATAATCAACGCTTCGGCGATTTGACTGAGCTGTGCCGGATGCTTGGTCTCGGTCTGATGACCGTTACGTTCTACAAAACCAAAGCCCCGGTCATCGACGTATTATGCGAGCCAGGGGAACCTCCCGTCCGCGGTGCGCGCCATCGCAAGCGGAGCAGGCTGCTTATGGAATTCAGAGAGCGCAGCGGCGACTATAATGTCGGCGGCAGCACCGGCAGGAAGCTCGTGACCGCTTATCGCGAGAAGGCGCTCAAATGCGCTTATGTCCTGCATCAAAAGGGACCCTCTGCGCCACGCGAGCTTGTTGCGGCCACCGGTATCGGCAAAAGCGGAGATATGCTTCGCAGCAATTATTACGGCTGGTTCCAGCGTGTCGAACGCGGCAAATACGCCCTGCTTCCGCAGGGCGTAGAGGCGCTTGATCTATACAGGGAAGTTATCGCGGACTGGATTGCTAGCTGCGAACTGTAAACTCTCCAATGGCTTCAACCAGGCGAGCCACGCCTTGCACCGTGCGCTCGCCTTTGGTATACGTATAGTTCAGTCGAGCGGTATTGCGCTTCGGCTGATCCGCATAGAAGGAGCTTCCAGGCACGAAGGCTACGCCTTTCTGCACAGCGCACCTGAGCAGTGCCTCCGCATCGAGCCCCTCCGGCAATTCGACCCACAGGAACATACCGCCTTGAGGTTTCACCCAGTTTAGGCCAGGCAGCGCTTCACGTCTTAACAGCGCATCCATTTCATTCATCCGGGCCCCATATTCCTTGGAGATCAATGCAATATGAGCATCCAGATCAAAGCCGCTCAAGAGCTGACTCAAGATTTGCTGATCCAACGTACTCGACTGAAGATCCGCCGCTTGCTTCGCCTTCTCCACCATCCGGATTACACGGCTGTCGCCGATTGCCCATCCGGTACGGAGCGCCGGCGCTACCGTCTTGGAGAATGTGCTCGTATACAGGACGGGATTATCCTGGGCACTGCCCGCCATTGCGAACAGGGAAGGATATTCCTCTTCATTAAACTTAATGTCACCATAAGGATCATCTTCAATAATAAGCATGTCATATTGCTTGACCAGCTCCAGCATCCGCTTGCGGCGCTCCTGGCTCCAGACACGGCCTGTCGGATTGCCGAAGGTTGGAACGGCGTACAACAGCTTCGGCTTATGCTTGCGAATCAGCTCTTCCGCCGATTCCGGCACCATGCCGAACTCGTCGCTCTCCGCCGATACAACATTGAGGCCATGAAGGGCGAATACCTGCAAGCAAGCCAAGTAAGTCGGCCGTTCGACCAGAATCGTGTCCCCCGGCTCGGTCAACACGCCTACGAGCAAGTCAATCGCTTGCTGCGAGCCAGTCGTGAGAATCATCTCCTCCGGGGTCACAACCATGCCCTTGGCAGCCATCCTCTCGCATAGCTGCTCCCTAAGAGGAAGAAATCCCTCCGTCAACCCGTATTGCAGCGCACCGGTTCCTTTATCAAGCACACGTCCGGCCGCTTCGCGCACAGCCTGTACCGGGAACAGCTCCTCGGCTGGCAGACCGCCTGCGAACGAAATCATGTCTTTGCCTTGCGTCAGCTTCAGAATGTCACGTACAGCCGATGATTTAAGCTGCGACACTCTGGATGAAAAACGGTATTCCATTCCCCTCGCCCCTTCAAACATAGTCTATGGATGTAGCTTGCATACGGAGCTTCGCGCCGAAGTCCATCTTCTACTACTCATATCCTTTATGTTAACAATGTGTTCACAACATTTAAAGTTTTCTTTTTGAAACATGTTGGTTATAATAAAGCTAGCTAATTGGAGGTGTCGAAAACATGAACTTTTTGATCGTAATGACCGTGTTTATCCTGTTCATTACCGCCATTCTGACCAGCTCTTACAACGACGATAAGACTAAAGGTCTGTAAGCAGCACACATTCGTATCATTCGATACTATGCGCCATTTAGAAACAAATGAAGCTTCCACCCTAAGCAATCGCTTAAGGCAGGAAGCTTCATTTCGTCATTCAGCGGCAGAATCGCCTGCAGCGTTCGGCCCGCTGCAACGACTAGCGCTTCAAATATCCCATTTCTTCCATACATTCTCCGCACACATAGCGCTCCTTGAACTCACGAACCTCGTTCATGGAACCGCAGAATACGCATTTCGGACGGTAACGCTCTAGAATGATGTGATCGCCTTGAACAAATATTTCAACGGGATCCCCCTCGTTCATCAAATAGCGTTTGCGCAACGATTTCGGAAGAACAATGCGTCCAAGCTGGTCTACCTTTCTAACAACGCCTGCTGGTTTCATCATATTCACCTCTTTTGTGTCTATTTTGTAAGTAGCTTGAGAAACCTTTGCAATATTATTAGTTCGACATACCCTCATGTTTTCCTTCCCGAAAAATTAATTTCTAAAATTCAGGCAACTATCTAAGTCCTAGAAATTCTATCTGCCTGAAAGCCTCATAAACGACAATTGCTGCAGAGTTAGA
Organism: Paenibacillus sp. NPDC057967; assembly: GCF_042887015.1. Taxonomy (NCBI): domain Bacteria; kingdom Bacillati; phylum Bacillota; class Bacilli; order Caryophanales; family Paenibacillaceae; genus Paenibacillus; species Paenibacillus sp. NPDC057967. The sequence goes on from NZ_JBHVQB010000001.1 coordinate 17,928, forward strand.
AAGATTGAGCGAACGGACATTATCCGTCATAGGCATGCGGATGCATGTATCCAAATTCGCGTCAATCAGTTCCTGAGGCAGCCCCTTTGTCTCCCGGCCGAATACGAAGAAATCACCATCCCGGTAGTCGAATTCCGAATAAACCTTGGTGGCTCTAGTGCTCGCGAAGAAGAAGCGGGCATCCGGGAAGAGCTCCCTGACTTCCTGGAAGCTGTCATGATAATGAATGTTAACGGAATGCCAATAGTCGAGCCCCGCTCTCTTGAGCGTCTTATCATCCGTATCGAAGCCCAGAGGGCGAACCAGATGGAGATGTGTGCCTGTTGCTGCGCATGTTCTCGAAATATTGCCTGTGTTGGCCGGAATTTCCGGCTCGACAAGCACAATATGAAAGGCCATTGCTGTCTTTTCCCACCTTTAAGAACGCTATAATTTTACATTCACTTTACGCACGGTTAATCTAGTGCAAAACGTCTCCCTTCATACTATACCTTATACTAGGAGGCAAAGGAGATAAATTGATGCGAAAAAAGATACTGGTCGTGGATGACGAACCTTCCATCTCCATGTTAATCGAATTCAATTTAAAGCTCGCGGGTTACGAAGTTCGATGCGTGAGCGACGGCGAAGCCGTATTCGATATGCTTAAGCCGTTCCGCCCTGATCTGATCGTTCTCGACCTTATGCTGCCCAAGATGGATGGAATTCAGGTGTGCCGGGAATTGCGAAAACAGAACAACGGCGTTCCGATCATCATGTTGACCGCTCTGCAGGACGTGACCGACAAAATTACAGGGCTCGATAACGGTGCCGACGATTATATGACCAAGCCGTTCAGTCCCCAGGAATTGATCTCACGGATCGGTGCTATATTCCGCCGATTGCAGACGCTGCCGGGATCATCTGACGAGACGATGATCTCCATTGGCAGACTGTCCGTTCATGTTGATCAGCGCGAAGTGTTTTTGGACGGGAAGCTAATTGATCTGACTCCGAAGGAATTCGAGCTGCTGCTGTTCCTGTCCAGACACAAGGGCAAGGTGCTCAGCCGCCAGCAGCTGCTGCATGGCGTATGGGACTACCACTTCCTCGGCGATACAAGAATCGTCGATGTTCATATTAGCCATCTTCGCGACAAGCTGGAGAAGAATGCCCGTTCGCCGGAATACATTATGACCGTCCGCAATGTCGGATACAAGATGCATGGTCCCAGCGCTGCTGCCAGTGAATCCTCACTCGCTTAGCCATTACGGATACAACTCATGACAAAAGACCGCCCTTCCTATCGCCTGCGGCGAGGGAAGGGCGGTTTGTTTATGGTAAACTATCCGTTGCGTTTTTGGAAATCAGCCATAAATTGAGCCAGCGCCTGACAGCTCTCCATCGGAACCGCATTATACGTCGAAGCGCGAAGGCCGCCAACGTCACGATGGCCCTTCAGGCCTACGAAGCCGTTCTGCTCGGATTCCTTGATGAACTGCTTCTCCAGCTCCTCGCTGCCCAGACGGAACGTGATGTTCATCAGGGAACGGCTTTGCGGCTGTGCGCAGCCACGATAGAAGCCGCCGCTTTGGTCAATTGCATCGTAGATCAGCTTCGTCTTGTCGCGGTTGTACTGCTCGATCTGCGCGACGCCGCCTCTTTCTTTGATCCACTTAAGTACGAGCGTAACCATATAGACAGAGAAGGATGGTGGCGTATTGTAGAGCGAATCCGCCTTCGCATGCGTCTCATAACGGAACATCGCAGGGATTGACTTCGAACCTTCCTTAACCAGGTCTTCGCGGATAATAACGACCGTTACGCCTGATGGTCCCAGGTTTTTCTGAGCGCCGGCATAAATGACGCCGAATTGGCTAATATCGATGGGACGGCTCAGAATATCGCTGGACATGTCGGCAATAAGCGGCACATTGCCAGTCGAAGGAAACTCATGGAACTGCGTTCCGCCAATCGTTTCGTTAGAGGTTAGATGCAGGTAGGATGCATCAGCCGGAACTTCAATTTCTGACAAATTCGGCACACGCATAAAGTTGTCAGATGCTGTAGAAGCGGCGATCACCGTTTCACCGATCAGCTTTGCTTCCTTGATTGCTTTGTCAGCCCAAGCGCCAGTCTGAACGTAAGCGCCTGGTTGGCCCGGACGCAGGAAGTTCATCGGCAGCATCGCGAATTGCGTGCTTGCTCCGCCTTGAAGGTACAATACTTTGTAGTTGTCCGGAATTCCGAACAATTCACGCATTAACGTCTGCGCTTCGTTGTTCACGCCCTCATAAAGCGGACTTCTGTGGGACATCTCCATAATGGACATTCCGGCACCGTGGTAATCGACAAATTGCTCTTGCGCTTGCTGCAGAACTTCCAGCGGAATCGCTGCCGGGCCTGCATTAAAGTTATAAGCTCTAGCCATTCTCCCATCCCACCTCTTCAATCTTTGTATATGATATGGTTATGATAGCAAGTTTGCACGCCTGCATCAAGTAGAATCCGGACAATTTTGTGTAAAAGTCGAACATATTATTAAAACCTGAATTAAATATTCGGATTTTGTTCATCTCCACGCCATTGCATAAAAAAACGAGCCCTGTTAGGCTCGTTTTTTTTCTGCTGAAATTAGCAACCGAAGTAGAGGCTATATTCATGCGGATGAATACGGATGGCTACTGCTTTTGCTTCTTGGCGTTTAAGTGCCACGTAGTTGTTGATGAAGTCTTGGGAGAACACGCCGCTTTCTGTCAGGAAGCCGGAATCTGCTTCCAGAGCGTCAAGCGCTTCGTCCAGTGTGCCTGGAACGCTGCGGATCTCTTTCTTCTCTTCTTCTGGCAGATCATAGATGTTTTTGTCGAACGGTCCGTAGCCCAGTGCGATTGGGTCAAGACCTTTCTTGATGCCGTCCAGACCTGCAAGCAGCATAGCTGCGAATGCCAGGTAAGGGTTAGCCGTGGAGTCCGGCGTACGGAACTCGATACGGCAGCCTTTAGGCGTTACAGCTGCGATTGGAATACGAACAGCTGCGGAACGGTTGCCTTTAGAGAATACCAGGTTAACCGGCGCTTCGTAGCCTGGAACCAGACGTTTGAAGGAGTTCGTGCTTGGGTTTGTAATCGCGATCAGGGCAGGAGCATGGTACAGGACGCCTGCAATGTAGCTCATAGCCATCTTGCTCAGGTTAGCGTACTCTTTGTTGTCATAGAACAAAGGCGTGTCGCCGTCGAAGATGGAAGTGTGAACGTGCATGCCGCTTCCGTTGTCGCCGAACAATGGTTTTGGCATGAATGTTGCCACTTTGCCCCATTGGCGAGCTACGTTGTGCACGATGTATTTGTATTTAAGCAGGTTGTCTGCCGTTTTAGTCAATGTGTCGAAACGGAAGTTGATTTCCGCTTGGCCAGCTGTTGCTACTTCATGGTGATGACGCTCAACGCGAAGGCCGGATTCTTGCATCAGGCGAACCATTTCGCTGCGGATGTCTTGTTGGGAGTCAACTGGAGCTACTGGCACATAACCGCCTTTAACCGGGATTTTGAAGCCCAGGTTGCCGCCCTCTTCTTTGCGGGAAGTATTCCATGCTCCTTCTTCAGAATCAACTGCGAAGAAAGAAGTGTGCATCGAGCTTTCGTAGCGAACATCGTCGAAAATAAAGAACTCGGATTCTGGTGCGAAGAATGCAGTCGTGCCGATACCTGTCGACTGGAGGTACTCTTCCGCTCTCTGAGCGATGCTGCGCGGATCACGGTCATAACGCTGTCCGTCTGGAGTGTGGATGTTACACATAATGTTCAAAGTAGGATGGCTAGTGAAAGGATCAACATAAGCTGTTTCAGTGTCAGGCATCATAACCATATCGGACTCTTCGATACCGCGGAAACCAGGGATCGAGGAACCGTCGAAAGCAACGCCGTTCACGAACGTATCAGCGTCCACCTCTGTAGAAGGCAACGAGATGTGATGTGCGCCACCGGATAGACCCACGAAACGGAAATCTACGAATTGAATGTTGTTTTCTTTAATTGTCTCCAAAACTTTTTGAACTGACATCTAAATTTCCTCCATTTCCGAACATTAACTAGTGTATGAGCGTTTATTGTTCAATAATTGCTCCGAATCTTGTTGTTATTATAAAACTACACTTTCCCCTCCGTCAATACTTATGTCAGGTATTTTTTATTCTCATGTCAGGTATACTTACAAGTTTGAACACCTGTTCACAATGATAGCGTTTTCGGCACAAACAAAACAATCCCGCCTGCTTGGGAGAGCAGACGGGACGCGAAGTTTCGGGTTATACGATCGTTATACGATTTTCCATTCCTTAAAGGCTTCTGCCGGCGCTTTCTCCGTATCGAACGTTTTGCCGACAATCGGAGCAAGCAGGGCAAGGTCCTTAAGAAGAGCTGCGAATTGATCCGGGAACAGCGACTGGACGCCATCTCCTGTCATGGAATTATCAGGATCGGTATGCATTTCGATAATCAGACCGTTCGCTCCGGCTGCAACCGATGCCTTCGTCATCGGCTCCACCAGCTCGCGTCTGCCCGTGCCGTGGCTCGGGTCGGAGATGACAGGCAAGTGACTAAGTGATTGCAGCACTGGAATTGCGCTCAGGTCAAGCGTGTTTCTCGTGTACGTCTCGAACGTTCGGATTCCGCGTTCACATAACATGACATTCGGATTGCCGCCGGCCAGGATGTATTCCGCTGCATTGAGGAATTCATCGTAAGTGGAGCTGAAGCCGCGCTTCAGCAAGACAGGTGTCTTGATCGTGCCCAGCTTGCGCAGCAGATCGAAGTTTTGCATATTACGCGTGCCAACCTGAAGGATATCCGCGTATTCAGCACATACATCCACGTATTCCGGCGTCATCACTTCCGTAATGGTCAAGAGGCCATGCTTCTTGCCCGCTTCCGCCATCATGACGAGACCTTCTACGCCAACGCCCTGGAAGCTGTAAGGTCCTGTTCTCGGCTTGAATGCCCCGCCGCGCAGCACCTGTCCGCCCGCTGCCTTGACCAGTCTTGCGATCTCATCGATCTGCTCCGGTGTCTCAACGGCGCATGGTCCGCCCATGACGACCAGGTTGCTGCCGCCAATCTTGACGCCTTTGATGTCAATAATGGTGTCATCTGGGTGGAAATCACGGCTTGCAAGCTTGTAAGACTTCGAAATCTTGATCACATTGTCTACACCTTTCATCTGACGCAGATGTTCGGCCAGTGTCGGGTCCGCCTGACCAATAATGCCAATAACCGTACGATCTGTTCCCTTCGACACATGAGCTTGAACACCGGCATTCTCGATATAATCGACAATCTCATTAATTCGCTCATCGGCGATGTTATGTTTGGTAATGACGATCATGTTCATCTCTCCTCAATTGTTCAATGTGGCAATCTTTAAGTCATTGCCAATTATCTCTTTCGCGCTTTTAAGCTTTTTGGCTTTTAAGCTTTTATGCTTTTAATCGCTAAAGTAAATATACCGAAATAATCGCCCAACGTCAACACCTTTGAGCGATTCAATTTCGTCTAAATTCGTAACTCTATACAGACGCTTCCGCATTGCCTGTCGACTTCACACGCACATTCGGCAGCAGCTTGTTCATATTGACGGTCCGCTTGATCTCCCAGGTAGAGGAGTCGCGGTAGTCATACTGCTCCAAATAAGTGATGACTTCCTTCGTAATCGGCGTCGGCGTCGAGGCTCCGGACGTAACGGCTACTCGGTCAATGCCTTGAAGCCACTCCTGCTTGATCTCACTCACGTCAGATACGCGATATGCCTTCACGCCGGCAATCTCTTCAGATACTTGCGCCAGCCGGTTGGAGTTGTTGCTCCGCGGATCGCCGACAACGATACAAAGTTGAGCCGTTCCCGCCTGACCCGCAACAGCTTCCTGGCGCACCTGAGTAGCCAGACAGATTTCATTATGCACTTCGGCATGAGGATACTTCTCTTGAAGCCGCTGTATGATATGGCGAATATCCCATTGCGACATCGTCGTCTGGTTCGTAATGATAATCTTGTCATGCGTAACGTTAAGCTCTTCGATCTCCGGTTCCTTCTCAATGAGATGGACTTGGTCGGGAGCTACGCCAATCGCGCCTTCCGGCTCGGGATGACCCTTCTTGCCGATATAAATAATATGATAGCCTGCCGCCGTCTTCTCCCGAATGAGATCATGCGTCCTCGTCACATCCGGGCATGTCGCGTCCACGACCGACAAGCCCTTCTGCCGGGCGCGCTCGCGCACCTCAGGCGAAACCCCGTGAGCGGTGAAAATAACGGTGCCTTCATTAATTTGATCCAATATTTCAAGACGATTCGCACCGTCAAGCGTGATGACGCCTTCCTTCTCGAACGCTTCCGTCACATGGGCGTTGTGAACAATCATGCCAAGAATGTAGATCGGTCTTGGCAACTCCAAATTTTTTGCCGTCTGCAAAGCAAGCACCATGGCGTCAACCACGCCATAGCAATAGCCTCTCGGCGATATTTTCACGATTTCCATCCCGTTGCACCTACTTTCTAACGAACCTCATTATGCGAACGCTAGCTTAAGTTCGGATCCGTTTCTACTATTATAGACGAATCCTCCCGCCCGGAAAAGTCTATTGGCAACCAGATCGTGAAAGTAGACCCTTCATTCTCCAATGTAACCACCTCGACCGACCCTCCGTGCTCATCGAGAATCCACTTGGCAATCGACAGCCCAAGCCCTGTCCCTACCGTTACGCCGCGCGATTCGTCAGCCCGGTAGAAGCGGTCGAAAATATGCGGAATTTCGTCCGGATTCATGCCGATGCCCGTATCTTGAATTCGCCAGCCGACATAGCTGTCCGTACGTACAGAGCTCAGCTCCACATGGCCGGAGGAAGTGTATTTGAACGCATTTTCGATAAATATGAACAACAGCTGCTGCAGGTAGTCATGATTCCCGTACACCGGTACGCCAACCAGCTTGGACAAGTCTCCGATCTGCCATTCGGCAGTGCGAGGCAGTAGCTGCGCTCTTCTCACGACTTCTTCTGTCAGCGGCAGCAATTGCAGCTGCTCCTTCTCCATCACATAACCCGCATCCGCGCGTGCCAGCGCCAGCAAATCGCCGACAAGCGTGCTCATTCGTCTGGCTTCCGCCGCGATATCTGACATCGCTTCACTGGACATCTGCCAATGATCCGACGTCAGCATAAGACCGTCCGTTCCTTTGGGTAAGCCGGATTCCTTGGCGCGAGACCACATCTTCTCCAGCAAATCGATATTGCCGCGAATGGTCGTCAGCGGCGTACGAAGCTCATGGGAGGCGTCGGAGACGAATCTCCGCTGCGCCTTATACGCTTCATCGAGTTCATTGTACGCTGTCTCCAGACGTGAGAGCATGGAATTAAGGGTATCGACCAGCACGCCGACCTCATCTTTGGGTCCATCCGAAGGGATACGTACACTCAGATCGGATCCCTTCTCAATCTGCTGCGTGGCGTCGATAACGCGGCCAATCGGATGAAGCGCATGCTTCGCGATGATCATCCCTACCGTAAACGCAATGAATACGACAAGTATGGAATAAAAGATAAGTGTGTTGCGCAGTCCTGACAAATACTTGTCTTCGTTGTAGGTTAGGACGCCGACCTGTACGAGCCCACCCAATTGTCCATCTTTTAAGGGAATTGGCTCTTGATAAGTTAATAGGTCATATTTCGACTTGCCAATCTCCATGACCCGTTTGAAATATCCCGCTTTAGGATTGGATGTAGCTTCAGGAAACGACATCGTCGTTCCAAGCTGCTCCAAATTATAAGAACGTTCAATTTTTTTGTCCGTATATTTAACGAATTGTACGAACATCTTCTTGTCAATCATCGGGGAATTTCCGTTCAATCCGATATCCAGCAAAATGTTTTGGTCGTAAAATGAAAGATACGTAGCGCTAACATTGAGCTGTTCACTTTGTTTCTTAAGCATGACTCTAAGGTCGTTATACGTATTCCAATTGATGAACAAATAAACACTGGCTCCGAATACTAGCAATGCAATTGCCAGCAATCCCGAGTACCACAAGGTTAGACGAAGCCGAATGGACATGCCTCTATCCTGCCTCCCCCCTGAGCACGTAGCCCGTGCCGCGAACCGTCTGAATGATTCGTTTTCCGCCGCCCTCTTCTACCTTTTGCCGCAGCATGGCGATGTAAACTTCCAGCACGTTGGATTCGCCGCTAAAGTCAAATCCCCATATTTTCTCCATGATGGCATCGCGCGTCAGCACACGCCTTGGATTCTGCATAAAGAGAAGCAGCAGATCGTATTCTTTGCTCGTCAATTCAATACGCCGTCCCGAACGAATTGCCTCGCGCGCGTCCATATCCAATATCAGGTCCTCGAACGCCAGCTGATGGCTGCTGGTCTCATCCAGCTTGTCCGACTTGCGGCGCAGCAGCGCTCTGGCTCTGGCCAGAAGCTCTTCCAGCGCAAAAGGCTTCACCAGATAATCATCCGCACCGAGATCAAGCCCTTTCACACGGTCAATCACATCGTCCTTTGCCGTCAGCATCATGATTGGCACGGCACTTCCGCTTTCGCGGACACGGCGGCATACCTCCCATCCGTCGATCTGAGGCATCATCACATCCAATATAATAATATCCGGATCAACGGTTAGAAGCGTCTTAAGCCCCTCTGCTCCATTGGAAGCCGTCGTTACTTCGTATCCTTCGAATGCCAGGCTGCGGCGTAGCATCGATATAATTCTTTCATCATCATCCACCACTACAATATGCGGTCTCACGGGCATCTCCCTTTCTACCGAACAAAAAGCGCAGAGAGTGGAAACTCTGCGCCTTGTTCGCCAATTCGAGCAGCAGCTGATTATTGCAGGCCAAATACGTTTTTATCGCCAATTTCGACCTTCAAATTCATTTCTTTTCCTTGACGGATAATATTGAATTCAACTTGCTCGCCGACTTTTCTGGATTGAATATCAGCAATTAATGCTGCCGATGTTGCCATCTTTTTGCCTTCAACGCCAACGATGACATCGAACTGTGTAAGTCCTGCCAGATAAGCTGGCGAGTTGTAGTAAACGCTCTTCACGAGCGAACCTTCCGCTTTCTCCATGCCAAGCTGCTTCGCAAATTCATCCGTCATATCATAAAGCTCTGCGCCGATGAACGGAGCCGCTTCCTTCGGTACTTCTGTGTTGTTCTTCAAGCTCTCGAGCACTTCATTAATCGTGCTGGTCGGAATCGCAAAGCCGATGCCTTGCGCTTGTGAGCTGACTGCAGTATTGATGCCGATAACCTCGCCCTTTACGTTAAGGAGCGGACCGCCGGAATTGCCGGGATTAATAGAAGCGTCCGTCTGAAGCAAATGCTTGTAATTGCGCTCGCCCTGCTGATCCGGAATATCGATTGGACGTTCCTTCGCGCTAAGCACCCCTGCTGTAATCGTATGGTCAAAACCGTACGGATTGCCGATCGCGACAACCCAATCGCCAATGTTGATATCATCGGAACTTCCCAGCGGTAGCGTCGGAAACGCCTTGTCTCCCTCGATTTTCAGAACAGCGAGGTCCAAATCATAGCTTGAGCCCAGCAGCTTCGCAGTGAACGGCTTGTCATAGCCTTGTACCGTCACCCGGATTTCGTCCGCTTGACCGACCACATGCTGGTTTGTCAGAATATGGCCATCCGCTTCGAAGAAGAAGCCTGTACCGATGCCGGACTGCTGCAGATCGCCGCTCTTCTCTTCACTTGGTGCCTCTGTACCCGGATAGTTATCACCGAAAAACTGTCTAAAGAACGGATCATTGAACAAGCTGTTGCCGCCATTGTTCGTTCTTACCTTCGCATAAGTCTCGATCTTCACGACAGCCGGGCTTGCTTGCTTGAAGAGCTGAGCGATATTGTCCGGCCTAGCCACAACGTTCGCCCCGCTTCCCGCACCGCTGCCGCTTGCCGTCGTTCCCGAGCCTGAGCCGCTGCCTTCCGATTGCGTAGCTACCGTATTGCCTGACGTGAACCAGTTGCGCGTATCCGCCGCATACATAAGTCCTCCGACAACAAGCACGCCTGCCATAAAGGAGAGGAACATCGATTTAAACGATGGACCTTTTTTCTTCTCTCTCACTTGAAAAGCATTCTTGACATTACCGCCGCCTGCTGGCGGAACCGGTCTAAGCTGGGGCGGATAAGACAGCGGCGGTTGCTGCGCCCCTCTATCATATCCGTCTGTTCTCTCGTAGCCATTGCCGCTAGCGATTGGCTGCGATGGTTCATTGACGGTCGGGCCGTATGAATAATAATAAGAAGGCTTTGGCTCCTGGACGCGAGCAGGCTCGGCAGCCTGTTCACTCGATTCGTTCGTATCGTCTGAACGCTTCGGCTCCTCCGGATTGAAAAAGTCGTCGTATCCATTTTTTTTGTTTTGATCATCCATATGCTTTCTCCTCCGTTCGACTGCTTGATTAATCTATTTCAATACAATTTATTTGTTAGTTCTATCTTGCACATTCTACCTTAAAACAAACTTAAAAAACCATGAAATTTAGATAACTTTTGGGCACGCTACTCCTTATTATTATTGGGTTTTGCGCAAAACCGCAAACTATTGAGCTTTTAGATACAAGTGCCTATTGTGGGCAAGATGCGGGCAACCCACAGAAACAGATCAATAAATAGAAAGAGCCGGGGGTATATTTACACACGGCTCTCTTATATTTTATCATATCGATATTTTCGGCGGCAAGACTGGCTTCCCTACCCTATCCGCTGAAGAATGTCCTCATCTATAATTTTTAACAAATCTTTCAAGTTATATGAATCATACTTGACCTTCCAAGTCCCTCCTTCTTCAATTAACTCTATACGTCCAGAGATAGCCATTTCTTCATCGCCAATTTGAAGCACGCCTTCATACATTAGCTTTATTACAACGGGATCATCGGTTTCTCGTTCTTCAAATACCAGGTCAGATAATCGGAGATCCGCTTTTTTAATTTGTGCGATTTCCAGTGAATTGATAAAAATACGATCAACCGATTTCTTTTGGAAAAACGAATCTGTTGTCAGCGGGCGAAGATTAGCATCTTTACTACTTATTTGTTCGAGCATGGCATCATCTGAATCCTCGAAGTGCTTGGCCTCGAGTTCAGTCTTTTTGTAAGCTTCGGCAACAGAAATGGCAGAATTCAGCTTGCTATCCTTCTGGCTTGTACAACCGCTAACTATGATCACAATCATTATGAGTCCAATAAAAACTCTCATGCAAGCACCTCCGATGAAATTATGATTATATGTTCTAAACGTTTCAATGCTTAATGAAGTTGATTACAATTTGCTCATTTACCATGTTAAAACAACAAAAAAACTCTCCAGCCGCCGGCTAGAGAGTCCTCTTCTCATTTATGGAGATTGTTTAGCGCTTCAACAGACTATCCACTTCACCCATAATCTCCTTCGCCTGCTCCGTCCAGCGGTGATCTACCGGGGCGTCAGGATCGGACGGGGCCTGGAACTGGTCGAACAGAGCTCCCGCCACTCGAACGGATGCTTCGGGGTCATTGCCCTCTTGATAAAGATGCCGAAGCACATAGGGTGTACCGAAGCGAATAATGGCATTGTTCTCCGACAGCTCGCTGTCGATGTTGCCGTCGGTCACCTGGAACGGGATACGCAGCCATACCTTGTTCTCATCATCGAGCGCGCGATCGAACGAGCCGCCGTCATAATCCCAATTGCCGCCAAGCGTGAACTGGCGCTCCGCCAGCAGCACCTGCATCTCTGTAAATTTCTTCTCTATGCCTTCCACTTCCGAAGCGATAGGAATCATGCGGCATACCTCCAACCTTTTTTCCGTATTTGCTAAAAGGTAGTATGCCCGCCGTCCCATCTCCTTATGCTACACGCGATTCGCCCAGCCCTTGCGGTGGGCCAGCACCGCCAGCTGCGTCCGGTCCTCCAGCTCGCACTTCATAAGCAGATTACTCACATGCGTCTTGACCGTCTTGATGCTAATATGCAGCTCATCGGCAATTTCCTTATTGGACAGGCCGTCCGCTATAAGCAGCAGCACTTCCTTCTCCCGCTCCGTCAAGTCTTCGTCACCCGACTGGGCCGTCCGCTGCCGCAGCCCTCGCGTCAACGCCTGCGATACGTCAGTCGTCATGACCGGCATGCCCTTGAACGCACCGTTGATCGCATAGATCAGCTCTTCCGCTGAGACGGTCTTGAGCACATAGCTGACAGCTCCCGCTTCAATCGCCCCGTACACCTTATCGTCTTCGAGGAAGCTGGTGAGCATCACGATTTTCATATTGGGATACTTCGCAATGACCGCTCGCGTCGTCTCGATGCCGTCCATCTCCGGCATCATCAGGTCCATCAGGATGATGTCCGGACGCTCCTCCTCCGATCTGGCCTCCAGCCAGCTTATCGCATCCCGGCCGTTGCCCGCTTCCGCAATAATATCGAGCTTAGGCTCCAGCATCAAATAAGTGCGAAGTCCAATTCTAACCATATCATGGTCATCGACAATCATAACCTTTATCGTATCGGATCCATTCATCGGCTCTGCTCTCCCCGGTATATTTTCGGAATTGTTACCTTCACTCTCGTACCGCTGCCTACTTTGCTGACGATATCGGCGCTGCCGCCCAGCTTCTGCGCACGCTCCTGCATAGTCGACAAGCCATAAGACCCGCTCTTCACCTGGTCTGCCTTGAAGCCTTTGCCGTCATCCACCAGCATCATCACGACTTGCCGCTCCGTATCCGCCAGTGTAAGCGTGCAGTTGCCTGCTCCCGCATGCTTCACGATATTCGCCATCGCCTCTTGCACGATCAGGAACAGCTGATGCTCCTTCGCTTCGCTAAGCTGCTCGGACAGCCGCCATTCCATCGAGCCTTGCAGGCCATTCTGGCGGCAATAATCCGGGAACCACTTGTCCAGCGCCTCCTGAAGCGTCCTTCCCTCCAGTTCCATAGGGCGCAGCTGTGCGATGAAATTACGCATCTGCTTCTGTGCCAGGTTAGACATCTGAATCAGCTGATCCAGCACGGACTTGGCGCGCTCTTCATCGACTTGCTGCAGCTTCGGCAAGGATGAAGCGCACATATGGATGGCGAATAATTGTTGACTGACCGTATCATGCAGATCACGCGCCAGCCGCTTGCGCTCTTCCAGTACAGCGGCTTCATTCGAAGCCGCCTCCGCAAGTACTTTCTCTTCTCCCATTTGCTGAAGCAGCTTCATTTTCTCTTCCATTTGCTCAGCCAGCTCATTAAACTCCCGGTAGATAGGTACAAAAGAGTTATGCCCTTGCTCCGTGATGCGCACCTCGTAGTTGCCGTTCACCGCTTGCTTCAAGGACAAATGCAGCGTATCCAGCCTCTGGCCGAACCGCTGCGCTGCCCAATATCCAAATCCGCCGCTTACAAGCAAGATGAGTAAGCCCGACCATAACTTCAGCTCAATCGTCGTGAACTGCCCAACCACTACACTCCATAATAACATCGCGAGCAGCACGGATACGGCGGACGACAAGACGAACATGCCGATAAGCTCCCACTTGCCGCTGCGCAAAAATCGAACCATCATGCCAGCGTCACCCTACCTTTGTTACACGCGTATCGCCAATAAAGGTACTGATGACGATCTTGATTTGTTTGTCGGCATCGGCATAACGAGGCGACTTCGTATTCACGTTCGTGAACAATCCGCCTTCCTTCTGCCCAAGCACCTTCACATCCCCGATGAACGCGCTGGATACCACTTGTACGCCAACCTCGTAGTCATTCGGCACGTATACCTTGACATCTCCGATAAAGGAAGAGATCGTAACTTTGGTTTCGCCAAACGGAATTTGCGCTTTGGTCAGGTCGAGAACGGTATCGCCGATAAAGTGGGAAATATTCATCGGCTTCAGCTCCCAATAATCGTGGCCCATATGGATATCGCCGATGAAGCCGGTGCGATTGATTGTGCTTTCATCATGGTTCCACCATTCTACATGTTCTTTGTGGCCGTTTTCGTAGCAACCGCTTTGCTTGCCCCGTTTCTTGTACTTGCTATACCCGTCATCCGAGCCGTAAGAGCTGCTTGATCCGGCTTCGTCAAACCCCTGATGCTTCGATTGCGATTTCTTAGGCTCATCAGCATAGTCATCCTGACTATTGAACTCATCCGAGCCGTCTCTGCCTGTCGGGTCCGGGTGAAGCGGCGGCGCCGGAGGTACAGGCGACTCATCCTGATAGGGACGGTAAGACTGCCAATCTTCGGATGGAGGCGTCTGACGTTTTCTGCGGCTCGGACTCCAGATCATACGAAGGCCGACAAAGATAATAATGACAGGAATCAGGAACGGAATAATATCCCCAATAGACCAGGTCAAGAAATCCAGGTTATTGCCCAGGAAGACAGCGCCCAGAATAACCATGAACCCTCCCCACCAACCTGAACCGCCATGATTGCGGCCGCTCAGCATCTGCGTTAATCCAAAATAGATCAGGATACACGGCCAAAAGGTCGAGAAGACGTCCCCTATGCTGAAATACAAATAACCAAGCTGTCTAAGCAAAAACGCTATTCCCAACGAAATGATGACAAGTCCGGTCAGCAACCGGCTTGCGAAGTTTCCATTCATGACGCCAACTCCCATGCCCTTCAATTTATATTCTTAGTATACCTGATTGCCCGTCTGTCGTATAAGGGACGGCCGATTGAACTTCATATCGGTCTCGAGACCGATATGTTTGGATGTTATTTACATATTCACAACAAAAAACCGCCATTGCCTCGGCAATGACGGCCTACCCGTTATTGAATCGACATATCCGCGCCGATTACGCCGATCGGATTCCCGGCTTCATCGTGAATCGACACAGAGATCGTCATACACAATTGCTTCGTTATGGCCGATACGTAGATGTCGGACTGGAAGGCATGTCCTGCGATCGCCTGCTTCCACCACTCCCTGCCTTTGGCATTCAGCAGACCAGCCTCAGGCAAGGATACGATAAAGGAGCCGTCCTTGCGATTCGACCAGATTGCTTCGATATCCGGCTTGGAACGGAGCAACTCCGTCAATACGGACCGGTGCTCCTCTTCCTTAAACGACTGCAGTCTGCTGTCGGCTGCGGCTTGCCTCAGCCACTGCTGCAAGGCCGCCACATTGCCCATCGCCTTATTGATTGTATGTTTAATACCGACATAATCAATAGCCTTCACCAGTTCTCCCGACGAACGACCCAGATTGCCCTTAATCCGGCCCAGCTTGGTGATCTGCTCCCGCTGCTGCTCCGTCATCTTAAGTGTCTCATCGACACTTTCCACTGTCTCATTGACGGAATTCACGACTTCCTTCAGCATGCGGGTCATATCTGCCATATGATCCGTCTGCCTTGCGCTTGCCACATCCGTATTGCCTGCCAGCTCGTCCACCTCGGATATTTTGTACAATATATCGTCCACTCTGCCTTGCGTCGTTCTCATCTCGTCTGCGCCGCGTCCGACAGAGCTCTTCTCCTCATCTACCGCCCGGATGACTTGCTTGACACCATTCTCAATCTGCTCGACGACCTGCGACGATCTTCTGACCGCTTCTCCGCTCTGCTCAGCCAGTTTCTTGATCTGATCGGCGACGACCGCAAAACCTCTGCCGTATTCCCCTGCATGCGCAGCCTCGATGGATGCATTCAGCGCAAGCAAAGACGTTTGGGATACGATCGCTTGGATAAGCGCGTTCATCTCACTGATATGAGACGTCTGTTCGATCAGCTCGCGAATATGCGCATCCATCTCTCCATTCTGAATAATCAGCTCATTCATGACTTCATTGGCAGTCTGCAGGGAGCGGCTTACATCCAGTACCATTTCTTTTGTCTCGTTGCTCTTGAGCCTCAAACGGGAGGAAGCCCCGCTAATCTGCTCAGCCGCCGAAGCAACCTCCTGAAGCGCGGAGAACGATTGTTCCATCTGGCTCATCGCGCCTGTGCTGGATCTTCGGAGCATCAGCTCCTGAGCAGCCGAACGGTTAGCTATGTCGGTAAGTTGAAGAATAGCTCCATCCACCTCATCTACTGCCGCATTCAATTGATCGGAAATGACCACCGATTCATGGAGCAGCGTCACCATCTTGTCCTGTTGTTCCGGCTTGATCGGTTCACTATCCGTATTTCGGGAAAACCATCGGGCTGCAGGTCGCATATGTAAGACCGCCCCTCTCCGTGGGTGATGTGAGTTTTCCCTACATTATAATCCAGTATTAGACAAAAGAAAAGAGAAACCGTTGCCGGTTTCTCTCTCTTTTTGGCGACTCATGTCACCTTAACTAACCTTATTGTTGGTTTTGATTGTTTTGATTGTTTTGAGCTGCTTGGTTCGCGTTTTGGTTAGCAGCTTGATTGTTAGCTGCATTATTTTGGTTGAATTCCTCAGCGAATTCAGCGTTGTACTGATTGTTTTGGTTTTGATTTTGTGCAGCTTTGTTTTTGTTTTTGTTTGTCATGGTCGTCACCTCCCCGTTCACCATTAGTATGGCAAGCCTTCGGCTTCTTATGCAAAAATTACGATTCCAGGTAAGACTGGGGAATCGGCTTGCCGACTTCTATCACCTGATTGATTTCATTCAACCAGGATTGGGTCAGCTTGCCCCTTCCTCGCCTTAGCACCTGGACTTCGACCTTGCGCTTGCCCCATTGCTCATATACTTCCTTGATCGTCTCAAAATACAGATCGATGCGATTTCCTTTGATGGCCGATCCGGTGTCGGCTACTACGCCGTAGCCGTATCCCGGGATATGCAGCAGCGTTCCGATCGGGAACAGCTTGGGATCGGCTGCAATAGTCGATACCTGGTCGCGTCTGACCTTCACCCCCGAATACGTAATACCGTATCCGGGATGGCCAGGACGTTTGCCTGTGGACTCGACACCTGCCGTGTAACCTGTTGCCACCACCTCTATAACATCCAGTGCAGCTGTTGTTGTGGTATTCGATTGCTTAGGATGATGATTGGCTGCAGATTCAGCGGGCGCACTGTATGCGATTGGCGCACCAAGCGCTGCGAGTGTGGCGATCAGCAGGATCATCCCCTTTTTTGCGCAAAGAAAAAAGCTTGTAACCATCTGGGCAAACTCCTCCTCAGAAGAATATTGCCCTGATGGTTCAAGCTTTATGCGCAGGGAGGTTACCGCCTACGCTTTGGATGCGATCTGGCTTTGCAAATACTCGATGATTTCTGCGATGGACTTGGCGCCGATATCGCCCTCGCCGCGTTTGCGGACGGAGACGGAACCGGATTGCATCTCATTTTCGCCAACGACCAGCATATAAGGAGCCTTCTCCAGCTGAGCCTCGCGGATTTTGTAACCCAGCTTCTCATTGCGCAGGTCACTCTCTACGCGAATGCCGGCCTCTTGCAGCTTCTCTGCCACTTCACGAGCATAAGCCTCGTATGCAGTCGAAACCGGAATGATCTTGGCTTGTACCGGCGATAGCCATAGCGGCAGCGCACCCGCAAAGTTCTCAAGCAGGAATGCCGTCATACGCTCCATCGTACTGATAATGCCGCGGTGGATAACGACTGGACGATGCTTCTTGCCGTCTTCCCCGACATATTCCAGCTCGAAGCGTTCAGGCAGCAGGAAGTCCAGCTGTGCAGTCGACAACGTCTCTTCCTTGCCCAGTGCTGTCTTGATCTGTACGTCGAGCTTCGGTCCGTAGAATGCCGCTTCGCCCTCCGCCTCGAAGAACGGAAGCTCCAGCTCCTCGACAACCTCACGCAGCATACGCTGGGACATTTCCCACATCTCGTCGTTCTGGAAGTATTTCTCTGTATCCTGCGGGTCACGATAGGACAAGCGGAAGCGGTATTCCTTAATGCCGAAATCTTCGTATACCTTGCGAATCAAGTTAATGACACGCGCGAATTCTTCCTTGATCTGATCCGGACGGCAGAAGATGTGAGCGTCGTTCAGCGTCATTGCGCGAACGCGGTGCAAGCCAGTCAGCGCGCCGGACATCTCGTAGCGGTGCATCGTGCCTAGCTCGGCAATACGAACCGGCAGGTCACGGTAGCTGCGCATGTCGCTCTTGAATACCATCATATGATGCGGACAGTTCATCGGACGAAGCACCAGTTCTTCATTGTCCATAACCATCGTCGGGAACATATCTTCATTATAGTGATCCCAGTGACCGGAGATTTTGTACAGCTCAACATTAGCCAGTACAGGCGTGTAGACATGCTCGTAGCCAAGACGCTCTTCCAGATCGACGATATAACGTTCCATCGTTCTGCGGATTTTCGCTCCATTAGGCAGCCATAGCGGTAAGCCTTGGCCAACCTCGCGCGAGAAGGTGAACGTCTTCAGCTCACGGCCCAGCTTCCGGTGATCGCGCTTCTTCGCTTCTTCCAGGAAGTGCAAATGCTCGTCCAGCTGTGCTTTCTTAGGGAAAGCAGTACCATAGATACGCTGAAGCATTTTGTTTTTGGAATCGCCGCGCCAGTAAGCGCCCGCAACACTCAACAGCTTGAACGCTTTGATCCGGCCAGTCGAAGGCAGATGCGGACCGCGGCAAAGATCGAAAAACTCGCCTTGGTCGTACATCGTAATCACGGAATCTTCCGGCAAGTCGCGGATCAGCTCCAGCTTGAGATTGTCATCCAGCTCCGAGAAGATGGCCAGCGCTTCGTCGCGGCTTACAACTCTGCGGCGAATCTCCAGATTCTCACCGATAATTTTGTTCATTACCTTCTCAATAGCTGCCAGATCGTCTGGCGTCAAGGAATGCTCCATGTCGATATCGTAGTAGAAGCCGTCCTCGATTACAGGACCGATACCCAGCTTGACTTCCTTATTGCCATAAATGCGCTTCAGCGCCTGTGCCAGCAAATGCGCTGTGCTGTGACGGTATACTTCAAGACCGTCTGCAGATTCAACAGTTACAATCTCGATCGCCGCATCCTGCTCGATTGGTGTATATACATCAACGACTTTGCCGTCGATTTTGCCGGCAATCGCGTTTTTCTTTAGTCCCGAGCTAATCGAGCCTGCTACGTCTTCAATGGTTGTGCCGGCTTCATATTCACGGACTGCGCCGTCCGGCAATGTAATTTTAATACTCACTTTCCTTCATCCTCCCATTTCTTCTATTGCAAGCGAAGCAGCAAGAACGCAACAAAAAAAGCACGCATCCCGCAAAAGGGACGAGTGCTTGTCAGCTCGTGGTTCCACCCTACTTCAACTGCTGATGTCCCAATCTTGCGCTTAGGGACGGCAGTCCTCGTAATTATCTGGTAACGGAGATATCCGGTATGGCTTACAGCCGCAGATCATCCTGCAGGTTCAACCATACAGCTAATAGAGGGGTATATCTGCCCGCGTCTAGGAAGGAACTTTCAGCTGGAATTCCTCTCTCTGGTCCAAGCGCATCTGGCAGACACATGACTCTGGTCATGGCTGTTGCAATGTTTATCAGCATCATTATAGACCGAGAAGAGAAAATGGTCAAGGGCGCAATCGCAAGTTGCGCAGCTTCCTAAGGGTGAATAAGCTCATCCAGTGTGCTGGAGCAGGACGGGCATTTCACACATACCTTCACCCGGCTATCGAAGATCGTCTCGATTGTCCGAATAACCTGCATATCGGGATGGCGCGTATGAATCATAATCTGCTTCGGAGATACCGAGATCAGCGAGCTGATGACCATGTCCTCGATATTCATCTCCGTCTCCAGCATCTCCGCTACGATCCGATCCGACGGAGGCTTCGGCTCCAGCGTCTGGAAGCTTTCATTGTACAGCATAAAATCATGGCCGCCTTTGTGCACCAGATGCACAAGCGCTATCTTGGACTCCTGTAGCTGGACAAAATACTTCAGCAGCGAGATGAATTCCTGATATTGTTTATCCAGCACATATTCATCCAGCGCATACTCCACAATTTCCGTAAGTTCCTTGCGGTAGGTGCGCAGGCGGAATGTGAGCAGCCCGCTCAGATTCAGCTCTGTCTCCACTTCAAGAAACTTCGCGATTTCATCGGCAATTTTCCCTTTCCGTCTGGCACGGTCCGCTTCCTGGAAACGGCTTCCGAGACCCTCCCACTCCTTGCCGTGCAGGAGATCATGGCAATACTTTTCAATGATAACGGCATCCATGGATGGATTTCCCCGATATTTCTTGCGGATAATCGACGAAAGCAGGTCTGGCTCCATATGTCTCACCACGTATTCAGCAATTGCATTGGCGGTCGATTTATATAACAAAGGGCCATCGCTCTTTAGTTGGAACTGCGGAAGCTGGGCAACGCAGTATACGGCTCCCTTTTCATGCACAAATTGAACGAATGGAAGACTAACCTCCCGGGCCGACCTATGTAAATCAGCATTTACTTGTTCCTTAAGCAGCGACTGCAGGTTCTCGACTGATTCCTCATCTGGCAATGCGATTCTGAACAAATCCATGCGCTCACCCCTTTCCTTCCGTTACAGTATATGGCCCTTAGGCAGCGTATATACAAAGAAGAGTTTGGCATGAAGCGCAGCTTTCGCATCAAAAAAAAACCGCGCCGAACGGTCAACAGGCCGTATCGGGCGGTCTTGATTTTATAAATAAAGATTAAAGAATAAGAATTAATTTTGCATAATGAAGTCGCGTTCCGCTTTCTCGGATTCATGATACATGCGAAGGATGTTATATTTGGTATCACGCTGAGCCGGGATTTTGCCTGCTTCGCGAATAAGCTGAAGAATAAGGTCGATGTTCACTTTATGCGTCGTGCCGGCAGCGGATACGACATTCTCCTCAATCATCGTGCTGCCAAAGTCATTACAGCCGTACGACAAGCTGAGTTTGCCCATCTCTGGTCCCATCGTTACCCACGAGGACTGGAAGTTGTTAATATTGTCCAGCATCATGCGGCTAACTGCAACGATACGGAGGTATTCCTCCGGCTTCGCCTTCTCCAGCTTCAGATTCGTATTATCAGGCTGGAACGGCCAGGAGATAAAGGCCATGAAGCCCGGCGTCGGATAGCCGTTCGTCAGCACCTTATCCTGTTCGTCACGGATACGGAGCATATGAAGCGCCCGCTCCTCGATCGTCTCACCCAAGCCATACACCATCGTAGCCGTCGTATTCATACCGTGGCGGTGAGCGGAATTCATCACATCCATCCAATCCGTCCATGGGCCTTTCATCCGGCTTATTTTTCTGCGGGTTCGGTCATCCAAGATTTCCGCGCCACCGCCCGGCAGGGAGTCGAGTCCAGCCTCATGAAGCTGGGCAATGACTTCGTCCAGAGACAATCCGTCAGAGACAACCTTCATCTTCTGGATTTCGGCCGGGGAGAAAGAGTGCATCGTAATGTTAGGGAAGCGATTCTTGATTTTGCGAAGCAAATCCGTGTAATACGTGAATGGCAAATTCGGATTCGTACCGCCTTGCATCAAGATTTCGGTACCGCCAACATCAACCGTTTCCTGAATCTTATTTAAAATGACCTCGTCATCCAGTACATAACCTTCCTTCGAGCCTGGTGCTCGGTAGAAAGCACAGAACCGGCAATATACGTCGCATACGTTCGTATAATTGACGTTGCGTCCTACCACAAACGTCGTAATCGGCTCCGGATGCCTTCTCAGCATCAGCTGGTTGGCTACATGTCCCATCTTCTCGATCTGATCGGAAGCGAGCAATTCCATCCCGTCTTCCAGACTCAATCTGTCGCCGCTCAGGGCTTTGTCCAATATACGGTCTATCGCGCTCATCCGCAAGACCTCCTTAACTTGTTCAGTCAAATAAGTAGCAATACTTAATCCTATCACAGATTAAGAAGACTAGTCATCCATTCACTACAAAACCAATATGGCAAATTAGCGAAATTTGAGAAAACCTTTATCGAGGCCATACTAGATGAGCGACCTACAGGTTCTTAAGCATGGTGTAGGTTTTATCGCCAGTTAGAACTTTCAAACTCGATACCCTCGGAAAACTTATAAAGTCTACTATAGTAATAAGAAGACAGACACGGCACTAGCCGATCGGATCGGCAGCCGTGTCTGTATGCGGGCTCTATTGCTCTGCAATCTCCTGCTTCGCCGCGCGAAGCGCTTGTTCCAGATCTTCAATCAGATCATCGACATGCTCAATGCCGACGGAGAAGCGCAGCAGACGGTCATCCACGCCGACAGCCTTGCGAATCTCTTCCGGAATATCGGCATGCGTCTGCACAGCGGGATACGTCATCAATGATTCCACGCCGCCAAGGCTCTCTGCGAATGCAATCAGCCCAATATGGCGCAGAATCGGCTCTACGTAACGAGCATCCTTCACTCGGAATGAGAAGATGCCTGTATTGCCGGACGATTGTTTATTCTGAACCTCATGTCCCGGGTGATGTGGCAAAGCGGGATAAAATACATCCTCGATAGCTTCATGCTCCAGCAGATACTCTGCAATCTTCGTCGCATTGTACTGATGCCGCTCCATCCGAAGCGCAAGCGTCTTCATCCCTCTCATGAGCAGCCAGGAATCCTGCGGTCCCAATACGGCGCCTATGGAGTTATGTAGAATCGCCATCTGCTGCGATAGTTCCTCGCCTTTTGTAATGATCAAGCCCGCCAGCACATCATTATGTCCGCCCAAATATTTGGTCGCGCTATGAATGACAATGTCAGCTCCCAGCTCGATTGGGCGCTGCAAATAAGGAGTAAGCAGCGTATTGTCGACAATCGACAAAAGCCCTCTCGACTTGGCCCATGCGCATACACGCTCCAAATCAGTGATCATCATAAGCGGGTTTGTCGGCGTCTCGATCAATACCGCTTTCGTGTTCGGCTGCAGCAAGCTGGACATGCCGTCTATATCATTCGTATCGACATAAGATGCCGTTACGCCGAATCTCGACATAATGCGCTCCAGCAGACGGTATGTGCCGCCATACAAATCCAGAGATACAATCAGATGATCGCCTTGGCTGAAGTAAGCAAATATGGTTTGCAGCGCTGCCATGCCGGAGCTACAGGCAAATCCGGCGTCACCGGACTCCAGCTTCGCTGCCGCTTCTTCCAGCACGGCTCTGGTCGGGCTTTTGGTTCTGGCGTAATCGAACCCCGTGCTTTGTCCCAGCTTGGGATGGCGGAATGCCGTTGCTTGATAGACCGGGAAGCTGACCGCTCCCGTAACAGGCTCCTGTACGGAACCGATTTGAGCCAAGTGACTTTCGATTTTCATCTTAACTTCGCAACTCCCTTAACATGTATTAGAGGTTTGAACACGCACAACTAGATGCCAGCGCCGAGATCGTAAGGCGTTTGCTGGTACACATAATAGTTCAGCCAGTTGGAGAAGAGCAGATTGGCATGCGCTCTCCATGTGGACAAAGGCATACAAGAAGGATTATCGCCCGGGAAATAATTTTTTGGAAGCTCGATGTCCATTCCCTTCGTTACATCGCGGTCATATTCGAACTTGAGCGAGGTTGGATCGTATTCGGAATGGCCCGTGACGAAGATTTGCTTCCCGTCGCGTGAAGCTACAATATAAATGCCCGAATCCGCGGATTCCGACAAAATGTCCAGCTCCTCGATCGGCTCGATGTCCTCCTTACGCACTTCTGTATGACGGGATTGAGGTACGAAGAACAGCTCGTCGAAACCTCTGAGCAGTTGGACGTTCCGCTTCTCTTCCGCAACGGTATGCGGGAAGACACCAAACACCTTGAAGTCCAGATTGTACTTTGGCACGCCGTAATGATGGTAGAGACCCGCTTGGGAAGCCCAACAGATATGGAAGGTCGAAGTAACATGCCGCTTCGTCCAGTCCATGATTTCCTGAAGCTCTTCCCAGTAGTTCACTTCCTCGAACGGCAGATGCTCTACCGGAGCACCCGTAATGATCATGCCGTCAAAATATTGATGGGAGATCTCGTCGAACGTTTTGTAGAACGACTCCAAATGCTCGGCAGACGTGTTTTTGGACTGATGTGTTCTCGGATGGAGCAGGACAACCTCCACTTGCAGAGGCGTGTTGCCAATCAGGCGAAGCAACTGCGTCTCCGTCGTTTCTTTGGTCGGCATCAGATTCAGTATGGCAATACGCAGCGGACGAATGTCCTGCTGGTAGGCAACGCTCTCATCCATGACGAATATGTTCTCATTGCTCAAGATTTCCTTCGCCGGCAAGTTGTCTGGTACTTTGATAGGCACTTTGATCACACTCCTAAATATCGGTAGTCATTAGAAGTCGACAAACAAAAAAGACCCCTTCTGCGTGAGAAAAGGTCGTATGCTCGGCAAGTAGCCGTCCGCCTCTCTCATCTCTCAGAAACTAAAATGTTTCCGCAAGAATTAGCACCGTGCTTAAATGCCGGTTGCCGGGCTTCATCGGGCTAGTCCCTCCGCCTGCTCTTGATAAGAAAGTAGTCTATTCAGTTGTTGTATTTCCAATTAAGACTACTTTAATCCATTCTGCCCTTCCCGTCAAGAACTCCGCCGCATATACTGTGAAACCGACCTCCATCAAGCCATTTTTCCCTTGAATGTTCTGCCAGTGCGGGAGTATACTAGACAAGGATTGGGACATTCATTCGACATTAAAGGAGTGTATGAGGACATGGAAGGTGATCGACCTAAGCCCGAAGCCAACTGTAATAGGCCACTGTCGGTTTTGCCGATACAAAGCCGCCCCTCCCTCGTTCCTGCACGCACTTTGATGTGGAACGGATAACGGGCCGACGGCTCTGTTTTGGGTTCCAGCCGGCAGTCTCCTGTAAGACGAGAGAGGAGAACTGCGTATGAAGATCAGACATGTAAACAATGGAAAATTCACGATGGTCGAAGACATCGATCAGACGCGCCTGGCGCCTGAAGAAGGCTTCTACTGGATTGATGCAGATGTAGAGGATCTTGAGGTGCTGCAGCCGATATTCGGCATGCATGATCTTGCGGTCGAGGATTGCCTCAACGATGAGGAGCAGCGACCCAAAATCGAGATTTACGAAAATCATTATTTTATCGTCATTGACAGCATTCGCTTTGATGATGAAGATATTTTTTTACGGGCGCTCAATATATTCCTGGGACGCCACTATATTATTACGGTAACAAAACAAAAAATTAACGAGCTACGTTCCCTGAAGCCTATTCTATGGGAGCAGGAGGTCAATCGTCCGGACCAGTTCCTGTATTACCTGGTCGACCTTGTCGTAGACAATTACTTCCTCGTCGGCGACCGGATCGACAGCCGGATCGAGACGCTTGAGGAAGACATCCTGATGCATACAAAGAAGTCGCATCTGAATGAGATCATTGGTCTGCGCGGCGAGATTCTTTGGGTGAAAAAGGTGCTTGGCCCTCAGCGCGAAGTGATCTTCACGCTGAACAAGAAGGAGCTTAAGCTGATTGACGATCAGCTGCAGAAGTACTTCCGCGACGTCTATGAGAATGCCATCAAAGTATCGGAGTCCTTCGAGACGTACCGCGATCTGATGGGCAACCTTCGCGAGGCGTATCAGTCCAGCCTTACGAGCCGCGCCAACGAAATCATGCGCGTTTTCACAGCCATTACGACGATATTCATGCCGCTCACCTTTATTACGGGCATCTACGGCATGAACTTTGACGATATTCCAGGTATTCACTTCAAGCTTGGAGCCTATATTTTACTCGGCATTATGATTGTACTGGGATTTGGCATGTTTATTATTTTCCGCAAGAAGGAGTGGCTCTGAGAGCCATTCCTTTTTTTGCTGCATACTTTTAGATAAGATATAATAGACCTATGCCCAGTGAACGTCGGAAGGGGGAATACTGGACATGAATATTAGCCAGTTGGAAACACTGCTCACCATCTCCAAGACGATGAGCTTCCGCAAGGCAGGCGAGCTTCTCAATTTGACGCAGCCAGCCGTATCGGCTCAGATAAAAAGCTTGGAGGATGAATTCAAAACCGTCCTGATCGACCGCAACCAGCCCGTTACCCTTACGGAACATGGACAGGTCTTCCTGGAGCATGCGGAGCGCATGCTTGCCATCGTCGAGGAGCTTAAGCAGAAGCTCAACGATCTGAATCATACGCCCCAAGGCCATATTACGCTTGGTACGACCTCATCCATCGCGATTCAAATATTGCCGCGGGTGCTGTCTTACTTTCAGAATCAATACCCGCTTATCAAGACAACGATACATACCATGCCATCATCCCAAGTTATGACCTGCGTCGAGAATGGTTCCGTGGACGTTGGCATAACCTATCTATCGGAGAAAAATCCGAACATTGCCTCATCCACTCTTTATTACGATACGTTCGAACTTGTTGTCTCCCCGGAGAATCCGCTCAGCAGCCTGACGCATACTACCGTTGACAAGCTGAAAGACGTCCCGATGATTATGCTTGCACCGGACACGCTGGGCAGGCGATACGTAGACGCCATGTTCAGGAAATACAATGTTCAACCGAATATCGTCATGGAGCTGTCTAGCAGCGAAGAAGTGAAGAGGATGGTCGAGATCGATCTTGGCGCCGCCATTGTCTCCAAGCTGTCCATTCCTACAGAGCTTAAGCATGGCACGCTTAAAATCATT
This sequence comes from Paenibacillus sp. NPDC057967, assembly GCF_042887015.1. Taxonomy (NCBI): domain Bacteria; kingdom Bacillati; phylum Bacillota; class Bacilli; order Caryophanales; family Paenibacillaceae; genus Paenibacillus; species Paenibacillus sp. NPDC057967. The sequence goes on from NZ_JBHVQB010000001.1 coordinate 44,501, forward strand.
AAAATCAATGAGCTTGAAGCCAGCCACCCCGTTGGCGTCGTCTATAAGTCGGGCCGTTATCTGAATACGGCCATGCAGCAGTTTTTGAGCGATTTGAAAGGCATGCCAGAGCATTCATTCATCAGCAGCGAGTAGGAGGGTTTACATTGAAATTCGATCTACATACACATCACGTCAGATGCGGACATGCGGATGGCACCATTGAAGACTACATTCTCGCCGGTATCGATGCCGGACTAAGTGTCATCGGCATATCCGACCACTCCCCCTATTTCTTCCATGAAGAGGATCAGCCTTGGCCGGGCATTGCTATGGCGAGAAGCGACTTTGCCAATTATGTGAATGAAGTGCTGCGGCTGAAGGAGAAGTATGCAGGACGCATCGAAGTGCTGCTCGGCATGGAGTCGGACTACTTCGCCGATCACGCCGCAGCGTACCGGGAAGCCTATAAGGGCGTTCCGTTCGATTACTTGATCGGTTCCGTGCATCAGGTCAGCGGGGTCAGCATCTTCAATCGAAATCGCTGGAAGAACCTGGACGAAGCCGGACATCGAAATGAAAAGAAAAGCTATTACGAGCTGATCAAGCAATCCGCACAAAGCGGCATGTTCGATATATTGGGACATATCGATGCGATGAAGGGCTATTACCCCGCATTCTCGGATATTCCTGGACATGAACATATTGACGATACGCTGCGTACCATTGCAGACTGCGGCGTATCGATCGAGATCAACACATCGGGCAGCACGAAGGATGTTGGGGGCTGGTATCCGTCTGACACCATTCTGGAGCGGGCGCTTCACTTCGGCGTGGATGTCACGTTCGGATCGGACGCCCATATTCCTTCCCGCGTCGGAGATGAATGGGAACTGGTCGCCAAGCGGCTGAAGGAGATCGGCTTTAAGCATTGGGTATTCTACCGTCAGCGACAGCAAGTTATCGTGCCGCTATAGCCACATGGGGGAGGGATGCAGATCAGCGTCCCTCCCCTTCTGTGTGTGAAGTCTGATCCGCAGAGCAAGCTGTGTCCTGACCTTGCAAGACAAAAAAAAGCGGGCCTGCACGCCGCAGGCCCTAAAAGGTTATATAAAAGGGGGTCTTGTTTATTATAATAGCCCAACCATATGTTAGGGCGGTAACAGGACTATTTCATTTGTGTAACAAATTCGGGAGTGTGAAATTCAATGTGGTTAGCAATAGCCATCGGCAGCGCAGTCCTATTCGGACTGGCAGGCTGGTGGATGAAGGTATCGCAAATGCGCGGGGGTTCTACCCGCATGCTGCTCCTTGCTCTCTACACCGCAGGCACAGCAGGCTTCGGCATTCATACGGCTATCGAGGGTAGTCTTAGCGCTTTATTGGATATAAGAGTGTGGGCAGCAGGCCTCATTATCGGCGCCGGTTCTGCCTGGGGCAATGCCTTGTTCATGAAGGCGCTTGAGCATGGTCCCGCCAGCTTGACCTCTCCCTTAACGAATTTGAATATCGTCCTGGTTGTAGCGATGGCTACGCTATGGTACCATGAGCCGCTCAGCTTGCCGCAGGGAATTGGCGTCATCCTGCTTCTGTTGTCTGTCATGCTGATCGCCTACAAGCGCAAGGAACCGCTCACGATTAAAGAAAAACGCTGGTTTCTGATTGTCGGGCTGGCGATCCTCATGTTCACCTTGCGCAACGGCGGACTTAAAGTGACAGACGAGCTTGGTCTTTCGAGTGCGCCGGTCTTGTTCGTCGCTTATGCGTTGTCGATTGCATGGTTCCTTATTCCATCGAGCGAGATCATTACACCAGCGTCCAGACGCATAGGCCTCAAGCTTGGGCTTGCAGCCGGCTTGTTCTCCTACGGCGGCCTCCAGCTCTATGCGGTTGCCATTTCGACTGGCCAGGCGAATCTGGCGGCTCCGATCTTCGCGACCAACAGCCTGGTTGTAGCCATCGGCTCCATTCTGCTTTACAAAGAAAGATTATCTTTGCAGCAGTGGGCCGCATTCCTGTTCATGCTTACCGGACTCATCGTAATTAAGATGTAAATATTTTGCATTTTTCTTGCAACCTTTATAGTCTTTCATACGTTAGTGTTGAAGAATAGTCAACAAAGCAAACGAACGACGACAAGCGGCATTGTCGTATTCGCATTGAACAATGAACATATTGAACACTATGTTCCTGCTATTGGACGATATGATATCAAGCTGCGTTATCCGGAAGGCATCTCAGTGCTCCTCCTTACCAACATAACGCTTTATCCAACTTGATAAAAAGTCAGTCTCTGCCTGCGCATAAGCTCGCCAAAAGCCTTTGTTGCCTGGCACACTTACTTTTCGTTCGTACATATGCTACAATAGAACTATGAAAAGAGGGGTGATTCTGTTGGATTATTCGACAATGTGCCCGAGGTATGAAGCTGCGGCTGATCTATTAGGCAAAAAATGGACAGGTAGAATCATTCGAGTTTTATTAGGCGGACCGAAGCGGTTTAAAGATATTAAGGAACAAATTCCGGAAATGAGCGACAAGATGCTGACGGACCGGATGAAAGAACTCGAAACGCTCGGCATCGTCAACCGTCAGGTATATCCAGAGATGCCCGTTCGGATTGAGTACGAGCTTACGCCTAAGGGCAGAGACCTGCAGCCAGTCATCGAATCCATACAAGCATGGGGCGAGACTTGGATGTAAAACATAAGAAAACCGCCATTGCAGGCGGTTTTTTTATTTGCCCTTCCTTCTACTCCGACTTCTCCTGAACCATTAAAACGGGAAAAACAGCGGCAGCAGCGCAACCATCGCCACCCCCAGCAGCAGCTGAACGGGCAAGCCGACCTTCACATAATCCATAAAGGTGTACCGTCCTGCCGACATCACCAGCGCATTCGGCGGCGTCGAGAATGGCACGGCGAAGCAGATGCTGGAGGCGAGTGCTACGGCGAACAGGAACGGTACCGGATTGACACCCAACTGAATTGCCGCAGCAAGTGCAATCGGCGCGAACAAGACGGCGCAGGCTGTGTTGCTGATGAACAGTGTCAGAGTCGACGTCGCAAAATATATCCCCGCCAGCAGCGCAAGCGGTCCGGCGCTGCCCAAGCTGTCGACAAGCCCTTGCGAGATCAGCGTAGCCGCTCCAGTCTTCTCGATCGCCACCGACATGGGAATCATGCCCCCAATAAGGACGACGCTCTCCCAATTAACCGTCTTGTATGCGGCATCCATATTTCTCAGGCATCCTGTTGCTACCATCAGCACCGCAGCAATCATAACGGATATCACCGCCGGGAATAAATCTGCGATCATGAGCGCAACCATCAAGGCCATGATGCCGCCTGCGAGCGGCGCCTTATGGCTAAGCGGCATAGAAGCGGCCGCCTCCAGCGGCTGCCCTACAACGACAACATCGGCTTGCTCTTTGGACAGCGTGGCGATATTTTTCCAGGTGCCCTGAACCAGCAGCGCGTCTCCGCGCCGGATTTTCTCGTCCTTGAGTCCATGCAGCACATACTCTCCCTTGCGCTGTATGCCAAGAACGTTGACACTGTATTGCTCACGGAAGCCGGCATGCTTAATCAATTGATTAATATGCTTGGAGTTTGGCGGGATAAGCACCTCCGCAATGCCGATCTCGGGGGATGCATAACCGTCCGTCTCCGCTCCGCCCACCCGCTCTGTCGCCTGGTGATCCAGCAGCGTTAATCCGCAATCTTTGGCGAAAGCTTCCACTTGCTGGAACGTGCCCTTTACATACAGAATATCCTGATCCATGACGACCGTGTCAGGGCCTGCCATCTCCCCATTAATCGTTTTGAAAAAAGGATTCTTATGCGACGTCTTCCGTCTGACCTCGCTAATATGTATGCCGTATTGTTGAAGAACCGACAGCTCCTTAAGCGGCTTCGAGACAACGCTGGACTTGCTGTCCGCCTGAACGCGGTACAGATGTCCGGTAAGGCTGTAACGCTGTGCCAGATGGTGCACGCTTTGACTGCCTGAGCGGCTGTCGTCTTCGCCGCTGCGTGACTTCAGCAGCCATTTGCTGAACACGATGATCAGAACGGTTCCGAGCAGGAGACATACTAGACCGATCGGCGTAAAGGAGAAAAACGTCAGCTCGGCAATGCCGTTTTTCGCCAGCGTCTCCCGAATCACCATATTAGGCGGCGTACCGATCAAGGTCAGCGTTCCTCCAAGGCTGCTGGCGAAAGCGAGCGGCATCAGCAATTTGCCCGGACTGACATTAGCGCTCATCGCGAGACTGATGACAATCGGAAGCATAACGGCAACCGTCCCCGTGTTGCTGACAAAAGCACCAATAAACGATGTGGACAGCATCACGGTCACAAGCAGCTTGGTCTCATTCGTGCCGGCAAGCTTGAGCAGCTTGCCGCTCACGATATTAGCCAGTCCTGTCTGGAAGATGCCTCCCCCCACTATGAACAGGCCGATCATCATAATGACGACGGAATTGGCAAAGCCCGACAATGCCTCTGCCGGAGTAAGTATATCGAATAATACCAGTATGACCAGGGCGCATATGGCGACTAAGTCGGAACGCACTCTGCCGCTTACAAACAGGGCTGCGGCCCCTGCCAATACCGATAAGGTTACTATCATATCCAACTGCAAATCGACTCCCTCCAGATGCTCTTACGCAATTACGCTCTATTCTATACGATTATACAGGAGGATAAGATTCATAGAGTGACTTTTTGGGCACAATATTGGAATCGTTTCCACCAGTCCGGCTGTATCAAATCCCATAAAAAAGCTCCCGGGCAACAGTTATGTGCCGCTCGGGAGCCTGGTTTCAATACGTATTAGGTTGTATACAAATGTTTCATCAGCTCGCGGTTTTTCTTGTCAAACAATTCATTATGAGAAGAAACTACGCCCCACCCTCTGGCGTCAGGGGTAATATACTGCTTTGCTTTATTAACTGCGTTGCCCGCATCGTGGAACGCGCCTGCAATCAGATGCAGCTTGCCTTCATGGTAGAGAATATCCCCGACGGCGTACAAACCCTCTACTGATGTCTCGCTTGTTGGTTTTCCTTTTACGCAATATTCGTCTTCCATCTCGATCTTCAGCTCGCTCTTTTGCAGCAATTCCTTGTCGCGCTCGTAACCGTGATTAATGACGACCTCATCGACGCTGAGTACGATTTCTTCGCCGTCCGAGCTGCGCTTTAGCACCACATTGTCTATTCTCTCATAGCCAGGCTCTGAAACCAGCTTCTCAATGGTCGTATTAAGCAGACATTCCACCGAGCTGTTCATTAATCGTGTTACCTCCGCCTCGTGGCCGTTCAGCATCTCCTTGCGGTAGGTCAAATATACCTTCTTCGCAATCTGCTCCAGCTCATTGGCCCAGTCGATCGCCGCGTTGCCGCCGCCAGAAATCAGCACCGTTTTCCCCTTGAAGCGCTCCAGCGATTTGACCGTGTAATGCAGGTTGGACAGTTCGTACTTCTCGGCGCCTTCAACCTCCAGCTTCGTCGGCTTCAGGATGCCGCCGCCAACAGCCAGAATAACCGTTTTGGAATAGTGGGCATCACCTGTTTGGGTGTGCAGCACAAAATGTCCGTCTTCATTCTTGGAGATTGACGTCACCTTCTGCCCCAGGACAACCTCTGGATCGAAGGTCATCCCCTGCGCCACGGTCTGATCAATTAATTGCGCGCCCGTAATCGGCGTCAGTCCGCCTACATCCCAAATCATTTTTTCGGGATACACATGCACCTTGCCGCCCAAAAACGACTGAAATTCGATAAGTTTGGTTTTCATCTCGCGCAAGCCGCTATAGAAAGCGGAATATAAGCCCGCAGGCCCCCCGCCGATAATCGTAACATCAAATAGTTGATTGTTCTCCATCTCTCTCATCTCCCGTAATCTTATTAAAGAATCATCGTCTAGTCACGTCTTTCTCAGATGCTGCTCACATCCTCAGGTTCTCGTGCGAGCGAGCAAATACAAGAAATAAGGGGCGCCGATGACGGCAACCACAATGCCCGTCGGTATCTCCGACGGCTGGAGTATCCAGCGACCGACTGTGTCGGCAATAATGACCAGCAAAGCACCCGCCAATGCTGATGCCGGAAGCAACAGCTGATGCTTCGGTCCCACCATCCGCCGTGCGAGATGCGGACCGATCAGCCCGACAAACCCGATGCCTCCGCTGACGGCGACGGATGCGCCGGCAAGCCCTACAGCCGCGATTAGCAGTTTCATTCGCTCGCCTTTCACCGAGGTGCCGAGCCCAGATGCAATCTGGTCGCCTAGGCTGAGCACGTTCATAACACGAGCCTTATAGAATACATAAGGGAGCAGTACGACAATCCAAGGCAGCAGGGCGAGCACGAACTTCCAATTGGAGCCCCAGATGCTTCCCGCCAGCCAGGTAGCCAAAAATTGATATTTGTTCGGGTCCAGCCGCAGCGTCAATACGATCATCGCCGCGCTTATCCCTGCTGCTACAGCAATACCTGTCAGGATCAGCCGAGTCGGCGATATCCCCTCATGCCGCTTGTAAGCCAGCGCATAGATTAATGCTGCGGTCGCGCCCGCCCCGATCAAGGCGAGCACAGGCAACAGAAATACAGGCGCTGCCGCCGTCGTCGGGTAAAAGGAGATGAACAGCATCACCATCAGCCCTGCCCCCGCATTGATGCCGAGGATGCCGGGGTCGGCCAGCGCATTGCGCGATATGCCTTGCATAATACAGCCGGATACAGCGAGTCCTGCGCCGATCAGCAGGGAGATGACAATACGCGGAAGCCTGAACTGATAAAGAATAAGCGACTGCTTCTCCGTTCCCATGCCGAATAACGTCTTCATCACATCAAGCGGCGAGAGCCGGATAAATCCTGTATTCATACTGATGATGAACGCAGTAATGATGAGTACAGCCAAAATCGCCATGACGATAAGCCCTCTTCGAAGCCGGTTGTCGCTGGCGGATAGTACATCTGCCTCCCGCATTACAGCTCCCTCCTTTCTTTCCTTGCCAAATATAGAAAGAACGGAACGCCTATCAGCGCAATGAGCGCTCCTACAGGCGTCTCGTATGGAGGATTAATCATACGCGCCGCCAAGTCTGCAAGCATGACCAGCAGACTGCCCAGCACGGCCGAGCAAGGAATAATCCAGCGGTAGTCCACGCCGACCAGGAAACGCGTCAGATGCGGAATAATCAGTCCGACAAAGCCGACTGCGCCCACGACGGATACAGCAGAGCCCGCAAGAATCAGGACAATAACCGTACCCGCCAGCTTGACCAGCTTGGTTCGCTGTCCGAGTCCTGCAGCAATCTCTTCCCCCAGCGTAAGCAGTGTAATCGACCGGGACAGCATTATGGCAGCGAGAATCGCCAAGCCTACCCATGGCGCCATAATCTCAAGCTGGTTCCATTTCGTACCCGCTACGCCACCCGCATACCAGAATGCCATATCCTGGCCGATGCGGAAATAAAGCGCGATGCCTTCGCTCAGTGCCGCCAGCAGCGCGCTGACCGCCGCACCTGCAAGCACCAAACGGACGGGTGTCATCCCGCCCTTGGCCATTGACCCGACGCCGAATACAAGACCAGCTCCGACACCCGCTCCAATGAAGGAATACATAATCAGATACATAAAAGGCATGCCTGGGAAAAACGCAAAACATATGGCAAGCGCAAAGCCAGCTCCGGCATTCAAGCCCAGCAAGCCGGAATCCGCCATCGGATTGCGCGTCATGCCTTGCATAAGCGCACCCGCTACGGCAAAGCTCGCGCCCACCATAGCGCCGCCCAGAACACGCGGCAGACGCAGCTCCTGAATAATCTGATGCTGCGTTATCGTAGGATCAAAGGAAAATATGGCTTTCCACACCGTTGCAAACTCAATATCAGCCGCTCCGAACGACACGGACAACGCCACGCTAAGCAATAGAGCAATCGTGCCGCCGATCAAGATTAATGTTGCGGCTACAGGACGCGACCGCAGTCGCGTCCTGTCCTCGCCAGTTTCATCTATATTCATTTTTTTAGTCAAGTCCGACATAACCTTACTCCTCATTTGTCTAGATCGCGATGACATATTGTAGTAAATCGTTTGTTACCCGATTGATCAATTGTTTACATCCCGAATTGAGCACGGTGCAGACGGCTGTATACGCCTTCCTGCGCAATGAGCTCCTCATGCTTGCCTTGCTCGGCAATTCCCTGTTCCGCTACGACGATAATGCGGTCCGCATTTTTGACCGTGGCAAGACGATGCGCAATAACAAGCGTTGTGCGCCCTTGCGACAACTCTGACAAGGCCAATTGAATCGCAGCTTCCGTCTCTGTATCCAGCGCCGAAGTCGCTTCGTCGAGAATCAGAATAGGCGGATTTTTGAGGAACATGCGAGAAATCGACAGCCGCTGCTTTTGTCCACCGGACAGCTTCACGCCACGCTCGCCTATAAAGGTGTCGAGGCCATCAGGGAGCGACTTGATCAGATCCTCCAGCTGAGCGCGTCTCGCGGCCTCCCAGATCGCTTCATCGCTTGCGCCCAGTCTGCCATAAGCGATGTTTTCGCGAATCGTACCGTCGAACAGGAAGACATCCTGCTGGACAATACCAATCTGTGCGCGCAGCGATTCCAGCGTCATGCTACGAACGTCCATGCCGTCAATGGTGACCGCCCCGCCCTCTACATCGTAGAATCGCGGCAGCAGCGAGCATAAGGTACTCTTGCCGGCGCCTGACGGCCCAACAAGCGCGGCTGTCTCTCCGGCGCGAATGGTCAGATTCACGCCTTGCAGCACCTTGTCTTTGCCTTCGTAGCCAAACGTTACATCGTTGAAGCGGATTTCTCCGCGCAGATGCTCCACATGGCGGGCATTCGGCGCATCGTCTACATCCGGCTCCGTCTCCAGCAGCTCCAGGTACCGCTTGAAGCCCGCAATCCCTTTCGGATACGTCTCGATGACCGAGTTAATCTGCTGGATTGGTCCCAAGAAAACATTGGACAGCATGACAAACGCAATAAACTGGCCGTACGACATTCTGTCTTCAATGACAAACCATGTTCCGCATACAAGTACGAACAGCGACACCAGCTTCATCAGAATGAAGCTAAGCGAGGAGTTCCAGGCCATAATCCGGTAGGTAAGCAACTTCGTGATTCGGAACCGTTCATTGTTTTGGGCAAAACGGTTGATTTCGTGCTTTTCATTAGCAAACGCCTGAACGACGCGAATGCCGCTGACGTTGTTCTCTACCCTTGCGTTATAGTCAGCGATGTCCGCGAACATTCTTTTGAAGGCCGCCGACATCTTCTTGCTGAAATACATGGACAAATAAATCATGATCGGCACGATAATAAAGGTCAACACCGCCAATTGCCAATTGATGCTCAGCATAATGCCGAACGCACCCGCCAGCGTCATAATGGCGATAAACAAATCCTCCGGACCATGGTGGGCAATCTCGCCGATATCCATCAAATCGTTGGTCATGCGGGAGACCAGATGCCCGGTTTTGTTATTATCGAAAAATCGGAATGAAAGCTTCTGAACCCGGTCGAACAGCCTCTTGCGCATATCCGACTCGATGTTAATGCCTAGCTTATGCCCCCAATAGGTCACGACATAATGAAGGGCGGAGCTGATGATGTAGATGCCAAGCAATCCGAGACAAGCATATAAGATCCACACCCAATTGCCGCTCGGCAGCAAATCGTCAACGATGCGATTGACTGCAAGCGGGAATGCCAGCTCCAGCAAGGCCGCTATTATCGCACAAGAAAAATCCAGGATGAACAAGCCCTTATAGGGGCGGTAATATTCAAAAAAACGACGTAACATAACTACCTCCACGGCTACACATAATCAATCAAAGGGTTGCCCCATTTTCAGCGAGCTTCAGCGCTCGTTATTTCAATCCTGCCAGCCATTCGGCAAGCTCCTCGGTTTGGGACAAAACGGCAAGCGGATCATAATACCAGGAATCCTTTTCCTTCCATACATAAACCCGGTCATTCTTCACCGCATCAAGCGTGCCCCAGATCGGATCGGCCTTCACATCCTCCACGGTACGATCGTTGGAGGTCAGAATGATGTAGTCGCCTGCATATTGCGGCAGCGCTTCATTCGACAGGCTAGCCCATTGCTTTTCCATAATTTCTGCGGCGATTCCCGCCGGCGGATGGAAGCCAAGCGCTTGGTAGACGGGTTGACCGCCTCTGCCGAAGTTGTCGCCGTATACATAAATGTCTTTATCGGACCACTCAATAATCGAGAAGGTAGCGTCCTCCTGCACGGCTTGAAGGGCTTTCTCTTTCGCAGCGGCAATCCGGCGGTCATATTCCTCCAGCCAAGCCTTCGCTTCCTTTTCCTTGCCAAGCAGCTCTCCGAAATACGTCAGCTCCTCATGGGCGTTTTTAAGCTCGCCATATGGGACAGCAAGAGTTGGCGCGATTTTGGATAACTGCTCGTATCTGGCATCATCCATAGAGGCGCCTGTAATGATCAAATCAGGCTGCAGGTCGACCACCTTCTCCAATGAGCCATTCACCTCGCCGATATCCTCGACGCCCTCCAGCAGCTCGGCCAAATATGGATTGTCCCAATGAAGGCCAGGCGTTCCGATTGGCGTAACGCCAAGGGCAATAAAGCTGCCCAAATATTGATCGGCGACAATGCGCTTCGGATTAGCCGGTATTTGTATTTCCTTGCCGCCGGAGACGACCGTCCTGGTTTCTGAATCAACGGCAGTCGATTGCGAAGTGTTGCCGGAGCTGCCCTCCGCTGCCTTCGAAGACGGCGCCGGTCCATTGCCCGTATTGGAAGCGGCAGTCCCGCCGGAGCATGCGCTCAGCACTAAGGAGAGGCACAGCAATAGCGTTGCCGCGGTTGTAGTTGAAAACGATTTGTACATGAAATAATCTCCTCTGCTCTGATGTTGATAACAATTATCATTATCAGTATGATCCCGTTTCCCCACTGCGGCAATGGAGGATCTTAGGATTGCAGATGGATTTTTCTCGGATTGGTTATTTTCGAGTCTTATGTTCCGGTATTGAAGCGGAGAAACTCCGATCATCTTCTTGAACATGCGCCCAAAATAATACGGGTCGGCATACCCCACATATGCCGCGATTTCGCGGATGCTTGCTTCCGTGTCAAGAAGCAGACAGGCTGCCTTTTCCATTCGGATACGAAGCAGATAATCGATTGGACTATAGCCCACTTGCTTCTTGAACACATCCGACAGATGTGCGGCGCTGTAATTTAATGCTGCTGCAAGCGACTCCAGCGAAATAGACTCCGCATAATGCCTCTCCATATACCGGACAGCCCGTGCCGCAAGATCCGGCACCGCTGACGCAGACTCTACGCCCTGCCGATGCAGCTGCTGCAGGATCATGCCGACCAGCTCATAAAACATCGATTTGACCTGGAATCTCTCGAACGGACCTGCGATCAGCCACTCCCGGCGCATTGCTTCGACGATTCGGAATAAGGAGAGTGGATCATCCGGCATAAGCTGATACGCCGTCCGGAAGGGATTAGAGCGTGCCAGCAGCTCCGTCATACTGCGGGATGGCAGTGGCAGTACGGCTTTGTAATAGATTAAGTCGTACTCCCATTGCTCTTCTCTTATATGGATATCCATAATAGAGCCTTTGCCGCCATGGAGCACATGAAACGGACGAAGAGGATATTCCGTTCCGTCCAGCGTAATAGCAGCGCCTCCTCTAGCGGCGAATAAGAACATGCTCGCCGGCAGCTGGTACCCGCTCAACTCTTCCCCTTTTCGTAAGATCATGTGCCTGATATCCAACACTTTGATCGAGGCATGATTCCATAATGCGATATGCTCCTGTTCAAACATGGTCTATAACACCCTTCCAACCTTCCTCTTATATGAGTATTACGGCTCATGATGCGGACGGCGGAAGGCTGTGGTCAACGGTTTCACGTATAGAGCGTTATTGCGTCTGCTTCCACGCCTGGAGCATCTCCGCCACCTTTTGCACTTGGGCTTTGATTGCAATCGGATCGTATGGCCAGAAGTAATCGCCGTCCAGATCGAATACCTGGTTCTTCTTTACCGCATCCAGCGTCTTCCATACAGAGCCTTCCCGATCCAGCAGTCCCTCCTGCGGAGAATCCAGAAAGATGTAGTCTCCCGCAAATTCCGGAACCAGCTCGAAGGATATTTTCTTATTATCCTCGCCAGCCTCGATCATCTGCTGCACACGCGGTGGCGGGGCGAGCTCCAAATGCTTGTAGATAGCTTGTACGCCGCGCCATACTCCCGAGGCGTAAATGTACATGCCTTTGTCGAAGCCTCCCATTACCGTCACCGTCTCATCATCACCGATAATGCCTTCTATTTGGCCTTTGGCGGCCTTTACCGTCGCATTAAAATCAGCAACCCACATCTCCGCTTCATCTTCCTTGCCTAACAGCTTTCCGAACTCGCGGATTTCATCTCGCGTGTCCTTGAACGTATCGTACGTGTACACAATGGTAGGTGCGATTTTGGAAAGCTGCACGTAGAGCTGCGGGTCTTGGCTTAGCGTAATAATCAAATCAGGCTCTAGCGACAAAATCTTCTCTACGCTGCTGTTATCGATATTGCCGATATCTTCAATTCCGTCCGTCAAGCCTTGTACATGCGGACTTTCAATATCCCAGAATGGCGCGCCTATCGGCTTGACGCCAAGCGCCAATAAGGTAGCCATATAGCCTTGCGCAACAATACGCTTCGGATGGGCAGGAATCTCAAGATCGCCATTTACGGTTTTTACGATGCGTGTCGCAGGACTGGACTCAGAAGCTTGGTTGTCCTTCTGATTGGAGGGCTGAGCGCCTTCCCCGCTTCCGCAAGCGGTCAATACGACGATAAGCGCCGTTAACAAACTAATAAATCCAATATAAGGTTTGGCCTTCTGCATGTATCTCTACTCCTCTGAAATAGACTTGATGTGATCACATCGCCAATAATGAGAATCATTATCGGTTACGGACCTAATCATATCAGCAGGAGACATGACCGTCTATTTCAAGAAGTTGTCTTTTTGTTATGTCTTAATGTTGGATCACATGCCCGGACAGCAGCCATTCCACTTGCTTCTCCAGTTGTTTCTCAAGCGATAACCCCTCGCAGCTCCAGCATTCCTCCAGCTTAAGCGGGTAGATGCGGTTATGCTTTGCGGCGGGCAAGCTGCGCCATGCTTCGTCTTCCCGAAGCATACGGTTCAGCTCGCCTTCATAATCCGGGCTGTCACATATGACGACAAACATATGATCAGCCGCATACTCCGGCAGCTCGGATTCCGTTATATACATCGGCTTATCGGGCAGCAGCACCTCTTGCTGTATCCGCTCCGGCGCAGTCATACCCAGTGAGTTGTACAAATTGTAGGCCCCTCGAAGCGTTCGATTCCAAATGCCGATGGACTGTTCCCGTATTTCATATAACGCAACCGTTTCATTCGGCTTGATATGTTCAGCGAGCCGCAGCCTGGCATACCGGGCCTTGGCCAAGTAACGGTTAATCCATTGCTCCGCTGCAGCCTCTTTCCCCACCAGCTTGCCGATTAGCCTAACCTCCTCCAGCGGGTCCAGCTTAGCCCAATCCAGCGTGACGACTGGCGCAATCTCCTCCAGCTGCTTCATTTTGTCCGGCGTATGATAGAAGTAGGTTGGCGCAAGGATCAGATCCACGCCAAGCGACTTGAGATCATCCGCGCCGTACTGCTCGCTTACCGTATGGACGTCTCTCAACTCGTCCTTCAACAAGAGCGAATGATGGAGGATGATTGCATCTGTGGCAATCGGCTGAACGCCTAATGCCAAGAGATGGCCTACAAACTGGAAGGCTGCGATGCGTGCCGGCTTGGGCAAGCTGCGGAACTGCCCTGGCGTCATGCCGGTTACGGCTTTGAACTTCCGGCTCAAGTACAACCCGCTCTTGTACCCCACACTGAGCGCAATTTCATGCAGCGTCTGATCCGACGCAAGCAACCGCTCCTTCGCTTTCCCGATTCGGAATCGATTCAAATATTCGGAGAATCCCCAGCCTGTTCGCTTGCGGAAGAGCGTGGAGAAATACGTTTCGTTGAAGCCGGCCATCCCTGCAAGCTGAGCGCGCGTAATCGGTTCTTCATAATGCCCATGCACATACGCGATCGCCTCGTCGATCAACTTATCATAATGGACGTCTTCCTTGCCTCCGCCATCGCCGGAGAACACGAAATCGAGCAGCTCCTCCAGCATATACCGCTTGGCGCGACTGCTAATCTTGCCCGCTATCGGAGCTTCTGTCAATTGACGCAGCTGCGAATAGGCTCGCTGTGACAGATTCGGCGACACCCAGCCGCTCTCCGGCAGGATCGACCAATCGACATGATACAGCATTCGATTGTCGCTCTCCTCCATTAGACGGTAAGACTCGAAGGCAATATAATGAATCCTGACATTCGGCGTACCGCTGGATAGAAGCTTGATCTGCTGCCATGGCCTCAGAAACATCATAACCCCGTTCTGAAGCGTCACGGTTCGTCTGCCCAGCTTAACCTTAACCCCTCCCTCTGCCGCTATAAAGGATGGAAATTCTACTTGTAGGGTCGAAGCCTGGTGCTGTAATTGAAGCCGGCTTGCCGACTTCAACGTAAAGATGGATGCATCCATACCTGCTATGCCTCCCAAAAAGCTCATATGACTACCATTATAGTGATAAAGATTATCAATATCAATGAACTTTTTTAAAAAAGTCATTATCTTTAATCCATTTTCAAACAAATGCCCGCTCTTAGGCAGAACGGGCATTTCGGTCAAGATGTTGTTTTCAGCAGACTGTCCACAATATAATCGAGCTGCTTGTCGAGCGAATAAATGTCGGTATAGTAGCTGAGTCCAAAATCAAGCTCGATCAAACGTCTGTCCTTAACAGCAGGGAGGTTGTTCCATAACGTGCTGTCCGTCAGGTTCTCCATCCCTTCATAGGCGGAGCGGATGATGATATCACCTGCATATTCAGGCAGCTTTTCGAAAGAAATCTCATAGCTGTACACCTTGTCCGTAGCGTCAATATCCTTTTGAATGATGTCCGGCGCCTTCATTCCCAAATATTCATATACAACTTCCGATCCTCGTCCATACTTTTTGCTCGCCGTAATGAGCATATTGCCTTTGCCGCCCTCCATAATCGTCACCGTTTTGTCCAACATGCCTGCTTTGCGCAGCTTCTCCTTGCTGGACTCAACCTTATCGTAAAATTGCTGCAGCAGCGCATCGGATTCATTCTCCTTGCCCAGCACCTCGCCTAGCGTTTTCATTCTCTCTTCCAGCGTCATGCTTTCAAAAGGCATAAATACCGTTGGTGCAATATCCTTCAGCACCTTATATGGATCCTCCGAAGGCACGATGATTAAATCCGGGTCCAGCGCAAGCACAGCCTCCGGGCTTGGCTCCATCCAGTGGCCTAAGGAAGGGACACCCGATACCTCTTCCTGAAACGCCGCTCCGTCGTATACCTCCGATACGCCGACAGGCTTTGCGCCGAATGCCAGCAGATCACCCACATGATACAACACAACGATGCGTTCCGGATTCGCGGGTACTTCTATCTCGCCTTTCAATGTAGACACCATTCTCGTCTTAGACTCCGCCTGCGCATTCCCATTCTCCCCTGCGTCTCCGTTCACTCCAGCCGCGGGCGAGCTCGATGCGCCTCCGCTAGCATTGGAAGCCGATTGGCCTCCCGTTCCGCCAGAGCATGCCCCGAGCAATAACAGCAGGCATAACATCATAGATGTAACCGCCAAAGATGACTTGTTGCCGTTCATAGTTAACTTCCTCTCCCTCATATATTGAAAATGATTCTTACTATCATTAACAATATATCGCGGCCTCCGGCTTCTGGCATCAGACGATATGAACCTGTTTACAGGATAATCCGAACTTTGTTCTTTATGCTTCTCACGGTACTGCCCCGGTGTTAAGCCAACCGTTTTTTTGAACACGCGGATAAAATAAGACATATCCAGATAGCCAACGCCAGCTGCGATCTCCTGCAGCTGGAGATCCGTGTCTGTCAGCAATTGCCTGGCTTCATCCATTCGCACTTCAATTAAATATTCGATCAGGCTTCTGCCCGTTTTGCTTTTGAACTGCCTAGCCACATAAGGCGCGCTGTAATTGAGCGCCTGCGCGAGCGATTCCAGCGTAAGCGGCTCCCGATAATGTTCATGAATGTATCGAATGGCTTGCTCTGCCAAGTCAGGCAGATGCGTTTGAATGTTTTGACTGGTCAGCTGCCGCAGCAGCTCATAAACAAAATCATAAAACAGCTTTTTCACATAAAACCGTTCCAGCTCGCCCTCAGTTTCCCATTCACCATATAGTTCTCTAACCATCTCCAGCAACAAAGCCGGATGCTGCGGCTGAAAGCCATATTGCATGGCAAACGGATTCTTTCGCTCCATCAACTCCAAGATTTCTTGGCGATTCGGAAGCGGAATAACCGCTTTATAGAAAATCATATAGAACTCAAATAATTCCTCCGTTAAATCGATAGTCAAGGTTGCCCCTTTACCGCCATGTATAACATGAAAGCGTCTAGCCGCATATTCCCGATCATCCATCCATATATCTGCTCCGCCGCGCACAGCATACATAAACATGCTGGACGGAAGCTTATATCCCCCCAAGCGATCGCCAGCCTCCAACGTCGTGTGACGTACATCCAGCACCTTAATAAAGGCATGATTCCAAAGCTCCATTTGGTCACGTTCGAACATTCACTCTGTCCATCCTCTCCAGCTTACTTCGAACATGATTGTAGCAGATTTCAACGAAAATGATAATCGTTATCATAAAATACATAAAAAAGACCGCCCCTCTCACAGCGGAGAACGGAGCGATCCTTGAAAGGGTCGAGGGACCCCAAAAAACATAAGCGTGCAAGTTGCATTACTGCCAGTCAAGCTTAGTGTCTATCCCCTATTAAATAAGAAAAGCAATTTGAATTAATAGGTGCTCCAAACGATGGATGGCCCCATCCAACCGCTTGGCAGGGTAATAACGTATTTGTAAGTGCCGGCAGGCTGATTGCCCAAATATAGATTGCCCGTACGGATTCCATCTCCGTGAGGCATACCGCCCTCAATGCTGCCGGAACCGACGTACACATCACCTGAAGCCGTGACACGATAAACCGTTGCATACATCCAACCATGTATATGTGAATCATATGCGTAATATTGAAGGGCAAGGTTACCCCCACTATGTGTTGTTGTACCGGTATCTGTACGGGTCGTGCTTGCGGAAACACTTGTAGCGAAAGTCAAAAACATAACTAAAGCGATTAGTCCCAGGCCCATTCTTTTAATATTCATTGTAATTCCTCCTCAATTAAATGTTTTTTAGCGCTTGCAGTTTCACTTATGCCTAACTAGAAGCTGTTCCTATCATGCAAAGCTCGTGCTCGTGCATGAACCACCTCCCTATAAGAATTAAGCAGGTTCACTCAGGCTAGTACAAAAAAACTTATGGGTATCGTCATAAGGAAGGTATTCATGGAATAGAAGTGGTAAAGAAGGAAGAGACGTAAGGAGAAAAATAGTTCAACCGTAGTACTTTTTTATTGGTATTGTATCACCTGTCCCATTCTTTGACAATGATTTCTAGTTCTTTTCCATGAACATTTCACTTTAGCGGGTCCTATTTGAAATTATATTTTAGCTCATAATTCACAGCACATAGACGAAAGGCTAGTTGACAGAGAGCCCCTATTTTGATTATTATTGATAATAATTATCAATATCAACGTTCAACCGTTTATTCCCATAAAAAAGCCCCCAAGCGTAAACGCTTGAGAGCTTTATCACCGTATACGATCACAATCATACGGAGTTTAATGATCTTACATGCCCAGCCATTTCTTGAACAGATGCTTGGTGGTGTCCTTGTTCATTGCCGCAATTGAAGTCGTCAGCGGAATGCCCTTCGGACAGGAGCGCACACAGTTCTGCGAGTTGCCGCAGCCCTCAATGCCACCGTCGGTCATCAGTTCATCCAGACGCTCCTCCTTGTTCATCTCGCCCGTCGGGTGAGCGTTGAACAAGCGAACCTGGGAGATCGCAGCCGGGCCGATAAAGCTGTTGCGATCATTGACGTTCGGGCAGGACTCCAGGCAGACGCCGCAAGTCATGCACTTCGACAGCTCGTACGCCCACTGGCGCTTCGTCTCCGCCATACGCGGACCAGGGCCCAGATCGTACGTACCGTCAATTGGAATCCATGCTTTAACCTTCTTCAGTGCGTTGAACATGCGCTCGCGGTTAATGACGAGGTCACGGACAACCGGGAACGTACGCATCGGCTCAAGACGAATCGGCTGTTCCAGCTGGTCGACCAAGGCGCTGCACGCCTGGCGGGGCTTGCCGTTAATGACCATGGAGCATGCGCCGCATACTTCTTCCAGACAGTTGGATTCCCAGCATACCGGCGATGTTTTGGAACCGCTCGACGTGACAGGGTTGCGCTGAATTTCCATCAGACCGCTGATGACGTTCATGTTCGGACGGTAAGGCAGTTCGAACTCTTCCGTATACGGCTTGGAATCCGGCTTATCCTGGCGGGAGATGATAAACTTAACGGTTTTGGATGCGACAGTCGTTTCAGCCATGATTATTCTCCTTTCTTCTTGTCAGTGGAGTAATCGCGCTTACGCGGAGCAATCAGGCTTACGTCGATGTCCTCGTAAGAGATTTTCGGTCCGTCCGGCGTCCAGTCCGCAATCGTCGACTTCATGAATTGATCGTCGTCGCGCTCTGGGAAGTCCGGCTTGTAATGCGCGCCGCGGCTTTCATTCCGCATCAGTGCGCCAAGCGTCATTGCTTCGGACAGCTCAAGCATGTTCCACAATTGGCGTGTGAAGGCAACGCTTGCGTTGTTCCATTGCGCCGAATCATTGATGTTGATGTTGCGGTAACGCTGCTTCAATTCCTTGATCTTGCCAATTGTAGCTTCCAGCTTGTCATTGAAGCGAACAACCGTCATGTTGTTCGTCATCCACTCGCCAAGCTCTTTGTGGATTACATAAGCATTCTCTGTGCCGTTCATGGCCAGAATGCTGTTGTATTTATCGGTATGCGACTTCGTCGCGCGATCGAATACGGAGGAAGATACATCTTCAGCCGATTTCTTAAGGCCTTTGATATACTCAACCGCTTTCGGACCTGCTACCATGCCGCCATAGATGGCGGACAGCAGGGAGTTAGCACCCAGACGATTCGCACCGTGGAACTGGTAGTCACACTCGCCGGCAGCGAAGAGGCCCGGGATGTTCGTCATCTGGTTGTAGTCAACCCACATGCCGCCCATCGAGTAGTGAACTGCAGGGAAGATCTTCATCGGAATTTTCCGCGGATCGTCACCCATGAATTTCTCATAGATTTCGATGATGCCGCCGAGCTTAACGTCCAGCTCCTTCGGATCCTTGTGCGACAGGTCAAGGTATACCATGTTCTCGCCGTTGATGCCGAGCTTCTGGTCTACGCAGACAGAGAAGATCTCACGAGTCGCGATATCGCGCGGTACAAGGTTGCCGTACGCCGGATATTTATCCTCAAGGAAGTACCAAGGCTTGCCGTCTTTGTACGTCCAGATGCGTCCGCCTTCGCCGCGTGCCGATTCCGACATAAGACGAAGCTTGTCGTCGCCCGGAATTGCAGTCGGGTGAATTTGGATGAACTCGCCGTTCGCGTATTTGACGCCTTGCTGATACACGGCGCTTGCCGCAGTACCTGTATTGATAACGGAGTTCGTTGTTTTGCCGAAAATAATGCCAGGACCGCCGGAAGCCAGAATGACCGCATCCGCACGTACCGTATGAACTTCCATCGAACGGAGATCTTGCGCCGATACGCCGCGGCATACGCCGTCGTCGTCAAGTACTGCGCCAAGGAACTCCCAATGCTCGTATTTGTTAACCAGTCCAGCTGCTTCCCAGCGGCGGACTTGCTCGTCCAATGCGTAAAGCAGCTGCTGGCCAGTCGTAGCGCCTGCAAATGCAGTACGGTGATACTTCGTGCCGCCGAACCGGCGGAAGTCCAGAAGGCCTTCCGATGTACGGCTGAACATAACGCCCATACGGTCCATCAAGTGGATGATGCCCGGTGCCGCTTCGCACATCGCTTTGACTGGAGGCTGGTTAGCCAGGAAGTCGCCGCCATAGATGGTATCGTCAAAGTGCTCCCATGGGGAGTCGCCTTCGCCTTTTGTATTAACAGCGCCATTGATGCCGCCTTGCGCACACACGGAGTGCGAACGCTTGACCGGCACAAGGGAGAACAGGTCAACGTGCACGCCGGCTTCCGCTGCTTTGATTGTCGCCATAAGGCCGGCCAAGCCGCCGCCGACGACGATAATTTTATTTTTTGCCATTACGCTTCGCTCCTTGTCTTCAAAACTATCCGATATTCGCCGTAGTCAAAGCGACGCTTGCTGCTGCTTTGAACTCGTCGCCGCTAAACGCAACCAGAGAAAGAATGAACAGGGCCGATACGATGACGAATACGCCCATGCAAATATAAGAAGAGATACGTTGCGCTTTAGGGCCGACTGTAATGCCCCAGCTGATCAGGAATGCCCACAGGCCATTGCTGAAGTGGAATACCGCAGCAAGCACGCCGATCACGTAAAGCGTGAACATAAGAGGGCTGCTGGCGATGTGATTCATCGTCGAGCCAAGCTCCTCATGCGTGATGTTGCCCATGTACACCTGCAGACGCGTCTGGTACACATGCCAGAAAACGAATACAAATGTGATAACGCCTGTTACCCGTTGAGCCGTGAACGCCCAGTTGCGTCCATATTGAAAACGGCCCGTATTGGAGTTCGACTGGTATGCGACGTATAAGCCGTAAATACCGTGAAACAATAGCGGGAGGTAAATGCCGAAGATTTCTAGCAGCGATATCATCGGCAAGCTGTTGATCAGATGCACGCCCTTGTCGAAGCCCTCAGGTCCCCGTTCGAACGCCTGGTAGTTCGTGAGCCCGTGCACAACAATGAACCCGCCCAGTGGAATAATCCCCAGAAGCGAGTGCAGCTTGCGCGAGAAATACGAATTTCCTTTCATTTTTCCTTCTCCTTTCAAGACTGTGAATTACCCATTCGTAGTAAAACAAACCATTCTACATTGTAACGCTAGCATGTACCCCCGTCAACAAAT
This sequence comes from Paenibacillus sp. NPDC057967, assembly GCF_042887015.1. Lineage (NCBI taxonomy): Bacteria > Bacillati > Bacillota > Bacilli > Caryophanales > Paenibacillaceae > Paenibacillus > Paenibacillus sp. NPDC057967. The sequence goes on from NZ_JBHVQB010000001.1 coordinate 65,709, forward strand.
GTCGACACATATTTGCCACACTTCCATCCTACTCCTTTTCAGCTTATAATGGAATTGCATATTTTTTATAATTTCTTATAACAAAATGATATAAGGGGCTTATAACACCATGTACGAAGAGCTTCATGTCTTCACGGTAATCGTCGAACAATCCAGTATGAACAAAGCATCCGCGCTGCTTAACCTGTCGCAGCCAGCCTTGTCGCGCAAGATTGCGAAGCTGGAGGATGAGATCGGCGTCGAGCTGTTCAGGCGTGTAGGCAAGCGGCTGGAGCTTACGCGGATCGGACAATTGACCTATGAATATGCGCTGGAGCTGCGACAGCTGCACCGTCATTACTTGCAGACCGTCTCCGAATTTACGGCGACCGGTCGTTCCTCGCTGACGATTGGCGCGAGCCTCACAACGCTGCAGACGACGCTGCCGGATTTGATCCAGATGCTGACGTCAACCCATCCTGAATTCGATATCAAGGCCGTCACAGGAAAGACACATGAGATCGTCTCTTATGTCAGAGAGCATAAAGTAGATATCGGCATAGTCGCCTCTGGAATTGATGATGCTGCGCTCCGTTGCGTCCCTCTATTCGACGACCATCTGCTGCTTGTGCTACCCCGCAGCCATGTCGTCACGGAGAAAGGCATGCTCCACATTGAAGATTTGAACGGCTTGCCGATGATTCTGTTCTCCAAGGGCACCTGGTACCGCATCATGACCGATGAGCTGTTCGATACGTACCGAATCTCCCCCGATGTCCGCATGGAGATTGACTCCTTCGAAGCAATCCTGCGGCTGCTGCATACATGCAGAGCCGGAACGCTGCTGCCCAAGTCCTACATGCGCGAGCAGTTGCTTGAGGATAATGATCTTATCGTGGTGCCGATCAAGGAGCTGGCGGAAGCCAAACGGACGACTTCACTCATTCATCTGGACCCTGCGGCGCTAAGCCCATCCGTTAGGCAATGCATCAACGAAATTACAGCAAAGTTCAATTAATATAGTTATTGCCATCTTGCGCTCCCAAAATCCCTTGAAACCGATGGCCTTCCGAATCGTTACTACCTATATATGCCGGCCGCCGAATGGATAATTTAGACAGCGTTGTGATAAGGTAGTGTAAGACCATACTATTATTTAACACAGGGGTGAATTATGAATCAAACGATCAAGTCGAAGGATTGGACTGTTTTGGGCATAGCCGCCATTATATGTACGATTATCTTCATCTTTATGGAGATTGTTCCGGCTATTATTGCAATCAACAAGCATGAATATGGCGGCAAAGCCATTCCCAAGACGGTCGCGGAAGAGCGTGCAGGCGCATTCGCGGCGGAACAGACGGGGCTGACCGTCACGAAGGCACATGCCGTCCATCAATCAGATAAGCTGCTTGCAGGCTATCTGTCCAAAGAAAAGAAAACCGAACAATTCGAAAATAAATACGACGCTCAATTTCCCGTAGATACTTTCCAGGTCAACGTCAATTTTGCGGACGGCAAGGGCTACGGCTTTGTCTATGTGCATATGTACAATGAAGGGATCATCGGCTGGAACTTGATTGTCGACGGAACGGCAGCGTCCCTGCAGGAGACGCAAGAGCTGACGAATGACTTCCTGTATGGAGGCGGCATCCTTCAAGGTCAGGACAGGAGCAATGCAACGATGGGTCGGAACGGCGAGCTGCGCCAGCGCATTGGAGGCTACGCGGTGGAAGGCGCCAATCTGACGATTGCGACAAAGGTGATCTCGATGGACGGCAAGCTTGTGCTGAGTCAATACAAGCCAGCCTTTGATGTACCCGATACATACAAGGCTTATGTGAAAAAGCAAGATAAGCTCGCGGGCTGGCTGACCGGCATCGGGTACGGGTTTATGAGCTTTGTGCTAGGTATATTAGCGATCATCTATGCCGTTCTGTATCGCAAGCATACGTCCTTCACTTATGGCATTATTTTGACAGCGGTATTCTTCATCGCCTATGTCATCATGAATTTGGGCGTGATGGACGGCATAATCGCTTCGCAAGGCGAGACGCGCTTGGACAGCTTCCTCACCATTGGCGTCACCATAACGACAATTGTCATGTCCGTCGCCATGGCTGTCTCCATCTACTTCTCGCTCGTTGCGGGCGACGGTTTGTGGAAAGCACAGGGACGATCACTGTGGCCGAGAATGAAGGACCCGGGCTATGGCGATTATGTCTGGCGCAGCATGGGCTTATCCTATCTGTTCGCGCTGATCATGCTCGGACTGCAGCCTGTCATCTTCTTCGTACTGGGGAAACTGATCGGCACTTGGGGAGCAACGGATGTAACCATGTCGCCTTATAACATCAAATACCTGTGGCTCATGCCTGTTCTAGCTTGGGCCGCGGCGATCTCCGAGGAAGCCGTCTACCGCTTCTTCGGCATCGGGTTGTTCCGCAGATGGTTCCGCAATACCTTCGCTGCGGCGATTATCCCGACCATCGTCTGGGCGCTGGGGCATGTGATGTATCCGTTCTACCCGTCAACGACTAGGCTGTTCGAGCTGATCGTCATCGGCCTGATCTTCAGCTTTATCTTCGTCCGGTACGGATTCATTACCGCCATGTTCACGCATGCCATCTTCAACTCCGTTGCGGTCGGCAGCTCCATGATCTTCGCCGGCGAAACAGTCAATATTGTATCGGCGCTGTTCTTTATCGCGCTGCCGTTCTTTATCGCCTTCATCCTGAAAGCATGGAGCAACCGAAAAAGGACGAATCCGCCGACTAGGTCGACGATTCATCCTTAAGGGCAGCAATTATATCTGCGGCGAGCTTATCGCCGATCGAGAGAGGCCTGAAGTCTTCGACGGAGGCCTCTCTTATTTTTTTGAGCGAGCCGAAGTGCTTCAGCAGCGCCTTTCTCCGTTTCTCACCGATGCCTGAGATGGCATCCAGCCTGGATTCCACCATCGACTTGGCGCGCTGCTCGCGGTGGAACGTAATGGCGAATCTATGCACCTCATCTTGAATCCGTTGCAGCAGGTAGAATTCCTGGCTGTCTCTGGGCAGCGGCACAATCTCCGCCGGGTCGCCTGTCATAAGCTGTGCCGTCTTATGCTTGGCGTCCTTCACCAGACCGCATACGGGGATATATAACCCCAGTTCATTCTCCAGCACGTCCAGAGCTGCCGCGATCTGCCCCTTGCCGCCGTCGACAACAATCAGGTCGGGCTGCTTCAGTCCTTCCTTCAGTACGCGCTCGTAACGTCTGCGGATCACCTCTCGCATCGTCTCATAATCGTCCGCGCCAACAACTGTCTTCACCTTATACTTGCGGTATTCCTTCCGATCAGGCTTTCCGTCCGTAAAGACGACCATAGCGGACACCGGACTCGTGCCTTGAATATTAGAGTTATCGAACGCTTCAATGCGGCGAACTTGCTCCATGCCCAGCCATTCCGCAAGCGATTGCGAAGCCTTCACACTGCGTGCCTCGTCGCGCTCGATCAGACGGAACTTCTCCTCCAGAATAACACGGGCGTTATCGAGCGCCATATTGACGACCTCACTCTTCTTCCCGCGCTGAGGCATCAATACCTTCACCTTCAGCCATTCATGCAGCGAGGTCATAATCTCGTCCTCCCGCTCCGCATCCTGCTCCGGCGGATGAGGAAGCAGAATTTGCTTCGGCAAGGCCGGGTTATCGCTGTAATATTGCGTGACGAACGTCATAAAGTCATCGTATTCCTCGCCGTAATAGGGAAAGGTCGTCCCATGTCTTTCGATCATTTTGCCTTTTCGCATATACAGAATTTGAACGCTCATCCAACCTTTGTCGACCGCGTAACCGAATATATCACGGTCCATGGCGTCGGACATCGTAATCTTCTGCTTCTCCATAACGGCGTCGATCGCGACTATCTGGTCCCGGTATTCCTTGGCGCGCTCGAACTCCAGCGCTTCTGCCGCAGCCTGCATCTTCCGTTCCAGCTCGGCCTTGACCACGTCTTCCCCGCCGTTCAGAAACTTCGTAATTTCGCTGATCATTTCGTCGTAAGTGGACTGCTCCACTTTGTATTCGCATGGCGCTACGCATTGTCCCAAATGATAGTAGAGACATACCTTATCAGGCAGTGTCTTGCATTTGCGCAGCGGATACAGGCGGTCAAGCAGCTTCTTCGTCTGCTGGGCGGCGAATGCATTCGGATAAGGGCCAAAATATTTGCCTTTATCCTTTACGATTCTGCGTGTAACCTCCAGCCTCGGATGTGCTTCATTCGTAATTTTGATATAGGGAAAGGTTTTGTCGTCCTTCAGCAATACATTGTAGCGCGGATGATGCTGCTTGATCAGATTGCACTCCAGGATAAGCGCCTCCATGTTGCTGCCGGTGACGATAAATTCGAAGTCAACAATCTCCGATACAAGCCGCTGCGTCTTTGCGTTATGGCTTCCGATAAAGTAGGAGCGGACGCGGTTCTTCAGCACCTTCGCCTTGCCTACGTATATAATAACTCCGTCACGATTCTTCATCAGGTAGCAGCCGGGCTTATCCGGCAATAGCGCCAGCTTGTTGCGAATCGCTTCCTTGGCTGCTTCCATGCTTATAAATTCCCCTTGATTCGTCATGCTTAGCTCTCCTCCGACTCGAATACGGTCTACTCTCAATTTTAGCATAATCCATTACGCTTTTGCCTTACATTTGTCACCGCTTCTTCTTTACATTTGTTCGAAACTTTGGGTATACTAATGAAAGCTAGGTCTTAAGCGTATGCTTACGACTCAAAGTTTGCCCGGCAAACTTTTAAGGAGGACGTCAACAATGGAGAATGTAAGAGACCCTCGCGAGCACTATAATGAAGAGCCTCGCCACGATTTGATGGATGTCGTGTTCGGCTTTGGAGGCATGCTTGCTTTCATGACCGTTGTATTCGCGGTAGCCGTTATCGTGAAATTCATCATCTCTTAGTACATAAGAGAGACTGAAAAAGCTCCGCACATCATGTGCGGAGCTTTTTATCATTCGATCATCCTATTGAGCGGCTCTCAACGATTCTCCGTCTGCGACGCCGCTAGTCTTCGCGCGGGCGCTTGCCGAAGGCTTGGAGGCTTCAGCTGGCGCTTGCTTCTGACCGGGATTATCGTAACGCGTTCTCTCCGTGCGGTCGATCTGTACGATCCGGCCATCGTGGACGGTAATGATGACTTGCCCGTACTGCAATCCGCTCACTTGATTCAAAATTCTTTCTTGCCATACATCATCCACTTCCAACGGTTTTGCCATTTGAATCCCCTCCAATTTGATATATTAAGTCGGATTAATAACGTTAGATTATGCCGCATTCAATGACTTGATGACGACTTCCATTCCACGATCGCCTTTACGATCAGCGTCAGTACAGCCAGCATCACGAGCAACGAAGCAACGGCGAATGCAGCGGAAAACTGATATTCATTGTACAGGATCTCAACATGGAGCGGCAGCGTATTCGTCTGGCCCCGAATATGGCCCGATACGACGGACACGGCTCCGAATTCCCCCATTGCCCGAGCGTTGCTTAAGATGATGCCATACAGCAAGCCCCACTTGATGTTCGGAAGCGTAACCTTCCAAAAGATTGACCAGCCTCTCGCCCCCAGACTCGCCGCCGCTTCCTCTTCCTGCACGCCCTGCGCCTGCATGAGCGGGATCAATTCTCGCGCCACAAACGGCACCGTTACGAATACGGTCGCAAGTACAATGCCCGGTATGGCGAATACGATCTGAATGCCCTGCTCGCCAAGCCAAGGTCCGAGATATCCCTGAGCGCCGAATAACAAAATGTAGACGAGACCGGCGATGACCGGCGATACCGCGAACGGCAGATCGATAAGCGTAATGAGGAAGTTTTTGCCCTTGAAGCTGAACTTGCTGATCGCCCAAGCAGCGGCGACGCCGAATATCGTATTGACGGGTACAGCAATCAGCGCAATGATGAGCGTAAGCTTCAGAGCGGACAAGGCGTCCGGCTCGATCAAAGCCTTGAAGTACATGTCCGCGCCCTTGCGGAACGCTTCGACGAATACGGATACGAGAGGCAGAACGACAACCAGCCCGATAAATAAGAGCGCTATGCCGATCAGCAGCCATTGTACTCCGCGTTGCTCGGTATTATGCTTCGGACGCTTGGCGTCCTCCTTCGATGTATAAACCGTAATGGCGCCTGCCATAGGTCATCTCCTCCTTTGAATGCGAATCAGCCGCCTGTGAAGGGTTGCGCCGCCTGTCATTTGGCGACGGCCCTTCTCTGCATATGCCATTGCAGCAAATTAATGATTAGCAGCAGGATAAACGATATGATCAGCATGACGGCAGCGATCGCTGTCGCTCCTGCGTAATCGTATTGCTCCAGCTTCGTCATGATAAGCAGCGGGGCGATTTCGGTTTTCAAAGGCATGTTGCCGGAGATGAATACGACGGAGCCGTATTCGCCAATGCCTCTGGCGAACGCCAGGGCGAACCCGGTCAGCAAGGCCGGCATCAATTCCGGCAGGATCACCTTCCGGAACGTCCGAAGCCGGTACGATCCCAGTGTTGCAGCCGCATCCTCAGTCTCTTTATCCAGGTCTTGGAGTACGGGCTGAACCGTCCGGACAACAAACGGCAATCCGATAAAAATAAGCGCAATCGTTATTCCGGCTTGTGTATAAGCGATCTTAATGCCAAGCGGATCAAGCAAGGAGCCGATCCAGCCGGTCTTGGAATAGATCGTCGTCAGGGCGATGCCCGCTACCGCTGTAGGAAGGGCGAAGGGGATATCGACCAGACTGTCGATGATCTTTTTGCCCGGAAAGCGGTAGCGAACGAGCACCCAGGCGACCAGCAAGCCGAATACGGCGTTGATGAGTCCGGCCCAGAGGGCCGTGCTGAAGCTGATGCGGTACGATGCCAGAACCCTTGGATTCGTCACCGCGCTCCAGAACTCGGCCCAAGTAAGCTCGAAGGTTTTGAAGAAAATGCCTGCTAGCGGGATTAAGACAATCAAGCTGATATAAAACAGCGTGAATCCAAGCGACAATCCGAACCCTGGCAGTACTCTGCGGTTTTTGGAACCTTTCATGAGAAGTCAGCTCCGCTCTCTCCCATATTGTTCATTACGAGCCTGGCGTGTAAATCTGATCGAATACTCCGCCATCGGAGAAATGCTTCGTCTGCGCTTCCGTCCAGCCGCCAAAATCTTCGTCAATCGTCAAGAGATCAAGTGCCGGGAATTGATCCTTGAATTCTGCCGCGACGGTCTCGTTCGTAGGACGGTAGTAGTTTTCACCTGCGATACGCTGTCCTTCCTCGGAGTACAGGTATTGCAGGTATGCCTCGGCCACTTCTCTTGTGCCACGGTCGTCAACCGTTTTGTCTACGATCGCTACAGGAGGTTCGGCCAGAATGCTAAGCGATGGATAGACGATATCGAATTTGTCCGGACCTAGCTCGTTAATGGACAGATACGCTTCGTTCTCCCAAGCAAGCAATACGTCGCCAATGCCGCGCTCTACGAAAGTCGTGGTGGAGCCGCGTGCGCCAGTGTCGAGAACCGGCACATGCTTGAATAGATCCGTTACGAATTGTTTGGCAGCCGCTTCGTCATTGTTGTTTTGCTGCAGTGCGTAACCCCATGCCGCGAGGTAGTTCCAGCGTGCGCCGCCCGATGTCTTCGGATTCGGCGTAATGACTTCCACGCCATCCTTCAGCAAGTCGTTCCAGTCCTGAATGCCTTTCGGATTGCCTTTGCGAACCAAGAATACGATCGTTGATGTATAAGGCGAGCTGTTCAGCTCATATTGCTTCTGCCATTCTTTGTCCAGCAGCCCTGTTTCGATCAGTGCGTCAATGTCATAGCCAAGGGCCAATGTGACGACATCGGCTTTCAGGCCGTCGATGACTGCTCTCGCCTGCTTGCCGGAACCGCCGTGGGATTGATCGATTTCAACCTTCTGGTTTTTCTCCGCTTGCCAGTAGGCGGCGAAGGCTTTGTTAAACTCTACGTACAGCTCGCGAGTCGGATCATAAGAGACGTTCAGCAATTTGACAGGAGGAAGCGGCTCTTTCTTGTCTTCCGCTGGCTGTGAAGCCGATGGCGAAGGCGATGATGCGTTCTCTTTATTTCCCCCGTTGTTCACTGTTCCTTTGTCGCCGCCGCAAGCAGCAAGCGTTAACGCGAATACGACAAATAAAATAATAGCTTGAATACGAACCGAAGTTTTCTTCATTTTTCTTGCACCCCTCATTTTCATTGGATGAGATAGGGCTTCGTCAACTCCGGTTCGTCCGGTCATTAAACATTATTCCTACCCGATTAGTTGGTTATGAATGCATATTACCAGCCATCCCCACCTCTGTCAACACAAATTTCGTTTTTTTGAAGAGTTCGATAAGTTTTCGTTATATAACTTTTCCTTCCAGAAAAAAAGCCTCCGCCGATTTGGGCGAAGACTTGGATATATGGGCATGTAATTGCGGTGTTCCTTAAGCTTGCGCTTCCTGCGGCTTACTTCCGTCCACGTTTGTTTTCTCCTGTAACCATGACCATCTCCACATACGGCCGGATGCGGTCCATGATCCGCTGTCCCTTGTGCAGCTCGTCGCCATCTTTGCTGGTAAAGCTGAAATGGCGCTCCAACGCTTCCAGATCATAATTGGATGTATAGAAGGTTGGCTTGCGCTCCATCCGGTAGTTCAGAATCGCGCCCAGCACATGGTCGCGCACCCACGGATTGAGGTTCTCCGCGCCAATATCATCGAAGATGAGCAAGTCCGTCGACTTCATCATCTCGACCGTTTCCTTCAGCTTAGCGGGATCATGCATCAGCACTTTAAGATCCTCTACGAAGTCAGGCATGTAGACGATAACGCCGGAGTGCCCCGCCTTCGCGAGCTCCTGAAGCAGGTAGCACATCAGGAATGTCTTGCCTGTGCCGAACCGGCCAGCCAGATATAGGCCTTCATGTCCAAGACCTTGTTCTCTTGTACGGTCGATATAACGAAGCACCTGGCCTACTGCCTTGGCCCGCTCCATGTCATTGGTTAATATCTCGTCCGAGGAGTATCCGCGGCGAAGCGCGGCATTGTCCACATAGAAGCTGCGAATCCGGCTGCGGATCGCTTCCTCGCTTTGTCTTGACAAAAACTTCTTGCAGGATACCTTCCGGTCATAGAGCTGGGTATGGCCGTTCATTGTCTCCGAGGAAAGCAGCGTATAATGCCCCTCATAGTCATTCGGACACAGGTCGAGTCCCGGACAATTGGTGCAATTCTGATATTCGGATACATATTGATAAACCCGGTTCAGGTTCAGCCGGATCTCTTCTTCTTTCACATCGGGATACTTCTCCCGCAGCTTGATGACGAGGGGGTCTCGCATCAGTTCCTTTAATTTGCGTTCTGCTTCCTCCGACAGGGATCTTCCTCCCGGAAATGACTTCAACAATTCGCCTAGCGATTCCATTTCTATCACCCCTCGTAAAGATCGTTATGATTGTCCGTCCAGCTTCCGCGCCAGACGGCGCAGCTCCTCCAGCTCATCGGCGGATACGGAGGCTGCCGAGTTCGCTTCCGAAACGATCGGAATGGACGGCTTGCGGGATGTGCCGCGCGAGTTGCCCCCTCGCGCCCCTCCTCTTGCGCCGCCAGCATAGGCACCGCCTGTCTCCTTCCGCCGCTCCTTATCCTGCTCAAGCTGCGCTTGCTCTCTCACATATTTGACCGCCTTCTCGAAGGTATCAATTCCCTTCATCAGCATGTTGGAGGCCACCGCATCGATGAACGTCTTGGTCACGCGTGCAGAGTCGCTTTCACCCAGCACGTAATGGATGAGTACATTAATAACCGGAGGCGCCAGCCGGTAATTGAGATCGATTCGCTCGAAGATGAGATCGACCCAATCCGGAACAGCTCCCGGGAAGAAGCGCTTCAGGAAACGGGTATGCGGTTCATTGCGCATCAGCATATTGTACTGCTGAATATCGCAGCGGCCCTTCAGTTGATTCGGCACAGGAAGATAGTCCTGCTCCTGGACTTCGAACTCTTCGTCCGGCTCATCATCGTCCTCCGGTTCTGCCGAATCGGTATGAATCGACGTATGGGCCAGCGTGCGCTGTCTCTCTCCCTCACGCTTCTTGTCCTGTCTGTATAGCTGATTCGCTCTTAGCTGAAGCTCGTCCATATTCACTTCGCCGTCTTCCGTGAAAGCTCCGTCCTCATCCAACAGACGGCACAAGTTGACGATCGACAAGTTATATTTGTACGCCACGTAATTGATCTGCGCGAGACCTTCCGCATCCTGTCTCAGACGTTCGACATAAGTCCGATTGGCCGAATTGCGCGGGAAGCGAATAATCAGCTCCCCATAAGGGATGCCCGCTGAAGCCAGCTCCGTGCGCGCTGACGATTGCCTTGTCGGCGCAACCTCGTTCAGCGCCTGCTCCAGCTCCGTATCAAAGGATTGCGGATTCAGCTTGAACAGCTCATAGAACGGCATCGAAATGTTTTCCTTCGTAAATTGCGCATGCGCCAGCTCATCGGGCTCGCTGGAGCCGAACGCTTCCCTGAGCGCGATGACGGCGTATTTGCCCACCTTGTCCCGCAGCAGCATGGACAGATGCATGTTTTGGAAAAACTCAGCAGCTGAGAGCGGCTGAATAAGCTCGTATTCGTAGATAACATCGGCATGCTCCGGCACGCCAAGACGGGAGGTCGAGAGCAGACCGACCGCCTCCAGCTTGGAAGCTTGATCGATGATGTAACGGCGGCTCTTCTCGTTCATCTCAAGACCAAGCCCCAGGAACAGCTTGCGATGCGGCTCCAGGGAGGAATATCCGCAGCGGTCATCGGCAATGCCGTGATAGAGCTGCTGGTACATCGAGATGGCGAACGCGCCGATCATTGGCTGATAGATTAACGACAACATTTTATAATGAAGGCTGCTTAACGAGAAATCCCGAAATATGTAATAACGGTGATGTTCCGTAAATTGCATAATATGATTGATGCGCATCGCACCGACTCCATCCTTATCTTTATCTCTACTATTCTAGCATACAAAGGGACAAGTTTGGCGAATCGGACAAATAGAAAAATCCCCCGTAAGAGGGATTTGGAGATTAAAACATTTTATAGCCGCCTTTGCGCAGCGCATTGATGGCCCAGCCGCTTACGTACGCCCCGATCATGGCGCCGATAATAGGCAGATAGTAGATCGTCGTATATGTACCTATATTATCTAATGTCGGGTTTGACGCTGCGTCCCAAGGCGACCATATGAGCAGTCCGATCAGGACGATGGCAAACAAGATCATCGGAAACCAAGTCGTCTTGAGCAACATGTTCAGAATAAAGCCGATACCGAACATCATGACAAAGAACAGAACCGTCGCCACTGCGGCTTGGACGATCATAATGACTATGTCTGGCATTCCAATAGCTCCTTTCAAGCTCTCCGCTTACGTTATGCGCCAATCTGCGCATAAACATTGACTTTATTAGTTTAATGAAAGCGGCATCCGAAGTCAATCGACATAGCCCAAATGTCACAAGTCCGTCATTTGCTCATTCCGCAGACGTTAGATACAATATATAGAAGCTTAAATTAGGAGCTGAGAGGAGTTTTTCCCTATGAGTGAAGCCGCACAGACATTAGAGGGCTGGTACGCCCTTCATGATTTTCGCAGTATCGACTGGACCGCTTGGCGCCTAGCCGACGAGGGTGAGCGCAAGCGCGCACTGGACGAGCTGCATACTTTCCTAGGCCAGTGGTCTGCGATTGAAGAGCAGAAGCTCGGCAGCACAGCTGTTTACTCCATTGTTGGACAGAAAGCCGACTTCGTCTTCATGCATCTGCGTGAAACGCTGGAGGAACTGAATGAAATGGAGACGGCGTTCAACAAAACGACGTTCGCCAGCTTTACGTATCCGGTTCATTCCTACGTCAGCATCGTAGAGCTCAGCAATTACATGGGACAACCTGGCTCGGACCCGCTGCAGAATCCGGAAATCGTCGCCAGACTGAAGCCGATTCTTCCGAAGTGGAAGCACATCTGCTTCTATCCGATGAACAAGCGCCGCTCCGGCAACGACAACTGGTACATGCTGAGCATGGACGAGCGCAAGGCGATGATGCGCAGCCATGGCATGATCGGCCGTCAATATGCAGGCAAGGTCAAGCAGATCATTACCGGCTCCGTTGGCTTCGACAATTGGGAGTGGGGCGTCACGCTGTTCGCGGACGACGCACTTCAATTCAAGAAGCTTGTCTATGAGATGCGCTTCGATGAGGTGAGCGCACGATTCGGCGACTTCGGCGACTTCTATGTCGGCAACTTCCTGGACGAAGAAAAGTTCGAGAAGCTGCTTTCGGTATAAGCGCCTTATTTTCATAGTAAGAGCTCTGAATAAGAACAGGTCCGTTGAACGCAGCGGGCCTGTTCTTTTTTATGCTGCTCTGGCTGAACATTCTAGCATGGACAGCTGCATGACATATGCTCACGAAAACACAAAAAAGGCTTTCACCGGCAGCAATTGCACGGCGAAAGCCTTTATCATTATTCCTCTTCGTCCGATTCCGCACCAAGGCGTTTGGACTCCAGATACTCTTGCGTCGCTCTGTCGCGCTCGCGGCCCTTGTCCTTCAGCCGCTCAATCGCGGGCTGGATCAACAGGTCGATTTCCTTCTGCACCGTATAAGCAAGGTCATAGCGGGTTTGCGACTCCAGATAGGAACCAACCTCGATCAAGGCATTGTAACGATCCAGTTCATCTCTCGTCAATAAACCGCGGACTTGTACGCTGCAGTGTCTCATTACAGGAACTTACCTTTTTTCAGAACGAGCGGAATGCCGCCGATAATGAACAGGTAACGGATATCGATCATTTTTTTCAGCCATGCAGCTACGCGGCCTTTGTATTTCTTGCCGAAAGCGATGCCGATTGCTTCGCCTTTACCAAGCGACGCCACTGTACCCTTGTTGGAGAATACAAATGTCTTCAGCGGCTGGTTGCGGATCGAAGCGACCAGGTTATGCGCGCATACAACGCCTTGTTGCATTGCGATTTGCGCTGTCGGCGGGTATGGACGTCCTTCCGGGTTGAACATCAGGGAGTTGTCACCTACGATGTAGATGTTCTCGCTGCCAGGGCAACGCAGGAACTCGTCAATTTTCACACGGCCGCGCATCGTCTCGAAGCCAGCTTCCTCGATCAGACGGTTGCCGCGGATACCGCCAGTCCAGATGACCGTAGCGGATTTGATTTCTTCGCCTTCGCCGACTACGACGCCTTCAGGCGTGCACTCTTTGATAGCTGTGCCGATGCGGAACGTAACGCCTTTCTTCTGCAGCACATCCATGCCGTATTGCACAAGCTCCGGATCGAAGCCTGGCAGAGCGGTTGGGGCAGCTTCGATGTTGTAGATTTTCACCAGGGAAGGATCTACGTCGAATTGCTTGCAGAGCTCAGGAATGCGGTCGGACAATTCGCCTACGAACTCGATGCCTGTAAAGCCGGCGCCGCCAACGATGAACGTCAGGTAGTCCGTGCGATGCGGCTCGCGTTTGTAACGAGCAAATTGATATTCGATATGTTCGCGAATCAGGCGAACGGAGTTAATGCTGCGAATATTCATTGCGTTCTCAGCCAGACCTGGAATGCCGAATGTTTCCGGCTCGCCGCCAAGGCCGATAACCAGGTAATCGTACGACAATGTGCCGTCTTCGAGGATGACTTTTTTGTCTTGCGGACGGATTTGAACAACAGTCGATTTAACGAAATCGATTTTGAATTCATCAATCAGCTTGGAGATGCTTACACGTGCGTTCTCCGGGTTGTCTGTACCCGCAGCCGGCATATGAAGATGCGTCGTAATGTAGTGGTAATCATGCTTGTTCACCAACGTTACGTCCGCTTCATTATAATTTAGTTCTTTCTGCAGACGGAGCGCCGTCAGCACGCCGCCGTAACCGGCGCCAAGGATAACAATTTTCGGTATGTTGCTCATCGTAGAATCCCATCCATTCCTCATTTTCTTTTGATTGGCGATATAAAAATCCCCCGCTTGCATAAAGCGAGTTCGCTTAACAAACCATTTTATAGGCCGAACCCCACGCATGTTCATCCAAAAGAATGTGAAAAATTACACAAACTCATTCAAAAAATAATGCTCTTATGAAGTTTGCGCTTGAAAAAGCACATTTATCACATCGATTCGAATGTTATTCGCCGAAATCCGACATCATTTGCCAATATTCCGGGACGGTGGATATCATCAATATACATCAGACATATTACAGACTTTTCACAAAAAGTTCAAGGGTAATTTTAACGAAAAACTTTAGAGTCTTGCACAATTAAAAGATTACCATCTCTGCAAGCGAAGCATTATAATGGGTTACGTAAAGGATTTTTTGCAGGAGGTGCTTATGAAAATGATAAACGCGCAATCATCTACACATACGGTTGATATCTTGATTATCGGCGGCGGCCCAGCTGGCATGTTCGCTGCATTCTATGGCGGGATGCGTCAGGCCTCGGTGAAGATCATCGAGAGCATGCCCCAGCTTGGCGGGCAGCTAGCCGCATTATATCCGGAGAAATATATTTATGACGTAGCAGGATTTCCGAAGGTAACGGCTCAGGAGCTTGTGGACCGATTGAAGGAGCAGATCGATCTGTTCAAGCCCGAAGTATGCCTGGAGGAGAAAGTTATAGGGGTAGCCAAACATGATGAACGGCTATTCGAAGTAACGACCGATAAGGGGAAGCATTATGCCAAGGCCGTCATTATTACGGCAGGCGTCGGAGCGTTCGAGCCCCGCAGGCTGGAGCTGCCGGAGGCATCCCGCTTTGAAGGGAAGAACCTGCATTATTTCGTCAGCGATCTTAGCCGCTTCAAAGACAAGCGTGTACTTATAAGCGGAGGCGGCGATTCCGCCGTCGATTGGTCACTTATGCTGGAGCCGATCGCGAAGAGTGTCACGCTCATTCATCGCCGCGATAAATTCCGCGCTCATGAGCACAGTGTTGAGAACCTTATGAATTCCACTGTGAATATCATCACCCCAACGGAGATTACGGAGCTGCTTGGCGAAGACACGATAACCGAAGTGACGCTGAGCGATGTGAAGACGAAGGAATTAAAGAAGCTTGAAGTGGATGATGTTATCGTCAACTTCGGGTTTGTATCCTCTCTAGGCCCGATTGCCGAATGGGGGATTAACATTCAGGGCGGTTCCATTATCGTCGACACGAGAATGGAGACGAACATTCCTGGCATCTTTGCCGCTGGCGACATCACGACCTATCCCGGCAAGCTGAAGCTGATTGCGGTGGGCTTCGGTGAAGCGCCAACGGCGATCAACAACGCCAAGGTCTACATTGATCCTAGCGCGAAGCTCTCGCCGGGACATAGCAGCAACATGAAGCTCTAATCGCATGTAAAGTTAACAGAAGGGTATCCTATACTTGGTTAAGCGGATTGCAATAAACGCCAATCTTAAGCCAAGGAGGATACCCTTATGTTATGCCCCGTATGCAACGGGATTGTCGACTTGCAAGTTCCTTGTCTTTCCTGCGGTGGAACGGTAACGGATTGCGGCCGCTTGTCCGATTGGACTGGACCTTATGCGCCTTATGAGCCGGCTGATGCTCAAGCTGTAAGCTCGGCTTTATCGATGCAATCTGAGGCTGGCTGCTGTCATGCGGTATACTGCCCAAGCTGTCAGCAGACAAGTGAGGCTATTGTTACGCAGTGGGAATAATCATTCGATGATGCAAGTGCAAAGCAGGTTATTTGCATATAAAGTATGTTAGCTAGTTCTCCGAAGAACCCGCCTCATCCATAATCACCTACCGTTGGGTTACGCTGTATGTTTGTGCGAGGACAGTTCTACGCCACGACGTTTCATCTCGACAGCCAGCATTCGGATAAATTCCGGATCAAGCCTATATTCGATCGCGGCGTAATAGGTGTCCACAAGAAGCTCGTCAGATAAGGTATCCATAATATCTCCTCCTTCACCTTCTACTATTTTTTACACCAAACTCGTATAGTTAAAACGTTTTAATAGCCACGTGGGATTTACAGTTTTTAGTGTAGCATCGTCCTAGAACCGAAACAACAGACCATCTTATGCACACAGGCATGTGGATACCTTGTGAATGGGATGTGTATAGACCTTAAATTTCCAGTGTTTTCAGTATGGATAATGTGGATAGGGTTATCCACACCCCGTTGAAGTCTCTAAAACTATAAAAAACTTTAATAGCCTTTTCTTACTCTATCAACTTAATATTTTAATGTCATTAAATGGTAGGGTTCTTAATTAGCTTATTTATCTGCCCCTTAGTTAGACATGTGCGTGTAATACTGGCGGTTTACATGGCATGAGAGCAGATAGCCTCTGATCGCTTGCTATGACAGGGTTTGCGCGTTTGTCAGTTACTTAAGTGCTTCCTTTTATGCCTTTCATTCGACACATGACTACCTGGATTGACGCCCTTCTCCAGCTGACTATGCGACGTTAGCACGTTAAAGTGATTTTTCGATAAAGCGCGCTGTTTTTTCGACTGCTTTCGTCTCCGCGAGCGCAGCTTCGAGCTTTTAAGCCGAGTTTTTTCGGCTTGCAGCTGCCGTGGCGCGAACGTTCTCACCCTAAGCCGAGTTTCTCGGCTTGCAGCTGCCGTGGCGCGAACATTCTCACCCTAAGCCGAGTTTCTCGGCTTGCAGCTGCCGCGATGCACACATTCCCGCCTCTAAGCCGAGTTTCTCGGCTTGCAGCTGCCGTGACGCACACATTCCCGCCTCTAAGCCGAGTTTCTCGGCTTGCAGCTGCCGTGGCCCATACATTCCCGCCTCTAAGCCGAGTTTCTCGGCTTGCAGCATTCTTGGGCAAGTAACAGAAGGAGGAAACTCGAGTAAACCGTAAACATAGATTTAGTTACAATTAGTCGCAATGACAACCAACAATACGGAGCATCAGGCATACGTGAAGCATATGTGGAGTCAAGCAAACATGTGGCATTCAGGCATGCGTGGAGCATACGTAGAGCTAGGCAATCGTGAAGCATTCAGGCATCCATGGAACATCCGTGGAGCCAAGCAAACGCGAAGCATTCAGTCCGAGTACAAAGTCCGATCACACGCAGAAGCGCCTTGTCGGCTGAACGCCTACCCCCCAACACGAAAGAGGGCTGTCCCCCTGTCATGTTGGCATGACTGAGAGGACAGCCCTGTTCTTCTGGCGTCAATGCGGTCTCGTATTAACCTCGAAGATCCATATCTTGCCTTGGCGGTCAATGCCGTAGTCGAAGCCCAAATGCGAGATGCCAGGATACCGCTGCTCCAGTACTCTCGTCGCCATCACGGTGATTTCCCGCATTTTGCTCTTTTTGGACTTCACATGAGACGGGCCAAGCGAGGATCTGATTCCTTCCCCTGCCAGCACCATGCGTCCGCCTTGACTCAGGTTCGTAACGAATAAACCGGGTCTCGCAATACGACCTACGAGAGACCGATACTCCCAGCGGCCAAACGACTTGACGTATTTGACCCTGTAATCGATAGGCCTTCCGTTCACCGTCGCCAATGAAATTCCCTTCTGTATCAAATAGTACCGCTTGCTCGTTCTTGAACGAAGCGCGCCTGCCAGCGCATCAAAACTCCCGTACCTGGACGTCCGGGCCCGATGCGTGAATGAGTAGCCCCCGTCGCCGGTTCTCGACACTTTAATGACCCCGCTGCCGCCAGAGCCGACGATCGGCTTGATCACGACCATTCCATGAGCGTTCAGCATATGCCGAAGCTGCTGTGGAGAATACTTGCTAGTCGGCGGGACATGGGACGCAAGTCCGGGATGAGAGAGAAGCGCTTCCGTTTTGGCCCACTTGCTGGCCAGCTGCCTTCCCGAGTGGTTAGCCAATGCTACCAATCTCCTTTCCTATCGCCTTCTCTCTATCATATGGCGATAGCAGCCTTCCCTCTTGGATGAATGTCGTAGGTAGTCGCGGGAAAAGCGGACAGTCCCACTGCCTTCAGGCAATGGGACTGTCCATGATCCATCTATTTATCGACTTATTAATCCGACTTTTGCTCCAGGGCAGCCTTCAGCTTATCCGCGAGGCTGTTCGTCAGAGGCGCATTGTCGCTGAACTGCTGAATGAGCTTCTGCTGCTCTCTTTTGTTGACGCGTCCGCCATCTTTGTCGCCAAGCATTTCGATGACATTGCATCGGCGGCATTGCGCATACTTGCCAGCCTTGCCGTCATGCATCTCCATCTTTTTATGGCATTGCGGACAACGTTTGTTCAGCAGGATCGGCTCAGTCGAGCGGCGGTACCCGCATTCGCGGTCAGGGCACTGCAGCGACTTGCCGCGCTTGCCATTCACCTCCAGCATCCGCTTGCCGCATTCCGGACAGCTGGAGTGAGACAGATTATGCGGCTTGTATTCCTTCGTCTCCGCTTTCACTTCCCCGATCCACTTCTGCGCCTGCTGGCGAATGCCCCTCATGAAAGCGGCTGGATCGCCTTTACCTTTCGCAATAAGCTCCAGCTCGTGCTCCCACTTCGCCGTCAGCTCGGGACTACGCAGCTCCTCTACGACCAGCTCAATCAATTGCTTGCCCTTCCCAGTCGGAACGAGTGAATTTCTCGTGCGCTCAATCGTGTCGGTAGAGAGCAGCTTCTCGATAATATCCGCCCGTGTCGCCGGTGTGCCGAGGCCATGCTTCTCCATTCGTGTAAGCAGCGATGCCTCCGTGTATCGGGCTGGCGGCAGCGTGCGCTGCTCCTTCACGCCCGTGCTCTTGACCGGCAAGGTCTGCCCCTCCGCTAGCGTCGGCAGCAATTGCGCTTGCTGGCGCTCCTCGTTCGTCCGGCTTGCGCCGCTATCGGAATCATCATCTTCATCATCTTGATGCGAGGCGTGACTATCCTGATAAATCTCTCTCCAGCCCTTGTCCTTCTCCGTCTTTCCTTTGGCATAGAACCGCTGGCCGCCCGCTTCAAGCGTCACGCTTGTCTCGTCAGAGCGGTACGGTCCGTAGAACAGCGCAATGAATCGCCGAACGATCAGATCGTAGAGCCGTCTCTCGTCGCTCGTCAACGCTCCCAGATTCACATATTGCTCTGTGGGAATAATCGCGTGATGATCGGTCACCTTGCTGTCATCTACGATCCGCTTCGTTACAGATAGCGGCGTGCGAAGCAGCTTGCGCGCAAGTGCCGCATAAGGTCCTACTGCTACACTCTCCAGCCGACCTTTAAGCGTAGGAACCATATCGCTGGACAAATAACGGGAATCCGTCCGCGGATACGTGACCAGCTTATGCGCCTCGTAGAGCTTTTGCAGCACATTGGAGGTTTGCTTGGCCGAGAAGCCGAGCTTCCGGTTCGCATCGCGCTGCAGCTCAGTCAGATCGTAAGCCTGCGGGTGAGGTTCCGAACGTTCGGCGGTGCGAAGCTTCACAACCTTGGCCGAGCCGGCCTCGATCGCCTTCGCCGCCACTTCCTCCGCGCGTTCCTTCTTCCAGGCTCTGCCGTCGTGGCCGTCCTGCTCGCGCCATTGCGCACCGAAGCTTCCGAATCCCGCTTGCACCGTCCAATACGGCTGGGACTGGAAGTCGGCAATCTCCCGCTCCCGCTCCATCAGCATGGAGAGCGTCGGCGTCTGTACGCGTCCCGCCGCCAGCTGCGCATTGTATTTGCTCGTCAGCGCTCTGGTCATATTGAGACCGATAATCCAGTCGGCCTCCGCCCGGCAGACTGCCGAGGCGTACAACGCTTCGTAATCCTTGCCCGGCTTCAGCCGCTTGAAGCCATCTTTGATCGCGCCGTCCGTCTGCGACGAAATCCAGAGCCGCTTGACCGGCTTGCGCCAGTGCACAAGCTCCATAATCCAGCGGGCAACAAGCTCGCCCTCGCGGCCTGCATCCGTCGCGATAATCAATTCATTAATATCATTGCGCTTGAACAGCTGCGAGACAGCCCGGAACTGATGCGACGTTTCCTTCAGCACCTTCAGATTCATTTTGGCCGGCAGCAGCGGCAAGTCTTCCAGGTTCCATGTCTTATATTTCCCATCGTAATCCTCCGGCTCCGCCAGCGTCACCAGATGGCCGAGCGCCCACGTTACGACGTAAGCGGGTCCTTCGATATAGCATTTCTGCTTGGTTGTACAACCAAGCACTCTGGCGATTTCCTTCGCCACGCTAGGCTTCTCCGCCAGCACAAGTGATTTCATGCCCTTCTCCCCAATCCCATATCATATGGTGACACGATACCATAGGGAGCAGCGCCCGCGCAACGGCGCAGCCGCTCTTATTCGAGCAATCGCAGGCTTTCCGGCTCCTAACAAAAGCACTCTTCTTACCGCAGCATACGCCCCGCCAGACCTCACTGAGTCTCAACCGCTGCACGCTGCCTGTTGAACACCGGAGGCCAACTCAGATACGTTGCCGCCCGCCAGATCCACTCCAATGGTCCCATCGCAAAATAATGAAGCCACACCGAACTTGCGATTAATTGGATCAGATAAATGCCCAGGCACAGCCACAAGCCATCTACCCAGTTCGCCGTCCCTTCAAGCCCCAGCCATTGACCGGCTAGCAGGACCAGCACTGTTTGACCAATATAATTCGTAAGCGCCATCCTCCCCACCGCCCTCATCGGGTCTAGCAGCTCGCGAATTGGCTTGATCTGAAGCAGGAGCAGCACCAGCGCCATATAGGCGATAGCGACCAGCGGTCCTACTAGCAGTCCTGCCTTCAAATATTGATTGGCCTGTTCCAGCTGCGGATCGCCCGTACCTTCCATCATAACGGGAATGAACGGCTCGCTTGGCGCCAGTCCGTATTGGTACTGAAGGGCCGCTGCCGCCACCGCTACCAGCACTACAGCCGTAATCTCAAACATCCGGCGCCTCTCCCGAATCCGTTGGAACAACCTGAGCTGTCCCGCCGCTACCCCAAGCAGCATGAATGGAATCGGCATCAGCACCTTGGCGCCAAGCGCCGCGAATAACCCAAGCAGTACCGCACCAAGCGCCACATTCACCCACCGATTCACCTTATAGAACGGGAGCAGCAGCAAGCCGCATATCGCATAGATCATCAGCGCCTCTCCGGGATGGTAGATCGAATGAACATATCCGAACCCGAACAACACCGCGATACGAATAAGGAACAGCAGAAACCCGTTGCGCCCTTTGTCACGGGCACGCATAACAAACAAATAAAATCCGATTCCGAACAAAAACGAAAATATGCTGAAAAACCGGGCTTCAGCAAGCAAATAAAGCAGTCGCTGGTACAACTCGCTCCCAGTGCCCGGCTCAGGCAGGGACAAGTGTAGCAGCGCGGTCACGTTCATCAGCAGGATGCCAAGCAGCGCAAATCCCCGCAAATAGTCCAATTCATCGATCCGATTATATGACATAATCCATCTTTCCTCCGTCCATTGAGCTAAGCCCAGTATACGGCCCGGCATGCGCCGTTATCCATCGATTTTCCGTACAGCATACATGACATTTTTGTAAGGTTGCTCTCCACCCCGGATACCGCAACGGCATCCATATGATAAGTTCGTAAAGGCCTCATATCCGCCGCTTCCCGATCGTACATTTATTCAGGGCAGGAAGCCCCTCGCAGCGCCCTTCCCGGCCCATTCTAGCAGATTAGCATCCGCCCGTCCGACTATGCTATAGTAGGAGCATTCCTTCTTGCTAGAGCATCTATTTTTCATAAAAAGGAGCTTGGTCCACCCATGAATGTGCGTGCTGTTTTTTCGATTATCGGATTTCTCGCTATTTATGGCGCGCTGGCGGGCTATATCGGCTGGAACGGCTGGCTATTCCTGTCCCAAGTGACAGGATGGGAGAGCGCTATCCTCTATAGCTGTATCATCGCTCTGCTCGCACTTGGCTATATCGCCGGCAGACTGGCGCAGTCCGCGCCGCTGGATTGGCTGACTACCCCGCTGAAGTTCATTGGCTCCTATTGGCTGGGACTGCTGCAATATTGCATTTTGCTGTTTCCGATTGCGGATATCGCGGGACTATTGCTGAAGTGGGGCGGCGCGGGAGCGGACATCTATATTACGGCTGTCGGAGGAGTCGTCCTCTTGCTGTTGATCATATTGCTCGCGCTTGGCTCGCGCAACGCATGGTCTCCCGTCATTCGAACCTATCAGATTCGCATTCCGAAGACGGCGGGCAATCGCCGGAAGCTAAAGATCGCAATGGCCTCCGATCTGCATCTGGGTACCGTGATCGGCAATAATCATTTGCGCAAGCTGCTCCGCAAGGTGGAGGAGATTAACCCGGATATCATCTTGCTTCCCGGCGATATTCTGGACGACGACCTGGCTCCGTTCCTCAAAAAAGGGATGAAGCATGTTATCGGACAGCTGAAAGCGCCGCTTGGCGTCTATGCCGTAACTGGCAATCATGAATATTACGGCGGCAAGGTTCCCGAATTCATCGCCGAGATGAACAGCATCGGCATTCGGGTGCTGATGGACGAAACCGTCATGATCGGGGATGAATTTGCGGTAGTCGGCCGCAAGGACAAAGCCGTCGGCAGCCAGAATGGCGGACGGCTGAGCATCAAAGAGCTGGTGGAGCCGCTTGACCGCTCGCTTCCCGTTATTATGCTTGACCATCAGCCGTCCGATCTGGCGGCTGCGGCTGACAACGGGGTTGACCTTAGCCTGTCCGGCCATACGCATAGAGGACAGCTGGCGCCGAATCACCTCATTACAAGACGAATGTTCGAGCTTGACTGGGGGTATTTGCGGAAGGGCGGCCTGCATGCGATCGTATCCTCCGGCTTCGGCTTCTGGGGACCGCCGCTTCGAATCGGAAGCCGCTCCGAGGTACTGCGGATTGACGTTGAATTTGATGATGCCACAGCGAAGGCTTAATGTGATCTCAGAATCCATCGCTGATTAGCCCGCGCCGATTCTATTGACCGAACCAACCAAAAACCTCCGCTTCTACCAGATCGGCAGAAGCGGAGGTTTTGTTGTATGGGTATACCTTATATTTATTAAAGCATCCCTGCCCGCTCCTAGCCTGTTTTCCTGGAACGGTACAGCAAATAAATAAAGAACGGCGCGCCAACCGCTGAGGTGAATACGCCCACCGGGATGTCATACGGCAAAAATACGGTTCTGCCAATCAGGTCAGCTGCGGCAACCACGATAGCGCCGATCAGCGCACTTACCGGCAGTACCCGGTGAATGACCGGCCCGACGAGACGTCTCGCCATATGGGGCGCAATAAGCCCGACAAATCCAATAGAACCGCCAATCGCGACCGCAGAGCCGGCAAGCGCGACGCTCAGCGACACTAGCAGCAGCCTATGGCGCTGCAAGGGCGAGCCGATGCCGATCGCAAGCTCATCCCCTAGCAATTGGGCATGCAAGTTGCCTGTGTTGAAATACAAGATGATACCAAACACTGCAAGCCACGGAGCAAGCACCGCGACATCTCCCCAGGAAGAGCCGTAGATGGTACCCGTCAGCCATATGTAAGCTGACGTTGCGGAATACGTGGTGCTGAACGTCAGCAGAAACGACGTCCCTGCCGACAGCAGTGAAGCGACTCCAATGCCGACCAGCACCAGGCGGAGCGAATCCGCGCCCTTCCGCCAGGCCAGCACGTATACAAGCGCGGATGCGCAGAAGGCGCCGATGATGGCAGCCAGAGGCAGCAGCTCGCGGCCAAATGTTCCTGCCAGCACGGTCAGGAACAACACGGCGCCCAGCGAAGCGCCTCCCGTTATGCCGATGACATCCGGCGCAGCCAGCGGATTGCGGATGACAGCCTGCAAGATGGCGCCTGATATCGCCAAGGCCGCGCCTACGAGCAAGGCAATGACAAGCCGCGGCGCCCTAAGCGTCTGTACAATCAGAACATCCTCGTCCAGCCCCCGTCCCCATAACCCCTGCCATACGCGGTGAATGCCGATAAAGCTGTCGCCAAGCATTAGGTATAAGATGGATAATCCGATCGCAATGAGCGAAAGCGAAAGCATGGCCCGCGCTGCAGCATTTCGTTTGGTGCCCCGCTTGCCTGCGGCAGCACCATGAAGTGGTGCATTCATAGCTTCGCACGCCCCTTCCGTGCGAGATAGATGAAGAACGGCGCTCCGAGAACAGCCGTCATGATGCCCACCGGCACCTCCAGCGGGAAAATAATAAATCGCGCTGCCAGATCCGCGAGCAAGAGCAAGCTTGCCCCAAGTACGGCGCTATAGGGCAGCAGCCATCGGTAATCCAGGCCCGCAATGCCTCTTGCTACATGAGGGACAATAATGCCGATCAGGCCGATCGGCCCCGCTACTGCGACAGCACTGCCCGCAAGCAGGATTACAATCAGTCCGGCAGCCACCTTCATCAGCGTCATGTTCTGTCCGAGCCCCTTCGCCGACTCTTCTCCCATCGCCATGATATTCCACTGCCTGGACAAGGCGAGCGCAAGCAGCCAGCCAGCACCCATATAGGGGAGCACAGGCAAAAGCATCTCCGTCGTACGGCCCGCTACGGACCCCGCTATCCAGAACAGGACATCCTGCAGCCCGCTTTCATTGCGTACGAGCATGCCTTGCGTCAATGAAGCGAATAATGCGGTCATGGCGGAGCCCGCAAGAATAATTCGCAGCGGCGAAAGCCCCTCTCTCCCTACGGAGCCCAGCACATAGACAGCAGCCGCCGCGACGGCTGCGCCGAAGAATGAAATCCACATCAGAGGCTCCGTCTCCCGGATCGAGAACAATGTAATCGCAGCCACAACGGCTAACGAAGCGCCGGCATTGATGCCCAGCACACTTGGAGACGCAAGCGGATTGCGGGTTACGCTCTGCAGAATAGCGCCCGCCAGAGCCAGCGAGCCGCCTACCGAAGCGGCAATCAACGCCCTGGGCAGCCTCGCCGTTCGGGCGACGACCTGATTCATTTCCCCCTCATCATAGCTGATCATGGAAGAGACGATATCGTTCCAGCTGATCGAGACAAATCCGTACCTCATGCTTGCTATGAAGCTGACCGCCAGCAACAGCAGTCCCACAAGCAGTCCTGCGCTGCGATAGACATTGCTTCTAAGCTTCCTTCCCATAACCTTGTTCCTTCCTCCCCTGATGCGAAACACGCAACAAAAGAATGGGCTGAACAGCCCATTCTTTCATTGGCCTTGCTTATGTGTATTTGGGTATTATTCCAGTCCGAAGTAGAAGTACAGATCATCCAGCATCAGCTTAGCTGCCAGAGCACCGCCGGACAGATTCCAAGTTACAGAATTGACTTTGTAATACTTGTTGTTTTTAACGGCATTCAAGTTTTTCCACAGTGCACTGCTGGTCCATGTTTTCTGATGCTGCAGAATCGCACCGTCGCCATCCCAGTCTGTCGTGAAGTCAAAGATATAGTCACCGTCGAGCAAACTGATTTGTTCCGTCGAGGCTACAGGAATGATTTCCTCGCCTGTCGCCAGCTGCGCTTTCGGAGTCGAGAAGCCCAGCTCCTTGAAGATTTTGTAGGCAAAGCCCGTATTATAGGCACGTGCCGTACCATTCGGGTTAACACGGATAATAGAGATCGCTGCGCCTTTATCTTTCGCAGGGAGCTTGCGTTTGAAATCGGCAACTTGCTTCTTCCAATCCGCCAGGAATGAAGCGGCAATATCTTCTTTATTCAATACTTTGGACATCACTTGCAGATTGTCTTGCCAATCAGCCAGATCCTTCGTCACAATAGTCGGAGCGATTTTGTTCAGCTGCTTATAGATGCCTTCATGACGGTCTTTTGTGGCGATAATAACATCCGGCTTGAGGGCAACAATCGCTTCTACATTCGGCTGCGTCTCGTCGCCAAGCGTTTTCACGCCGATCAGATTGGAGCGGATGTATTCATAGAACGGCTGTTGAATATACGATTCAACCGCACCTACCGGCTTCACTTTAAGCAGGACAGAGATATCGACGCCGCCATTGAACAATACGACTACGCGCTTTGGAACGCTGCTTAGCGTCGTGCTGCCAAGGTCATGCTTGAAGGTACGCTTTGTCTCCAGTACAGCTGTGGAAGAAGATCCGTTCCAGGTTACCCATACGCCCAGCGATTCGCCTACGAAGCGAAGCGGCACAAGCAGCGTTCCGCTTACGTTCAGCGGAGCGGCATCCAGCGTTACAGCCGAGCCGTTAATGCGGGCCGACTTGCTGCCTTGCGTCAGCTCGATCGTTTGACCGCTCTTTTTGATCGTAGCTTTTTTGCTCTTCGCGTCATAGCTTACTGTTCCGCCCAGCGCTTCCGCGATAGCGCGGTAAGGGACGAGCGTGCGTCCGTTCTCAATGCGGGGATTTACACTATATGATTGCTTCTTGCCGTCGATCGTTACGCTGACAGTTTTGCCTGCGGCAACCGCTGCCGTAGCCGGTACGAGACCAACGACAAGCGCCACCGCCAATAGCAGGGATAATAATTTTCTTCTCATCATTTTGTTCACAATCTCCTAACCTATCATTAATTTGTCAAAGCGGGCTTCACATCGCGAAAGCCTTGGTACAGGGAATAATCCAAATCAATCAGCCGCGTCTTGTCCCATTCCGAAGCAGCGACCTCCTCCAGCACGCCGCCCAGATCTGCTTCGATCTGCTGCAGCTTCTCCGGCTGCGCGCTTGCCGCTTTCTCGCTGAGCGACTTCCAGAGCGCCGCCATGCGTTCAGCCTGGCGAACGGCTTCGTCGCGGTCATCAGACTCTACCGCTGATTTGAACGTCTTGATCAAGCCGGACAATTCTTCCGCCGCAAGTAGCACATCGTCTATCTGGGCAGCCTCTATTAGGGCCAGTCGATCCTGCTTGCTATCGGTCTGCGCGCCGCCATCGGCGACGACCGCGCCCGGCTCCGTCTTCGTATCCGAAGCGCCTGCGCTGCAGCCAGTCAAGAGGAAGACAACCAACATCATGAGCATTATGTAGCGAATCGTTCCACAACCTCCAAACTCCATGTGAATGATAATCATTTTCATTACCTATTGTACCTAGCCCGTTTTTCGTTTCCCATACACGATATTGCCCGATTCGCATGGACAAAAATTTCAAACGATTCAGCCACTCTATATTCTGCTTGTCAGATTTCTATTGCCGCCCAACCAATATATTGCTAAAATTGTGAGTGATAATAATTATCAATATCATATTATACTTCTGCGCCTATTATCGCACTTCTAATAGCAAAGGACTGCCGTGCCATGAACCCCCGTTCTTATTTCTCTTGCTACCCGCTTCATATCTCGACTTATCATTATAAAGAAGGTTTTCGCTCGGAGCCCCAGCAGGCGGAGCACGGCTTGATTGGCATCGTGCAGAGCGGAGCCGGCATGCTGTTCCTGAGCAATGGCCGCTCCTGTCCGCTGCAGGAAGGCTCCTTCTTCTTCGCCCAGCCCGGCGCCATCAGCTTCGAGCTGATGGCTGATCCCGGCGGCAGCCTCAAGCTCAGTCTGGTCCATTATGCAGCCGCACAGCTGGATGAGAATCGACTGACGGCTGGCGGGTATGAGCTCGTCCAAGGCGATCATTGCTCCTACCGCGCCGCTTCCGCGCAAACGGAGTCTCTTCTCTCCAATCTGCGTCTGGCGCTGAATGAATCCGGCGTGATCGGCGATATGCGCAAGCAGCTTGCCCTATATGAGCTGCTGCTGCATCTGGACGCTCATCAGCATGCACCGTCGCGGGCAGGCACCGATTCCATTCAGACGACAATCGAATATATGGAGCGCCGCTTGGCCAAGCCGCTCCAGATCAGCGAGCTGCCAAGACTGGCGGGGATGACGCCAAGCTCCTATTGCCGGGCGTTCAAGAAGCTGACCGGCTTGTCTCCCGGCAGCTATCTGACCAAGCTGCGCATGCTGAAGGCGAAGGAGCTGATGACCGACAAGCAGGCATCGCTGCGCGATATCGCCGTCAGTGTCGGCTATCAGGACGAGCTCTACTTCAGCCGCGTCTTCAAGAAGACGGAGGGTATCTCCCCGTCCGTCTACCTGAAGCGCCGCGACCGCAAGATCGCCGTCGTAAGCAGTCTTGCGCTGCAAGACCACTTGCTGGCGCTGGGCATTCTGCCTATCGCCGCTCCAAGCTTTCCGACCTATCATTTGACTCCGTCGGGCTTCCCAAGCTATCTGCATGAGCGGTTAGCCGGCACAGTCCCGCTCAATGCGGAGAATCCGATCCGATCCAGCGATGTCGTGCCGCTGGGACCGGATCTTATTCTGCGCACCAAGCTCAGGCATGATCTTGGCGACAAGCATTGGGGCGAAGAGGGCAGCGCCATTCTCATCGACCATTCGACCAGCTGGGAGCATTACTTCCGTGCGATTGCCAGCCGGGTTGACCGGATGGCGGAGGCGGAACGCTCGATCCGCGCCATGTCTGTGCTGGAGCAAGAAGCGAGGCGCAAGCTGGAGCCGGTCACGAAGCAAGGCAAATGGACAATCATCCGGCTGCTTCCCGGCAATTGCCGCATTTATGGGGTGAAGGAGCATGCATTGACGGACTTGTTCTATGGAAGACTCCAATTCCAGGCGGAAGAGCGGATCAGCCACGGCACCTACCTGGAAGACGCTTTCGAGCAGCTGGTAGAATGGGACCCGGAGCAGCTCCTCGTCATCTGGAGCGAAGAGCCCGTCATTCATCAGTTCAGCGCCGATCCCCGCTGGCAGCAGCTGAGAGCCGTCAGAGAGAACAGAGTCTATTATCCTGACAGCAGGGAATGGGACCCTTGGGGGCCGATCGGACGGGAGCATATGATCAAAGCGATGGTTCGTTTTTTTGTAAAGCTGTAGCTGTGAGGGGATCTTCTATTAGGCAGTTGTAAAGGACGAACGCGTTCGAATGGGGACGGCGTTCATGGTTGAAAGACGAAGAAGCCTTCACACCCGCTTGAGGCAAGTGTGAAGGCTTCTATGGCTTTGCGCGATTCAGCTTTTCCCTATGGTCATTCTCGGCCTTCCTCAGCGGCTCCAGACTTGCGCTCTCCTCCATCATTCCAAGGAGCGCTTCCAGCCTGGAGGCCGACTCCCAGCTGATATGATGCTCCAGCCGCTCCGCTTCCCTCAGGGCCAGTTCTTCCGGCACGCCCGCATGCCGAAGCAGCCTGACTAGCGTCCCGTGCTTGCCGAGGAGCTGCTTGCCCATCCTTAATCCGGCATATGTAGGCGCAATCTGCCCATATTTCTCATAGATCACATAACCGGACTCTCGCAGCTTCAGCGCCATCTTGGATACAGTGGACAAATGAACGGATAAAGCCTCCGCTACCTCCGACACTCGCACGCAGCCCGTCGTTCTCGACAGCCTATAAATTTGCTTCAGATGATCCTCCATTACCGGTGTCAACGTCATCGCACTACCACCCTTTACGCCTCCGGCATCGCGGTAGCGCGTGGCCGGAACCAGCGCGACGCAAGGCCATGACGGGGCGAAGCGATAAAGCTGATCATAAAGACGATGCCTGTCGCGAAAGCCATCGAACCTGATATCGAGGTGTCGAGCCAAGCCGCTACGTAATACCCCGCCACGGCCGACAATACGCCGAACCCGCCGCTAAGCGCGAACATAACCAGCAGCCGGTCCGTCCATAGATACGCTGCCGCAGCCGGCGTAATCAGCATCGCCACGACCATAATCGCGCCGACCGCGTCGAAGGCCGCAACCGTCGTCACGGATACAAGCGACATAAAGACGTAATGCATCAGCACGACCGGCAAGCCCAGACTGGCGGCAAGCGCCGGGTCGAAGGACGTAATTTTCCACTCTTTGTAGAACGCCAGTACAGCGACCAGAACAACAATCAGTACAATCGACAGAATAAAAACGGCTTCCGGAATAGAACCGATCCATGGCAACTCGATGCGCTCCCAAGGGATAAAGGTGATCTCTCCCATCAACGTATGCTTCACATCCAGATGCGCATTGCCGACCTTCGTCGCAATGAGCACAACGCCAATCGCGAACAGCGTGGTGAACACAACACCGATGGACGCCTCCTGCTGCACGCCTCTGGCATGGAACCACTGCACCAGCACCGATGTCAGCAAACCAGCCGCGATGGCTCCGATGAGCATATGTACGCCGCTAAGCTCCCTTGTTACCAAATACGCAACGACGATGCCGAGCAGCACCGTATGGCTGATCGCATCGGCCATCATGGCCATTCTCCGCAAGATAAGCAATACGCCGATGATGCCGCAGGAAAGTCCCACAAGCGATGCCGTCAACAATATCCAGCCTGCATAGCTCATCTCGCTTCCCCCCTCTCCAGCACCCGCTGCGCAGGTACTGACCGCTCGAGCGATTTCTTCTGCGCATATCGCTGCAGGAACAGGACGAGCATGCCCTTGCGCGCTCCGAATGCAAGGGAGACGATGAAGATCGAAGACGCTGCGATAACAATGAACGGGCCTGTCGGCCATCCTTTGCCGAAGGTGCTGATCAACGTTCCCGCCATTCCAGACACTCCGCCAAAGACGCCCGACAGCACGACCATCCACAGGAATGAGTTGGTCCAATATCTGGAGCTGACCGCCGGTATGATAAGCAGCGCCGCCATCAGAATGACGCCTACCGCTTGAATGCCGATGACGATGACCAGTACAAGCACCGTCATATAGATGCTGCTCATCCAGCGGCTGGAGAGTCCGAGACCCTTCGCGAACTGCGGATCGAACAGATAGAGCTTCCATTCCTTAAATGCGATAATCGAGATAAAGACCACAAGCAGCGCAACCCCTGACATGGTGAATACATCCTTGCGGATCATCGAAGCCGCCTGGCCGAAGATGAAGCTGTCGAGGCCGCTTTGGCTGCCGCCGCCCATCCGGTTCACGAAGGTCAGCAGCATAATGCCTAACCCGAAGAATACGGACAGGATCATCCCCATCGCGGCATCCTCCTTCACCCGGCTGGAGGAGCGAATCCACTGGATCAGCAGCGCCCCCAGCAGAGCACTTGCCGCCGCCCCTGCGATCATAAGCGGCAGGCTCTTGCTCCCCGCGATCATAAATCCAATAATGACGCCCGGCAGCGCGGCATGTGACAAGGCGTCGCTCATGAGGCTTTGCCGCTTCCAATAGGCGAAGCATCCCATCACGCCGGCTGCCATTCCCAGAATCAAGGTGCTGAAGAGCACCCATTGAGCGTTATGCGACAGTGCCAGGCTCATCCCAATTTCTCCCCCATCCATCTAAGCGTTCCGCCATAGGTCCGGAATATATTTTCCCTTGTGAAGGTCTCCGCCGTCGGTCCATGCGCCACGACGCTTCGATTCAGCATCAGCACCTGATCGAAGTAATCCTCTACCGTCTGCAAGTCATGATGGACGACCATGACCGTGCGCCCCTTGTTCTTAAGCACCTTCAGCGTATCCATAATGGCCCGCTCGGTAGCTGCGTCAACCCCGGCAAGCGGCTCGTCGAGGAAATACAGATCCGCATCCTGCACGAGCGCCCGCGCCAGGAATACCCGCTGCTGCTGCCCGCCCGACAATTGGCTGATCTGGCGGTCGGCGAATGCGGCCATGCCCATCTCGTCCAACGCGTTCATGGCCAGATCGCGATGCTTGCGCTTCGGCCACTTCAGCCAGCCGATCTTGCCATACAATCCCATCATGACCACATCCAGCGCATTCGTCGGGAAATCCCAATCCACGGAGCCCCGCTGCGGGACGTAGCCGATTCTGGACTTGGCCTTGCTGTAATCCGTTCCGAAAAATTGGACCGAGCCGGACAGCCGCGGATGCAGATCCAGCATCACTTTCAACAGCGTGGACTTGCCCGCTCCGTTCGGTCCGACGATGCTCGTCAGCGTTCCCGGCTGCACATCGAACCTGACATCATTCAGCACTTTGTTCTTTCTGTAAGAAGCGGATAAGCCGCTTACGCTTAAGACTGGCATCATATTTACTTCTCCTCTCCGCTCAGAGCTCCGGCTATCGTGTCTACGTTATGGGCATACATCCCAAGGTAAGTGCCTTCCTTCGTTCCCGCTTCGCCCATCGCATCGGAGAACAGCTCTCCGCCCAGCGACACATTCAACCCCTGCTTCTTCGCCCCTTCAATGACGGCATTGATGGAGGCCGGATTGATGCTGCTCTCGATAAAGACAGCAGGAACATCATGCTCAACCAGCGTAGTAATGGTGTCGTCGATATCCGACAGCCCGATCTCATCCTCCGTGCTAAGTCCCTGCAAGCCGACCACTTGAATGCCCAGCAAGCGGCCGAAGTAACCGAATGCGTCATGGGCAGTAACCAAAATTCGCTTATCCTGCGGGATCTGGCTGACCTTCTGCACCGCCTCTGCTTTCAAAGAGTCTAGCTTCTCGAAGTAGCTCTTCCGATTACCCTCGAAGTAATCCGCGTCGTCCGGATAGGCCTTCTTCAGTTCATCCGTAGCGGCCGACAGCGCCTGCTTCCACAGATCGATATCGAACCAGATATGCGGATCGATCGCTCCGCCTTCGTCCTTCAGCAGCTTCTCCTCCGGAATCACTTCCCCGATGGCGAGGACGGGTCTGTTCTTGCCGATCTCCTCGAATACCTTCAGCATATTGGACTCCAGATGCAGCCCGCTGTAAAAAATCATGTCGCCGTTCTCCAGCGTCGCAATATCTCCTTGCGTAGCCGTGTACAGATGGGGATCGACGCCCGGCCCCATCAGGCTATGTACCTCCACCTTGTCGCCCCCAATGACGGACAGCGGCTCGGCGATCTGCGCAATGGTCGTGACGATGTTGATTTTGCCGCTCTCGCTCTTGCCCGGCTTCTTCCCTCCGTCACTGCATGCGGCCAGCACCAAAGATAATGACAATACAAGCAGGACGGCTGTCCAACCTCTCTTTTTCCCAATCAACCCGGTTTTCACGTTTCTCTCTCCTCCTGATTCCCCTCGACCCTAGTTGACCAAGGTAACAAAATGTGAATGATTACAAAAGTTTTTCCTTAAGGCAAAACTAATGGTTAAATACAAAATAGTAGACATAGGGCAATTTGTCAACCTTTTTTTGGACTTCTTTTCATGCGGGCTTGTACATATAGCTTAAAGATGGAATGAATTCGGGATGGTATTTTTGGAGCAAAAAAGGGGGAATTAGCGTCCATGAACGGACATGTAATGGGAATGGTGCTGTGTGCGCTCTCTACCGGCATCGGCGCCGTTCCGGTCTTGCTGTTCCGCCGAATTTCCCATAGACGAATGGATATCTTGCTGGCCTATACAGCCGGGGTCATGGTCGCTGCGTCTACGTATGGACTTATTCCTGCATCGCTGAAGCTAACTAATCTGTATGTGCTCTTCTTCAGCGTGCTGATGGGGGCGCTGCTGCTTAGTCTGCTGGAGCAATTCGTGCCGCATGTGGATCTTCATCACGAGAGAGGAGGCGTCGCGCTGCCGCGGGAATCACTGACGCTGGTCATGGCGATGGCGCTTCATAATGTGCCGGAGGGGTTGTCGGTGGGGGCCAGCTTTGCCAGCGAAAGCGATAATCTCGGCGTCATCGTCTCGCTGTCCATCGGGCTGCAGAACGCGCCCGAAGGCTTCCTCGTCGCGTTGTTTCTTGTGAATCAGCGCGTGAGACGGCGCACAGCGGTGCTCATCGCGGCATTAACGGGATTGATCGAGATGGCAGCCGCCTTTCTCGGTTATCATTTGGCCAGCTTTGCGGTTTCGCTTGTCCCGTATGGCCTTGCTTTTGCCGCCGGCGCCATGCTTTTTATCGTCTACAAGGAGCTCATTCCCGAGACGCATGGGCATGGCTATGAGCGTTCGGCGACCTTTGCGTTTTTGCTGGGATTGCTCAGTATGATCAGTGTTGTAGAATGGTTTCGATAGTGGACACCAGACAAGATGTCTGTTCGGTTCACCAGTTGATGACGGTTAAAAAACTTTCCCGAGGGAAACATAAGTCCGGCAAGCTACAACATGACGAGACGGAGGCTGACATGCTGCTCATTTACGCTCTTGCTTTATTACTTGTCGGATTATTTGCGGTCAACGGCATATTCGCCTACCAGAGCAAGCACATCGATCCTGCCTTCTGGACGACCGTCTGGTATCAGACCAAGCTGATCCCGCTCTTTTTTGCCGCTAATCTGATGATCGGTTACGGGGTTAAATTTGTTCATCAGGTATTCGGCAACCTGACGTTTGCCCTCACCCTGTCCAAGGGCGTCGAAATTATCGTCTGCGTTGTACTGGGCTTCTTCTTCATGAAGGAAGTGCCAAAATGGAATACCTATGCCGGACTTGCCATGGTCATTGCGGGATTCTGGGTGACGAAAATGAAAGGATAAAGGTGGCGGCTCTCAGCTGCCGTCCTCGGCGCGCAGCGATTGCCTGATGAACGCGATAAAGGAACGCACCACACCCGAAAGCTGCTCCTCATCCCGGTACGCAAGGCAAATATGCCGCTTATTCTCATAGTGCGGGAGACTGCGCATGATCAGCTCTCCCGCTTCCACCTCCCGCCTTACGCTGCGGGCAGGCAGTATACCGATCCCCATATTGCATTTGATCGCTTCCTTGATCGTCTCGATCGCCCCCAGCTCCATCACCTGGCCCCACTGCAGGCCATTTCCCTTAGCCCATTCATCGGACAGTGTCCGCGAGGTCGAACCCACCTCATGCAGCAAAAAGGTCTCCTCCCGTATCTGATCAACCGTAATAGGGTCAGCTTCCGACAACGGATTAAGCGGCGACAGCAACAGCTTCAGCTCATCCTGAACGAGCGGCACAATGATCAGCCCCCTCTCCTCCAGTGCGCCAAGCGAAACAATTCCCGCATCGATCTCATAATCCCGCAGCATCGCCAGCACCGACTCCGCTTGCTTCACCGTCAGCATAAGCGAAACATCCGGACTCAGGTTCCGATAGGATGCAAAATGCGGAGGCAACACATAGGTTGCTGGCGTGTAGCTCGCCCCGATCCGCAGCCTGCCTCCCTTCTGGCTGCCATAAGCCGCCATAGCCCCGCTTGCCGTCTCGGTCAGATGCACAATTCGCCGTGCATAGGGAAGCAGCTCCGCCGCCGCTTCGTTCGGGTGCAGGCTTCGAGATTGCTTGCGGAACAACTCCACCCCAAGCTCCTGCTCCAGCTTGCGCAAGTGGAAGCTGACGGTAGGCTGCTTCAGACCCAGCCTGTCCGCCGACTCCGCCAGCGTCCTCCCTCCGCACATCTCGATAAACACCTTCAACTGCTGAATATTCATGCTACATCCCCTCTACCGTTTCGATTGCCTAAAATATAGATGATATCTATATATTTATCAATACATATAGATGTTATTTAACAAAAACTCGACATCCCGTTAACGTTCAACTGACAAACCGTTGGTAGAGTAAGACATGCAGGACCAATAACGTTTGTGGAGGGAATCAATCAATGAATACGTACCGCAACAGCAAGCTTAGCCTCTTGCTCATTCTGGCGCTTGCGCTCGTCTTAAGCGCATGCGGCGGCGGCAATGGAAATAAGGGCGCGAATACAGGCTCCGGCACAACGGCGCCTTCGGCAACCCCGGAGCAGAGCAGCCAGCCGTCCGAGACGCCGGCCGCGCAAGACGAAGGAACATTAACCGTCTATCTGAACGACTTCGACGATATGATCGCCCCGCTTTTCGAAGCCGCTACCGGCTATAAGGTCGAACTGGTGGTAGGCAACGGAGCGGAGATCATGTCGCGCGTCGAAGCCGAGAAGGGCAATCCGCACTGGGATGTGCTCTGGATGGATGCGATGCCTTCCATTCACGGACTGGGCGAGGCCGGCCAGCTGATGGAGTGGACGCCGGACAATCTGGGCAATCTGGACGACTTCGCCCAAGGCTTCGTGCCGGAGAAGCACTGGTACTTCCCGACTGGCGCTCATGCCGCCGGCGTCATCGTCTACAACAAGGACAAGGTCAAGGCGGAAGACGCTCCCGCTTCATGGGAACAATTCGACGATGCGAAGTACAAAGGTATGATCGGTATGGCAGATCCCGCGATTGCCGCTCCCGCTTATCCGTACGTGTCCTGGTTCTTCAACAATCTTGGTATGGACAAAGCGCAGCAATACTTCGACGGACTGATGAAGAGCGGCCTGAGGGTCTATCCGAAAAACCCTAACGTGGTCAGCGCTCTGACCAGCGGCGAGATTTCCATTGCGGCGCTTCAGGAAAGCAACGCCTATGCGATGGTCAACAAAGGCGAGCCAATTGAAATTGTATGGCCGGAGGAAGGCGCGCCTGCATCCGTGCGGGTAGCCGCCATTCAGAAGGATACCAAAAATCCGAATGCCGCCAAGGCGTTTATCGAATTCCTGCTCGATCCGGCTACGCAGCAAGCACTGGTCGACGAAGGGGACGAGAGCTACTTCCAGCCTTCGGCGAAGGGCGTTGCGCCTAGACCGGACCGCGCAGCCCATGCGAAGCTCGTAGCAGCCGACGCTTCCTGGGCATCCCAGAATGAAGCGGCGATCAAGCAATGGTTCGCCGACCAATCCGTACAATAACCGATGCGATCGATTGGCAGGGACAAGCTGGGATGGAGCGTCAGCGCCATCCTGATCGTCCTCGTAATGCTCCCCTTGGCGGCAGTCATGATACAAGTGCTGCTGCCAGGGGTTTTCTTCGGCAATTGGCAACTCGGCGACTGGAAGCTGCTGCTCCAAATCTTTCACCGGCCATTATGGCAAAAGTCGCTTGAGAACTCATTGATGCTGGGCATCGGCACGACGCTGCTGGGCACCTTACTGGGCGCGGCGCTTGCCGCTATCCGCTCCAGCTGGTCCTTCCCGACGGCGAAGCTGCTGGACGCTTCCGTCTGGCTGCTGCTCATTACGCCGTCCTTCATATTGGCGCAAGGCTGGGTGCTCTTCGCATCCGGCGGCGGCATCGCCGTCCAGCTATTCGGCTGGGATTGGGTGAAGAATGGCATCTTCACTCCCGCAGGGCTGATCTTTATGATGACGCTGAGCAAATTCCCGTTCGCTTACTTAAGCGTACACGCCGCTCTGGAGTGGAAGGTCGATCAGCTCTCGCAGGCTGCGCGCTTATGCGGCGCATCCGCATGGACGACATGGCGCACCATCCATGCTCCGCTGCTGCTCCCGGCTCTACTGGCCGGCGCCGCGCTTGTGTTCATGGATACGATCGGGGACTTCGGCATGCCCGCCTCCATCGCGGCTGTCTATCGTTTTCCCACGCTGCCCTATTCCATCTATTCGGCCATCTATACGTCGCCGATCCGCTTCGATATGGCCGGCGTGCTGTCGTTCTATCTGGTCGCGCTGATCGGGCTGGCAATGATGCTGCAATTCTATGCGCTTAAGCGGTCCCGCTACGACTTTCTGACGGCGAGAGCCTCGCGCTCCGTTCCGAAATCCGCAGGACGCTTCACGCCTCTGCTGACGGCGCTGAATCTCCTGTTCCTGCTGCTGGTTATTGGAGTTCCTGTCGGCTCCAACGTCGTCAGCTCCTTGCTGAAGACGCAAGGCGGCGGCGTTACGACGGACAATTTAACCTTGGAGCATTACCGCAGCTTATTCAGCACGTCGAGCAGTCTGCTGACCGGCTTATGGCACTCGCTTGCGATTGCCGGTGCCGCCGCGATTCTGGGGCTGTTGATCGGCCTGGGCGTTGCGTATGTGCTGACTTATTCGCGCTTCCAATTCAAACGGTCCATTGAAGTCTTCTCGATCATTACGCTTGCCGTTCCTGGCGTCGTGCTTGGCATCGGCTATATTTTCGTCTGGAATCAAAAGTGGCTGGAACCTCTTGGGCTGCTTCTATACGGCACGCCCTGGATTCTCGTCCTGGCCGCCATCGCAGGAGCGATCCCGGTTATTACCCGTCTTATGACGGGAGCGATGGCCAAGGTGCCTGGCAACCTGCTATCGGCTGCCCAGCTTCAGGGTGACAGCTTTATGCACCGGATGCGCTATATTCTCCTTCCGCTTATCCGTGGAGCGCTGCTGTCGGCTGGTCTTGCGGCATTCGGCGCAAGCATATTCGATCTGGCTGTCAGCTCGATCTTGTTCCCGCCGAAGTTCGTGACGCTTCCCGTCGCGATCAATAAGGCATTCGAGGACTTGAACTTCGGCTATGCCTCCGCGGCTACCGTAACAAGCTCCCTCATTGTCATTCTCATCATTCTGGCGATAGAGCTGCTGCTTCGCCGCAAGGAGGCATCATCATGACACAAGCATCCGGCAATAACATCTTACTCGACATATCCGATGTGTCCAAAAGCTACGGCAACTTCCAGGCGCTAAAGAGCATATCGCTCACGATGCAGCAAGGCGAGATTATTAGCGTGCTCGGGCCGTCAGGCTGCGGCAAGTCCACGCTCCTGCAGCTTGTGGCCGGCTTGTCACAGCCAGATGGCGGCACAATCCGGCTGGGCGGCGACATTGTCGCTACAGCCAAGTCGCTTGTCCCCCCGGAGAAACGCGGCGTCAATATGGTATTCCAGGACTATGCACTGTGGCCCCATATGTCCGTCATGGACAATATCGAATACGGACTGAAGCGCATGAAGCTAGGCAAGGAGGAGATGAACGTTCGCGTTGGCGAGCTTCTTAACCTGCTGCATCTGGAGGGGCTGGAGAAGCGGCTTCCGCCTCAGCTCTCCGGAGGACAGCAGCAGCGTGTCGCCATTGCCAGAGCGCTTGCGACACGGCCGAAGCTGATGCTGCTTGATGAGCCGCTGTCCAACTTGGATATGAGGCTGCGCGTGGAGATGCGGACGGAGATGGCCTATTTGTTCCGGAAGCTGGGCATCAGCGTCTTCCACGTCACCCATGATCCCGACGAAGCATTCGCCATGGCGGACCGTCTGCTCATCATGAGAGCAGGCAGGATTGACCAGCTCGACACGCCGGAGCAATGCTTCAAGCGGCCTGCAAGCCGATGGTCCGCCTCCCTGATGGGGGCGTTCAACACATTAAAGGGCAGAATTATCGATGCTGCAAGCGATACTCCTGTCATTCAAATTGGAAGCCAGACGATCCGGGGCATTATGCCCGCAGATAGATCTGGGACAACCAGCAGCCGAAGCACTATGGACGGGCTGCTCATGTTACGGCCGGAAGAGTTGACGCCGATCTCCCTGCAAGAAGGCTCGGCAGACGGCTCTCTGAACAATCAACTGAACGTCCAAATTGTTCACTGTTCCTTCGAAGGCACCAGATGGCGTGCAGTAGCCGAGACCGAATGCGGCCAGAAGTTATATATTGTTCATGAGACCCCTCTGGCCGCAGGAGAGCGGATGGCAGTCCGTCTGCCCTTGCAATCCGCTTATATCTACAGGGATGAGGACGAAAGGTAGTCGATTGACGTGAACAATGATAACAACATGACCAGCACCAAGAGGCTGCTGGCCATCTCGGATATACACGGGCATCAGGATGGCCTCATGCGACTCTTGCATGAGGCGGCTTATGATCCTTCGCGCGATCAGCTGCTGCTGCTTGGCGATTATATCGATGCTGACAATCCCGTCTCTTGGGGGACACTGGAAGTTGTAAGGGAACTCGTCTCGCAAGGGGCCATTGCCATTCCCGGCAATCAGGAGCTGAAGCTGGTCGCTCTGTCCAAGCGGCATCGGGATCGAGGAAGACTTACCGGCCAGCAGCGCCATTACGTGAGATGGATTAATTCGCTTCCCCTCTGCATCATCGATCATGAAATATTGTTTGTGCATGCCGGGCTGCGGCCTGGCATCCCGCTTCGCGAGCAGTCCGTCCGCGACATGACAGAGATCCGCGAAGACTTTTATACCTATCCGCTAAGGCATCTCGCTTCGCTTATTGATGGCGACGAAAGCAACAGGAGCAAGCCTCTGTGGCGCCGAATTATGTTCGGCCATACGCCGACCAGCAAGCTCGGCGCTGCTCCCGGCGATATCTGGACCGACGGCCGCCGAATCGGCATCGATACAGGCGCCAAGCACGGACAACGTCTCACACTGCTCGATGTTCGTGAAGGGATCACCTATTCATGTCCTACGGAGCCGGGCTACCGCAGCGGCGAGTGCTCACAGGGTATCGCCCGGGGAGTTAAAAGTCCGGCTCTCCCCTGACACCGGGCAATTAAGCTGACAGCAAAAAACTCCCGTTCCACATATTCTGTGGATTCGGGAGTTTTATTCATTCAGCCTATGCTGCCGAGCCGCGAAGCATGCTCTTCATGTAGCTGTTGCTGGCAAGCAGGAAGTAAATCGTCTGCATGCCCACATAGATGCCGATAACTACAAATGAATAGAACCAGTTGGATGTATTCATCATATTGTCCAGCGAGCGCATCGCGAACAGCGCATGGCTGATGCCGACAACACATGGAATGAAGAAGATTATCGCAATCTGCGAGACGACGACGCGGCGAACTTCCTTCTTCG
Organism: Paenibacillus sp. NPDC057967; assembly: GCF_042887015.1. Taxonomy (NCBI): domain Bacteria; kingdom Bacillati; phylum Bacillota; class Bacilli; order Caryophanales; family Paenibacillaceae; genus Paenibacillus; species Paenibacillus sp. NPDC057967. The sequence goes on from NZ_JBHVQB010000001.1 coordinate 106,119, forward strand.
TCATGCCGATGCGGCTGAGGCCCTTGAATTGAGCCTGGTCCTCCTGAATTTCCGTGAACAGCTTGAAGTAGATCATGCTGCCTGCGGCAATAAAGAACAACAAGCTGATGAACAAGCCGATGAACAGCGTCAAGGATACCGTCTCATTCAGTTCCGAATATCTCTGCGGACGATTGAAATCCTTTTCGTATTTCATGTCCTCCGGGACCAGATTAACCAGCTTCTCCACTGTCGGAGCGGCTTTTTCCCAGTTTTTCAGCTCATAGCCATAGAACGCTAGCTGCTCGTCTTCGCTGATGCCCGAGATGGTATTAATAAATGTCAGGTCATCCATCACCAGCGTCAGCGAATTGGCATCAATCCAGTTGTTCATGACGCTCGTATCCATAGACCCCGATACGGGAATCTCGATTTTCTCTCCGTTCACATATCCTATAGCTTTCCCGCTGCCGAATACCGTCTTGTCAAAGTTGCGGTACAGCAGCGTCAGCTTGCCGCTCTCTACGGTAATCTGCGGCTTGCCCTGCTCCTTCGCCAGCTTGTTGTAATCGGAAGCCGATATAATCATGGCATGGCGCTGGTACTCGTTTGTTTCGTCATGTCCGTTGCCCAACTGGGTTGATGTATCTCCGTCGAACGTGATGGAGTATTTCTCCAATCCAATTCCGACTACTTTAGCTTCGTAATCGTATGAGAAGCCGCCTTCCTTCACAATTCGCTGCAAATCGTCCGGATTAATGACGTTATGCGCGTGAAGCCCCTTCTCTACGTAAGCAATGGAGAATGGCGAGCTGCTCACGAGATCCTGCTTGCCTTGGACATGCATAATATAGACGGTGCCCAGCGCCGTCATAATGACTGCGCTCAGGATCGATACGACGAACAGAATGCGGGCGTTATCTCTAATTTTATAGCCCAGCTGCGCGAAGATCAGCATATTGGTCCGTTTGTAATACAAGCTATGCCGCTTCTGAATGAATTTCAGGATGACAATGCTCAGCTGCGTAAACAAGAAATACGTTCCGACAACGACCGTGATCAATATCGGCAGCGCCAGTAAGACAAAGTTGTAGCTGTCCATCATAAGCGCCATGCCATATCCTATTGCAAGGCTTAGGGCCCCGATGATCACAAGCCAGCGAGAGTAGACCAGCTTGCCCTTCGGCTGTCTCGACGCCGTCAGCAGATCGATAATCTCGGTACGGCCCATTCTGAGCACGGTCCAGAATGAAATCAGCAGAAACAGAGCAAAAAATCCGCCCGCGCTCAGCCATACCGCTTTCATCGGAATCGCGAACGCAATTGTATCGCTCATGCCCAGCAGGGCAGCCAGCGCCATGAAGAACAGCTTGCTGAACAGAATGCCGAGTCCGATGCCAACGGCAATGGACATGATGGCAATTACGATATTTTCATAGATGACCAGCTTGCGAAGCTGAGACTTGGTCATGCCGAACAAAGAGAACAAGCCGAATTCCTGCTTCCTCGTCTTCAGGAATGCGGAGTTGGAATACAGGATGAACAGAAACGAAAAGATGATTATGATGTATAAGCAAAATTGCATGCCGTCGCGCACCTTCGCCGCGCCCAGAATATGGCCATTGACCACATCCGGATGGTTCAGGAAGGACGCATACAAGTAGAAAATCAATACCGAAAATACGCTGCTAAGGAAAAACGCACTATATGAACGCCAATTCCCCCGTACATTACTAAGCGCGAGCGAACGGAACGTCATCGAAATTCCCTCCCAGCACGCTTAGCGCGTCCAATATTTGTTGGAAGAACGCTTGGCGGTTCGAACCTCTGCGAATCTCCGAGAAAAACTTGCCGTCTTTAATAAACACAATGCGCTGACAGTAACTGGCGGAGAACGGATCATGCGTCACCATCAGAACGGTCGCCTTGAATTTCTCGTTCATCTCCTTCAGCGCGTCCATGACATCCTTGGCAGCCTTGGAATCCAGGTTGCCTGTCAGCTCATCTGCAAGCACAAGCGAAGGCTGATGGATAATCGCTCGCGCAATTGCCGCGCGCTGCTTCTGTCCGCCCGATACTTCATAGGTCCGCTTATCCAGAATCGCAGCGATCTGCAGCATCTCCACGATCGGTCCAAGCCGCTGCTCGATCAGCTTCGGCGCCATGCCCTCCATAACGAGCGGCAAAATAATATTCTCCTTAATGGACAGCGTGTCCAGCAGATTGAAGTCCTGGAATACAAAGCCCAGCTCCCGTCTGCGGAACAAAGCCAGCTTGTTGTCGCTCAGCTTCGTCGGATTCACGCCGTTAATCTCAATCGCTCCCGATGTGGGCCGGTCGATTGTCGCCAGCAAATTCAGCAGCGTCGTCTTGCCGCTGCCCGAAGGTCCCATAACGCCGACAAACTCGCCCGCTTCAACCTCCAGATCGATATTTTCCAGCGCTTTATAGACGACATTGCCTTTGGTGCTATATATTTTGCCTAACCCTTGCGCTCTCAGTACGCTCATTACTATCGTTCCTCCCCGGAATTCATCGTTGTGTATCTTATAGCTAAAGTATACTTCCGGGGAGCCTTGCCACCCATCGATTTGTCTTTCAATCCGTTCCTTGCAACCTTACAATATTGTCACCGAAGCGCTGCGATTCCATAATGTGAATGCCCCGGGTCTGAAATAGAATGGTGAACGTAGTGCCAACGCCAAGCTCCGACTCTACTTGCAGTGTGTGCCCCAGCCTGCTGCATACCTGCTTGGCGAGATACAGCCCCATGCCTGTCGATTCCCCTGTCGTACGGCCGTTCTCGCCTGTGAAGAACGGATCGAAGATACGAGGGATGTCGTGGGCAGCGATGCCGATGCCGGCATCCGTCACCCGGAGCCGCACGCTGCTGTCCGAATACTGCTCCAATCGAAACTGCAAGGTTTTGGTACCGGGCTTGTTTTTGCTATATTTAATTGCGTTGCTGATCAGTTGGTTCAGCACGAATGTCATCCACTTGTCGTCTGTCTCCGCCCATGCTTCGCCTTCCACTCTCGGGAAGATAGAATACTGAATACACAGGCGCTTGTGCGCGTTGATCACGCTTCGAATCATATCATGCAAAGAAGTTTTCCGAATATGTACATCCAGCTCGAACTTATCCAGTCTGGCGGTATATAGCATCATCTCAAGGCCGCGCGTCAACCTCTCCGTCTCTTCCCTGACGCTGCCGATCAGATCCATCCACTCCCGCTCGGTATCCGGCGGCTGTCTGAACGCTTCCTGCACCTGCAGATCAACCACCGATACCGGCGTCTTCATATGATGGACCCATTGCATCACAAAGTGATTATGGATCTCCTGCTGCCGCTTATGCTGGTTTAATTCATTCAAATAAGCGCGGTGCTGATCCTGCAGCAGCCGTGCAGCGAGCCGCTGCTCCCCGGTGGCCGCGGATTGGATCAGCGTCACCGCGCCCAGCTCATCCGAACGTTCCATTGCTTCTTGCAATTGCTTGTAATAATAACGCATGCGCAAATAATCAACAGCGAGCCATATGCTGTATACGAATACGGCAAGCAAGATGAAATAATAGATCGTCTGCGTGTCGATAAGGCCAGGATAACGGTACTGCTCCAGCAAATACAAGCAGCAAGCCAAGCCAATGATCGTCAGCGCGCACAGCATATTAAGAAGACGGTCCTTCAGAAACATAAGGACAGAAGACCAGCGTCCGAATTCATCGTTCATCGTACTCCACCTGATTTTGACCCTTCCAGCGACAGCTTGTAGCCTTGTCCTCTGATCGTCTCGATCGCCTTCGGCAAGCCAAGCTCCTCCAGCTTCTTGCGCAGCCTCGTCACATTAACCGTGAGCGTATTGTCATCGACGAATTGCACATCGTCCCACAGCGCCTCAAGCAGCGTCTCCCGCGCCACGATATGTCCGGGCCTGCGCATCAGGCATTCCGCAAGCAGCCCTTCGTTCTTCGTCAATTCAACCCGCTTGCCTTCCCAATCCAGCTCGTTGCGGCTCATCAGCAAGCGCAGGCCGCCAGCGCTCAGCTCCATCGAGAGACTCTCCGAAGAGTCTCCGCCTTCTCGTCCCTCCGTAATGGCATATTCCCCGTAGGTTCTTCGCAAGACGCTGCGGACCTTCGCCATGAGCAGCTCAAGCTGGATTGGCTTCGTAATGTAATCATCCCCGCCATTCTCGATTGCCATCACCTGATCCATCTCTCCCGCCCGGGCCGAAATGAAAATAATCGGCACGTTCGAGCGCGAGCGGATTTGCCTGCACCAGTAATAACCGTCGAAATACGGCAGGTTAATATCCAGCAATACAAGTTGAGGTTCGAATGACTCCAGCTCCGGCAGCAGATCGCGGAAGTCGGAAGCAGCCTCAGCTGCATAACCGTATTGCTCCATTTTATTTTTTAGAATAGCGGCAATCTTGCCGTCATCCTCGACAATAAATACGCGGTACATCCCATCGTTCCCCCTATTGAACTCTCATCATGTGCAGCACGTCCTTTCACTTATTATAATCTTCCTTAAGCGGCATAGTCGAATGTCCGTCACATTCCCGAGCCCGCTCCCTCCGTCTTGTGCTGGCCTCTTGCCAGTCTGCCGGCAGCATCCCTCAGCCATGGCAGCAAATAACGGTCGACGCCGAAGCGTCCTGTATTGCTTCCCGCGAGTACGATCAGAATGCCCAACAGAAGGAACCACGGATTATTGCTGACGGAGCCGGAGAATATGAACATAAAATTAAGCAGCAGACCGAAAAAAGCGGCTGTAAGCGAAAGCGCTCCTACAATTAACCCGAGTCCAACCAGAAATTCGCCCCACGGCACCAAAATATTAATGATCTTAACCTGAGGCAAGGCTACATGCTCCAAGAAGGACAAGTATGTCGGATACAGCGCTTCGCCGGTGGCTCTGTCGATCACGGGATTGGCAAGCGCATTGTTCAGAAATCCGGAAGCATCAAACGGTTTGTCCCCCGACAGCTTGCCCCAACCTGACATCAGCCAGTTGTAACCAAGAAAAATTCGGATAAAGGTGACAAGAAAAGCCGACCACATTTTTTCGCTCCAAAACTTCATTCGCCATCTCCCTTTCCTATAAAACCTAATATCAATCCTAATAAGTGAAACTTATTTGACACTTTATGAACCGCTTACATAAAGCGAAAACCTTATCGTCTGTCACACATCCTCCTTCCTCTGAACTTTTATAGCTTCTAAGCTATCGATGTCCTCCTTTCCGGCTATCAAAGTTGAATACGACTATAGAATAGACAAAATTTTCATATTTGTATATAAAATTGATAAAACGCTTATAAATGACTCCTGAGTGGACATGTGCCGCAACGAAAAAGAAACAGCCGGCGAACCCTTCCGGCTGTTTCTCGTGCTCATAACCTTTATTTCAAAAGATTACCAAGTGGTGCGAACCAAGTGCTCGACGATCGCTTTCAGCTCTCCGTCATGCTGCATTTGCTCGTTATCGTCGCCTTTGATCTCGATGCGGGTTACGTCCAGCTTGTAATCTTCCCCGTTCGTCGGGGCGAAGATCAGCTCGCGCTCATTCTCCAGCTTGACGCGGTAGCCTAGCTGCTGGAATGCGTTCGTGAAGTCCGCAATCGTCGGCTGACGCTCTCCATCCAGCATGATTAACGCTCGGAGAAGCTTGCTGCTGCCTCCCCGGATGACTTTAAAGTGAAAGATACATTCTCTCATCGCTTGCTTCTCCTTTACACATTCGGCGTCTTACCGGCAACCCCACGATCCGGCTTGCCGAGTTTTCCAAATAGTTTGTTGCCGATATTTGCTTTCAGCCAAGGCAGTACCCAGCGGTCTCCGCCGAAGCGTCCTGCGTTTGCTCCTGCTATAAGTACAGCTACTCCCAGAAGGGCCAGCCACGGGTTGGTGCTGATCGTTCCCGCGAACATGAACATGAAGTTCATCATTAAGCCGAAGAATGCAGCTGTTACGGTCAATGTGCCTAGAATAAGTCCAAGGCCTACAAGGAACTCTCCCCATGGGATAATGAGGTTAATCAGCTTAACGTTCGGTAGTGCGAAATGCTCAATAAAGGCGTTGTATGTCGGGTAGAGCGCTTCTCCTGTCGCTTTGTCCATAACAGGATTCGTTACTGCGTTTCCTAGATATCCGCTGGCATTGAATGCGACTTCACCCGTTATTTTATGCCAGCCCGACGTCAGCCATTGATACCCCAATACGATTCGAATAACGGTTACCAATCCTGCTGCCCAGCGATTCTTTCTCCATAGTTCCATCATCTCTGATCACTCCTTCTCTTGATGTCTTTAGTATAATAGGACCATCAGGAGAATTATGTGATTTTTATCACAACTACGAAATATTTGTCGAATTATGGCTTAGGGACGATCAGACGCACGGTTGTGCCTTTGCCCGGCTCCGATTGAATGGACAAGCGGCCATTCACGCTGCCGGCTCTCTCTTCCATGCTGAACAGCCCGACGCCGCTTTCGCTGGCGTTTCTGACGAAGCCCGCTCCTTCATCGCGAATACATACCACAATGTCGTCATCACGCTCTTCGACCAGCACCTCCGCGCTTTCTACCCCGGCATACTTGGCTACGTTCGTGAGCGCTTCCTGAATGATGCGATAGATAACCGTCTCCTTTAGCGTTCCCAATCTGCTCGTCAGCCGAATATCAAGCTGTACCTTAATACCGAAGTGCTGCATATAGTTTTCGGTGAACGTTCGGATGGCCGGCTTCACGCCCAGATCGTCCAATACGGAAGGGCGCAGCTCCCACGCCAGCCCGCGAACGTCTTCCATTAATGCGGATACGTCGCCTCGGAGCTTCTCCAGATCGTCCTGTCCCTCCTGTCCGCCAATGATGCGGTCCAGTGAGATGAGCAAGGAGAACAGGCTTTGGCCAACACCGTCATGCAGCTCTCTTGATATCCGCTTGCGCTCTTCTTCCTGAATAAGCATAATCTTCTCCATCAGATGCTTCAGTTCACGCTGCGCTTCCTTTAGTGCGGTAACCTCCGAGCGGATAGCAAGAAATTGATATGGCTTGCCTTCATCGCCAAGGAACGGCACAATCGTCGTATTCACCCAATAATAGCTGCCGTCCTTCGCTTTGTTTTTGATCTCACCGCGCCAGACACTGCCGGATGAGATCGTCTTCCATAGATTGCGGAAGTAATCCTTGTCATGGTAGCCGGAGTTAATAATTCGGTGGTCTTGACCAATCAGCTCTTCCCGCTCGTACTTGGATATTTCACAAAACTTATCGTTCACATAACGGATGACGCCCTTGGCGTCCGTAATCGCCACAATCGACGATTCATCCAGGGCGAACTGGATATCTGCCAGCTGAGTCAGCGAGAGTCTGGCTCGTGCCAGCAGCTCCTCGCTGCCGAGCTGCTCCGACAAGGAGGTCAGAAGACTGCTTACATCCGAGTCGATACGGGTTTGCCTCAGATTCCTGGGATCGTTATTCAAAGTTCAACAATCCTTTCTTGGCGGCGAACTTGATGAGCTCCGGCCTTGTTTTCAAACCCAGCTTCTCCATGAGGTGGCTGCGATGCGTCTCTACCGTCTTGACGCTAATGAAAAGATTCTCCCCGATTTCCTTGTTCGTGTACCCTTTGGCGAGCCAGCCTAATATCTCCTTCTCCCGCTCCGACAGAGAGCCGTACGGCTCCGACGAATCTGTCCCATCCTTCATGCGGCTCATATATTCGCCCATCAGACGCTTGGTCGCTGTCGGATACAGATAGGCATCTCCTGCGGAGACGCACTGAATAGCCGACACCAATTCGTGATGCGGCGCATTTTTCAATATATAGCCTGAAGCCCCGATACTGATCGCCCGGAACAAATATTCATCATCATCGTGCATCGTCAGTATGAGAACCGCTGTCTCCGGCTGCTTCTGCTTCAGCTCCGTCGTTGCCGTCATTCCGTCTTTGCCATGCGGCATGCTTAGGTCCATCAGCACAACATGGGGATGCAGCTCCTCTGCTTTGGCGATCGCCTCGTCACCCTCCGACGCTTCTCCTACAACTTCTATCCCATGTTTGCCGTGAAGCAGCATGGACAAGCCGGATCGGACCATGGCATGATCGTCCACGATCAGCAGCTTAATCATTAAATCCCTCCAGTGACGTTTTCATTTCTTTCTACCATTATAGCTTCTAACCCCAACTTAGCCAGCTATTATTGCACATCCGATCGCCAGCAAGCGGTCAGGAGCCGGCCGACCTCATCTGCTTGCGACATGGCGGCGGCGGAATAGCTCTCGTCCCTTCTCCGGCCGATAAACGCAACAAGCGCATGATGCTTCGACGGATGCAGCGGCAATGCGGCTGCGGCACGCAGCCCTTCCGTAAGCACAATGGCTTCTCCCAGCTTAAAAAACTCCTTGTCGGTTAATCCGCTGTCGAGCTTGATCATTCGTCCCGATCGGAGAGCCGAGCCTGTCAATCCGTCGGACAGCTTCTGCCTGATGCGCTCCGTCCGTACGCTAGCGCCGCCTTCCACAAGCAGCCACTTTAGCTTGCGGGTCACGGCATCGGCTTCCCCGAGCGCGGCAACATCGCTATCTGTGCTGGACAGTAGCAGCCTCAGCAGCTCAGCAGCGGTCATATCCCTTTCTTCTTTTGTCATCTTTCCCTCTCCCCTTCCATGCGGGCAGCATGAATCCATTCCTTTGTATCTTTATTATAGAAGGAAGGGAATCGCTTGTATGTCGGGGAGAACCGCATATTTGAGTCAGGGTTTCCCCCGATAGGAAGGCTCAGAGGTTCTACAGCTGCTTGGTTATATAACAAATAAGGCTCCCTGCACCACCGTGCAGAGAGCCTTATGCCGCTTGCCATTATTCGCGGGATAGTTCGATTAGCACTCGCCTGCCGCAGCTGGCTTGCCTGCGTCACTCGCCGTGCGGAATGAAGATCCGCAGCCGCAAGTTGCGCTAGCGTTCGGATTCTCGATCGTAAACCCGCCGCCCATAGCGGACTCCTTGTAATCAATCACAAGACCGCGAAGATACTTGATGCTTTCGTTGTCCACGATAATCTTAAGGCCTTGCGCCTCCAGCTCCTGGTCTCCTTCATTCACTTCATCGTCGAAGCCCATTCCATAAGAGAAGCCGCTGCAGCCGCCTTCCTTCACCCCGACGCGCAGGAACAAGTCAGGAGACGCCTCCTGCTCCAGCATTTCTTTTATTTTTTCAGATGCCAGCTCACTGATCGTGATCATCCTACATCCCTCCATTCAAGTAACGAACCATTCCTCATCACTTACACTTACTTATCCATAGTATACCCCACATTGCGCCGTTGCTCAAGGGGATTGGCCCGTGCAAGCTCTCATCCACTTTGCCGCGTCACCGCCGTATTTGGGTAACAAGACAAGACTTTCTATTGCCCCTACTACGTGTGAGGTTTATAATGGTTACAGCTTATTAAACGTTTTTTCAAGTTATTTTTTTCACAAACTTAGCTGCTTACTATCTATAAAAGGAGGCCTTCCATGAACGTCATCATCCCCACACAAGAAAGCCAGATGGGCCATATTATCGAAAAAGTGCGTCACGGACAGCGTCTAACGCTTGAAGACGGCGTCTTCCTATACCAGTCCGAGGATTTGCTGACGATTGGCCAGCTCGCCAATGAAGTCGCGCTGCGCAAAAACGGGAAAAAAGTTTATTTTATCGAGAACATGAGCCTGTATTTCACGAATGTCTGCGAAGCGCATTGCGCATTCTGCAACTTCCGCAGAGATGAGGGCGCTCCTGGCGCCTATACGCTCTCCGGCGAGCAAATGATTGAATACGTCGAGCAGCATATCCATCCGGGCGTGCGCGAATTCCATATTGTTGGCGGACATAATCCGAATGTGCCGTTTCAATATTACGTTGACTCGCTTAAAGCATTAAAGGAGAAGTATCCTGAGGTTACGCTGAAAGCCTATACGGCTGCAGAGATTGATTTCTTCTCCCGCATCAGCGGTCTCAGCTACAAGGAAGTGCTGGAGGAACTAATGAAAGCCGGCCTTCAATCGCTGACAGGCGGCGGCGCAGAGATTCTGTCCGACCATTACCGCAAAAAAATGCGCGTGGATAAAGCGGATGTGTCGCAATATCTGGACGTTCACCGCACGGCGCATCAGCTCGGACTTCGCACGCATACGACGATGCTGTACGGCTCGATCGAATCAAAGGAAGACCGGATCAAGCATTTGATGCAAATCCGTGAGCTTCAGGATGAAACGAACGGCTTCCTGGTATTTATTCCGCTCTCGATGCAGCCCATCAATCCAAAAGCGGGAATCCGCAGACGGAATTCCGCATTCGAGGACTTGAAGACGATTGCGATCAGCCGCTTGATGCTGGACAACTTCCAGCATATCAAGGCGTACTTCATCAACATCGGCGTTCAATTGACGCAAGTCGCATTGACCATGGGCGCTTCGGATGCGCACGGCACCATCGTGAAAGAGAAGATCAGCCATGCGGCTGGCGCGCTTACACCGGAAGGCATTACGCGTGAGGATCTGATCTGGCTGATCAAAGGCGCCGGAAGAATACCTGTCGAGCGGGATACGTTCTATAACGAAATCAAAATTTATGAATGATTAAACAAGAGGTCGTAGGCATAACCTACAATCATCACGAATCGTGGAGCTGGGGAACTCATGAGAAAATTAGTCATCTTAGGCGGGGGTTACGGCGGCCTTGCCATTGCGAACGATCTGCTTGAGAAGCAACTGCCGTATGATGTATCCATTGTGTTAGTGGACCGTCAGCCCTTCCAAGGGCTGAAGACGGAATATTACGCGCTCGCTGCCGGTACGGCATCGGATCTGGAGATTCGGGTTAAATTCCCGTCTGATCCCAGACTGCAGCTGGCATTTGGCAACATTACGGATATCGACTTGGAGCAGCAGCTCGTTAGGGTGGAAGGTCACGATCCGATTGCTTACGATTGGCTGGTCCTTGGGCTTGGCTGTACGGACAAATATCATGGCATTGAAGGCGCAGAGCAATATTCAACAAGTATTCAATCCTTCTCCGCTACACGAAGAACCTATGCCTTGCTGAACGACATTAAGCCATATGGCCAAGTGTCGATCGTAGGGGGCGGCCTTAGCGGCGTGGAAGTGGCTTCCGAGCTGCGCGAGAGCAGACCTGATCTGAATATTCGGCTTCTGGACCGCGGACCGAAGGTATTGTCGGCGTTCCCGGGCAAGCTGCAGGACTTTGTGGCTGACTGGTTCATGGAGCATAATGTCGAGATGCGTGGCCATGTCTCACTCACTCGTCTGGAGCAAGGCATGCTATATGACTCCAACAGCGGCGAGGAAATTCGCACAGATGTAACGGTATGGACAGCTGGTATCCAGCCTGTGGAGCTCATCCAACGCTTAGCACTGCCGAAGGATTCGCAAGGACGGCTTATGATTAACGAATATCATCAGCTGCCGGATTATACGAATGTTTTCGTTGTAGGCGACTGCGCTTCCTTGCCTTATTCGCCAAGTGCGCAAGCGGCAGGCGGACAAGGCAAGCAAATTGCAGAAGTTCTGTACGCCATCTGGCATGATAAGACACCAAGACTAGGCAAGATCAAACTAAAGGGCGTACTCGGCTCACTAGGCAAAAAAAGCGGCTTCGGCATCATGGGCGGTACCCCGATCCTCGGCCGCGTGCCGCGTCTGGTCAAGAGCGGCGTATTGTGGAAGTCCAAGCGCCATCTTGGCTAACGCTATTCATTATAGATCATCCAGCAGCTTGTCCAGCGCATCTCGGTCGGCTTGCTGCTGATCGATCGCTTTCATAATAGCGTCGTATAATTCATCTACATCATCGACAGCCACAATCGTACCGTCGACAAGCGCATAAGGCTTTAAGTAGCATTCGCCGCAATTGCCCAGGCAGCCATATTCTATGACTTCATAGGAATCATCCTGCTCCAGCCGGTTCATGATTTCATCCGTTCCATGGTGCATATTGCTGGCGCAAAATTCGATCATCGTTTTCATCATCGTAGATCACCTTACTTTTCATGATTGCGGTTTGCGAACCATTTTCAATTGCTTCGCTTTGTACTATAATAGGGGAGAAAGGAGTTGATTGCAATGAGTGAACAAGTACAAGACACAATGTATGACGAAGTGCTGGACGTGCTTGATAAGCTTCGCCCGTTCCTGCAACGCGACGGCGGCGACGTGGAATTGGTCGATGTGGAAGGCGGCATTGTCAAGCTCCGCTTGATGGGTGCTTGCGGCAGCTGCCCAAGCTCCACGATTACGCTCAAGGCTGGTATCGAGCGCGCGCTGCTTGAAGAGGTAGATGGCGTCGTAGAAGTCGTACAAGTATTTTAATGCAAAGAGTCTTATCGCTGCGGCACCCTGCTGCAGGATAAGACTCTTTTTTTGTGCTAAAACATGCCTTTAATATTGGCTCTAATGGGATCGAATCCGCCGGTTACATCGATAACATTGCCGGTCAGGAAGCTGGACTTGTGCTGGCATAAGAAGAGGATGACGCGTGCGACGTCCTCTCCGACGCCCGGACGGCCCAGCGGAGATTCTGAATCATGCTCATTCTCCACTTCCTCGATGGACTTCTCTTTATTAGCGCCCCGTATATCTCCAGGACCAATCAGATTGACCGTAATGCCGAAGGGCGCTTCTTCAACGGCAAGCGACTTCGTAAAGGAAACCAGCCCCGTCTTCGCGGCGGCATATACGGCCCGATGAGGCCATGCGCGGGCTTCATTGGCATGACCGAAGCCGAAATGAATAATACGTCCCCACTTGTTCTCGCGCATGCGCGGCAGCAAGCGATGATCCAGCAGCATGACGCTAAGAAGATTGCCGTTCATCAGTCTGATGATCGTCTCCTCATCATACTCGCTGTACAGCCTTCTCTTGCGTACGAACGGCCCGGCATTGTTCACCAGAATATCGACGCCGCCGGCCCAGCGCTCCGCTTCGTCAGCCAGCTTATGCGCGCCATCCGTCGTAGCGATATCCGCTTGCACCGTGATGGCTTTTACGCCAAGCTGCTCAATGCTGCTCTTCACCTCATGCGCTTCCTGCTCGCTCTCCAAATAATTGATAATCAGATTGCAGCCCTGCTCGGCCAATTGCAGCGCCGTTCGCTTCCCGAGCCCTTTGGCGCTGCCTGTTACGAGCGCTGTTCTTCCCCTCAGCTCCACCTATATCACCCTCTCCCGGGATTATACGGACTTGCTGCGCAGAAGCGCGCAAGCATATTGGAACGTAAGCCTTAATGATTCTATAGACATATGCAAGCAATTCGTCAAATCTTCCGACTGCTGCGCGATATTTTCCAGCCGAGCTTCCTCGCCGTACATGCGCTGGCTCTGGATCAGATCGTCATGCATTTCCGAGTTCATATAATGGATTTCCGTATTTCTGCGCTTGCGCAACCGGTTCATTGAATCCTTATATTGTTCCTTCACATCATTCAGCTTCCAGGTCAAGCCGGGATGCGCTTTCCGCTCCCGCATATTCCGCAGTACCGTAAAATAGGAAAAATGAGGTTTGATCTTCTCCGTGCGCATCCCCAGCAATTCATTCAGCAGAGTGCCCATCTTATCCAATAAGGAAAAGACCCGTATAAAACTGTTTTTATCAAAATAAACATAGCGGTCATAATCCAGCTTTTCGTCTTTGGACATGTCGTCCACCGATCTTGAAGCGACCTTATCTTTGAAGCGGCTTGCCGCATAATGGCTCTGCTCCAGCTCAATGAGCGAGGAGCGCAAGCCTTTCGTCCATATTTCATATTTGCGCAGCTTCTGGTCCGTATCCTGTCCGCTCCGAATACGGCTTGCCACCATATCTACAAATTGATCCATCAGGACGAATGTTTCAGCTAACGCGCCGTCCGCTATTCTCTCCGGTTCGTCGAACATGAAATGTAGCATGACTAACGCCTCCTGCCGCAAGCAATTATAGTTTGTATTCGTTCCAGCGTGTATCAACCAGCTTCACAACATCTTCGCGCGGGAACAGCTCATCAGGATATCCTGGCTTCATACGCGCATCGATTACGATCGGCAGCTTGTAGCCGAAGTGATGTCTCCGTACGTCAGACAACGCGTAGATATCGTCAGCCGGATTGAAGCGAGTAAATACGGTCCATAGGAAAGCGGTTTGCCCCGTCACAATATTGGCGTCATCCGCCAATATAACAAGCGGCCAATCCGTTCCCTTCTCGCTCAGTCGTTCAAGCAGCCGCTCGGCGAGTGCCGGCTCCGCTTCATAGGAAGCGCCTGACACGACCAGACAGCCCGGGCAGTACACCTGTGCGTTGTTGATCTCACCTATTGCGCCTTCTGTATAAGTCCTTGGCAGCTTACGGACAGGCTCGCCTACGCCAAGCATAACCGCCTTGCTGCCGTGATTCAGCTTGCCGCTTGTATAATCCAGCGTATCATGTGATGTCTCATCGAATACGAACAGGTCTGTCGCGGGATTGAAGCGTTCCAGCACCGTCTCAAGCAGGACATCGAAGCGCGACAAGTCAATCGGCTGGTCCGTCAGCATGAGGAATTTGGTCAGCGTCAGCTGGCCCTGGCCCAAGATGCTGAATGCCGTAGAGAGCGCCTCTCGGGAATACGATTCTCTGACGACTGCCGCCGCAAGCGCATGTACGCCGGCCTCTGCATATGCCCATAGCTCCTTCACGCCTGGCATCACCATCGGGAACGCCGGCGCAAGCAGCCGCTGCAAGTATTCGCCCAAATAGTAGTCTTCCTGTCTAGGCTTGCCGACAATTGTAGCCGGATAGATGGCATCCTTACGATGCCACACATGGTCGACCTCAAATACAGGGAAATCGTGGATCAGGGAATAATAGCCGAAGTGGTCTCCGAATGGCCCCTCTGGCCTGCGCAGATGCGGAGGTACCTTGCCGCTGATCGCAAATTCCGCTTGCGCCGGGATGCGGTGGCCGCCTTGCGGATCTTGAACGACGGGAAGCTTCTCCCCAAGAATAAGCGAAGCCATCAGCAGCTCCGGCAAGTGCTCCGGCAGCGGAGCGATCGCCGAAGCGATCAAAGCCGGCGGCCCGCCCAGGAATACGGTTACAGGAAGCGCCTCGCCCCGCTGCTCCGCTTCGTAATAGTGGAAGCCGCCGCCTTTATGTATTTGCCAATGCATGCCGGTCGTGGAGTCGTCGAAAATCTGCATCCGATACATGCCGAGATTATGTTTCTTGCGTGAAGCCATGCTCTCCGTATAGACCAGCGGCAGCGTCACGAACGGCCCGCCGTCCTCCTGCCAGCTTGTGATGGCTGGCAATCCTGCCAGCGGGCGCTCCTTCTTGAGCGTACCCAGAATCGGCGCGGAAGAAGCCGGCACATCCTTCATGCCCACCTTCATCATATCCAGAATCAATTGCTTCTCGCCCCAGATGGCCTTCAGTGTCGGCGGCATGATTCTTTCTGTCGCGCCTACGATCTGCTTCATCAGCTCTTCTGGTCTTGGTCCGAAAGCAAGGTCAACCCTTCTGCTTGTCCCGAACAGATTCGTCACGACAGGGAAAGGGCTGCCCTTTACATTCGTAAAGAGCAGCGCCGGTCCTTCCTGTTCGATGACGCGACGATGAATTTCAGCTAGCTCCAGGTAAGGATCAACTGGAGCTTCGATGATTTTCAGATCGCCGTCCTTCTTCAGTACTTCCAGAAACTCGCGCAAATTCCCGAACGTCATAGCTTCCCACTTCCTTCCCGCTCCCTAAGCCGCCATGAACGAATGACAATGTCCATTAATATGCCGAATAGGCCTACGATAATCAAATTATGAATCAAGCTCGTAAAGATAAACCAGTTCTCGTCCCCGACTGTGGATGTCAGCCAAGCCCCGCTCATCACTTGAGCAACGATTAGCAGCAGCACCCAGCCAGCGGAGCTTGTCAGGCCTTCGCCGTCGGAACTAACCTTGCGCACATGATAATACAATCCGGCGATCATGAGCGCCAATATCAATGCGGCTACCCGGTGGATAAAGACGATGCCCGTAGCGCCCGTCATCTCCGGGATGACCTGGCCGTTACATAGCGGCCATCCTTCACAGCCGCCCGCCGTTTCGGTATGACGGATGAAAGCGCCAAGGTAGATCACGACATAACAATATACCGATGTAATCAAGGCGCGTGGAAGAATGGACCTCGGCACAACAAAGGTCTTTTGCGGCCCCTTGCGCACGCGATACGTCCAGATGACGAGCAGCATCGTAGCTGCAAAGGCAATAATGGATATGCCAAAATGAATAGCCATGATTGGCGGCGATTGCGGCCATAAGACGGCAGCTGCACCCATAAACGCCTGTATAACAGTGAACAAAAGCGCAAATCCCGCATAGTAATAAGGTTCTTTGTACACATCAGGATTACGTTTGTACATGCGATACGCGGCGATCGTAACGCCAAGAACAAGGATGCCCTCCAGGGCGCTGACAACACGATGGGAGTATTCCAGCATAGACTCGAATGTGTACGCAGGAATGAATTTGCCGTGACAGAGCGGCCAATCGTCGCCGCAGCCTCTGCCAGAACCGGTATTCGTGACCAAAGCCCCGGCTAAAAGTACAAGCAGCATTCCGATGCACGATGCGATAGCAAACGCGCGAAAACGGCCGGTTACCATAAAAAATCACCTATTTTCCGTAAGTTATGACCCTTCAATTATAGCGATAAGCTTGGGCAAAAGCCATGTTGAAAATGTGACGATTCGGCCTTTCATCCCATAAAAACAAAATCCGTATGAGGCGGCTTGCAATCGCGCCGCTCCCATACGGATTTAGTATGCCAATCCTTTAACTTTAGGCTTGTGCCAGATTATCGCTAACCGCAATCGCGCGATCCACGAACTCTTCGATTTCTTCGCGGGACTTGCGCAGCTTGCTGACGAAGCGGATCAATTCCTTGCCGTCCTTGAACGCAATAAAGCTCGGGATGCCCAGAATATTCAATTCCGAGCATAGATCAGGCAGATCGTCGCGGTCGATTTCGAAGAAACGCGCACGGCCCTCATACTGCTTCTCCACATCCGGCATAAAGGGATCAATAAAGTGGCAGTCTTTGCACCATACCGCTTTGAATACAGCAATAGTCAATTCTCCGCCCGAGACCGCTTCTCTGAACTCGGCTTCCGTCTTCAATTTGTTCATGGATGTACAACCTCCAGCCCTATTTTACAATTCGCGCTCGATGACGAGAACTTTGTCTCCATCCTCGTAGAACGTTTTCCACTCAATCGTTGCCCCTAATGCTTCAGCCAGCTTCCGTGCAGGCACATAAGTTGTGCCTTCGATTACGGTGGCCGGAAGCGGCCATACTTCCTTGACGCCGTTCACGATGACCTTGTCGCTGCCCGATTGGAACTGGATCTTCGTGTCCGTGCCGCGGTCTGCAACTGTAATGGTACGCGTCTTCGGATCGTAGGTGACCTCAGCGCCAAAATCTTCCGCAACGTCACGGACAGCTACCATTGTAATATAGCCCGGCATCACAATCGGCGGGTTATAGAACGATTCTGGAAATCCATAGTAAGCCTGATACGTAATGTGCATCTTGTTTTTCAACAGGTCATAAATAAACGAATCCTCTTCAAACAGCTTCACAACATCGTAGCCTTGCATATATTCCGCTTCTTCAAGCGTAATGGCATCTTCTGTAACCACAGGCGCTGCAGGCTTCACATCGCCATTCACATCCCACTGCTCGGTGTTAAGCTTCAGCGATAGTCCTGTGAAAGGCAATCCCATCTCTTGAACGGTGTCCGCAGACGTATAACTCAGGTCATATTGTGTCTTGCGAATATGAAGGCTGCTGTCCACGTAGACGTCTACATTCAGCTTAAGCGCTTCGTTAAAGAAGGCATCAAGGGACTCCTTGTCTTCCTTCTCCAAGGATTTCATTTCATCCCGCAGGTACACAAGCTCTTCCGTAAGCATCCCAGCCGCCTCTTCCGCCTGTTCCTCCAGCGTAGGCGCGTCCAGCGTGCCCGTGCCAAGCAGATCAGTCTCGCCAAGCGACTCCAGCAGCGCCTTGTTCGATTCGAACAATTCTAATATGCCCTTGACCATGGCTTGCAAGCCTTCACGGTCGGCAATGAGCGCATCCAGGTACGAGCCCGCCCAATCCCATAGTCCTTTGCTGTCCAGACTGAACTGAACATGCATCAGCCCTGTCTCAACGCCGTTGATCGGCTCCGATACAGGCGTAACCTTCAGGTCTTTCGGGTTAGGCAGGTTCGTTATGCCGTAATGAGAAACAATATCCATCATATCAAAGCCAAGCTTAGTCAGTGACTCCTCGGCGCCTTCAGGCAAGGCTGCTTCTTCAGCATCAATCCCGTTCAGCTCCAAATATGTCTCGCCTGTCAGATCGAAGGTGAACGGCTGTTTCGCACCTTCCAATTCGACCACTAGCGTCTTCTCATCCGCTTTCGCCGAGAAGCCTACCGATACCGGTTGCTCGCCAAGCGTCAGCTTGCCCTCAACGGACAGGCGGGTATGGCTTGCCTGCAATTGGTGAAGCTCCAGCTTTACATTCGAGAACAAGCGGATCAACGCAACATCTTCGTCTGTTGCTTCTTCATTTTCAATTGCATCCTTAATTGCTTTCTCATCCAGATTCAGCTTGAATTCAAGCGTGCTCTTGCTTTCGCTGGAAGTCGTCTTCAGCGAGTTCTTCAGCGTCTGGTTGAGATCCAGTCCCCCAACCGACTGACAGCCCGCCGCGATCAAAATCGTCATGGCGAGCAGCAGCATAGATAATCGTCTGGCATTCAGCCATTTCTTCATCCCTATCTCTCCCTCTTATGTACATATAAATGAACTGAATTCATTGTACTTGAGAGGTTTGAGGATTGTAAACGTCTGGAATGTATAATTTGGCGTTTATTTCTAATTCAAGCCTTTAAATTATGGCACATTAAGCTCCCGCACGTTGAAATACGCGGAGAAGCTTGTTGAACGGCCCTCTGAGCGGCCTTGGCAGCGCCGATACGTCCTCTGGCCTAATCACTCGCAGGATGAGCAGCAGCGCAACGTACAGCCCGCCCACTACTGCCGCGGCAGCTATAGCTGCAAGAAGATACGACAGCTTGTTAGACCAAGCGCTCGTCAGCGTCAAGACGCCAAGCTCAGCACCCCAACCTGCCAAAGCGGATAGCGCCACTGCAGCAATGTACGGCAGCCAGCGCGCGCCAAGCACTTGCAGCTTCACGATGCCGTTAATGCTTCTCAGATTAAGCATGGTAACTACGATAAAACATACGGCAGAGCCGATAATAAGTCCATAGATGCCAAGGAGCGGCCCTAGCGCAATGCTGACGGCAACCTTAAGGCCCAGTCCGATTAGCGTATGAGTCATGGACAGCCTTGGCTTGCCCATACCATAGATGATCGAATTGGAGGTCATCATCGTAATTTGCAGGATAGCTGCAGCCGACAACGCCGCTACAGGTCCGCTGCCGCTTGGCCCCGCGAACAGGAGGCCCGTGACGGAATAAGATGCTACCGCCAGTAGCAGGGCAACAGGCACGCCCGTGAAGCATACGATCCGCATCACCATGGATGCCTGGCGGCGCACCTCGTCCATATTTTTCAGAGAGAAGGCGGATGAGATAATCGGAATAATGGAAGATCCAAGCGCGATAGCCAGAATGGGCGGTATGCCCGCCAGGGAGATCGCTTTAATGCCATAGTCGGCGGCAACCGCCTTCGCTTCAACCATCGTATAGAAATTATTAGTCAGCCGGTTGAACAGCATCACGTCGAATAGAAGAACCAAATTGATTGACATCGACGTGACTAAGGACGGAATCGACATGCTCAGAATCTCTTTGTAGATTCCCCGATTGGTCAACGTACCGGACGGTGTCTTAGCAGATGGGGAGCTAAATGAAGGTCTAAGCGCAGCAGAGGCCTCCGCATTCATCCGGCGGGCAGGCTTTCTGGTGGAAGCGTCCTGCTTCTTCAGCTTGCGGGCGAATCTTAGCATCACGGCGAAAGCCGCGATGCCACCGAATACGCTGCCGAATGTAATGGCCGCTGCCGCCCAGCGGTCGCCCCAGCCCAGCTCCAGCACAAGCCAGCCGAGCAGCAAGCCCAGAATAACGCGCGCGAATTGCTCCACGATCTGGGAGGTGCCGCCGACGGACATCATCTGCCGTCCCTGGAAGTAGCCCCTCATCATCGCAACGAGAGGGAAGAACAAGAGTGCCGGCGCGATCGCGCGAATAGCCATGACGCTTCCCGGCTCCTTGGATATGGCGCCATACAGCGGCGCCAGCACGAACAGGGCGACAGCCAGCACGAAGCCCGCTATAAGTCCGAACAAGAGACCTGCGCGATAGATGCGCTGGGCCTCATCAGGTCTTCCCAGCGCATACCGCTCTGACACCATCTTGCTGATGGCGCTCGGAAAGCCTGCCGTTGCGATCATAAGTACGATCATATAGACCTGATTCGCATTCGTGAAGGCAATATTGCCTTCGTTCCCGAGCATATAGTCCAGCGGAATACGCTGGAACAAGCCGAGAAACCGGGCGACGAGCGCTGCCGCCGCCAGTATGATCGTGCCCTTTAATAGGGATTCTTTCTTCAGCATAACGGTCGGCTCGTCCCCTTACGATTGGTTTGAGATCGGTTCTAGCGGCTGATGGTTGCCGCGTACAGGAGCAGCTGCCAGAGAAGGCGCCGCCCAGCGAATGCCGTTCTGAATCACTTGCAGAACTTGCGGGTTGTAATAAGTCGGATAGGTCTCGTGGCCTGGACGGAAGTAGAAGATCTTGCCTTGTCCTCTGCTGAACGTGCAGCCGCTTCGGAATACTTCTCCGCCTTCGAACCAGCTGACGAAGATCAGCTCATCCGGCGCCGGAATGTCAAAGTGCTCGCCATACATCTCTTCGTTCTCAAGCGTAATATATTCAGGCAAGCCTGCTGCAATCGGATGCGCGGGATTAACGACCCACAGGCGCTCCTTCTCGCCTGCTTCTCTCCACTTCAGGTCGCAGCCTGTGCCCATCAGTTTTTTGAAAATTTTAGAGAAATGCCCGGAATGAAGGACGATTAGCCCCATGCCGTTCAGCACGCGCTGCTGCACCCGCTCCACGATGGCATCATCTACTTGGTCATGAGCCATATGGCCCCACCAGATCAGCACGTCCGTCTCGTTAAGGCGCTCTTCTGTCAAGCCGTGCTCCGGCTCTTCCAGCGTTGCGGTAGCGACCTGGATATCGCCTGCGGCGATGCCTTTGGCCAGCGCCTGATGAATGCCGTCCGGGTAGACTTTCTTCACTTCATCATGCTGTTTCTCATGCAGAAATTCATTCCATACCGTTACTTTTACCATATCCAATAACCGCCTTTAATGTAGTCTAGTTTCTCATGCCATCCACTTAGTTGAAGATCAGCCACAATACAAACAGAATGATCATGGCGCTTTGCAGAATCACTTTAACGATGACACTTGTAAATAATCCGACCAGCGAGCCCCAGCCTACCTTAAGCGATTTCTCGAAGTTGGCGCCTGCGATCAGCTCTCCGATGACAGCGCCCGCAAAGGGACCGATAATGAGACCAAAAGCCGGAATGACAAAAGGTCCCGCAATGAGTCCGATCGTGCTTCCGATCACCGAAGCCTTCGTTCCCCCAAACCGCTTGACCCCCCATGCGCTCACCGCATAATCCGCGATGAACAGCACGATAAAGATCAGCGACTGAATGATCCAGAAAAATACCCCAAACGGCTCAAACGAAAAAAACAGCCCGTACACAAAATAAGCCGCATATATGGCGATAGCCCCCGGCAGTATCGGATAAATCGTTCCCGCCATGCCGATGATGAACAGCAATACAATAAGCGTCCATCCCAAAATATCCAAAAACATGTTTCATCTCCCCTTAAGGTTATGAAGATTCGGCACAGGCATTATCCTTGTGTCTATTTAAGTATACGGATGTCGCTACAGAACGTAGCGCTTGATCAATTCTGCCACTCCATGCTCCTGATTGGTCAGCGTAACGACGTCAGCCGCTTCCTTCACGGCATCCTGCGCGTTGCCCATCGCAACCCCGAGGCCCGCTTCGCGGATCGCTGCAATATCGTTAAGGCTGTCTCCAGCCGCTACAACCTGTGACATATCAATATCCATCCACTCACACAGATCCTTAAGCGCGCTCGCCTTGGATACGCCCAGCGGATTCAGCTCGATATTTTGCAAGGAGGAATTCGTAATTTCCAGTCCGCCCCAGCTTTGCACTTCGGCCAGAATAAGCTCCCGCGCCCGGTCGTCTTCGGTATAGTAGCCGAACTTGAGCCAGTGGAAGGAATCGTAGTTATGAGTTGCGTCGAACCAGCGCTCCTTATTGTATATCTCACCTGTCGTATAGGCCCAGAACCACACTTCGGGATATTGCTGCGCCAGCTCATGCAGACGCTGTATGTAGACCGGGCTCAGCTCCGTCCGTTTGTACAGCACATGGGGCTCTGTCCAGATCTCGCCGCCGTTGACGGTAATCATCGGTGTCGTAAGCTTTAGCTGCTCCGCATATGGCAGCGCGCTGGCGAAACCTCTGCCTGTGGAGAAGCTGACCGTGATGCCAGCGTCAAGAGCACGCTGCACCCATTCAGCGTTCTCTCTGCTGACTTCGCTCTGCTCGTTCAATAGCGTTCCGTCCATATCCAGTGCAATCAATTTGTACTTCGTCATGGTGCCCATCTCCTTATCCGTTCCTAACGTACCAGCCTATTTTAACATATTAAGACCCGAAACAACCAAACGAAAAAGAGACCGTCCTGCCCGGCAAGTCCGGAGGACGGTCTCTTCGCTTCTATAACGATCGTCAGACATTCACCGATGAAGCCATCGAGCGCTGTCTCAGCTTCCGAATAACTAAACCATGAGACGGTGAGAACAAGAAGGCCAGCACGAAGAGCAAGCCTGCCGCACATACCATGCAGCCCGCAATCGAAGCGTCCAGCAATACCGATACGCCGTAACCCAAAAATGTGCTGGCTACGCCGACGGCAACACTGATCAGAATCATGACGCTGAGCCGGTCCGTCAGCAGATAAGCGGTGGATGCCGGAATAATTAGCAGACCTACGACGAGAATTGCGCCCACGCTCTCGAAGGAGCTGACCGTTGCCATGGAGACCAGCCCCATAAGCAGGTAGTGGAAGAACGCAACCGGAATACCGATCGCCGCAGCCAATGCCGGATCAAAGGAACATAGCTTGAACTGCTTGTAGAAGAAGTAGATCACTGCGATGATGACAGCAAGCGTAACACCGAGCAGCCATACCGCTTTCGGTCCCATGCTGACGCCGCCGATCTCCCACACATTCCAATGGACGAATGCAATCTCACCATACAGAATCGCATCCTGATCCAGATGCACCTGCCGTGCGAACAAGCTGACCAAGATGACACCGATGGCGAACAACGCAGTAAATACAACGCCAATCGAAGCATCGGATTGTATGCCGCTTCGCTGGAACATGCCGATTAAGAAGGTGGTCAGCACCCCGAATACAAGTGCGGCGAACATCATCAGCAGCGAATCCCGAGAGCCGCTAATGAGAAAGGCAATCACAATGCCCGGCATAACGGAGTGGCTAATGGCGTCTCCGATCATAGCCATCTTGCGAAGCACAAGGAACACACCTACAATGCCGCAGCATGCGGCAACAAGAGAACCAGTTAGTAATATCCAAAAGTCGCTCATACAGCGGTCTCTCCTTTCATGCGTTCAGCCCGCAGCTCTCCCTCCATCATATAGCGCTTCTTCACGCGAAGGCGGAGCAGCCGTCTTGCAATCAAGCCGCGCTGAGGACCGAACAAAATCGATAGCAGGAAAAACGCGGTTGCGGCAAGCACCGTTACAGGACCTGTCGGCAGATTGGATACCGAGGAGCTGATCCATGTGCCCAGCGCACCGCTAAGTGCGCCGAATACGCCGGATAAAGCAACCATAACACCCAGACGATTCGTCCAATATCTCGCGGATACCGCTGGTGTAATGAGCAAGGCGGCAATCAGTACAACTCCAACCGCCTGTATGCCTACAACTACAGCTACTACAATCAGCAGCATAAGCAGCTGCTCCAGGAACGCCACCGGATAGCCGATTCCTTTGGCGAAACCGGGATCAAAGGAAATGAGCTTGAACTGCTTGAACAACAAGGTACAGATCGTCACTAACGCTACCGAGATGATCGACATCGTCACGACATCTGATCCTACCATTGCAGCCGCTTGCCCGAATAGAAATTTATCAAGTCCAGCTTGATTGCCGTAAGCGCCGTGTTGAATAAAGGTAAGAAGTACAATGCCTAATCCGAAAAACGTCGACAGCACGATGCCAAGCGCCGCATCCTGCTTCAATCTGGAATGGCGCGTAATGTAGCCGATGCCGAAGGTCGCGATCACGCCCGCGATTCCGGCTCCGATCAGAAACACGCCGATCGACTTGACGCCGGTCAGCATGAATGCGATACATATGCCCGGGAGCGCCGCATGCGCTAACGTATCTCCAACAAGGCTTTGCTTCCGAAGATACGAGAAGCTTCCGATCACTCCGCTGCTGAGTCCCAGCAGCATGCAGCCGAAGAAAATCCACTGCATATTGGGATCGGCCATCATCTCCATAAAGTTTTTCATGACCGATCACCTCGGCTCTGATCGAGAAATGCCAATCTTCCCCCATAGGTTTGCTGAAGCTTCTCCTGCGTGAATGTCTCAGACGTCGGTCCAAACGCCTGCAGCTCTACATTAAGCAGCAGCACGGAGTCGAAGTATTGCTCGACGGTCGCAAGATCGTGATGGACGACGATAACCGTCTTCCCTTGCTTCTTAAGTTCCTGCAGCAGCGTAATAATCGCTTTCTCCGTAGCAGCGTCTACGCCGGCGAAGGGCTCATCCATGAAATACAGCTTGGCGTTCTGCGCTAGCGCCCTTGCCAGAAATACGCGCTGCTGCTGTCCTCCAGACAATTGGCTGATCTGCCGGTCGGCGAATTCCGCCATGCCGACCTTCTCCAGACATTCCAGCGCAAGCGCCTTGTCCTTCGCTCTCGGCCGGCCGAACCAGCCGAGCCTGCCGTACGTTCCCATTAGCACTACGTCGAGCGCGTTCGTCGGGAAATCCCAATCGACGGATTCCCGCTGCGGCACATAGCCGATGAGCTTGCGCTGTTCCTTATAAGACTTGCCATAGACGAGTACTTCTCCGCTAATGGACGGTATCAGCCCGAGGGCCGCCTTCATCATCGTAGATTTCCCTGCTCCGTTCGGCCCGATGATGCCGATTAGTTCGCCTTCCTTTACTTGAAAGGAAACGTTCCGAAGCACAGGTTTTTTCTGATAAGCTACGCTAAGCCCGCTTACGGACAATGGCGCCGCAGCCTCGCTTGACGTGAACATTGATTTCGCTGTCTGACTCATAAAGGCCACTCCCTTTCTCTAACTATCAAACGTTATTTCAACGATTCAACAACCGTATCTACATTATGCTTCACCATGCCCAGATAAGTGCCTTCCGGCGTTCCCTTATCGCCCATCGCGTCGGAGAACAATTCTCCTCCGATCCGAACCTCATGGCCTAGCTTCTTGGCTCCTTCAATGACAGATTCGATCGACTTCGAGGATACGCTCGATTCGATGAATACCGCTTTGATGCTGTTCTCCACCAAAAATCCCCTCAGCTCGCTTACGTCCTTGGAGCCGTATTCCGACATCGTATTCATGCCTTGCAGGCCTGTGACTTGCAGCCCGTACGCTTTGCCGAAATATCCGAAAGCATCATGCGCCGTTACCAGAATGCGGCTCTTCTCCGGAATAGAAGAGATCTGCTCAAGAGCGTACGCATCAAGCTTCTCCATCTCCGCCAGATAAGCGCTGGCATTCGCCGCATATTGCTCCGCGTGTGCCGGGTCCTTCTCGGCAAGCGAGTCTCTGATGACTTCAACAGCGGACATCCACAGCTTCACATCGAACCAGATATGCGGATCATGCGTGGCTTCCCCCGTCGCAGCCGGATCGCCAAGCAACTGGGATTCTACCAGCCTGGAGGCAACCGCTACAACCGGCTTGCTCTTCTCCAGCTTCTCGAATATTTCCCCCATCTTGCCTTCCAGATGAAGACCGTTGTAGAAAATAATATCTGCGTGATCGAGCTTTCGAACATCGCCTTGTGATGCTTTATATAGATGGGGATCGATGCCCGGCCCCATTAATCCCGTCACTTCCACATATTCGCCGCCGACCTGCTTGGCCGCATCCGCAATCATTCCGGTCGTTGCCGTAATGCGCAGCTTGCCGCTGTCATTGGAACCCGCAGATTCGCTGCCGCATGCCGACAATACTAGAATGGATACGGTCAAAAACGCTAATGTGATCATTAATCTTTGAATAGCTGAATAACCGAATATACGCACTTTCATAAGTATGCCTCCCCATAAACCAATCACGATAAGAACTTAAATTGGATTTGCCTCTATCCATTTCATTTAGCCTAACGCCTCTTTTTTAATAATACACAAAAATGTTTCTCTTATGCAACATTTATTTTTTGGATTTTCTGACTATTCCGCCTACAAAAAAAGCCGCACGTGACGAATTCGTCACGAACGGCCTCTACATTATGATATTGTTCAGTCATCTTCTTAGTTCTGTGCATTAACGTCTCCTGCGCCGCCATTCTGGTCTTGCAGCGACAGCTTGGCTTTCAGCGCTTTGTTCGGAACGCCCGTCAATCCGATCTCTGCATCGTAGGCATCGAAGATCTGTCTGGCGATCGGAGCTGCACCGTAGCCGCCGAAGCCGCCGTCCGGCACAACTACCGCTACGGCAAGCTTAGGCTTGTCCGCAGGGGCATACGCGATGAATACGGCGTTATTCGCCCGGCGCTTCGACACCTCTTGCTCGGACGTACCCGTCTTCCGGTTGAACTTATGCTCGAAGCCTTCAAAGCCCTGCACATCAACCTTGGACATGCCAGTCTCGATTTCCTTCCAGTACTTCTCCGGAATGTCGATCGTATTCAGAATCTCTGGCGTGTAGCCTTGGACAACATTGCCGTCAGCATCGCGAATTTCACTCACGAACTGCGGCTTCACCCTTGCGCCGCGGTTCGCAAGCGTCGCGACATATTGGGCAAGCTGCAGCGTCGTATAACGGCCCTGCTGTCCGAAGGAAGCCTGGACAAGCGCAGACTGTTCACTCGCTCGCTCGGCCTCGCCAAAGTACTCAATGACCCCGGCGGACTCTCCAGGCAGTCCGCTCTCCGTCGACACGCCAAGACCAAACTGCTTCATATACTCGTCCCAAATCTCAACGCTGGACTTGCCGTTCACCGGTCCGCGCATATAAAGCGCATTGCCAATCATCGCTGCCATGAACGGATTGGACGATTTTTCGATCGCTTTTGCCCCGTCGATGGAGCCGAACACCTTGCCTTGTGAGTTACCAATCCGCACTTGATGAGTGCCAGCCCGGCCATAGTAGAACGCACCGGTATCGTTGTAGCGGGTTTCCGTCGTGAACAGACCCTCATTCAATCCCAGGAGCACCGTGAGCGGCTTCATCGTTGAGCCAAGCGGAACGATGGAAGAAGGATGGCGATTCCGCTCTTCCGTCGTCTTGTAAGGCCCGTAGACGGTACGAATGGTACCGTTCGAGAGCACGTAACCAAAGTTCTCGTAATCCTCAGGGCTAATTCGGCCGCCTGCCCATATATTGGGATCATAGTCAGGCATACTGGCCATCGCCACCACTTTGCCTGTATCTACTTCCATGGCAACCGCAAACCCGGTCTGGGCGTATTCCGCGCGCTCGTACCTGTTGCTTGAGGTTCGGATCTTCTCCAGGTGGGTCATGATTGCTTCTTCGGTTCGAAGCTGAACGTCCTTGTTGATCGTCAAGTACAGATCGGAGCCCTTCTCCGGGTTCGTAATGCGCATCGGCCCGATAATATGCTCCTGATTGTTGATCGGATAGGTCTTCAAGCCATTTTTCCCGCGAAGCACATCCTGGTACATGAACTCCAGTCCGTCCAGACCTACCTCTTCTTCCTCCAAATATTTCAGCGTAGGGTCGGTCTCATTCATCTTGTTCTTATAGAACTCATTGTCGAGGCGGACACCCTTATATTTCTTCAAATATCCGACGAGCTGCACCGCAATTGAGCTCTGGTCATAATTGCGGACGCTCTCCTCCATAATTTCAATGCCGGTGAAATCCGACAGATTCTCCATGAAATAAGCGACTTCTGCATTGGTCAGTCCCGACTTGATCCGTCTAGGCACATACAAATAATTGCGCTGGAAGTCCAGGTCCATCTGGCGAATGATATCGTCAACCGACATCTCCAGCTTCGGATCACCGAACTTCTGGAAGACTTCCTCAAGCTTCTCCGCTGTTTCCTTCGCAGCGTCATCATACTTCTTCGATCTTGTACTTGGTTGAATGCTATAGTACAAGGATTGTGTTGATGTCGAGAATGCGATCGGGTATCCATTGGCATCGTAGATATTGCCCCGTATCGGCGGAATCTGGTTTTTCCTTGTGCTTGTATCCACTCCGATCGCGCTAAGCGACGGGCCCTCTACAAATTGCAGCACCGCCAATCGGACGATGAGCAAGCTGAATAATGCAAATGTGATAAAGAAAAAAAAGTTCAAGCGGAATGTGAAATTCCGCCGGTTGTCAATATCCCGCTTCTGCGGATCGTCCTGCATGTTATCCACTCCCAACCCATGCAGGCGTAAGAAACCTGCAGGCTAACCGTTTAGCTTTGCTTGATCGATAAATGTCTGGATTACACCGTCAATCTGGAACGTAATATACGGCGCACCGTGGACAGATACCTTTACTTCCGACGCTCCGACCTCGCCTTTCAACTCTACATTATTGGTTTTGATCGTATAGGTCCCGTCTTCATTCAGGTTGTAGTCCGCATCTTTCCCGTCTCCAACCATTACATTGAGCGCTTCCTGCTTCACATTGTCCATGACCTTAGAGCCGATATCCTTGACATCGTCCAGTGTATATCCGCTGTACAGCACAAGGCCAATAACGAGTGCGGCAACGATGGCCCACTTTACGACTGTCTTCACAATTCGAATGACCAAAAACAGCACAACCAGCGCTATGACGAGCACCAGCCAGTTATCTTTGAAAAACGTTGTCCATGTCTCTGTGTCATACGATGTAAAATCCAAAAAACTCATTACGATCCCCTCCATTATATCTCGTACAAAACGCGATTACAAAATATTATAGCCTACGGGCGAAAGGGCGTAAACGCTCACTTCCAATACAGGCAGACATATCCTGTCCCATCGTGACGTACAAGTAGATAGAAGGGACCGAGCAAAGGAGATATATGCCAATGAAAACCGCTGTTTGGCTTTACTTGTTTTTGTTCGTCGCGTTTTTTGATTTGCACGCGCAATATCCGATTCTGACGCCGTTCGCCATCTCGATCGGAGCTGCTCCGTCATTCATTGGATTGATGATGGGCATGTATTCGATCACCCATCTTCCGGGCAATCTGATTGCCGGATTCGGGGTCGACCGTTACGGCAGCCGATTGTTTATCGTGTTCAGTCTGCTCGCTGCAGGGGTGATCCTGCTCTTCCAGTCCAATGTGACGGACCCTTGGCAGCTGCTGCTGCTTCGTTCGATCAGCGGCTTTGTGCTCGCTTTCCTCTCGCCTGCCTGCCTTGCGCTGCTGGCGCGCCTTACGGATGATCGAACCGAGCAGGGCAAGCTCATGGCGGGCAACGGATTAGTTCATACGCTGGCTTCTGTCGTATCCCCTGCTGCTGGAGCATATCTGGTTGCCAAGATCGGCTTCGCCGTTGCTTTTACCGTCCTGGGATGGGTCCTTGTTATTACGGCCATATGCGCTCTCTTCTTCATCAAAGATATAAACCGCAAGCTTGACGAGACGAAAGTTGCAGCGGACGGGGAACCCCCGGCGCCTGCCGCTTTGAAGAAAAAGAAGCAAGCCGAGCCCATGCCAGCCTTGCCCTGGCTTATCTTCCTGCTGCCTGTTGGTATCAGCTGCGCCCAAGGCATCCTCTCCTTCGAGCTGCCGCTTATGGCGAAAACCAAGGAAGCGATGATGACAACCGGGCTTCTCTTCTCCGTAATCAGCATAGGCGCCCTCATTACACTGAGCATGATGTTCCTTAACCGGTTCCCAGCCTTCTCCCGCACTCTATTTGGTTCGGTATGCCTGGCCCTGATGTATTTCGGCATTGCCGCCGATGTGCCACTGCCGCTGCCGGTCATGCTGCTCGGAATTGGGATGGCGAAGGGCATCGTCTTGCCCGCATTGTCTACGCTGCTGATCGAGCTGAGCGGCGGCGCCCGCTATGGCCGCACCTTCTCCATCCTGTCGATCGCCTTCTCGGTAGGGGCTTTCCTGGGGCCGATGCTGGCGGGACAGCTGCGCGGCCATATATCGCCTTATTACATTGCTTTTCTAGGACTCATGATCGGTCTTACCCTGCTGCCATTTTATAAAATAAGAACGATGACCCCAAACACCCATTTTTCCTGAATATAGGTAAATGCACAAGGCATTTGTCATCTCCGCTCATATGATACATTGTGTCAAGTGACTACCGCAGCGCGAGAGTGGCACGGTTGATGCCTTGACGTTGAATGAATGAGAGGGGTGACTCCATGGGAGGCGTAGATCACAGAGGCTTTGGTCATCACGGTCACAATAACGTAGGCACAATTCTCGTCTTGTTTATCCTGCTCGTAATCATTGTGTGTGCAGGTTTTTGGTAAACCATAGCATATAAGCAGCGGCCCGCATGTCGGGCCGTTTGCTTTTTATTCCGGCTCGCGCGATGGTACACTATAGGTTGAACAGGAGGATTGAATATGGAATACGCCATCGTAGTGGAAGGAAAAAACGACAGAAGCAAGCTCAGACGAGTTTTGAATGAAGAAGTAGGCATCTATTGTACGTACGGGACGCCGGGGACGGATCAATTGGAGAAGCTTCGCAAGGATATCGGAGGACTTGCCGTCTATATCTTTACAGATAACGATTCATCGGGCAAGCGCATTCGCGGGATGCTCCGGGATCTGTTCCCCGACGCAGAACATATCTATACGCGCCGGGGATATGCGGGCGTCGAGCATACGCCGGACGAGTATTTGATCCAGCAATTAGAAAAAGCGGGCCTCGATGCGCATATTGTGTATCCTGCGACCGATCCCGCTTCCAGGTGGATGAAAGATGAATTTTAGAGCAGCTTGTTAATCTGCTGAACGATATATTCCGGCGTCAGTTCTTCGTCATTGCCGTTAATCCATTCACGGATCTGGCCGTTCTGATCGACCAGCGTAATCACGTTGAAGTGAGCAAAGGTATTTTCTTTCTCTACCTTAATGACACCAACCTCAAAATCGCGGGCCAGCTGAATCGTAGCAGCCTCTTCGCCGCGCAGGAAGTGCCAGCCGTCCGTATCAACCGAAGTGCGTTCCGCGAACTGTCTGATCGCGTCCGGCGTATCCCGCTCCGGATCAAATGTAATCGAGATCAGCTCGACCTTGTCTCCAAGCGTGCCTTGCTCCCTCAGCATGTCCTGCGCCTCACCCAGCATAAAGGTGGTCGG
Organism: Paenibacillus sp. NPDC057967; assembly: GCF_042887015.1. NCBI lineage: Bacteria > Bacillati > Bacillota > Bacilli > Caryophanales > Paenibacillaceae > Paenibacillus > Paenibacillus sp. NPDC057967. Next base: position 137,780 of record NZ_JBHVQB010000001.1, read on the forward strand.
CGGGCACACATCCGGGCAATTGGCAAAGTAGAAGTAGACGATACGAACTTTGCCGTTGGTCGACTCCAGCGATACCGGCTTGCCGTCGATATCATTCATCTCGAAAGCAGGTGCTGCCTGAAGCAATGGCAGCGGCTCCGCTTTCTTCGGACCGTACATATACAATAAATAAATGCCCATTGCCGCACATAATGCCAGCACGGCGATCTTAAAGCTGTGTTTGCGCAGAAAACTCATCTTTATTCCTCTCCCCCTTGGTCCTCATGCACCCGATCTGGCTCTGATTACACCGAAGTCGTATTCGCGATCATGGCAATAAAGACAACCATTAAATAATTGACAGAAATTAAAAAGTTAACCTTGGCCCATTTGTCCGTATCTTTGGCTTTAATGCCTTGCAGCGTATGGACAAGCCATACGAGGCTGAGTACGACGGAAATAATAAGAAAATAAATGCCCGCGTATCCATACCAGTACAGCAGAATGACCGACGGCAGAAGCAGCAGAACGTATGGAATCATCTGCAACTTGGTGCGCTGAATGCCCTTCACAACAGGCAACAGCGGGAAGCCCGCTTCCCGGTATTCTTCGACGCGGCGGATCGCAAGCGACCAGAAGTGCGCCGGCTGCCATAGGAACAGCAGGGCAAACAAAATCCACGCACCAGCGTCAATCTCGCCGGTAACGGCACAATAACCGATAGCCGGAGGCATGGCGCCAGATATGCCGCCAATAGACGTGCTCCATGTCGAGGTACGCTTCAGCCACATCGTATAAATGACAATATAGACAAACCATCCCAGCAGTCCAAGCCAGCCTGTAATCGGATTAACCATTAAAAATAATAACGCAATGCCCGTGACACCAAGAATAAGGCCGTAAGCCAGGACGGCAGACGGCGTCATTCTGCCCATCGGCAGCGTACGATTTCTAGTGCGTTCCATCTTCTGGTCCAATTCACGATCCCAATAATTGTTCACAACGGTAGCCGAAGCCATCGTCAGGGTGGAGCCAATCAGCATCCATATCATAAGCGCGATATCAATATCCCACTTCGAAGCTACCCAAAAACCGCCAAGCGCAGCGAACATATTCAATCGAAGGAGCCGCGGTTTCGTTAAAGCAATCAAGTCCTTCAGCACAAAGCTAGCCTCCCGAGTTATGCGACAAGACGCGCCGGGCGCGTCTATCTTTCATTGATGAATCGAATCTAATCATACCGAAAAAACAGAGCGGTGACAACGTTCATGCCCCTTGTTCATGAATTCGACACTCAAAATGTGACAAATCATTTGTAATTGAGCTGGAACCATTCTGCCCGCCCATCCATACAATAACCATGTGGCAAACGCCTATCAGATTACGACGATTTTGAAGGGATGTGAGTCCGCTCCATTATGGCCGTTATCAAAGCAAACGCGGAACAGACGAAAATGCTCGCAAGACTCATGCGGGCAGAAGCCGAGGGCGAAGGTGAGCTCGGCATGCTGATGGTTGGCAACGTCGGTGTCAACCGCGTCCGCGGCAATTGCCTTGACTTCAAAAACATACGCTCCATTCCCGACATGGTCTATCAAAGCCCAGGAGGTTTTGAAGCCAGTACAAAGGGCTACTTCTATCAGAAGGCAAGGGACAGCGACGTTCGCCTTGCCAAACGGGTAATCGGAGGAGAGCGCCAGCATCCCGCTTCCAATGCGCTGTGGTTCTTCCGTCCGTCAGGCGCCTGTCCTGACACATGGTGGGATCAATCGCATAGCGGCCGCTTCAAGGCTCATTGCTTCTATGTGCCAACGTCAGCAGATTGTCCTTCCGTTTATTAGTGTTGTCGAATTATTTCATTCTTAACGATTGAAAGCGAGGATTAACAGTATGTCGAATTACGGTTATAAGCAGCAAGTCAGCATGGCCAATGCAGGACCCAATATGGGTTATGGAGCCGCATACGGATACGGCGGCGGTTATGCGCAGCCGTATGCACAGCCGTATGCACAGCCATATGCGCAGCAAGCTGCAGTCTCCAATTATACAGCTGCCAGCACTATGCCTCCGCAGGTCCCAAGCGGCTCGGTCGTCACACCCGGCGGCGGCAATATTGTAACGGTACCCGGTAATGAAGAATCATACGTCGAGAACATTCTGCGCCTGAACAGAGGCAAAATCGGCACCTTCTACATGACGTATGAGAACAACCGCGAATGGAATGCAAAAATATTCAAGGGCAGAATTGAAGCGGCCGGACGCGATCATATCATCATAAGCGATCCCAATACTGGCATGCGCTACCTTCTACTGATGCTTAACCTCGATTATGTAACCTTTGATGAGCCGATCAAATATGAATATCCGTTCCAAGGCGCGACCGTTACTGAAAGCTCGCCAGTCAGCGAATAAAGCTAATCCTCCCTATGTCAGGCTTGATGCAACCGGCTTGAACGTCCAGACGTGCAGCTTGGCCGGTCCCCCCTCTATCCAGCTTGAGAGCGCGAACCAAGGAGAGCGTCCGCTCAAACGTTCCTCCTTGACGCGCAGGGCATGCGCCTCGTCCTTGCAATCCCAGACCTCTACGTACAAGGAAGGCTGATCCGTTCCCTCATATACATGGACAAGCTCTGCTTCCTGCAAGCGCAGCTTATCCACTTCCTTTAAATAGGCTTCCCTGTTTTCTTGCTTGATCTTATATTCTGCAAAACAAATGTACATTTGGCGTGAGTCTCCTCTCGAATCAATTGATAAAGTTCCCCTGCTTCGCCGATACTACGCTTAACATCCACTTCAATCAGGGGGGCACATCTCATGGATACTGGAACGCATCTTGTCATGGGCATTGGACTTGCCGGTCTTGCGATGGTCGATCCGATCGTCGCGGCGAGCCCGGCCGTGCACACCGCCGTGCTGGTCGGCACAATAGCCGGCTCCCAAGCGCCGGATCTGGACAATTTGCTGCGGCTGAAGGGCAATGCTTGCTATATTCGCAATCATCGGGGAATGTCTCATTCGCTTCCCGCGGTGCTGCTCTGGACGATCGCAATTACAGGCTTGCTTCAGCTCCTCTACAGAGGAAGCCTGCCTTGGCTTCATGTAGGCGGCTGGGTTCTGCTGGCGGTAGCCGTACACGTCTTAACCGACTTGTTCAATGCATATGGCACGCAAGCCATGCGGCCGTTCAACGAAAAATGGATATCCTGGAATATTATCCATATCTTCGACCCCGTTATCTTCACCGTACATCTCATAGCCATTTTACTGTGGGCGGCAGGTCTCGTAAATCCCGCAGTTTTGTTTCCGCTCATGTATCTGCTTCTGGTCGTATATTACGTATGGCGAACTTACTCCGCACGGCAAATTGTGCGCAAGCTGCCCCGGCTCGATCACGGCTATCACAAGAGCGACAGCTATATCGCCATTCCGACCATCTCGCTCTCCATCTGGAATGTCGTCAAACAATCGGAAGATCATACCTTCCATATTGGCAATCTTCGGAACGGACAGCTCAAATGGCTGGACAAAACAAAGTGTTCCAGTCACCCCGCGGTCGAAAAATCAAAAAATGATCCCGCCATTCGTTCCTTTCTGTACTTCACCAACTTCGCCTGCGCAGACGTGAAGGAGCATACTTGGGGATATGAAGTACGCTGGGCCGATGTTCGTTATCGCCATCGCAAGCAATATCCGTTCGTTGGCGTGCTGATGATGAATAAACAATTTGAAACGGTTGGATCATACGTCGGCTGGCTGAGCGATGAACGGCTGATGAAAAGGCTGCGAATGGATACGTATTGACATTGACGGAGCGGAGCCCCTTCCTGCACAATGGGAAGGGGCTCCGCTTTTAGGTTGCTTCCAATTAAAAAAGCCCAAGGTTTCCCTTGGACTTCTTGGTTAATGCAACGTTGTGTATAAGAAGCGTTTAGCGGATGCCGCCGGACAGTTGTTGTTCAGCGATTTGAACCAGCTTCTTCGTGATGTATCCACCAAGCGAACCTGCGTCGCGTGTCGATACGTTGCCATAATAGCCGTCAGCTGGAATTTGTACACCCAGCTCTTGCGCTGCCTCAAGTTTCAATTGATTCAGTGCTTGGTTTGCTTGTGGGACAATTAGTTGGTTGCTTCTGCTCATAGGGATATCTCCTTTCGTCCTCTGCACGTTGTGTGTTGCAAGCTTGCAAAGTTATTATGTGCATCGCTTCAGAATCTATGCTAATGATTCAAAAAATATTTTAACCTTTATGAAAGGTTATCTATAAGGAGTTAATCGATATGTCAAAATCACTTTCATTGTTCTTCGCCTCTCTGTCCATTCTGTTCCTTAGTGCGACCGCGATCTCCATCAGCCATAGCGTCTGGCTCGTGCTTCTGTTCGGCTTGCTCTCGCTATTCAGCGTAGGAGCCGGATTTATTGTGAAAGCCCGGCTCAGAAGACGTTCCGAACAAAGCGGCTCATCCGACAACCAGCGCTGAGGTTGTCCAACGTCGGGATTAAACGCATTATCAGCCTTTAAATAGAAGCGATACCTTTCATGCTGCTCGGCTTGCTATTCTCTGCGTTATTGCCTGTATTCGTTTCCCCGATAAGTTGATCCGCCGCTATAGGCCAAAACGCCCTCTTGCCGGCGTCATATTCGGCGCGCTGCTCGGCATGATGGCTCCGCTATGCGATTGCGGCAAAGCCTCCATTAGCCTCCATATCCTAGCCGAATGGCCGGGCAGCCTTTAATCGCCTATGGTTTTATGATGCTCTAAGCCTATATTCTCTCGCTCTGCTCCACATCAGATGCTTTCATCGTCACTGCGGCACTTCCTGTAAGGACCGCTGCTTGCCTTTCTCAAATTCGGCGGCCAAAAAAACAATGGCTCCGCATCGCAGCCATTGCTCTCTGTTCTGCGCTAATAATACTCGCGCAGCATATGCTGAGGCCGATTCTGCGGAACATAACGATTGCTCCACGTGGCCATATTGTAATTCGATTCGTACAGGATACTCGCCGACCAAGAATTGTTGCTGGGACGAACCGTGAAGTCATACAATATTTCTCCGTGGGTCCAATCCTGCCGAAGCTTCAGCGCATCGATTGCCATTTGCCTAAAGGCTTGTACCTGTGCGCTTGACAGCCCCTTCTCCGTTCCTTCAATCTTGCCGTTTCTCGTCTCGATCGGGTGATGCCGCAAGCCGAACTTCCCTACCGAGTTGTTGCGAATGTGGATTAATACCGTACCAGCCGCTGCGTTCGTCAGCTCTCCCTCAAGCTGTCTAAATACAAAGTCTACCTGACGCGCCAAAGATACCGAGCTTGTTTCCATTTCCCGTAATCCTCCTCTTTAAGTTCGACATAACGATGGTGAATCCGACAAAATTCCTCTAAATCAAACATCGAATTGCTTATAATGGTAGCATCGCCTATACGAATGTTCACCGAAAAAATTATTGGTAATTTCCGAATTCAGGATTGCGCTTTCAGACCTATTAAATTAAGACTAAAGACCCTGAAATCGCGTTCGACAATTATAGACCATTTTCGTCCACGGTGTTATAATATGGGTATTCCATATAAAGGAGCGCTTACATAATGATTCAATGGTACTATTCTCAGTCGGTACGCAGTAAACTGTTGATTACCACTTATTTCAATCTAGTACTATTTGCCATTGTCACGGTCCTGATGACTGCGATCCTCGGAGGCAACATTGTTCCGATCCTGATCGGGGTTGCCGTACTGGCGATTGCCGCGCTTCCCATTGTATCCTTTATTGAGAAATCCATTACGCAATCATTCGAAGAAATATCCGGAGCAGCCTATCGGATATCCAAGGGCGACTTCACCCAGAAGATCGACACATCCGCAAGCTCCGGCTCCGGCGAGCTTGGCCATTCCTTCAACAGTATGGTGGACAAGCTGCGCGACATCCTGACAGAGACGTCCAGCATCATCAAGCATGTCGCGGATACTAGCCGCAGCATCTTCGAGAAAAACAATCAAATTCAAACGGCGATGGAGCAAGTAGCCGCATCCGCAAACGAACTCGCAACCGGTGCCAACGAGATCTCCGAGGACGTGACCGACATGAGCGCGTCTATCACCGAGATCGAAGAGAAAGTCTCATCATACGCTACTTCTACCAAAGAAATGAACGAGCGTTCCGAGCAGACGATCCTGCTGGTGGAGAAGGGCCGCAATGCCCTTGAAGTTCAGGCAGAGGGGATGCAGCGCAACGTAGAGGCTACGGCGAAGGTCGGTGAGACCATCGAGGATCTGGCCCGCAAGGCACAAGGCATCTCGGCTATCACGACGACGATCTCCGACATCGCTGAGCAGACGAACCTGCTATCCTTGAATGCGTCCATCGAAGCGGCGCGTGCAGGAGAGCATGGCAGAGGATTTGCCGTTGTTGCTCAAGAGGTACGGAAGCTCGCTGAGGAATCGACGACTTCAACGAAGCAAGTCTTCAATCTCGTGAAGAGCATTGATGAGGGCATTCAGCAAGCCATTAATAATATGAAAGTCAACGAGGAAGTCGTTAATCTTCAGACGGAGCATATCCGCCAGTCGGAGCATGTATTCAAGGAGATTGAAGAGAGCATCGGATTTATTACGAATCAGATTTATGCGTTCTCACAAGAAAGCGATGTAATGCTGGAAAGCGCACAAAAGATCTCTGCAGCGATTCAGAATATCTCCGCAATCACGCAGCAATCAGCTGCCGGCACGGAGCAAGTATCGGCTTCCATGAACGAGCAGATCGCTTCCGTACAAGCCGTTGTCCAAGAGACAGAACGTATGCTTACGATGGCTACACAGCTGCAGCGTACGATTCAAGTGTTCAAAATGAAATAAGAAGTCGCTATCGACTCGGACCGATTACGGTTCGAGTCTTTTTTTGTTAACACCGAAACCATCATCCTGTGCATGAACCTAATCCTTGCCGGAAAGGTTATATGTAGAGCATCAAGCAAACTAAGCCAGAAGAACGGGATGAAGCAGGTATGCCAACACTAAAAACGCTTTTAAAAATCGTATTCTCAGTAACCCTAGCCACAGGCAGCTTGGCGGGAGTCGGTTCATCCGCTTCTGCCTCATCCGTAAGCGAAATCTCAACATGGATATTAGAACCGGCCAAGCAACAACTTACCAATCCGCAGACGAAACAAAAGCAGTCTACCGTACGTCAAAAAAATAAGAGCACAAAGCCAAATCAGAATCGGACAAAATCAAAGAAAGTAAATCGCTCAGGCAAGCGTAATAGCAAGCGGGCTAATAAACGCAATGATGACATGTCATGGGTCAATATGCAAAATAAATACCCCGGCACCTTCGTCATGAGCGGTTCCCGGGATAAGCGCAACGTATCTCTGACATTCGATGACGCACCTGATCCGCGTGTAACACCTGAAATCCTGGATACATTAAGCCAATATCACATTCGTGCCACTTTCTTTATCGTGGGTGACCGGGCTGCCAAGCATCCAGAGCTTGTGAAACGGATCATGAGAGAAGGGCATGTGATCGGCAATCATTCGTATAACCATGCGGTATTGTCCAAGCTGCCGCTTGCGCAATTCCAACAGCAAATATGGAAAACCGATGGTATCATCAAGCGGATTGTGGGGGTTTCTCCAAGACTGGTAAGACCGCCATACGGAGAGATGAAGCCTCAACAGATTGCGTGGGGCAAAGAAAATGGTTTCACCGTTGTGAATTGGGATGTGGATTCTGAGGATTGGAGGAATAATCCGAGCAGCGCACGCGTCCTCGCGAACATTAAGAAGACGCTGCAGCCTGGCTCAATCATTCTCCAGCATGCCGGAGGCGGGGATCGCCAGGACCTGTCGGGAACGATCCATGCACTTCCCGTTCTGATCGAGATGCTTCAGGGCAAAGGCTACAATATCGTAACCTTGCCTGAGCTGCTCGGAAGAAAAGCCTATCGGTAGACGTTACTTCAGGATATAAGCTTCTATATTCTGAACGCCGAATTTCATCGCTTGTTGTGTGGAGCCCGGTACGAAGATGTCGATGCGATTGCCTTTAATCGAACCGCCCATATCCGTTGCAGTTGCGATAATGCCTACACTTGGCAATCCGTTGTACTGGTAGCCAGTGATGAACAATTTCGTGCCTAGCGGAATCATTTTCGGATCGACTGCAATCGTGCCTACCTTCAGTCTATTGCCAAAGTAATCCACGCCGCCCCATTTCCCATTCTCGGATGCCGCTGCCGTATAGGCCGTAGCCTTGAGCGACAATTGATCCGTATAGGCGTAGTCATAGCCGCCTGGTCCTTGTACATGACCGCCACTTCCAAGCGGAACTGCAGCAGACGAGTCGGCCATCGCCTTCAAGGACTCAGTAGATTGACCCTGGCCTGGAATAGCCAGCTTCATTCCGATTTGCAAATTCATGGGGTCGACGGAAGCGTTGGCGTTCATCAGCGTTTGAAGCGGAAGTTTATATTGCTGAGACAACGTCCAGAATGTATCCTTGTTTGTTACCGTATGTGTGCCTGCCGATGCGTGTGCCGTACCAGCTGATAAAGTGATCGATAATGCAATTGCTGCGCTTGCCAGAAAAGCTTTCTTCAAAACGTAGTACCTCCAACATGATTTTAGTTCAGGTCCGGAGCGTCCGGACATTAGTCCGTAGACGCTCCCGAACCCGATTTATTATTCATTAGCCAATAAACATTTGAACCCATTTGCCATTCACATAACCGACGCCGATTTTCGTAAAGTTTTTGTTTACGATGTTGGCGCGATGTCCGGGGCTGTTCATCCAATCATTCATGACTTGTGCTGCCGTACGTTGTCCGGATGCGATGTTCTCTCCGGCATACGAGTATTTCACTCCGTAGGTACGCATCATATCGAATGGCGAACCGTACGTTGGGGACGTATGGCTGAAGTAGTTGTTCACATCCATATCTCTTGCCTTCTCAGTCGCTACTTTATTGAGCAAAGCGTCTGTTTGAAGAGCCGGCAGACCCAGCTTCGCACGCTCTTGATTCACCAGATTTACAACCTGAGTTTGCAATGTGCCCGTCTCAGGAGCCGGTGTTTGCGTTGGCGCCGGAGTTGGCGTCGGCTTCACCGTTGGTGTTGGCGTTGGCTTCGTGGTCGGTTTAGGAGTCGGCTTCACCGTCGGTGTCGGAGTTGGCTTCGCTGTAGGTGTCGGCTTTACGGTCGGTGTTGGCGTTGGCTTTGTGGTCGGTGTTGGCTTCACGGTCGGTGTTGGTGCAGTACCGCCGAAGGATGGCCACTTGATGACGATGCCATTAAATTTAATGTTCAGCTTGTCCAAGTTAATGCCGTATTTTTGAGCAATTGTATTTAAGGCTTCATAATTGATGTAGTACGTTTGGGCATTCATATCGATCGGTGTTGCATTAGCGGCATCTGCTTTCGGAGCTGCCCATCCTGTTCCGATCATCGTTGCCGCTAGAATGCTAGCTACGCCTATGCGTATTGGCTGCATTTTCATTCTTTCATTCCTCCCAAATTGCTAGAATTTATCGAATCGGCCCTCGATGTCCCTTATCTTAGCATGGGGGTAAAGCCCTTTCATGGCGCAAAAATTACCAGTCCCGCAGAAATCAGGGTGAACCTCCCGCCATTACTGCATTATGAGAATCTACTCATGGGGCTCTATACACAAAAAACAGCCTCCAACCCTATGAATAGCATAGGATTGGAGGCTGTATTCATAGCCTGAAATAGGCTGGAAAATTACCCGTTTACCGAAACAAACTTACCTGTTTCTTGAGATTCGAAGGCACACAGAATCACCTTAAGCGACGCTCTGCCTTCTTCGCCGGATACCGCCGGAGTTGTGCCGTTCACGATGCTCTCCAGGAAAGCGTCAACGACGCCGCTGGACTCCTGCTTATCGTTTGTGGAGATTGCGCCTACTTTATGCTTCTCAACCGTACCGTTGCGCAATTCTACAATAACTTGATCATCAGGATGCGTGCCGATCTTCATAACGCCGTTCTCGCACCACAGAATCGTGCTGTTGTCTTCGCCTCTATAATAGGTCCAGCTTGCCACCAGCGTACCGATTGCGCCACTGTTCATACGCAGAATACAGGAAGCATTGTCATCGACCTGCGTTCCTTCCTTATGAAGTGTGCCTACGAACGCTCCGATTTCCGCCACTTCATCATTCAGCATCCAACGGATCAGGTCGGACTTATGAACGCCGAGGTCACCCATAGCGCCCATCAATGCTTCTTCCTTACGGAAGAACCAGCTGTTCGCACCGTCTACGCTCCAGCCGTCCGGACCCGGGTGGCCGAAGGAAGTACGGAACGTCAATACTTTGCCAAGTACGCCGGATTCAAGGATTTGCTTCGCTTTCACATGTGGAGGCATAAAGCGCTGGTTGTGGCCGACCATCAGCTGTACGTTATTGTCCTTAGCCGCCTGAATCATGGCTTCCGCTTCGTCATCTGTAACCGCCATCGGCTTCTCGACCAACACATGTACGCCAGCTTTGGCCGCAGCAATACTCATTGGCGCATGAAGCGCATTCGGCGTACATACGCTGACTGCATCAGGTTTTACCTCTGCAAGCATGGTCTCATAATCGGAATAAGCCTTAGCGCCGTACGTATCCGCAAATTGCTGCGCACGCTCAATAACCGGATCAACAAATGCGACCAGCTCAGCATTCGGGCTCGCAGCATACTCCGGAATATGACGATGTTTCGAGATCGATCCGCAACCAATTACAGCAATTCTTACTTTAGACATATAGAATTCCCCTGCCTTTATTCAAATTTGGATAAATAATTTTCTTTCAGCCACGCCATGCTTGTGGCAACCGATTCGAGCGGCGGATTCGCGCATACGTCCTGCTCGACGATAATCCATTCCACGGACGACTCAGAAGCAGCAGCAATAACGGCATCCAGCGGCAAATCGCCTCTGCCAAGCTCAACCGTATCGATCTGTTTGCCTTTTTCCCCTCCGCGGAAATCCTTCAGATGAAGCAGCGGCAATCTGCCTGCGTATTTCTTCACGTAGCTCACCGGATCAATACCCGAATATTGTACCCAGCCAATGTCCATCTCAACTTGCAAATATTCCGGGGAAATCCGCTCGTACAAAGCGTCGAATACGACCTGGCCGTCCAGCTCAACCTCGAATTCGAACTCATGATTATGATATGCGAAAGCAATGCCCTCCTCGCGGAAACGCTTGCCGTATTGCTCGAACTTCACCAGATGGCCGCGCCATGCTTCCGCATCGCGTGCCTCGTGAGGCAGCCATGGACATATTGCATATTTCGCCCCGATTGTTTTCAGGTAAGCGATTTCATTCTCCAGATTGCCTTCCAGCAGATGCAAGCCGATATGGCTTCCGATTGCTTTCAATCCAAGCTCCTGCAACAGGTCGCGCATACGCTCCGCCTCAATACCACCGTAGCCTGCAAACTCAACGCCTTCATAGCCTAATTCCGCAACCTTGCGCAGGGTGCCTTCGAAATCGACAGCCGTAACATCCCTCAGGGTATACATCTGTAAACCAATGCCCATCCGTGTCATAGAAGCCGCACTCCTTTTTCGTTATATTCTGCTTACTTATGTTGTGTCGTATTTTGCCTTACGAGTTCCATTATATCGATCCTCCTTGCCGGAAAACAGTTGTCTTATTAGTTTCTTTTTATGCAATTTTGCTCTGATGCCCCAATGTCTGATTCGGTTCCCCCGTCTGTTTCTTTTTGCGGGATCGGGAAAAACAGCTTGCAATCCAATCACTTTGCAGTATACTAATTACAGCTTAAGGCGAGGATCGGCCCCGCAATCATGCATGAATACTGAAAAGTGACGATTTTGTAACCTTTTGCTCACTGTTTTTTAAGACTTATTTAATATTTATCCGTTAGACTAGAAAAAAATCCTTCGTAGGGTGGAGGTCAAAACCATGAAAACTATGCTGATGTTCCAAAATAAAACGATACCCGTATACTTAACGGATACAAACAAACAAGCGCTGGACAAGCTGTCCACTGTATTAAACCGTAAGCTCACTACCGGGAAAAATGCCTTGAAGAAATGTATCACTTCTCTTATAAGCGTCGAGATCGTAGGCAGCGAAGCTACGCTTCATTCGTACTACGAGCGGGACACGCTGACGATATCGTTATATTAAGCTGCCTGATCTAACAAGAGAGGACATCCTCCATTGCTGCAAGCAATGAGAATGTCCTCTTTTTTGTTTTAGCTATGAGGAGCCTGCCAGCCCTTTTTGGTTCCTGTTGCCGAACACGAACAGCGCCGTGCCGATCCATCCACAGATGGAGGCTGCAATCAGGAGCGTACTTAGCGACAGGCTCGATGTCAGCGATGAGCTCAGCAGCGGCCCGACCGTTCCCCGTGCACCAAATAGCATGAGATGAATGCCGAATACCATAGCCTCACGGCCCGGCACCAGCCGGAATACAAAAGCCAGAATACCGATATCCCATATCGCTTCGCCAATGCCTTGAATCGCATTGCCCGCAATAACAGCGCTATAGGTCCCCCATACGCCGTACAGCATCGGTACAACGGCATACGCCCCGATACCGATCATAAGCGTATATTTGATATGGAATCGGTCAATCATCAGACCCGCAATCCAGAACGTGAGAAGTAAGGCCGTAAAGTAAGCGACACGCGCATATCCGATCTGCACATTGGATAACTCAAGCACGTCGACCTGTGTAATTTGGTAAAGCGGGCTGGCCAGCATGTTGCCGAAGCCGGCGAATGTCGTTGCCGCAAGAAATACGGCAAGTGTTCGATTCGATACGACAAGCTCCCATTGCTCCCGCATCGAAAACTTCTGTCGCTTCCGATCCGGTTCCGCATCCGCTTTCATTGCGGGATGAGAGCTGCGCTCCACTTTCTTAGAGAGCTTGAGCGTATTAAATAAACCAATGGACAATACCCCCGCAATAGAAGCTGCAATAAGCGGTCCGGAAGGGCCGAAAGCTTCCGACCATCCGCCGACCATATAAGCGAGAGGAATCATGAGAATGCCCATAGCTACTCGGACATAGCCCATGAGCCGACCGCGAATGTCCGTGGGGTACATGCGGGATACAAGCGCAGCGTACGCTGGCGATTGAATCCCCATCAGCAATTGGAACAGCAGTGCGGCTACGACATAAACAGATGGATAGCTAAAAAACGCAGGGAGCAGCAAGAGCAGCCTGCCGATCGCATTTGGAATAATGACGAACGGCTTCGGGTTGCGAGACTTCTCAATCCAGTTCGCCCATATAGGCGAAAAGATCAGACCGACAGCAGGCGCCGCGGTAAGCAATCCAACCTGAAGGTTGCTAGCTCCTTGTTGTATCGCAAACGCTACATAGAATTGATTCATGACAACATTGAATAGACCGAACAAACAGGAGGCCCCGAGGTCAATGCGGGCATTCCGCCATACCCGGGCTGTCATCGGCATACCGAACTTTACGACGTGAGAGCTTGCTTTGGACATACGTCCCAACATGTCATCGATACCTTCTTTGTCTTGGATGTGAACGGACGGAGGACCCTTCGCACAAGGCGAAAGATCCTCACTCATCACGTCATTTGATTGGATATTACTACAGCGATTCGAAAATGTACAGTTAAAGTTAACTAAAGGTTCGGCTGTGCCAATCCTGCCAAAAATCGTCTCAGCGCGAAGCGGAAGCTCTCGTTCACTTCCAGGGGCATGCCGAACCCTCCCTCCGCTTCAATCGAGGCGAAGCCATGGAGCAGACTTCGTAATCCCCGCACAGCATGAATGCCTTGCTCCTGCGACAACTCATATGGCTTTAATGCCGTCAACAGCCGCTCTACAAGCTCGCCGCCAAGCTTTACATGCTCCTGATGCTCATGGGAGGGGGAACGTAGCGTTAAGGAATACAGTCCGGGGTGATTTCTCGCAAATGACAAGTAAGCATTCGCGATATCCATCACCGCCTCTTCTCCTTGCCGCTGTCCTGAAGCTTCCCGAAGAGCATCATTCAATTGCTCCAAACCATACAGCACCAGATGAGAACGAAGCGCAGGCAACCCATTAATGTGGTTGTAGAGTGAAGGGGACCTGACTCCCAGCTTCTGGGCGAGGGAAGCTAGCGTTACCGCTTCTACCCCTTCCGTATCGGCAAGCTGCGCCGCCGTCACTACGATTTGTGTCAAATCCAATCCGGCTCTAGGTGACATGCTTGAACACCCCTTTCTTAAGAAGACGGTGTTCACATTCGGCAATCGCCTTCCTCATGGCTTGCACAGGCTGAGCGATCATGTTGCCATGTCCCACAGCCAGCCAGGCTGGGCTCATATCGGCGAGCTTGCGCGCACTGTCAAGACTGGCTAGCGGACTCCATGTCGCAAGGGCCGGAAACGGAAAGCTAAGCTTCATATGTCCGGCTACCGCCAGTCCGCCCCGTGCCGCGAAAGCATCACCTGCGATCAACACACCTGTCCGATCATCATAGAAGGACATGGAGCCTGGCGTATGGCCAGGAGTAGACAACGCAAGAAGCGATCCGACACGATCGCCATCTTGAAGCCGTACATCCGGTAATGTCTCGATGTTCTTCGGAACATCTCCGCGAATCGGCAGCTGCTCCTCCCCTTCCAACAGCGCTGTATCCCCTCGAAGAAGCCTTGCGTCTCGGTCCGAAATATAGACGGTAACATCCGGCAGCTGTTTCTTCAATGCATCAAGCGAACCGACATGATCGCCATGCGCATGCGTCAAGACGATCCGGGTAATCGGTTTGCCTATCTCCTCAGCCGCCTTCAGAATAGCCGGTGCATTGGCGGGAAGAGCGGCATCAACTAACGTTAGGCTGTCTTTCTCCTCTACGAGATAACAGTTGACTGGAAACAAATTAGGCAGATAGGTGAGTTGAATAACTGATTGTTGATGAATCTTTCTCATTAAGCCACGTCCTTTTTTTAAAAACTAATGTCGTTAGTTTTAATATAAACTAATACCATTAGTTTTTCAACCCCAAATATGATCGCACATGAAAAAAGACCAGGATAATCTCCCGATCTTTAATCCTCCGCTATTTGGCAGTCCGTCTGCCATAATAAGACGCATACCGTTTCATTTTCTGATAAGCCTCCGGGTCAATATTTTTCAGCGGATGGAACTGAGGATGATTGGAATTCACCTCTAGCACCCATAGACTGCCAGACGAATCACGGGCAAAATCGATGCCTACTTCGTTCATGCCCGACCTTCTGCGGCAAAGTGATCTTGCGATCCGCAAGGATGCGGATGACAACGTCCGTTCTCTGCGGCTTGCCTCATCCACTGACAGGCCGAGCTTCCGGTGCAGCTTGCCGAGCGTATAGACCTTGCCGCCTTGATAGTAGTTCGTGACAATTTTTTTCGCAGCCCCTACCTTTACCATATAGCCTGTACAGACCCAATTGCCTCCCGGTCTCCGCTGCGCCATGGCTCTTATATCGTAAGGACGGCCGTTCACGCGATCCAGCTTGATGCCTTGCTGAATAATAAGCTTCCCTTTCATGCCGGATAACTTCTGGTACAGTCCCGAGAAGCTATCGTAGCGGGCGCTCCATTGCCGCTTGCCATCTACCGCTTTCAATTCATAACCTTTTCCTTTTCGTTTCACTTTGCATACGCCGATCCCTAATGATCCAATATCCGGCTTCACATATATGGATGAATAGGCATCTGTCATCATTTGCAAGTTGGAACGACTGAAGGACACCGTCCTGGGCACGTATTGGCGCAGTTCGGCATCCTTCAGCAAGTAATTGCAGACGCGCAGCTTCCCTCTAATATTGCGGCTTGCGTAGTTTTTGGCCAATCGATTCACCTCTATATAACCTATGAAGAGAATCTATCACACTCGTGTACGCTTAACCAGGGACAACCGCATATTTTTGAGAGATTGCTAGCGTCGGCAAAATGGATTTCATTATTTTCCTAACAAAATTTTCGCATAAGGCGAATCGATCGGCAACATGATGACTGGATTATCCTTCAATGTCACTACATAGCTTTCCAGCGTTCGATACAGGCTGTAGAATTGAGCGTCCTTGCCGTAAGCACTATTATAAATCTGAGCTGCTTCCTGCTCGCCTTCGGCAATGATCTTCTTCGCATCAGCTTCCGCTTGGGCCATCAGCTCCATAGCGGTCCGATCTGCTTTGGACGTAATTTTCCGGGACTCCTCGTCGCCCTCGGACAGATAACGTGCCGCAATGGATTGACGGTCGGAGATCATACGGTTGTATACGCTCTGCTTATTGCTATCCGGCAGGTCCGTACGCTTAATACGGACGTCTATAATCTCGATGCCGTAATCAGCACGCTCCAATGCAAGCGAAACATCGTTCGTAATTTCGTCATTGATATTTCCTCTTGCCGAGTTTTCACTAATAATGACATCATAATCAACTTCTGAAAGCTTTCTTCTGACAGAGTTATAGACAAACTCTTCAATCCTTTGCGAGCCCCCGCTTACTGCGTACAAGTTGCGGTAAAACTTCCCCGGATTCTGGATACGCCAAATCGTGTAGTTATCTACCAAGATCGGTTTTTTGTCCTTCGTCATAATTTGGCCCGTTTTGCTCTCCAGCGTCATTTGATACTTAGGCAGTGTCGTTGTGCTTTCGATAAACGGAATCTTGAAATTAAGTCCAGGCTCCATAACTGATCTCTTTGCTTCTCCGAAGCGGAGCACAACCTTGTATTCGCCTTCCTTAACAACAAAGAGAGAACCTGCGACAATCATAAGCACGACGACGGCGCCAATAATACCTATCCAGTGCTTTGGCTTCATTGTCCGTCACCTCCTTGCGGTTGTTGATTAGCATTATTGTTGTTATTGTTGCTGCTTGAGGATGAAGATCCGCTTCCTTTCAGAAGCTCGTTAAGCGGCAAATAGTTGACGGTATCGCTGCCCGAGTTCGTAATGAAGATTTGGGCATTTGGCAGGATTTTCTCCAGCGTCTCCAGAATAAGTCTGCTCTCGGTTACGCCCGGGTTCTTCGCATATTCAGAATAGATGGCATTGAATTTCGCCACATCGCCCTGCGCGTTCAGAATACGGGATTTTTTCTCCCCTTCTGCCTTCTCAATAAGCGCTTGCGCTTCGCCGCGCGCTTTCGGAATGCGATCATTTTCATATTTGGATGCATTATTGATCTTTGTATTCTTCTCCTCGCGGGCATTAGTGACGGCACGGAACGCGTCTTCAACCTCTCCGCCCGGTGGTTCGATATCCTGGAATTTCAAATCAATAATTTGAATGCCAGTCTCGTATTTATTCTGCAGCTCGATCAGCTTCTCGCGAACCTGATCCTGGATGGCGGTCTTGCCGTCCGTAATCGCGTAGTCCAGCTTTTGCGCCCCGATGACGGAACGGATCGACGCACTGGCCGAGTTCCGAAGAAACTGCTCCGGATTGCTGATATTATGCAAATAATTGCGGATATTGCTAATCTTCCAGGTTACGACCGCATCGGCTGATACGATATTTTCGTCTCCCGTAATCATCATAGACTCTTCATCTACCGATGTAACCGTATTGCCGTTCTCACGGTAACCGATTGTAATATGCTGAGTCAGCTCAGCAGGAACAATTCGAACCTCCTGAATTGGCGAAGGCCATTTGAAATGCAAGCCGGAAGATGTCTCGCGATCATACTTGCCGAACGTCAGTATAGCCGCGCGCTCCTGCTCCTGTACCGTGTAAAAGGATGTCGATCCCAGATAAAACAGCACAACGGCTGCTACTACACCGATCGCGATCTTCTTGACGGTTCCCGGCTTCAGCTCAGGCGGCTTGCGATTGGGATTCGGAGCCGGCTGGCCGTTCGGGTCCTGGTTCATAAAGTTCAAAACACTCTCTCCTTTCGATATGTGTTGCTCATACAGGGATATACGTTTATTTCCGCCTTTGGTCACACTTTTTTAAGGTTATTTTAAGGTGAATTTTTGAGTAACGATATCAGATTGCAGAATTTTCTCGATTTTTGTCAGATGATCCGTCAGCGAAAACAGCCTCCCTCCAAGATTGGCCGTCTTGGAGAGAAGCTGTTCATTAGGGCATTCTTACTTTTTGCTCTCCCTCAACATATCGCCGATTGCTCCTATGCTGCCAAGCGTCTCCACAGCACGCGTCGGGATAAACACCTTATTAGCCGCTCCATTCGCAATGTCGGAGAGTGCCTCCAGGGAACGATATGTAAGCACTTGCTCATCAAGACCCGCAGCACGCAGCAGCTCGATCCGATTTTTCTCCGCTTCGGCGATGGATTGAATCGCCTTCGCTTCGCCAAGCGCCTCCAGCTCCTGGGCTTGTCGTTGACCTTCGGCTTGACGGATACGGGCTTCCTTCTCGCCTTCTGCTTTTAGAATTTTACTCTGCTTGTCGCCTTCCGCGCGAAGAATCATATCCTGCTTCGCGGCCTCCGCTTCCAGAACCAAGGCGCGCTTGCTGCGCTCCGCCTTCATCTGCTTATCCATCGCATCCTGGATATCGGTTGGCGGCTGAATATCAATAACCTCAACACGTTCAATCCGGACGCCCCACTTCTCCGTCGCTTCATCCAGTGCAATCCGTATATCCGAAGAGATTTTCTCCCGGCCCGACAGTGTCTCGTCGAGCTCCATCTTGCCGATAATCTGTCTCATCGTTGCGGTACTGATGTTCCGCACGCCGTATACATAATCCGAAATTCCATATGTAGCTTGCTCAGGTCCCGTCACCTGATAAAAGATGATCGTATCGATTTTGACCTGAACGTTATCCTTCGTAATAACCGTTTGCGGCGGTACGTTAGCTTGCTGAATACGCAAGTCGTGGTACGTTCGCACATGGTCGATAATCGGAATCAGAATATTGATGCCAGGCGTCAGCAGTTTGCTGAATTTGCCCAGACGTTCAACAACGCCGACTCTCTGCTGAGGAATAATCTTCACCGACATCGCAATGAATACAACCGCAATCACAACAATAACAATCGTTACCGTCCAACCCATAGCTTAACCCCCCCATTTGTTTACTTGCAAAAAGGCGCTTCCACGGCTAATGACAATGATTGCCTCACCTTTTTTGATCGATTCGATCGACTTGGCGCTCCACGTCTCGCTGCCGATCTTTACAATGCCCGGCGTATCCGGATCAATCGCTTCAAGCACGGTTCCTTGCATTCCGACCAATTCATCGACAGCATCCCGGAACCCTTTCCCGACTTGGAATCGGCGGGTGAGCGGCTTGGTAAATACGGTAAGCAGCAATGCGACGATGCATCCAATTATGACTTCAAGAAGCCAAGCATCCGGATAAATGACATCGACAATTGCCGCGGCCAAAGCGCCGACGCCCAGCCATAAGAGATAAAAGGTCAGCGTAAGCATTTCAACTACAATAAGCACTCCCGCTACGATGAGCCAAATTAACCACAAGTCCATCTTATCCCTCCCCTTCAAATAAGTGTATTCGGCATGAAAGAGGCTAAGACCTGCTGAATTGCCCGGGAAATGTCGAAAAAAAGAGAAATAAAAAAACACTCTCCAGGGGAGAGTGTCAGCCATTCTTCTGCGCATATAGAAACTCGCTTACCGCCTCACTCTTGAAGAGAAGGAAGCTGCTTATTCCGGAGTAGGCAATTACAACTATCGAATAGATGCTAAAACCAATAAGTCCTTCACTTACACTCAATACGAGCAGTTGTACACTTAAGAATACCGCCAGCGCCGCACCGACAGCGAACAAATAGCGTACCCATGTTACCCCTGAGATCAAGCATATGGCCAGTATAATCTGAATGATTAGCCATAAGATATTGAAATTCAAGAAAAACGAAACGACCGCCATTAATATATTTGATATCGCAATTGAGTAGACAATCGTTTTCCCCCGCTTAAATTGCTTCGCCTGCCGTTCGACGAACCGGCCGTATTCCTGCTCGCGTTCCGTCTTCGTTCCTTGCTCGAATTTCCCGAAGTTCGGATTAATGTCCCTCTGCGGCAACGGCAGCTTCTCGGACATATCCCTTAGCTTGCTTGCTATGCTTGCCACATCCCGCAACTCGCCCGGAGCAATACCGTTCAGTGCATTCACAATTGCCGCCTTGGCTTTCGCATCATTGGCCAGCTTTAACTTGTATGCCGATAGCACCTCTTGGATACGTTCCGGCCGCTGCTGCATATCCTTAATTTCATCAATGGTAAAAAACAGCTTCCGAAGTCCGGCGATCGTATGCAGCTCTTCCACATCCTTCGCCGAATACTCACGGTACTCCCGCCCATTGCGGACCGAAACCTCCGGTACCACGAGTCCCTCTTCCACATAATAGCGGATCGTCCGTTCCGTAAGGCCCGTTTGTTTGCATACTTCTTTCATTTTCATGGTGTTTCCATCCCCTTTCACGAGCCAATGTACACTCTTACGTAACGGAAGTGTCAACAAAAACATAGAAAAAAGGGCTTTATACAGCCCTTTAATTGGCATATGCCAAAATCATCCTACCATATAAATGAAATATTGGCGATCATATTCTATTCATAAAACAATGACCCCTATGCACCATATTAGCTATTCGCCTATACACTATTGCTATATCTATTGAAGGAGCGTGCGATCGGAAGCATGTATGGATATTATCCGCTTCAGTATTACTATTGCAGACAAAGCCACTCACACTCATGGACATCATCCATGGTTGAACTTGATCAGAAAGTCAGAACCTTATGGGAGCAGCATATTTATTGGACCCGCCTAACGATTAACAGTATCGTGGGCCGTTTGCCGGACGAGGAGTTGACGACAGCGAGGCTATTGCGCAATCCCAAAGATTTTGCTGTGCTTTTAGAGCCCTTGTACGGTGAAGCAATAGCTTCGAGATTTGACCAGCTGTTTACGGAACATCTCGTTATTGCAGCAGAACTCGTCAAAGCGCTGCAAGCCGGCAATACAGCTGCCGCCGAAGATGCCAATAAGCGCTGGTATGCCAATGCGGATGCTCTCGTATTATTTTTAAGCCAAATTAATCCGTACTGGTCCGAGCAAGAGTGGAGAAGAATGCTCCACGAGCATCTGAAGTTGACTGCTGAAGAAGCTGCTACTCGCCTTGCAGGTAACTATAAGCAAAACATTGCGTTAAGCGATCAGATTGAAGCCCAAGCGCTGGGAATGGCCGACATGATGACACACGGAATTATCCGGCAGTTTCCTTCCGTATTTTAATATGTCGAATAATACGAAAAAAGCCGTGGGGCTCTGTCCCCACGGCTTAAAAAATATGTTCTAGTTTCATAAAATATCCATAATTATGAAGTATAGACGCCTGAAGTGGCATTCCCTCCCAGGAAAGGAGAGATGCCGAATGACGTATACAACTGTGGAAGTCATCATGCTTGGTACTTTTCTTCTTGCATTACTCAGCTACTTGAAACGAAAATAACTCGCCATTGGTTGATGGCCTGACGAGTCATTTTCTTCCACATCATTCGGAGGACATGCCGCCTCATAATGTCTTGAACAGAGAGCGATGACCTCGCTCTCTAATTTCTATTCTAAGCAGCGGTTTATCATTTTAGAAGTGAAAATTTTTTAACTTCCTGCTCTTTTTCCCGCTTCTGCGATATGCTCTCCACGACCATCAGCGATATATTCCCTCTCCAAGATGGAATAATAACATTGGTCTGTCCATTGCCCTCGCCAATATAGCTCTTCCTTGAACACCGCTTCCCTCGTCATGCCAATCCGCTCCATTAGCGCTGCGGAATGCGAATTTCTGGCATTGCACATTCCAACGACCTTATGAGCTTTCAGCTCTTCGAAGGCAAACCTCAGCAACAGCCCAGCAGCCTCCGTTCCATAGTCTTGTCCATGATATGGAGGAAGAATCGCAAAACCAATTTCCCAGCTTTTTCTGTATTCGTTATAACGCCATATCTGAGCCAGACCAATCGGTATTCGGATGTCGTCAGTCTTCAAGTAGACGACAAAATCATGATGCTCATTGTCTTCGCTAAAGATCTTATCCATATAAGACTGGCGCACAGCTTCTCGATCTGATTGAACAACTTCTTCATAGTGCCAAAGCTCAGTGTTGCATTCGATATCGCATATAAAGTCCAGATCATCAACTGCTATTCGCGATAACCTTATCTTAGCGCCGCTTATATCCATCTACTCCACCTCACTCCCATGTTAGCACATGGAGATGACTTGTTGTGGTCGTGAATAGCTATAATGAAGGTTTACATGCTTTCTCAGAAAAAATGAAAAAAGAGCCCTTAGCAAGAGGACTCTAACGTTTCAGACGTTTTCAGTATTATTAATTTGAACTACAGATGAAATCGTAAGAACAAGCTTTGATTCAATTAAATAGTTAAAATAAACATAACCAATTAACTCCATTTTTTGATCTAGTCATATAAAAAAAGCCCCTGCTTTCGCAAGGACTTTCGTTGTATGCGGTAGAGAGGACTCGAACCTCCACGGGTATACACCCACTACCCCCTCAAGATAGCGTGTCTGCCATTCCACCACTACCGCACATTTGAAGTTGTACCTATCCCTTCATCGCCAGCTGTCTTCGAGGGAAGAAGAAAACTGGTGAGCCATGAAGGACTCGAACCTTCGACACCCTGATTAAAAGTCAGGTGCTCTACCAACTGAGCTAATGGCTCTCATGACGGAAACGAACTCATAAGAGCTGCTTCTTAGAGGATGGTTGGTGACCCGTAGGGGATTCGAACCCCTGTTACCTCCGTGAAAGGGAGGTGTCTTAACCCCTTGACCAACGGGCCATATGTTGCAAGTTTATTGCCTTCGCATTTTTGCGACAAGAACGATTATATCAACTTATCCTGCATAATGCAAGCATTTTTTCAGATCATTCATGTCTCCGAACTTGAGACAAATAAAAAAGACCGATGCTCGGCCTCCTTACGCATGAGTCCTGAGAAAAAAATGTGGCGGAGAAGGAGGGATTCGAACCCTCGCACCACTTACGCAGTCTAACCCCTTAGCAGAGGGTCCCCTTGAGCCACTTGGGTACTTCTCCAGGAAATGGCTCCCCGAACAGGACTCGAACCTGTGACAACTCGATTAACAGTCGAGTGCTCTACCAACTGAGCTATCAGGGAATATTAAAGTGACTTCTAATAATTTATCATGGCCCGTCTTCCTTGTCAAGCAAAAACAGCTTTAATTTCCCCCTGCATTTACCACAAGCATAACGCGCAGGATCGACCTTCCGTTTCCGTAAATATTCCATGCCACAACGAACGCAGGTAAGCCTATATTTGAACGGCATTGCTTTTCTTGCCGATCGTTCCGGAAGCGAATTGCAATATCTGGAGCCCCCCACATGCGCAAGCAGCGTCTTGAAGTCGGCATCCCGATGGCGATAGCCCCGCTTCATTAGATGGAGATGATAATGGCACAGCTCATGCTTAATAATCTTCTCCGTCTCCTCCATGCCAAATGCAGCAAGCTGATGCGGACTAATCTCGATATGATGGGACCGGGTAAAGTACCGCCCCCCTGTTGCCTTCAGCCTTCCGTTAAATGTAGCCTGGTGCAGAAACGGCCTGCCGAATGATTCCAGCGATACCCGCTCCACCCATTGCTGCAAAGCTTGATTATCCATACTTAGCCTCCCCCAACTACTTGAATTTTAACGCGTGTATAAGCTACACTGTCAAGTAGGAATGATGATACGTTGCAAGAAATTGAGCAGCAAAACCGAGGGGAGAGCTACACCATCATGGCTACCATGCGTTATGTATTAATGAAAGAAAAGGATACCCTGTCCTTCGTCGAGATGCCGGCATCTCACGCGTACCAGCTAAGTGCGCTGAATCTGCGGCTCCATAAAGAAATCGATAAATTGACGGCAGACCGCGTGCCAAGCCTGCCGTATGCACTTGCTGAGTGCGACAACGTCGATCTGCATGAGGCTTCTATCTCCATCATTGGAGGCCTTCAGTATATTAACGGCCTGGAGAAGGACTTTGCCGGCATTGAAGAAAAGTCGTATCCGCTTATCTCGCTTTTGACTGAAATTCGCGCGCTTCAGGCTCAACTGGAGCAATGGTACGAAGAATATGAGGAAGATCAGCTAGGCTAATTCGCTTGGACCTGCACGGACATTCGCCCTCCGCCATATGGTAAGAGAACAACAGGTTAGGCCCGGAAGGAGGACGATGCGTATGCCGCAGTGGCTGTGCAACCAACTGATGCGCGCATTCCAGCAGAAGGACCGCCGGCAGATCAAGCTGCTGAACGATTGCTGGTATTTCTACCGCACCAAGCAAGCTCCGAAAGAACAGGACAGCGGTTCGGTCATGCAATGACAAACCCAATCCATACATCGGCTTCGCATCGTATCGCGTGCAGATGAGCCCCGCAGCTGCGGGCACACAAAACCCGGCCTCCTATCGGAGATGCCGGGTTTGTACGTTTTATAATGATTAGTTGTAACCACGTTTCTAGATTACATGCGGTTGAAAAACGCAACCTGCTCGATTGGCAGCCGTGTTGTCGGATGACCAGGCGCCGCAGCTTTGCCGATTGGCAGCATGAGCGTCGGTAGATAACGGCTGGATACGCCAAGCAGCTTGGCCGCCTCTTCGCGGTTGTAGCCGCCCATTGGCACGGTATCATAGCCCTTCGAACGAGCAGCCAGCATCAGCTGCATCGCAACCAGACCGGTGTCGAATACAGCAATCTCCTTCAAGCGTTCAGCAGGTATGGAGGAATACAGCTTGGTGGAGTTTTCGATCATTCGGTTTTTAATTTCCTCGGTCATATATCCCGCATCGAATGCAGCCTCATAGATCGGACCTGCCAGCTTATACATCTCCAGGTCAGCCAAAATCAATACGATTGCCGAGGCTTCCCCCACTTGCTGCTGATTGTTCGCAATCGGAACCAGCTTCTGCTTAAGCTCCGGGTCAGTTACAACGAGAAAACGCCACGGCTGCATATTGGAGGACGACGGAGCCAACGTAGCTAACTTCAGCAGCTCAATAATTTCACTATCCGATATAACAGCGCTGCTGTCGTATTTGCGCACGGAGCGGCGTCCCTGCAGCACCTCGAAGAACGAAGCATCCACCGCATTCTCCACTTTCACTTCTGTAGACATATTATTTCCTCCCCAAATCCTGTTTTCTATATTTGTATAGTTAAACTGTAACTTTTTCTATCACAGTATAATTCGATATACATTCGTTTGTCAATTAACTTACTTGAAATTACTAATTGATTTATTCAATCAATTTGACGCATCAATAGATCATTGTAATAAACGCTTATAAGCAAGACATGCTTCTTCACTTATAGTATGGTGTAGGTAGTATGCACAAGGGAGGAAATGCCATGAACTGCTGGACAGGTAGAGCCGTCCGGTTACGTGCAATTATCGCGGAGGACTGGTCCCAATTCCACGACAATGATCAGGATACGGATAGCGCCCGGTCTTCCGACTCCATCTACTTCCCGAGATCCGAGGCAGGAACCCGGCAATGGACGGAGGAGACAGCGGCAAAGAGGGCATCCGGAGATTCCATTATGCTTGCGATAGAAAATCTGGATGGCGAGCTGGTCGGATGCATCAGCGCCCATAGCTGTGACAGCCGGAACGGGACATTCAAATACGGCGTCGCCATCTTCCGCGACCATTGGCGCAAGGGTTATGCTTCTGAGGCCGCTCTACTCCTGCTTCGCTACTTCTTCCATGAG
This sequence comes from Paenibacillus sp. NPDC057967, assembly GCF_042887015.1. Lineage (NCBI taxonomy): Bacteria > Bacillati > Bacillota > Bacilli > Caryophanales > Paenibacillaceae > Paenibacillus > Paenibacillus sp. NPDC057967. The sequence goes on from NZ_JBHVQB010000001.1 coordinate 163,501, forward strand.
CTTCGATATGAGAAAGCCGTTGCGAGCGTCTACGGCTTCAATGAAAGCTCTATAGGGATGCAAGAGCGGCTAGGCTTTACCCTGGAGGGCCGTCTGAGAAGCATGATCTTCACACAAGGCAAGCGGCATGACGAGCTCGTCTTCGGTCTGTTGAAGTCGGAATTCGATGACTCTCATTCCCTCGAATGAATCAAGCAAACCGTAGGCCCATAACAATAGGACAGCCAGAAGGCTGTCCTATTGTTATACTTCATAGCTATGAATTATACGAAGCGCTGATTCAGTCCGGCTTCTTCATCGTCAGGCTGACGCGTCCCTTTTTCAAGTCGACACTCAGTACCCATACGGTCACCGTATCGCCCACCGATACGACATCCATCGGGTGCTTAACGAACTTGTCGCTAAGCTGGGAAATATGGACAAGGCCGTCATTCTTAATGCCAATATCGACGAATGCGCCGAAATCAATAACGTTGCGCACAGTCCCATGAAGCTCCATGCCGGGAGACAAATCCTCGATTTGCAAAACATCCGTATGGAAGATCGGTGCTGGCAGCTCCTCGCGCGGATCTCGTCCTGGCTTCAGCAAGCTGTCTATAATATCCCGCAGTGTCGGCACACCAACATTCAGCCTGGCGGCTATCTCTGCCGCATCGAGACCCAGCAGCCGCTCACGCGCTGCTTCTGATCCGATAGTGTCAGCCTTCAATTCCAGCTCGCGCAACAAACGATCAACCACCTCGTAGGACTCAGGGTGAATCGGTGTGCGATCAAGCGCGTTCCCCCCGTCGGGAATACGCAGGAAGCCGATACACTGCTCGTACGATTTGGCGCCGAGTCTCGGCACCTTCTGGAGCTGCTCCCGCTTCGCGAAACGTCCGTTCTCCTCGCGGTACTTCACGATATTTTTCGCAAGCGTGGCATTGACTCCTGCTACATAGGAGAGCAGCGAAGCCGAAGCCGTATTCACATCAACGCCCACATGGTTAACCGCAGATTCCACAACGCCGCCAAGCGATTCATCCAGACGCTTCTGGCTGACGTCATGCTGGTACTGCCCGACACCGATCGCCTTCGGCTCGATCTTGACCAGCTCTGCCAGCGGGTCCTGCAGCCGTCTGGCGATAGACACGGCGCTGCGCTCCGCAACGTCGAGCTTCGGGAATTCCTCCTGGGCCAGCTTGGAAGCGGAATAGACGGATGCGCCAGCCTCATTGACGATAATATACTTCAGGCTGCCAGACTGCTTCCGGCTGCCAATCAAGGTTGCAATGAACTGCTCCGTCTCGCGGGATGCCGTTCCGTTGCCGATTACAATCAGCTCCACCTTATGCTTGTCAATCAAGCTGTTCACCAGCTTCTCTGCTTCGGCCACCTTGTTATTCGGCGGCGTTGGATAACATACCGCTACATCCAGCAGCTTGCCGATGTCATCGATAACCGCCAGCTTGCAGCCCGTCCGGAAAGCGGGATCGACACCCAGCACAACATGTCCGCGGACAGGCGGCTGCAGCAGCAGGTTGCGCAGGTTCTCCGAGAAGATCGTAATGGCGTGCTCCTCGGCCTTCTCTGTCAATTCACCGCGCACCTCACGTTCAATCGATGGTGCAATCAGACGCTTATGGGCATCCTCGATTAAAGTCTCCAATACTTCGCTTACGGCAGGAGCAGTCCCGTTTCTGAGCAGCTTCCGCTTGATATGCTCATGTATGCGGTCAGCAGGCGTATCGAAAGCTACGCGCAGCACCTCTTCCCTCTCGCCGCGGTTGATAGCCAGTATCCGATGAGGAGGAAGCTTGCGAACCGGCTCCTGGTACTTATAATACATCTCGTATACGGATTCCGTATCTGCGTTTTTTGCTTCCGTACGCAGCAGCGACTGGTCGAACGTGAACTTTCGAACCCATGACCGAATAGCCGCATCGTCCGCGATATTCTCCGCCAAGATGTCGCTGGCGCCTTGAAGGGCATCTTGTGCCGTCGGCACACCCTTTTCTTCACTCACATACCGTGCTGCTTCGGCTAGCGGATCGCCTTGGCGTGGCTGCGACCACAGCCACAGCGCAAGCGGCTCCAGCCCCCGCTCCTTCGCCACACTGGCTCTCGTCTTCCGCTTCTGCCGGTATGGCCTGTACAGATCTTCCACCTCTTGCAGCTTGGCTGAGCTCTGTATGGAAGTGTACAGCGCATCCGTCAGCTTGCCTTGCTCATCAATGAGACGGATAACCTCACGCTTGCGTTCCTCCAGATTACGCATATACTGCAGCTTTTCCTCGATCGATCTGAGATCGTTTTCATCCAGCTCGCCGGTCATCTCCTTGCGGTAACGGGCGATGAATGGAATTGTATTTCCTTCGTCCAGCAGCGATACAGCTGACTTCACTTTCGTCAATGGAATAGACAACTGAGCCGCAATACCCGAGATGATGCGGGCGCTCTCCGCTTCCTTCTCCTCCGACGTAAGCTTTGTTTTGCCGCCCTGCTCCTCTATGGATTCGCCTGCCGGCCATTTTGTCGCGTCTGCCATCCTTCAGCACCATCCTTTGCTTCGATTCGGCAAGCCTTAAGAAGCATTCCCGAGGGGCCTTCACCGCCTTCAGAAATGCTTCCGTCGTTAAGCCGTATAGGGATTGTTCGCTTTCTCAAATCCGATCGTCGTTCTGCCGCCATGGCCCGGATAGACAATCGTCTCAGGGTCAAGCACGTACAGCTTGTTCCGGATGGAATCGTATAGATCCCGCTCCTTGCCGCCTGGCAGATCCGTTCTGCCAACGGATTGCCTGAAGAGCACGTCACCCGAGAACAAATGCCCCCCGCACAGCAAGCTGACGCTTCCCGGCGAATGGCCTGGCGTGTGCATCACGCGGAAGGTATGGCCGATGAGCTCCAGCTTCTGCCCCTCATCCAGCGCATATTCCGCCGCATCGGTCGATAGCGGAGGCGTCACATCCTGCCAGCGCATCGATCCGTTCTTGCGTGGATCAGTCAGCCAGTCCGCCTCCAGATCATGAATATAGACCGGACAACCCGCCGCTTTCCTCACTTCGTCTACGCCGCCCATATGATCGAAATGTGCATGCGTAAGCACGATCGCTTCGATCTTTATTCCCTGAATGCGCTCCAGCAGTCGTCTGGGAATCATGCCTGGATCAATAATAAAACCCCGTTCGCCTTCGCCGTCTTGAACGGTTAGGAGAAAAGCATTGGTTTGCAAAGGGCCCAGCGTGAACGTCTCTACTTTGAATGTTGTGCCGCTCATCGCTTAGAACGACTCCAGCAATTCGCGCAGCTCTCTTACGACATCGGCCTGATAGCCCGGGCCTTCGCCATAACGACGCATAATTTCCTGACGGGTTACAGTCAGGTTGTCCTGGTAATCCGCCGCTTCGCGATCCGGATTCGCCTTCTTGAATTCCACCATCGGCTCCTGCACATAAGACGGACGAGGTCCCCATTGCCCAAGCACGGAGCCGCCATTGTCCGCAAAGATCACGATCGGCACGGAACGGCCGCCCATCGTCAGGAATTGGTCCATCGTATCCAGATTTTCTTCCATAATGAGTACTTCGGTAGGTATTCCGCTGACTTCCAGCGCGCCGAATACAACAGGAATGTTGCGAACGACGTCGCCGCACCAGTCTGCCATCAGAATAAGACATCTCAGATTATCGCGGTTATTCAGCGATTCAAAGAATTGACGGTCTTCATTAGAAGTCCAGCTGAACTGCTCCATCCAGCCGATGAAGGCTTCCTTGTTCTTGGTCATGCCATCCACGAATTGCTGCGGGCTAATGCCTGTTCCCAGCTTGTCTGCCACGCTTTTACTCATATGTATCCCTCTTTCTTTATCTTGTGTAGATGAAGGTTGTCATTTGTACTATTATACTTAAAACTTGCGTGCTCTGCGAATATACAAGATCAATACAATAATAGCTACCAGCGCAATTAACGCATACGCAATATTGGAGTATACATCCATAAAATGAACGATCTCGGTCCAGTTGTCACCAACAGCCGCGCCTACGGTAACAAGGATCGTATTCCAGATCAGCGTTCCGATCGTGGTGAAGAACAGGAATGGCATAATCTTCATGCCCGACATGCCGGCCGGCAAAGAGATGAGACTGCGGATAAGCGGAATCATTCGGCATATGAATACAGCCCAGTAACCGTACTTGTCGAACCAGGCGTCTGCCTTGCGGATATCTTCCTTCTTCACGCGCAAGAAGCGGCCCCAGCGGTCCACAATTTTCTCCAGGCGTTCAACACCTAACAAACGGCCGATATAGAACAAAATAATAGCTCCGATCAAGGAACCCAATGTAGCTACCACGATAACCCCAAGCGCGGTCAAGCTCGTATACGTGGTCATGAATCCGCCGAATGTAAGAATGACCTCAGAAGGAATCGGCGGGAACAGATTTTCCAGGGCAATCATCAGCAAGATGCCCCAGTAGCCGAACTGTTCCATGAAATCGGTAATCCAACTATCCATGCGATACCTCCATCTCTGATTTGCGGTCCAAGCATGCTGAATCGCCCTTCCTATTCTATCATATGCAGGCGGCGGCCTTCCACTCTGGAACCTGTCCTGTCCTATGCGTTTTTAATGCCAATATGACTTCACTTGATAGGCCCGTGACCAACCATACCGGCGGCGCATACATTGGGAATGGAGAGGAGTCGGTTCATTTGAAGCCTAATGCGCAGAAGCATGCCTCAGCCTATCCGTCGGCTCGCAAAATCCGAAGGTCCTGCAGCAATGAACTGTACCGCGCCGCCAAGCGACTTAAGGTATGGATTCCGAAGGACAAGATGGAGCAGGCGGAAACGATTTATGTCAAAAAGGTAGCCGCCAACCTGATCTGGATATTCGAGAACCGAAGCAACCGCAAAGTACAGGCTGATTGGTGGGAGGACAACGTCAGCCCCGAAATCGCCGAGCTTTGGGAAGTGGATAGACTCAGACTATGCGAAGCATTCCGTGAAGCTTACGGCGGTTAATCCGGATAACATGGAAAAGCCCGAGCAGAACAGCGGCACGCAGGCCGCTTACTCGGGCTTTACCTATTGTTTCTATTCTTTTGCTTCTTGCAGCCGATCTACGGATACGGTCTGCGTGTTAAGGGGATTGTTGCCTACCGTAACGGTCGCCATTCCATTTTGTTCATCCACATTTTCGATCCAGACGGAATCGCCCTCCAGATGAACGGCATGCGTGCCTTTGGATTCGTAAATTTGTTTGGCTCTTGCAGTATCCATTAGAGATCCTCCGGATTTTCCGCCATGGTGTCAGTGGTTGTCTCGGCAATCAAGCCGTTATGAATCGTAACCTGGCCTCCGCCCAATCCCTCGTTCACCATACGGTCTATATCCATGTCATATGCGTCCCGCCCTTCGAGATACGGTTCAGCGCTTTTCTCCGTGTCATGCTGATCGCTCATTGAGTTCGCCTCCTGGTTATGCTGGAATTATGATCTTCCTACGAAAAAAATATACCCCATTATGTCCCGGCTCATTCATCGTCAGAGCAGCGGGGACAGAATATGCATGATGGCTTCCGCCGCTTTCTGCCTGGCAGGCCGCTGAACGAAGGTCTTGAGGTCAATCTCCTCGCTATGCGCCAGGTCGTTCATAAAGTCATGCTCCAGCCTTCGGATCGGCTTCTCGTCGAACAGCAGGGCCAGCATCTCATAATTGCTGTACAAGCTCCGCATATCCAAATTCGCGGTGCCGACCGATGCCAGCTCGTCGTCTACAATCAGCACCTTGGAGTGGATAAAGCCCTTCTGGTATCGAAAGATGCGCACTCCTGCTTCCAGCATATCATGCACATACGATAATGATGCCAGCAGCACGAGCTTGGAATCCGCAATTCCGGGGATGATCAGCTTCACATCCAGCCCTCTTCCAGCTGCGATTCGCAAGCTCATGGCGATGGCAGGATCAGGGATAAAATAAGGCGTGGCCGCGAAGATACGGCTTTGGGCTGAGGACATCGCAGCGAATAAAGCGCCGACGACTTCTTGCTCATTCGTGCCAGGTTCACCGGGTACGATGAGCACCCGCTCCCCATCCGTAATCGTTGTCTCCGGCATATAGCGCTCAAGGCGCTCCAAGCGTTCCCCTTTGGCGAGCTGCCAATCCTGCATGAACGTCTCCTGCAAATAATGGACCGCGTCGCCCTGCACCTGGATATGCGTATCCCGCCAGAAGCCGAGCTTGGGATCAAGTCCGATATATTCATCACCTATATTAATCCCGCCGATAAAACCAATCCTGCCGTCGATGATGGCGATTTTCCGATGATTGCGATAGTTCAGCTTCCGATCAAGCAACGTCCATCTTGGCGGGGCGAAGCATGCGTAAGCAGCTCCCGCTTTATGCAGGGACTGGACATATTCATCATCCAGCTTCATGCTGCCTATCCCATCATAGACAACCCGGACCTCAATGCCCTTGCGGGCTTTATCCGTCAGAATATCAAGAAATCTTCTCCCGATCCCATCATTGCGTATCGTATAGTAGTCCAAATGAATGTGATCCCTTGCCGACTCCATAGCATGCAGGATCGCTTCAAATGTAGCTTCTCCGTTCGTCAAGATTTTCGTACGATTATGTCCCGTTACGGGATAGTCGGCGAGTGCGCTCAGCGACTTCACCAATTGGCTGGTCACCCTCTCCTTATGACCAATTGTCGATCGCGCTTGCGACAGCTCAAACCGCTTGCTCGCCGAACGAATTCCTGTTGAACGGATAACGTGCTCAGGCTTTCTTCTTCCAATTAGAAGATAGGCAGCGAAGCCGACGAACGGACATGCCATACAAATCAGCATCCAGGCTGTCAAATGCGCCTGACGCCTGTGCTCCATCGTGAGCACGACTGCCAGCTGGGCCGTATAGAGCACAAGCAGCACGATAAGTCCCCACAGCCATCCCGCCACGCATGTCACCTCTTCTCCGCTCGCTCGTTCAAACGCCGATGCTTAGTTTAAGCCCCCTGCTTCCCATGTATGCAATTCAGGCAACATTTTGTCCTTTTTCAGGGTGGACAAGCATAATTCGGCGTGAGCTTGATGATTTTGCCTCATCTTCCTCGCAACCTTTTTTATCAGTAACCGCCTATGGATATCTAGTTATGCCAGTAGGTAGGAATAAGTTTTCTGGTATGTTTTATAGCTTCCAAGAATAAATAGTCATAGAACGTTCTGCACGACTATACTGCCGGCCGGAAGGAGTAAACCAGTGAAACGAGCGCGGAGGCCAACATGGTCATTTGTTGTGATGCGCGGCGCCGACAAGACAGTGAAGCAATTCTCCGTATCGAAGCGATCAGTCGTGGTCGCTCCCGTAGCCGCAGCGATTGCGGTGACTGGCGCCATTGCCGGTCTTCAACTGAAGGCCGCTTACGAACTGAGGCATCTGGAGGATCAGCTCTTCTCCCAGTCTGCACAATTCACACAAACGATTACCGGGATGGATCAGGTCATCGCCGGGAAGGATGAAGCGATCGTCTCCCTGCAGCAAGAGCTACTGGAGTTGTCGCGCCAAGCGCAAGAGATGAAGACTAAAATGAACGAGCTTGATGAGCTCGAGAGCAAGCTTAAGCTGTTTATCGAGAAATACGGAGGCTCCGTTATCGATACCACCAGCGCTGAGCCGTCGGCAGGGTCAGGCAAGCCTGTCAGCGGAATGGTCCAGACGCTAGCCAATCGTTCCTCGGAGCGGCAGACGCCTTCGTACATCGCTTCACCCGGCAGCACGATGCAGATCGCCATGCTTGCGCAGCATACATCGCTAGACTTCCAGGCTTTGAGCGAAATGGTCGATGCCATGGAAGCATCCATGGAGCAGACGCTGATCAAAGCCCAGCACAAGAGGGCGACGGTTGATGCATATCCCTCCCTCTGGCCAGCCCGGTCCAAGCGGCTGACGTCGGGGTTCGGATACCGGAATGACCCTTTCACAGGCAGAACTACCTTCCACGCAGGCATTGACATTGACGGCGAGATTGGTGACGTTGTATTCAGCGCTGCCGACGGAACGGTGAGCGATACGGGGTATGATGCCAGACTGGGCAATTATATCGTCATTGACCATCTGGGAGAGCTTCAAACCGCCTATATGCACTTGAAGCGGATTGATGCCAAGGTCGGGGATGAGGTTGTCCGCGGTGAGAAGATCGGACTGATCGGCAACACTGGAAGAAGCACAGGCCCCCATCTTCATTTTCAAATTATGCAACGAAACGAGCCCGTCAACCCATTGAAATTTCTCGCGAAGCATAGCTGAGGACGGCCTCATAGTTCCAGATACCATGCTGAAGGAGGACTTCAACCATGTTCAAGGAGAATAAGCGCGCCATCGCGACCGATACGCTGATCGGGCAAGGCACGATAGCCGAGGGCAAGATTGTGAGTGAAGCCAATCTGCGGATCGAAGGCGAATACCGGGGCGATATCGAATGCAAGGGAGATGTTATTATCGGGGAATGCGGGGTGGCCCGCTCCAATATTATGGCGCAAGACGTGACGCTAGCAGGCAAGCTGTTCGGCGATATTGAGACCAAAGGCCGTCTCATTATTGCTGCATCCGGCCAGCTTGTCGGCAACGTCAAAGCCCATTCGCTCATTATTCAGGAAGGCGGCATGTTGAACGGCAGCTGCCATATGGAGCTGACCTCCGACAATAAGCATAAGCCTCTCTCCGAGCTCGAATCCCAAGCCAAGCAGGATAGCAAGAATGACAGGTCGAAGTCACGACAAGCCGGCTAATTCACTGTCCTGAACAGCGCAAAGCCGCGGCGCTCTACCCGCTAAGGGAAGAACGGCGCGGCTTGCTTTGTGCTGCGACTACTAGTTATACGATTAAGCTGCAACATCACGTTTGTTGAAGATATACCAGGTCAGCGCCATGAACAGCACGTAGTATACGCCTAGCACAGCCAGTGAAAATCCGAGCGTCATGCCGTTATTGGATACGTTGCCGCCTACATACTTGGTTAGATCCAGGTGGACGAACAAGATATAGTCAACCCACTTGTATTTCACAAACGCCAGCAGCTGCATCAAGTTATTGACTACGATTTCGATGAAGAGAGCCGTCGCGATTGCTAGAATGCTGCTGCGGAACACGGTAGAGAGCATAAAGGAAATCGTAACCGTCATTATCGTATTCAGAAACAACAGTCCAAAATACTTGAACATATATTCCACATTGGATACGCCGGTAACCTCGCTTAACCGATCTACCGTCCCGCTGCCGAATAGTCCAAAGAAGAGCCAATTGACAAGCAGCAAGCTTCCCAGAAACACAATAGCGAAGAACAAAGCGAACAGCAGGCTGGATATGTATTTGGACAACAAAATTTTGGATCGGTTCCAAGGCCGAATCAAGAGCAGCTTGATCGTGCCCGAGGAGAATTCCTCAGCGACCGTACTCGATGCGGCAACGACCGCAAAGATCGTAATAATCCAGTAGATGAACATCGTCTCCGTAATGACGACTTCCCACATGGCGGTCTGACCTTTGTCCACCGAGAACCAAACGGCGGATATCGCAATGACGAGGCCGATTATGATGCCAAGCATGACGAGCAGACGTGGTCGTCTGAACATCTTCATGTTTTCATTGCGAATGAGATTCATGAAATCAACCAATGCCCTCGCCCCCCGTCATCTCCAAAAATTGATCCTCAAGCGACTTGATCTCCGCACGAATGCCGTATATCTTAATGCCGCTCTTAACGAAGAGTTCATTCACATGTGCTGCAAACTCCTTGTCTCCTTCAACCGCAACCATGCCTGTACCCTCGTTGATTCCAGTCAAGTCTGATGCAGCCAGTACCTCCAAAGCGTTCTCCGGGCGGTCCACCTCAAAGATGATTCGTGCAATCTGAGCACTTCTATCCGTTCCCTGAATGGAACGTACATCGATCAGCTTGCCATTCTGAATGATAGCAACCCGGTCGCACATCAGCTCCATCTCGGACAACAAATGACTGGATACGAAGACCGCGACACCTTCCTGCCGCGCCATATTACGCAAGTAGTCACGGAGTTCGCGAATGCCCGCAGGATCTAGTCCGTTCGTCGGCTCATCCAGAATGAGCAGCTTCGGATTATGGAGAATCGCTTGCGCTACGCCAAGGCGCTGCCTCATGCCAAGCGAATACGTCTTTACTTTATCGTGAATACGGCTTTCCAGTCCGACGAGGGCTACAACCTCCCTCACCCGATGCGAAGTTATGCCCGGGATCATACGTGCAAAATGGATCAGGTTCTGATACCCCGTCATATATTTATACATTTCCGGATTTTCGACGATTGCCCCTACATGCCGAATCGCCTTCTCAAACTGATTGCTGATACTATGTCCGTCGATAAGTATATCTCCTGATGTAATCGACATCAAACCAACCATCATTCGGATGGTCGTTGTTTTGCCTGCGCCATTCGGACCTAGAAATCCGAACACCTCGCCTGATGGCACATCAAGCGTCAGCTTGTCTATCAGCGTTCGGTTTCCAATTCTTTTTGTTACATCCTGCAAACGTACAATAGGCTGCCCCATCTATGTAATTCCCTCCTCCAATAGCCCGGCTTTCCGAAAAAAGCGAGCCAACTACCTCATTATATACGATTGGGGAAATCATTGGTAACCATTGTTCATTGATCTCTCATCATTCATGGCACCGCGATTCGTTCAGACAACGTGCGCCATGAATTCAGGTTTACCCAAAGCCCGTCAAACTGGATTACGGCTTTGTCCACCGAAGCATCGCATGCAAGTCCACCCTCCAAACTCAGCTTCGGAAGCATGAAGTACTGCTTATACAGCTCCTCATAATCAATCGGCAGTGCTGCTTCCGTAAGTCTACCCAACAAAAAATCGAGCTGAAAGGCATACACACCGCTGTTCCATAGCGCTCCAGCCCTGACAAGCTCTTCGGCCTCCTGCTCTCCCGGCTTCTCGCAGCAGCTCTTTACTCTCCAATCATAGCTGCTGGACTCATCGCCAAGCCCGGTATGATCGGCGAGAATATAGCCATAGCGCGTGCCGGGGTATTCCGCTGCCGTCCCCACCATCATCATAGGCGCTTCATTTTCCCTTAGAAGCTTGGGCAAGCTGCGAATGCAATGAAAGAAATCTCCGGACACATACATATCGACCGGCAGCATAACCATGGTCTCATTCGGAGATACCCCCGCTACAGAATAATAATAGGACGCCGCCAGCAAAGCGGCGGAGTAGCTTCCCCGCTGCGTCGGCTCCTCCAGCAGCGGCACATGACGACCAAGCTGTCCCTTAATCCATCGGGCTTGTTCGATGCTTGTCGCGACGCTTGCGCTTTCCAGCAAATCAGCAGACAGCAGCTGCCTCCATAATCGCTGAACCATCGATTCCGGCTTCCCTCCCGGTCCGTCCAGGACGGGGAGATACTGCTTGGGCATATTGGTATCGGATAGCGGCCATACTCTTCTGCCGGGTCCGCCCGACAACATGACGATTTTCAATGCAACATCCTCCTCAGCGCCAAATTACGTACTATTATACTTGAGGCATCAAAGGAAGCATGTCGTTTCTTGGCATCGATTGCAGACGGTACGGCTCTACTTTTGTCGATAAGGGGGCATCCGATCCTTAAGGCGAAGCCGACTGAGCCCTGCCTGTTCAGCAATATCGCTCATCTTCGTCGCAGTAATGCTCCTCAGTGTAAAAATATCTCTAGCGGCATCGAGAATTCGCTGACGCCTACCCTCGAGCTGTACTGATAAAAAAATCTCGCAATAGAGTGATTACACTCCACTGCGAGATAGTCGGTTATACCTTATTTACCGCCTGCACGAGCCAGCTCGCGCTTGTTCGCTTCGAACGCGGCAAGCAAAGCGTCTCCACCTTGCAGACCCGTATCTTCCGCTTTGCGAATTTGCTCCAGCATCCGCTTGTAGTCCTTCGGAATCACCTTCACGAATTTCGCCAGCTCTGCATTCCAATTGTTCAGGATGCGTGTACCTACGGCGCTCTCCGTATACTGGACATGTCTTTCGATCATGCCGCGCAGCTCGTTGATATCGGCTTCCTCTTCCAGACGCTCCAGAAGGATCATCTCCAGGTTCGTATGGTTGTAGAAGTCGCCGTTCTCATCATAGACATAAGCTACGCCGCCGGACATGCCCGCACCGAAGTTGCGTCCTGTAGAGCCCAGAATAACTACACGACCGCCAGTCATATATTCACAGCCATGATCGCCGACGCCCTCGACGACTACGTTAACGCCGCTATTCCGTACCGCGAAGCGCTCGCCCGCAATACCGCGAATATAAGCCTGGCCGCTAGTGGCGCCATACAAGGCTGTGTTGCCGATAATGATATTGTCTTCTGCAGCGAAAGTCGCCTTCGGCGATGGCGCAACAATTACTTTGCCGCCTGATAGACCTTTGCCGAAGTAGTCGTTGGAGTCGCCTTCAACCGATAGCGTAATGCCATTCGGTACGAATGCGCCAAAGCTTTGACCTGCGGTGCCGACGAAGTGATACCAGATCGTATCTTCCGGCAGCCCTTTCGCGCCATAACGGCTCGTCACTTCGAAGCCCAGAATCGTGCCGACTACGCGGTTCGTGTTCAGAATCGGGAACGTTCCGCGAACGCTCTCTCCTCTCTCCAGAGCAGGCTTTGCCAAAGGCACCAGCTGCTGCATGTCGATCGACAGCTCCAGACCGTGGTTCTGCTCCTGCACTTTGTAGCGTTTTGCGCCTTCGGCAACATCCGCTTCGTACAGAATGCCAGAGAGGTCAAGACCTTTCGCTTTGTAATGCTCAGTCAGGTGCTTCGTCTCCAGACGGTCCACACGGCCAACCATCTCTTCGATCGTACGGAAGCCAAGCTCTGCCATAATCTCACGCATTTCCTCCGCGATAAAGCGAAGGTAGTTCACGACATGGGACGGATCACCCATGAACTTCTTACGGAGCTCCGGATTTTGCGTCGCCACGCCGACCGGACAAGTATCCAGCTGGCAGACGCGCATCATGACACAGCCTAATACGATGAGCGGAGCCGTCGAGAAGCCGTATTCTTCAGCTCCGAGCAACGCAGCGATTGCAACGTCACGTCCGTTCATCATTTTGCCGTCGGTCTCGATCGTTACGCGGTCACGCAGATTGTTCAGCATGAGCGTCTGATGAGTCTCGGCAAGACCAAGCTCCCAAGGAAGACCCGCGTGGCGGATCGAACCCATCGGGGACGCGCCTGTGCCGCCGTCATAGCCACTGACCATAATAACGTCTGCGCGGCCTTTCGCTACGCCTGCTGCAATCGTGCCGACGCCAACCTCGGATACGAGCTTCACATTAATGCGAGCGCGCGGATTCGCGTTTTTCAGATCGTGGATCAGCTCAGCCAGATCCTCGATAGAATAGATATCATGATGCGGAGGAGGCGAGATCAGACCAACGCCCGGTGTCGAGCCCCGTACTTCCGCAACCCATGGATATACTTTTAGGCCAGGCAGCTGTCCGCCTTCGCCAGGCTTCGCGCCCTGAGCCATTTTGATTTGAATCTCGTCGGCGTTCACCAAGTACTGGCTCGTTACGCCGAAACGTCCCGATGCGACCTGCTTGATCGCACTGCGGCGGGAATCGCCATTGCTGTCAAGCGTAAAGCGTGCCGGATCTTCGCCGCCTTCACCCGTATTGGACTTGCCGCCGAGGCGGTTCATCGCAATAGCCAGGCTTTCATGCGCTTCCTTGCTGATGGAGCCGAAGGACATCGCGCCGGTCTTGAACCGTTTGACGATGGACTCTACAGATTCCACTTCTTCAAGCGGCACGGACTTACCGTCCTTCTTGAAGTCGAGAAGCGAACGAAGTGTCAAATGCTTCTTGTTCTCGCCTTGTACCAGACCAGAGAACTTTTTGTACAGCTTATAATCATTCGCACGCGATGCCATCTGAAGTGTATGGATCGTCTGCGGCGTGAACAGATGGTCCTCGCCGTCCTTCCGCCATTGGTAGTCGCCGCCGGAATCCAGTTCCTTCTCAGCGCCCTCCTGCTCCGCGAACGCGCGGTTATGGGCATGCAGCGCCTCCTCAGCAATGACATCCAGACCGATGCCGCCAATGCGGGATTGCGTCCACGTGAAGTACTCGTTGATTACGTCCTCGCGAAGGCCAAGCGCCTCGAAGATTTGCGCGCCGCGGTACGATTGGATCGTGGAGATGCCCATCTTGGACAATACCTTTACGACGCCTTTTGTTGCGGCTTTGATATAGTTTTTGACCGCTTTCTCATGCGATACGCCTCTGAGCATGCCTTGCTTGATCATGTCATCCAGCGATTCGAACGCCAGGTAAGGGTTGACAGCATTGACGCCATAACCGAGCAGCAGCGCGTAATGATGCACCTCGCGCGGCTCACCGGACTCCAGCATGATGCCGACCTTCGTACGCGTTCCTTGGCGGATCAGGTGGTGATGCAGAGCTGATACGGCCAACAGGGCCGGAATCGCTGCATTCTCCTTGTCGACGCCGCGGTCGGACAGGATGATAATATTATGACCTTTCGCAATAACGCGGTCAGCCGCCTCGCACAATACAGTCAGCGCGGAACGAAGTCCCGCTTCGCCTTCGCTTGCCGTGAAGAAGATCGGCAGCGTGATCGACTTGAAGCCCTCGCGGCGAATATGGCGCAGCTTGGCGAATTGCTCGTTGGACAAGATCGGTGTATCCAGCTTAATGTGGCGGCAGCTCTCCGGCTCCGGGTTAAGCAGGTTGCGCTCAGGTCCAATTGTAGTCGCAGTCGACGTAATAATCTCCTCGCGGATCGCATCAATCGGCGGATTCGTGACTTGTGCGAACAGCTGCTTGAAGTAGTTGTACAGGCGCTGAGGACGCTCGGACAATACGGCCAGCGGAGCATCATAGCCCATGGACGCGATCGGCTCTTGGCCGCTTCCCGCCATCGGCTCAAGCACCTTGCGGATATCCTCGAACGTATACCCGAACGCTTGTTGACGGCGCTGTACCGTGTCATGACTCGGATCCGGAAGCTCTGGCGCTTCAGGCAGATCATCCAAATTCACCAGATGCTCGTCAAGCCACTCCCGGTAAGGATGCTCGGCAGCGATAGCCGTTTTGACTTCCTCGTCGGATATAATACGGCCTTGCTCTGTATCGACAAGCAGCATGCGTCCAGGACGCAATCTGTCTTTGTACAAAATGTCTTCCGCCGGAATCTCCACGGTTCCCGCTTCCGAACCAAGAATGATATGGTCGTCCTTCGTCACGTAGTAACGTGCAGGGCGAAGACCGTTGCGGTCCAGCGTAGCGCCGATTTGCGTGCCGTCGGTAAAGCCCATCGCAGCCGGTCCGTCCCACGGCTCCATCAGGGTGCTGTGGTATTCATAGAACGCCTTGCGCTCGTCGCTCATGCTCTCGTGGTTCGACCATGGCTCAGGAACCATCATCATGGCCACATGCGGCAAGGAACGGCCTGCGAGGTGCAGGAATTCAAGCGTATTGTCGAACATCGCCGTGTCGGAACCGTCCGGATTGATGATCGGCTTGATCTTCTCCAGGTCCTCGCCGAACAGCTCGGAGGCGAACAGCGTCTGGCGCGCATGCATCCAGTTCACGTTGCCGCGAAGCGTATTGATCTCGCCGTTATGAATCAGATAATGGAATGGATGAGCTCTCTCCCAGCTAGGGAACGTGTTTGTACTAAAACGGGAATGCACTAAAGCAATAGCAGAGATAACCGATTCATCATTCAGCTCGGTATAGAAGGAACGTACTTGCTCTGTGGTCAACATGCCTTTGTACACGATTTTTTTGGAGGACAGGCTGGAGAAGTAGAACATGTTGCCGCCTTCTTTGCCTGCATAGCGAATAGCCAGTTCCGCGCGTTTGCGGATGACGTAAAGCTTGCGTTCAAATGCGAGGGTGTCTTTCAATTCAGCGTTTTTGCCAATGAACACCTGACGAACATACGGCTTAACCGCCAGCGCCGATTGGCCCAGCTTCCCATCGTCCGTAGGCACAGTGCGCCATCCGATCATAGTCTGCTTCTCTTCCGCAACAATGCTCTCAAGCTCGCGCTCAATCGCCGTGCGGGCAGCTTCGTCTTGCGGCATAAAGATCATGCCGACCGCGTAGTCCCCTTCAGCGGGCAGTTGAATGGCTTCCTTGCTCAGCTCTGCGGAGAAAAACGCATGCGGGATTTGAAGCAGGATACCCGCACCGTCACCGGTGTTCGGCTCACTTCCCTGTCCGCCGCGATGCTCCATGTTCTCTAGCAGAGTAAGAGCCTGGCGGATAACCTTATGCGATTTTTTTCCTTTAATACTGGCTACAAAGCCCATTCCGCAAGCATCTTTCTCGTTCTGCGGGTCATAAAGTCCTTGCTTAGGCGGCAATCCCAAAATATTTTCTTTCATTGTGTGCAACCTTTCTATCAGAAGATTTTTGGGCAAGCAATGTAGAATAACAGGCTTGATCACTTAATTGGCTTCATTTTTGGCTTGAACTATCATAGAATGGTAGGGGGCGAGGCACACCCGCCTGCTCCTTGCCATTCCTCTTGCCATCTACCGTTGCTAAGCGATTATTATATGATTTTAACATCAGGGCAAAACGGAATCAATTTAATATTTTTATAATTGTGATAAGAGTTGTTTGGCGGCGGCGGCTGACGGGTTCTGGGACTAGTGGTGTGTAATCTTTGTTTTCATCTATTTTATCAAAAGGATGTGTGGCAATTGTATAGCAAATTAAGGAATATGTGGAGCCGCGCTGCGATCGCGGCGGTAGTGGCAGGATGCCTGGCTTCCGCCATGACCGCATCGGCGGCTCAGGCACCGGCAGCAGGAACAGCAACAAGCGATACATACGACATTGTCGTGCTGGGCGACTCGCTGGCGGCCGGCTATGAGCTGGGCTTTACGGAATCCTCCGTGCCTTACGGCTATGCGGAGCATGTATACGAGCAAGCTCTGTTCCAAGGCCTCCGGGCGGAGTATACCAACTACGGCATTATTGGCTTGCGCTCCGAAGGGCTTAGCAAATGGCTTGATGCCGCCGCCAAGGGACAAGCCGTGAAGGAAGCCGATATTCAGGCTGGCCTGATTGATCCGCGCGCCGCCGCTATGTTCGGCAAAACGCCTCAGCTTGCGCAGGATCTCAAAGATGCCGAGCTTGTACTCCTTACTATCGGCGGTAACGACTTCCTGTGGATGCTGAACGACCTTGGCGTCGAGACGGCATTCAACCAGCTCCCTGCCGACAAGCAGGATCTGTTGAAATCACAGCTAGATGCTCTGCTTGAGAGCTTCGAGAAACAGTTGAAAGCATCGCTGGACACGATTCAGAAGCTTCAGCCTAATGCCGAAATCATGATCGCCAACCAATATCTACCTATATATATCCAAATTCGGGATCAGAAGACATACTTCGTTCCTGACTCTACCGCCAAGTTTTTAACAGACGGCCAAACTCGCCTGCTTGAGCGCCTGCAAACCGTTGTAGCTGAATATTCGAAGCAAGGCCTGAATGTGAAAATCGCTGATGCGTCTTCCGCCATCGAGAAGGATGCGCTTAAGTTCACCAGCATCCGCGCAACAGATGAGAAAGGAAATCCGAAGCCGGATATTCACCCTACCGCTGCGGGATACACAGAGCTTGGCAAAACCTTCTCCGAACCGCTATGGGGAGCTTACAAGACCGTCAAGCCGCGCAAATCCAACGTGCCGATCTCGATCGTCGTAGGCGGCAAGGAGGTCATCACTGACTATGCGCCTGTCATCAAGAAAGGCCGTACGTTCCTCTCGCTGCGCGACGTCACCGATGCGCTTGGTGCGGAACTGCAATGGAATGCTGCTACCTCCACCGCTACGATTACGCTGGAAGACCGGACGGTCGCAATTACGGTAGGGGCCGATACCATTAGCATTAACGGCAAGAGCGAGCCGCTGAACGCAGAGCCCGCGTATCTCCAGCAATTCAGCGGAGAGAAGAAGACATACGTTCCGCTGGCCGCGCTCTCCGACGGACTCGGCTTCCAAGTCGTATACCGCGAAACGTTGAAAACCGCTTTTATCAACCGCTAGTTACTTGTAGTCCTTTTGCAATCCGAGCATCGTCTCAAGGCTCTTGGCTGTCCAGCGGTTCAGACGGTCGAGGGACTCGATCTCGGCGGCAACAGCCGCGTGAAGCGACTCCCGGTAATCCGGCACCGCACCCGCGTAGCTTTGCAAATCTCTGAGAAGGACCGTTGTTTTCTCTGTGTAGCTTAAGGCGCGGCGTTCATGGAACATCGCAACATCCGGGTTGTAGGGCTGATGAAGATCACCCTGCTCCGGATGCTTGAGCACCGCCAGCACTTTGACCAGCGCACGCGGTCCGTTAAGCTCCACAACCTCTCCTACATATACGCCCGAACGGACTTTGGCCTTGACTATATTTCCTACTTCGCAGCGGAATGGTTCTTCATAATTAGTCATCCTGTTATCCTCCTGAATTTATCGTTTTTTACTTCATCCTAAATGAATTCATAAACAAGCATGTGATTACAATGTAAAGGAACGTTAATTTATTGACAAGCAGAACATCCACGCTTGTATAAACCTAACCTGAGAAGTAATATGGAAAGAGAAAAGTAGGTGAGTATATGCGCAAGAAGAGAGTGCTGCTGCTCTCAGAGGGGTTCGGCTCCGGCCATACGCAAGCAGCAAACGCGCTGGCGGTAGGTTTAAAGCAGCTATGCCCCAGCATCTCGGCTCGAGTCATTGAGCTGGGGAAATTTTTAAATCCGGTTATCGGGCCATTAATCGTATCTGCCTACCGGAGAACGGTAAGCTCGCAGCCCAAGATGGTGGGCATGATGTATCGCGGCAATTATAAGAAACCGCTGAACCGTTTTGCACAGCTTGCGCTTCACCGGGTATTTTACACGCAAACTACACAAGTAATCGCTCAGCTTAAGCCGGATCTTATCGTTTGCACCCATCCCGTCCCTAATACCGTCGTCGCAAGATTGAAGCGGCTTGGACTGGATGTTCCTTTATATACGCTTATAACCGATTACGACGCGCACGGCTCCTGGGTCAGCCAGGAAGTGAATCATTATCTCGTTTCTTCCCCCGACGTGAAGCGCCGTCTTGTGGAGAAAGGCGTATTACCGGAGCGAGTGGAGGTAACAGGCATACCTGTTCATCCCAACTTCTGGATTACATACAGTAAGGAAGACATTCGCAAGGAATACGAGCTTAAGGATATGCCGACGGTGCTCATTATGGGCGGTGGCTGGGGTATCTTGTATGAAGACAATGCCTTATCGTACATGACCAAATGGCGTGAGACGACACAGTTAATCTTTTGCGTAGGCTCCAATGAAAAGATGAAAGAAAAGATGCTGGGCGATCCCATGTTCCAGCACAAGAATATCCGCATTCTCGGCTTTACGCGCGATGTTCACAAGCTGATGGAATCAGCCGATCTGCTCGTGACCAAGCCTGGTGGCATGACCTGTACCGAAGGCATGAGCAAGGCGCTCCCGATGCTGTTTTACGAGCCGATACCGGGCCAGGAGGAAGAGAATTGCGAATACTTCATCCAGAGCGGATTCGGCGAGATGCTTAATTCCAATGATACGGTAGACCGGTGGTTCCGACTTATCCATGACAAAGAGGCAGCAACCGCCTTCCGTGAAGGCTTGCTCCAGAAGCGCGCGCTTCAATATGACCCCAAAAAGTGTCCAGAGGCCGTACTGCAGCTCATGCAGTGACGGCTTTGTTTTTCACCTCATCTTTGGGGCATAATTGAAGATGGCTTGATTGATACCGATACTGCACACTTGAAGGGAGATCGTGACAGACATGCAATCACAAATGACAGATGGCAAAACGATTATTCTCAGGCTTGAAATCGACACAGATAAAGCCCAGTTCGGCAAGGCAGCTACCGCAATCGAGCAAGCTAAAGGCGATATCGTCGCCATTGACGTTATACATACTGACAAAAATAAAAGCGTACGGGACTTAACCGTCAAAATTACCGAGCAAGGCGCCTCCGAGCGGTTGACCGAAGCGCTGCGTGCAGTGCCCGGCATTAAGCTGCTTCATATCTCGGACCGTACGTTCCTGCTTCATCTGGGCGGCAAAATCACGATTCAGCCGAAGACACCGATCCAAAACCGTGACGATCTGTCCAGGGTGTATACTCCTGATGTAGCCAGAGTATGCCAAGCTATCCATGAAGAACCGTCCAAGGCGCATACGCTTACGATCAAGCGTAATACAGTAGCCGTGGTCTCTGACGGCAGCGCCGTGCTCGGGCTTGGCAATATCGGGCCATATGCCGCGATGCCTGTTATGGAGGGCAAGGCAATGCTGTTCAAGCAATTTGCCGATGTGGACGCGTTCCCGATCTGCCTCGATACCCAAGATACCGAGGAAGTCATCGCAGC
Source organism: Paenibacillus sp. NPDC057967 (assembly GCF_042887015.1). Taxonomy (NCBI): domain Bacteria; kingdom Bacillati; phylum Bacillota; class Bacilli; order Caryophanales; family Paenibacillaceae; genus Paenibacillus; species Paenibacillus sp. NPDC057967. Next base: position 183,961 of record NZ_JBHVQB010000001.1, read on the forward strand.
CGTCAAGCATCTCGCTCCCGCCTTCGGAGGCATCAACCTGGAGGACATCTCTGCTCCGCGCTGCTTCGAGATCGAGCAGCGGCTGCGCGAGGAGCTGGATATTCCGGTATTCCATGACGATCAGCATGGAACGGCTGTCGTTCTCTACGCCGGCCTATTGAATGCGCTCAAGCTGACCGGACGCACATTAAGCGAAGCTCGCATCGTGGTATGCGGCATTGGCGCCGCAGGAACTGCCTGCACGAAGATGCTGCTCGCTGGCGGCGCACGCAATGTGATCGGCATCGACCGCCCGGGCATTCTGTCTGCGGATGAGACGTACGATCATCCGATGTGGCAATGGTATGCGCAGAACACCAATCCGGAGCGCCGCAAGGGCGGACTGAAGGAAGCGCTGGAGGGAGCGGACGTGTTCATCGGCGTATCGGCTGGCCGCTTGCTGACAAGAGAACATGTTGCAAGCATGGCGCCTGATCCGATCGTATTCGCTATGGCGAACCCGGAGCCGGAGATTCGTCCCGAGCTGATCGAGGATATCGTCGGCGTCATCGCAACCGGACGCTCCGACTATCCGAACCAGATCAACAACGTGCTTTGCTTCCCCGGCATCTTCCGGGGGGCGCTCGACAGCCGCGCTTCCGAGATCAACGAACCGATGAAGCTGGCGGCAGCCGAAGCGATCGCCTCCGTCATCAGCGACGAGGAGCTGAACCGCATGTACATTATCCCAAGCGTGTTCAACGCCAAAATCGTAGAGGAAGTCCGGCGCAGAGTCGTAGCCGCCGCCCAGCAAAGCGGCGTATCCCGCCGTCAGCTGCGCGATTAGCTGAGTTGGGTGCCGGCTCCAGCTCGTTTGGGAGCGTTTAAGTCGGCGTGATCGACTTGATTAGGACGGGGCGGCTCGTTCCGAGCGTTTAAGTCGGTACTACCGACTTAATTGAGCCAAACTAGCTTAGAAGGAGCATTAAGTCGGTACTACCGACTTAATTGAGCCATTCTAGCTCAGAGGGAGCATTAAGTCGGTACTACCGACTTAATTGAGCCATTCTAGCTCAGAGGAAGCATTAAGTCGGTACTACCGACTTAATTGAGCCAAACTAGCTTAGAGGGAGTATTAAGTCGGTGTGACCGACCTAATTGAGCCAAACTAGCTCAGAGGAAGCATTAAGTCGGTGTGACCGACCTAATTGAGCCATTCTAGCTCAGAGGGAGCATTAAGTCGGTACTACCGACTTAATTGAGCGCTATCCCAATCCTCGGAACAATTTACTTGCATCATAATAGTAAAAAGAACCATATCTTCATGATAGGGAGTAAACTCTCTCCATGAAAAATATGGTTCTTTTTCAGTACGCTGTTTCAATCAAGTAAGCATTAATCAAGTAAGCCATAGAACACATCCCAGTTGCTACGAGCGGGCCATAGACCGCTCCCTCCTTCGCTTCATCCAGACGATCATGCCTGTACCGGCCATAATAACCCCTGTCGCTACGAAGATCGAGTGGATGCCAAGGAACAGTCCCAGCAGACCGCCGAGCAGCGGACCCAGCATGGAGCCGAACTGGTTGGCGCTGGCTGTCAGGCCGAAAGAGCGGCCCCGGAACTGCTCGTCCGTATTTTGCACCATCAGCGTATTAATGATCGGGACGATACCCGCCATGAACAAGCCGAATACAAATTGCACGAACGCGAACAGCCACAGCGCTTCTACAAAATACTGCACACAAACTACCGTCCCTGCGGTCAAGAGACACAGGATCAAGATCCGGTAATGCCCCTTCCGCTCGCCTAACCTCCCCCAGATCGGCGACGCGATAATGCCAGCGATTCCGATCAACGACAGGACAAGCCCTGCCGATAGAACCGCTCCCTTCTCGCCGCCTTTCAGGTCCGCGATATGGAGAGACAGCAGCGGCTGAATCATGTTCAGCGATAATTGAAACACAACGAGGATAAGCAGCATATGAATGAGCGTCCGATTGCGGAACGCCATCCGGTACGTTATCGGCTGCTTGTCCTTTGTGTTCGCCTGCGTCTCCCGGCTCCTGTCTTCCTTCACCCAGAAGATAACGGCAAGCGCCGCCGCAAAGATAATAACGGCTGCCACAATGAACGACCTGCGCATGCCGAAGGCTTCGGCAAGCAGCCCGCCGAACAACGGGCCGAGGATTCCCCCCGTCATCGTGCCCGCTTGCATCATGCCGAGACTCCAGCCCAGCTTCTCCTTCGGCGCGATCATGGCGACGATCGACATAGAGGCCGGAACGAACCCGCCGACAAAGCCATGCAGCATCCGAACGCCAACAAGCTGCCAAGGCGTCTGTACGAAAGCGATCAAGGCATATATGATCGCCAGACTAAGTCCTGCCCGAATCACCATCTTGCGCTTGCCGAACTTGTCCGCTAGCATCCCCCACAGCGGTGCCATGACGGCACCAACCAGAAAAGCTGAGGAATGGACAATCCCCGCCCACAAATTAACGGAGTTTTTATCCACGCCGAGGTCATACAGAAACAGAGGCAGGAACGGTACCGACATCGTATAGCTGGAGCTGCAAAACAGGACGCCGAACCATAAAATCCACATCGTTCTTTTCCAGGATTGCACGTGATGTCACTCCCCTCATGCCAAAAAACCGCACTAAATCCATCCGAACGAATGCGCGTCATGTACCACTATACGCCTACTCCTGTACGAGTTCAAAACGCGAACAGGGGAGCAAAGCTGAGGAAACGGCGGGGAAGTTCCACTTATCGCATAAGAATGCGTCTAAAACCCAAAAAAAATATTGAAACCAGCGATCTCCCCTCACGTAAGTTAACTTATGGGCGTTGTTTTGCCATCATGATCAGCCTGTGAAAACGCCATCATAGCGTCTGTGACCTGCGTCCTATATAAAAGGCGACGACTACTCAACTGTATGCTATACTTAGCAGGTATGTTGAACAAAAAGGAGCCTACCTCATGTTTCAAGCTTTTATTGATTTTCTGAAGGATTACGGCCCCTTGGGATTGTTCGTTCACTCCTTTCTCGACGCGGTCATTTTTCCGGTCCCCGCTTTTTTCTTGCAGGTATCGCTAAGCATTATGAATCCGTCAACGGCCTTATGGCTTGCTACCGTCGGATATATCGCCTGCCTTATCGGGACACCAGTCGGTTACTATTTGGGCAAAATTATGGGCAAATCCGTTCTCTACCGGTTTATTAAAACAGAATGGATCGACGCCGCGACAAGCCGGTTCCAAAAAAACGGTGAAGCTGCCATATTGATAGGTTCCTTTACGCCAATTCCGTTTAAAGTATTTACGATTTTATCAGGCGCCTTGAACTTTCCGTTATGGCGGCTGATCGGCTACGCTGCGATAGGGCGTGCGGTCAAGTTTTACGCAGTAGGCGCATTGTTCTACTTCTATGGTCGCGCGGCAGAATCAATGGTGAAGGATGTATCGCTTTATACCTTTCTTATCGCCGTACCGTTGATTGCTATTTTTCTATTCGTTCGCAGCAGAATCCGCAAGAAGAAGCAGTTGAAGCAAGAGGCTGAGGTTCAACCGGCAGACGAGAGCCAGAAGGTAACCGAGCGTCAACCAGCTATTGAGCGCCAGACCGCGGCTACCGAGCTAAAAAACGACATATCCTCATAATAGCTAAAAAGCTATCCCTCCATCTCCACATAGAGATGAGGGATAGCTTTTTCTTATTGCCGACTGGCGTGCCTGCTCTTAAAGCGCGCTACCTCCGAACAGGAAGCGATGTTCCCAATGCGTGCCTTTGATCGTATTTGTTTTTACGCCGCCGCTTTCTTTGGAGTACGTGTGCAGGATTTTGCCGTCTCCCAGATAGATGCCGACATGCGTAATTCTCGCAGTAGATTTATTAACGCCGCTGTATGAGGATGCGCTTGTCCCTTTGTAGGACATGAAGAACATCAGATCGCCGCGTTTCAGGTTGTTGATATTCGTTGTCGTGTTGCCTTTTTTCTTCACATAATCGCCTTGCTGGCGAGAATCTGCCGGGAGCGTGATGCCAAGTCCATCGATGAACGCTCTTCTTATAAAGGCGGAGCAGTCGAAGGTTTTCGTAGAATTGCGGTTCGAACCGAACTCATACGGTGTGCCCAGGTATTTCATGCCAGCCGAGATGACCTTCTCAACAGATGCGTTGGAGGAAGGGGTGGAAGGCTTGGTCGCCGTGTCACCGCTTGAGCTGCCGCCAGAGCCGTTCGACCCTGTATTCGTCGAACCGTTGCCAGTGCCTGCTGTATTGCCTAAGGAAAGGTATTGCGACTGTGTCGACACATAACCTTTTACACCATTCGAATCGAGAACCTCATACCAGCTGTTGCTGGCTTTGCCCAATACCCGAACTTGCTCGCTCGTTTTCAGATAACGAATGCGCTTGGCCGAAGTTGTCGGACCTTCGCGGAACGAAACGGATTTTTTCACAACAGCGTTCATGGCCGGAACAGCTTCCGACGAGGAACCGGAGTTCGAAGAGGAAGAATCGGAAGAACCATTCACATTCGTATATTTGGACGAGGAAGAAATATAGCCTGTTTTGCCGCTAGTATCGCTCACCTTGTACCAGCCGCTGCCCGCTTCCTCGATGATGCTCACATTTTCGCCTTTCTTCAGCATGCGGATAACCGTGCTGGAAGCCGATGGGGCCGTACGCATGTTAACTCCCCAGATCACTTCAGCCGACTGTGCGGCATAGGCTGCCGGTGCCGGGATCACCACTGCGGTGCCAAGCAACAATGCGGCCGATATCGTCGCCGCAGCGACTTTGTGCTTCATGGTGTATTTCATTCAATACGCCTCCTTGTATGATGATTGCTGTGCCGGTGTTCGGCGTGTACAACAACCATTGTAAGTTTGGCGTCTCCATGCAAGCATCGACCGTTGTTCCTAAATGGGGGACTAGCGAATTGGGAGTATGGAATTACCCAAAAATGCTAAGAAAAAATTAATAAAAGGCGCCTCCATCCATGGAGACGCCTTCCTTTTTCACTTTTTCCAAACCCTGCTTGCTTAGAGCCTGTTGGGCTAAATACTAACTATGAGAATTCTCATAAAGATTAGGGTTCTCTCATACACCTAATAGGACTAAAGACTCAATTTCTAATCACAAAATAAAATTTGGTCCTATTTACCAAGCGGCCTTAGCGGCCTTCCGGCAGTGGATTTAAGCCATCATTGGCGGCCTTATGATCCTGTTCCAGCGGCTCGACATGGACATGAACACCCATAATATTGTGCTTCCGACCCATTCTTCGTTCAATTTCATCGCAGATCCGGTGACTCTCAATCAAGGATAATTCGGGATCTACCAGCACAATGACGTCCACCAGCACATTGCTCCCGTGAATTCTGGCCTTAATGTCCTTAATTGCGATAACGCCTTTGGTCTTGGCGATGGTCGCCCGCAGCGTCGTAAGCTCCTTCTCGTCGAAGCCGTCGGTAAGCGCATGGGTCGAACTGTAGAAAATGCTCCACGCTGTCTTGCATATAATAAGGCCGACGAGTAGCGCCGCAACCGGGTCCAGCCAGGGCATGCCGAATTGGGAGCCGATAATGCCGACCGCCGCCCCGATACTCACCAGAGCATCCGACAGGTTATCCTTGGCCGCAGCCATCAGCGCCTGGTTATTAATCTTGCGGGCCAGACGGCTATTGTACAAGTAAACCGCACCCATACATACGGCTGAAAATAGAGCTACCCAAGCTGTAATCATATTAGGTGTCGTGTGCTCGGCTGCAATAATCGATCTTACGGCGGTAATAAGGACCTGAATGCCCACCGTCGCCATAATAAAAGACGCAATAAGTGCCGCGATCGTCTCCGCCCGGAAGTGGCCGTACGGGTGGTCTTTGTCGGGCGGCTTCTGCGAAATGCGCAGCCCCACCAGCACCGCGACGGAAGCCACGATATCCGTTAAGTTATTGTATCCGTCTGCTACAAGCGCTCCAGATATGAACCAATAACCAATTGCCAGCTTCAAGGCCGATAGGGCGACATAAGCAGCTATGCTTACCCAAGCACCCTTCTCGCCTTCCTTAATATCCTCATACTGTGTCAAAATGCCAAGCCTCCTGCCAATCTCTTCAAAACGTCTCTCGATATCATACCCGAGCAGTGCCGTGTGGGTCTAGAGAAACAGTGTTGACCTTATGCGAGCTTTTATGCCTCAGGGCAAAAGAGTGAGACAAGGGCCAGAATCGGGAGCTGCCCGTTGGGGCCGATGCAGTCTCCGTTAGAATGGACGCAATGGATGCGAATCATTCCCATTCCGCGCAAAAAACCGTCCCGAATAATAGCTTCGGGACGGTTCATGTTTGAGCAAATTTTAGACCGAGTACATACGCTCGCGAATCGCTTTCACTTCCGCGCTCTCCAGGTACTCGTCGTACGTCATCATACGGTCGATTACACCATTCGGCGTAAATTCGATAATACGGTTGGCAATCGTCTGAACAAACTGATGGTCATGCGATGTGAACAAGATCGTGCAATCCGTATCGATCAAGCCGTTGTTGAGCGCTGTAATGGACTCCAGATCCAAGTGATTCGTCGGTTCATCCAAAATGAACACGTTCGCGCCTTCCAGCATCATCTTGGACAGCATGCAACGGACCTTCTCGCCGCCGGACAGTACGCTTGCTTTCTTCATCGCTTCATCGCCAGAGAATAGCATACGGCCTAAGAAGCCACGAAGGAATGTCTCATCCGGATCTTTGGAATATTGGCGCAGCCACTCCACCAGATTAAGGTCAACACCCTCAAAATAAGCGGAGTTATCCTTAGGGAAATATGCGCGAGTCGTTGTCACGCCCCACGAATACGTGCCAGCCTCCGGCTCCAGCTCGCCGGCAATCAGTTGGAAGAACGTCGTCTTCGGCAAGCTGTTCGGGCCGACAAAAGCGATCTTGTCGCCTTTGTTGATCGTAATCGTCAGGTTATCGATGAGCTTCTCGCCTTCGACCGACTTGGACAGGCCATCTACAAGCAACAGCTGCTTGCCCGCTTCACGCTCGCCTTTGAACAAAATAAACGGGTATTTGCGGTTCGACGGACGAATATCGTCCAGTGTAATTTTATCAAGCAGCTTCTTACGCGAAGTTGCTTGCTTAGACTTCGATTTGTTGGCGCTGAAACGTTGAACAAACGCTTGCAGCTCCTTAATTTTGTCTTCCTTCTTCTTGTTCTCCGAACGCATGAGCGAGAGAGCAAGCTGGCTGGACTCGTACCAGAAGTCGTAGTTGCCTACGTACATTTGGATTTTGCCAAAGTCAATGTCCGCAATATGCGTACATACCGTATTCAAGAAGTGACGGTCATGGCTGACTACGACTACTGTGCCTTCATACTTCGCGAGGAAGTCTTCCAGCCAGCGGATCGATTCAATATCCAAGTGGTTGGTAGGTTCGTCAAGCAGAAGTATATGCGGCGTACCGAACAAGGCTTGCGCCAACAGGACGCGTACCTTCTCGTTGCCGCCCAGCTCGGACATCAGTTTGTCATGCAGATCCGTTGAGATACCAAGTCCGTTCAGCATCTCTGCCGCCTCGGATTCCGCTTCCCAGCCGTTCATATCTGCAAATTCAGCTTCAAGCTCGCCCGCGCGCATGCCGTCTTCATCCGTAAAGTCAGCTTTCGCGTAGAGCGCGTCTTTTTCCCGCATCACTTCATACAGCTTCTTATGGCCCATAACGACCGTCTCCAGCACTTTGAAGCTATCGTATTCGTAATGGTTCTGCTTCAGTACGGCAAGACGTTCGCCTGGCGTAATATGAACTTCGCCCGAGGATTGCTCCACTTCGCCAGAAAGGATTTTGAGGAACGTAGACTTGCCCGCCCCGTTCGCTCCAATCAAGCCGTAGCAGTTGCCCGGCGTAAACTTGATATTGACATCTTCAAAAAGCGCGCGCTTCCCAAAGCGAAGCGTTATGCCACTTGTGCTAATCATAGTTATTAATCCCGTCCTTCACTACAAAATCGCATTTTCTCGAACTATTATAGCACAGTCTCTTATAGAAACGAACGATGAAAGCGGCTTATATGGAAAAGATAACGGATTTATGCCGCAATTCGGGCTTTCTGTGCAAAAAAACCTCTCCCCGGCATACATACGCGCCAGCCGGCGAAGAGGTTCCTTCAATAAACATAATTTTATATTAGCTCCACTTCATGACCGGTACGGGAAGATTCGTAGATGGCATCCAGAATCCGATTGGTCGTATAGCCTGACGAAGCGTTGGCGGCAGGCTGCAAGCCATCCCGCACGCATTCCACAAAGTGGCGGGCCATCAGTATGCGATCCTCTTCGCCAGCAAACGGCGCAATCTCGCTTTCAGCAACCTCGTTGTTGCGATGTGTCGTATATGTCCCTCTCTCGCCTATGATCGAGATGCCGCCCTTCGTGCCCATCAAATACAGGAACGGCTCCTCCGGCAAGCCAGCCGCATGCGCCGCCCAGCTGACTTCAAGCGATAGCGTCGCCCCGTTCTCCAGCTTGATCAGTGCCGATGCGAAATCCTCTACATTGAAATAGCCGTTCCAGTCAGGCGTACCCCAGCTGCCGATGCCTTCGCGGTTCGGTCCAAACTCCGCGTAAGTCGAACCGTAGACGGATTGCGGCTGCGGATTGCCCATCAGATACAGCGACAAGTCAAGCATATGGACCCCGATGTCGATAAGCGGACCTCCGCCTGCAAGCTCCTTGCGCGTGAACCATGAGCCCCAGCCGGGAATCCCCTTCTTGCGAAGCCAGCCCGTCTTGGCATGATAAATACGGCCAAGCTCCCCTCGGTCCACGATCTCCTTCACTGCGCGGCTTAATCCCTTCCATCGCATCTGATGCGCCATCATGAGCACTTTGCCCGATTGCTCCGCCTCCTCGACTATGGAGCGCGCAGCCGCTGAGTCGATGGCCATTGGCTTCTCCAGAAGCACATGTTTGCCCTGTTTTAGCGCCTCTATCGCATAAGGCGCATGAAATTGATTCGGGACGGCTATGACAACCGCGTCCACGTTCTCATCCGCCAGCAGCGCCCACGGGTCGGCGTGAATCGTCGCAATGCCATATTGCCCCGCTCTCTGCTGCGACATCGGAAGAGATGTATCCGCAACTGCGGCCACTTCAGCCCCCTCCACCTTGGCGAAGGTTTCGATATGGACGCCGCCAATCCCTCCAGCTCCAATCATGCCGATCCTCAGACTTTGATTTGTCATAGGAAACCTCCTAATGGAAAATCTCTATCCTTCGCGAATCAAGACGTGGAGTGATCATCCGAGTTCTTCGTGAGCTTCCATGTCTCTCCGAGCGGGAGCACAACGATACGCTCTTCCTCCAGACATCTCCGGCAGCGTTCCGCTTCCAGGCGGTCGAGCGCTTCCCGCGGCGTGTCGTCCGCGAGCTTGAAGGCACCGTAATGCATCGGAACGAACCACTTGGCACCAGTGTCCTCGAATGCCTGCAGCGCCTCCTCCGGCGATACATGCTGCGGGCTCATGAACCATTCCGGCTCATACGCGCCGATCGGCATCAGAGCCACATCGATCTGGAACCGGCTTCCGATCTCCTTGAAGCCGCGGAAGTATCCGCTATCGCCCGCAAAATAAATCGTCGAAGCAGGAACAGCAGGCCGCTCAGACGGTCTGTTCTTCCCTTTCTCCGGCTTCTCTGTCTTCCAATCGGAGGCTGCCGCAGTCTCTTGATACGAAGCGCTCATCACCTGGGCTGTTTCTTCTCTATTATGCGTCTGCATAACGGGGCGGTGAGCGCCCGCCGTCTCCATGACCCAGCCTCCCCAATGAGAGCTGTTCGTATCCCATGGATTGCGTCGCGTCCAATGCTGGGAAGGCACGAATGTGAATTTGACGCCTTTGATCGTAACAGACTCCCACCAATGCAATTCCTTGACGCTGCTGAATCCCTTCATCTTCAGCTTGGCGCTCAGCCCTGCCGGCACGAGCAGCTGCCTGCCGCCTGTCAGCCGCCTTAACGATGCGATGCTCAAATGGTCATAATGGGAATGAGACACAAGCACCACATCCACGGGAGGCACGTCCTCAATGGGAATGCCGGGCGGAGCCAGCCGTTTCTGGAAAGCCATTTGTCCCGACCATACGGGGTCCGTTACAATATTCAATCCCCCCAGCTGAATCAGGAAAGTGGAATGACCGACCCAGGTAATGGACGGAATCTCTCTATTGCCTGTTAGAAAAGGCAAGTCCGGTTCCGCTTGGGGTACCCTATACGAATAATCCTTCAGCTTAAGCTTACGGATTCGTTCTTGACGCCATCTTTTAAATTGCTTTAAGGAATTATGCTGTTCAACCTGATCCTGATTGACATATCTTTTGTTTCTCAAGTTGCGCTTTCCCTCCCTGTTTGCTTGTGGCATACCCTTAAGATAACAAGTCATGGGCATGCATTGCAAATTCCGACGAACAACGCCCTCTCGTATCCAGTCTACTCAGCTTTGCCCTCACACGGTATCGATTACTGGGATTATCCGCAGCTGTCATGGTATAGTAGAGTAGATGGCATTGTACATGCGTATAACTATCTTTAAGGAGGTTTCGCTCAAATGAAACTGTTATCCATAGAACCAACGCCGAGTCCCAACTCCATGAAGCTGAACGTAGACGAGATGCTCCCGCGCGGCAGAAGGCTGACCTATAAGGTGTCCGAACAGGGCACCGCACCAGAGCCGCTCAAAGGGCTGCTCGCCATAGAAGGCGTCCGAAGCGTATTCCGAACCGCCGACTTCATCGCGCTGGATCGCAAGCCGGGAGCGGACTGGGCCCGCATCTTAGCGGACGCCCGGCAGCTCCTGCAAGCTGGGGACGGAGATGCTGCGACGGCAGCAGGCGACGGCATCGCCACTGGATTCGGAGAGGCACAAGTGCTTGTGCAGATGTTCCGGGGCATCCCGATGCAAGTCAGAGTACGGATGGATGACCGGGAAGTGCGCTCCGCCCTCCCTCCGAAATTCACTGACGCCGTCAGCGCAGCTGCCGGCTCTACCATGATCCGCGAGCGTAAGCTGGAAGAATTCGGCGTCCGTTACGGAGAACCGGAGGAAATTGCCGCTGAGATCGTGCGCGAGCTTGAAGCGACTTATACGGAGGAACGGCTGAATATGCTCATCGAGGCTTCGTTGCAAGCCGGTCCCGGCGAGCAGGAAGCAAATGTCGCGCCAAGACCTGCTCCACTGTCGCTGGATGAAGCGCTGGAGCAATTCAAGTCAGATGACTGGCAGATTCGTTATGCTGCATTAGAGCGCTATGTAAGCGAGCCAGACGGCATTCCGCTGCTCCAGAAGGCTATCCATGACGATAACGCGTCGATCAAGCGTCTGGGCGTTATCTATCTGGGCGACCTCAAGACGCCGGAATCGATGCCGCTGCTGTTCGAAGCGCTGAGGGACTCCTCCTCATCCGTAAGACGTACAGCGGGAGATACCTTGTCCGATATCGGAGATCCTGCAGCGATAGGCCCGATGATTGATGCGCTGAAGGACAAGAATAAGCTGGTCCGCTGGAGAGCGGCACGCTTCCTCTATGAGGCAGGCGACGAATCGGCTATCGAGGCGCTCGAAGAAGCCGCAAAGGACAGCGAATTCGAGATCAAGCTGCAAGCTCAGATTGCGCTGGAGCGCATTCAGCGCGGCGAGGAAGCAGCCGGCTCCGTATGGCAGCAGATGACCGCCGCACGGAATCAGGAAACGCAATAATCCTATAGCAAGAGCCTGCGGGATCTGTGTCAGAAGACACTTCTCTCGCAGGCTCTTTTTGCAGGGGGACATGCCCTTCTTCAATAACTAGGGATAATTCAGATGCAATTGAACGAGCAGCGAATCGCCGCTGCCGAACTTCTCATAGCTGGCTCTATAGCCGACAGCTACCCCGACACCCTCGAATGCCGCCTTCAGCTCATCCGGGAAGTCTGCGCCTTGCTCGTAGCGGAACTCCAGCTTGCCCGTGCGGGAGGATACAGCTGACCGGATGCGCTCCTTAAGCTGGACGGCATCCGCTACCGTATGCTCTTCCTCCAGCCAATGCAGCCCTATCGCGACTTTAAGCTTCTCGAATCGGTCGGCGTCAGCCCCGCCGCTCCCTTCCGCCAGCCCCTTCAACGAGTCGGCATAGCGGGTGGAAGCCTCCGGATAGGTCCTGATCCATTCATGGTCGGCTCTAAGCTCCTCGTCGGTCTTCAAGTAATACGTATACCGAATCCGGTCATCCTCCGCGCCGACGGGATCATCCCATGTCAGATCCAGATGGTACCATCGCCCGTCGAGCTGCACCATATTCCAGGCATGCTCGCCGGTATTCACCTTGCCCTCCGCAATAAGCACCGGTATTCCCGCTTTCTCCAGCATCAGATAGCCAAGCAGCGAATACCCCTGGCATACTGCCTTGCCGAGTGAGATCGCATTATATGCGGTATAGTAGCTGAGCGACTGATCGTACTCCACATTCGTAACGACCCAATCGTGGATGGCCTTTACCTTCTCGTGCTCGTTCATGCCAGGCTTCAAGATAGCGGCAAGCGCCGCATCTGCTGCCTGCTCCACCTGGGCCGTCTCCTCCGGTGTCTCCCGGTACTTCGCTTCCACCGTTATGGTAGACTTGTTGCCCCAGCTCCGAATCGTATATAAGTATGACTCCAGTATGTAAGCGGAGTAATCGTCATGCGTAAGCGCCGCTCTAATAATTTCAGTCATCTTGTCGGACAGCTCTGACTTGTCGCCCGTATAAGAGGCTGAGAACCGTTCGTCCCGCTCCTTGAATCCCTTGGCCAGCTCAAGCTCAAGCTTCTCGAAGCCGCCTGGCGTCTCCTTCTCGTCGGCGACGGCCAGCTTACTCGGCGCTTCGACCGTTCTGGCAACGGGGGCCGGCTCCTGGTTCGAATCTGCACTCGTCGGGAACAAATTCAGTTTCAAATTCAAGCTGTACACGCCAGCAACAACAATCGCGATGGCCAGCAGCTTGAGTGCTCCTTTACGCATAGGCTCCTCCTTCAATCTCTCTTGCGGCATTAGCTGCCTCTCGAATGGCGAGAGCTTGCTCGCTTTCCTAACATCATATGTTCGTCCACGGGAATGATGCCAGTCCAGCGGCAAATCGGCTCCCATTCAGAAGGTTAGCCAAGCTTGCTGACCGCATGAGTGAACGCATGAGCACGCTCGGCAATCTTATGGAACTGGCCTTCCTTCACCCATTCCATATGGACCAGCTTGCTGCCGAGACCAACTCCGTTCGCTCCGGATTGGAAGTACTCCCCGATATTATCCAAATCGACTCCTCCGGTTGCCAGAATCGGTACTTCCTTAAGCGGGCCGCGAATTTCTTTCAAATAGTTAACTCCCAGCGATCCCATCGGAAACAGCTTGACCGCCTCCGCGCCAGCCTTGACCGCTTTCACGATCTCGGTAGGCGTCATCACACCTGGCCAGACGGAGACGCCATGCTCCCGGCCGTATGCAATTACTTCCTCATCCAAATTAGGCGAGATCAGAAACTGGGCTCCCGCTTGAACCGCTTGCTTGGCGGTATCCAGGTCTACGACCGTTCCGGCTCCGATATGAGCCTCGCCGCCGAATCGCTCGCGCCAGCGGCTGATCATAGCCGCCGCACCGTCCGTATTCATCGTAATCTCCATCAATCGGATGCCGCCCTCGATCAGAGCTCTGGCCGTATCATCGGCCTTGTCATCCTCGATCCCCCGCAGGATGGCTACAATTCTATGCTTCAGCAATTCATTCAGCATGCCGCTCATTCCCATTCTACCCCTTTTCCACCTGATGATTTCCTGCTCCAATAGTCATTCAGCAGCTTCAAGAACAAATTCGGGAATGGAAGCTTGTCCATCTCATCCCGCGCAATCCAGCGATAGCGGCTTTGTTCCCCTGCAGGCAAGTCCTCCAGTGCGGCTGCCGACTCGCCTGCTGAAGAGCTTGCCAAATACAGAGCCGCTCCTTCTGCTGCCATCCCGCTGTCCGCAATGCCCATATCGGCAGCATATACTCTCATTCGCCAATGGATATGGCTAAAGATATGATCCGCGTCCGCGAACCATCCCGTCGGACGAATCAGCAGGCCGGCATCCGTCTCCACCATTCGAATAACTTCTTCAGCCAGTTCGCCCTGCTCCTTCGGAGCGGTATTAACGAACATGCCGCTGCGGCTGCCGTCCAGGAGCAGATGCGGCAGTTCCCACATCTGCGCCAGCAGTCCCGTTTCGGGACGCTGTCTGACCAGTACTTTCCCCGCATGCTTGCCAGTTCCCTCGACAATGACCGCCAAGCGGTATTCCTGCCGCGGCGGCTTGGCCTTGGACTTGATTGGAAGCTCAGTCTCGCGTCCCTCCATGCGCGCCGCACAATGCTCCATGACCGGACATGGCAAGCAGCTTGGCGACTTGGGCGTACAAACGAGTGCGCCAAGCTCCATAAGCGCCTGATTGAAGTCCCCCGCCGCTCCTTCCGGAATCAGGCTTGCGGCTAGCTTTTCGATGCCTACTCTCGTAGACGGCTTGGCAATATCATCTTCCAGGCAGAAATAGCGGGAGAGCACCCTCATGACGTTGCCATCCACCGCAGGCTCCGGACGGTTGAAGGCGATGCTCATAATCGCGCCAGTCGTATACGGCCCGACTCCCTTAAGTCCCGCTACGGAATCCTTATCATCCGGAATGATGCCATTGTAACGCTCCATGACCATCCTTGCGCCCGCCTGCAAGTTTCTCGCTCTGGAATAATAGCCAAGTCCCTCCCAGCACTTCAGCACCTCGTCCTCCGGCGCTTCGGCTAGCGCCTGTACGGTCGGAAAGTTCGCCATGAATCGCTCAAAGTATGGGATAACTGTATCGACCCTTGTCTGCTGCAGCATAATCTCCGATACCCATATCCGGTAAGGGTCCTTATTCCGGCGCCACGGAAGATCCCGATTGCCTCTTTGATACCAGGCCAGCAGCTCCCGGCTGAAATATTGCTTTGCTTCATCTTGCATTGTCATACTATCGTAATCCTTCCCGTTCTCGGAGTGGTTGTTTGTTCTCTCTTATTCCTCTATTATACGAATTATACGCATATATTCCTATGAATAACATGGAAGAGAAAGGAGAGAGTTCCGTTGCTTACTCCCAAACTAACCATTCAACTAGCGAAATGGTCCGCCATTCTGGCCTTGGTTTTATCATTGGCCGCATGCGGCGGCAGCCCGACAGGAGGCGGCAATCCTGCAGGAAGCGCTCCAAAGGGCGACTACTTGAAGGACGCCCCGTCTGATATTGCAGCTGTCTACAAGTCTCGCTGCCTAGGCTGCCACGGCACCGATCTGCAAGGACGCGTCGGCGCCAATACGAACCTGCAGCAGGTCGGCTCCCGTATGAGCGCCGAGGAGATTACCGCTCAGATCGAGCAAGGAAAAGGGCTGATGCCGGGATTCGCCGATTCCTTATCACAGCAAGAAATCGATGGTCTGGCCGAATGGCTGGCTTCCAAGCAATAATACCTTATCAGATGCGCCCGGCGGTCAAGTTATGCCCTGGCCGCGAGGCGATCAATCTATCTAAATAAGAATGCTCACGCTGCGCAACACTAGTTTCATCGATAGAACGGTTATTCGTAAATAGTGGTGCCAAGTAACATTAAATGCACGAAATCACTCCAAAAGGCGAAATAATGTTGCCACACACCACTATTCGTGCCAAAGGACGAAAACTCGAAATTAGGGTTGCAGAGAAACGTTAAAACTCCAAAATCGCGCGATAAAGTAAATTAGTGTTGCCACACCACTATTCACGCCAAAAATGTGAATAGCGTTACTAGCTTGGGATGGGACTCATTACTCGGAAACAAAAAATGGCGGTGGCAGGAATATCATCCTGAACACCGCCATTTTATTATTTTTACACGTATTTCACCAAGCGAACTGTCTCCATAAGCGAAAGTGGCTGCTTATGGGAATGCCCCATCTATATTGTCTCAATAACCGATGTAATGCCCATTGGACTTCGGAGACTTGTGATCGTAATGGACTGCGGGACCTGCATAAAACCAATGGGTTTCTCCCATTTGGGGGTGGGTCGGGAATAGGTCGCCTTGAACGAGCAGCAGATCATCGCCCCAATCATTGGAATACATACCTTCATATTGCACCCACTGACCTGTCTTGAACCGCCTCTTCGCGCTTTGCTGACGCCCTCTGTTCATTGCCATTCTCCTCTCGCCGCATCTCTACTGCTATTACATTCGCAGTATGGGCCAAAGGTTACAGTTTTATCCGTTCGACAACGGCAAAAGCCGAAGCAAGAGCGCGTTCATGCGTAATCGTAATGTGAATGACAGTATCCTCTTCGCTAAACCCTAATCGGTCCCACGCTGCAGCAGACAGCTTGCAAATCGGCTTGCCTGAAGTATCCCGTCCGATATCTATATCTCCAAAACCAAGCAAAGCTCCAATGCCGCAGCCGAATGACTTGGCGATCGCTTCCTTGGCAGCGAACCGCCCCGCAACATACTGATGCAGGCGCGGTCCGCCATATACCGAGCAAATCTTCCGTTCGCCTGGAGTCAATATACGCTGCATGAATCTGTCGCGAAGCTTGCTCTCCAGCATCTCGGAGACTCTCGCCACATCTGTCAGATCATGTCCGATTCCTATTATCATGCCTGCGCCCCCTCTTTCATGATGGAGACATTAGCAGATGAAGCAATCGTTTGTCAAGGCGTCAGACTTGCATCGTTCAGAGGCTTCTCGTAAGCGAAAGCTTCGCCGCTCTTATCCTTGAAGCTTACCTTCAGTCGGCCCCCCTCGGCTGCGCCAAGATAGGCGCCTTCCGCTGAATAGCTGTACTTGTTGAATCCAGGGAAGCCGAATGGATCGCTGCCGCCTTCTTGCAACTCTACTGGAATGGCAACCGTTCCCGCTGCATCTCCAGTCTCCGGTACGAACTCCACTCGAAGCTCATCCGGCTCGCCTTGATCTTCGCGCAGCCAGACATCCAGCTTCACTACCTGCGAACCGCCTTTGCTCTCATTAACCCGCAGCGTCATATGCGCATGCTCACCCATGACATGCCAGTATACAGGCTCTCTGGCCGCATTCAGCGGTGAATAAGGCGGAGGGGACGTTGTCGACAGCCAGCCGGCAAAGACAATCAGCGCGACCGCAGCCACAATCTCCGCACGCACACCCCATATAAGCGCACGTTCACCGGATGCTTTGCTCCTCAACAGCCGATGAACGGCCGCTATGCCAACGACGAGCAGCAGCAGGACGATTTTGACAAGAGCGAGCCTGCCGTAATCGCTGCTCCACAGCTGGCTCCACGAAGAGAGATGATCCAGCGTCAGCCATATTCCACTGATGATAATGAGGACGATGCTGGGCAAGGCGTACATGGCGAACTTGTCACCAGCTCGCAGCAGGGTTTCACTCCCCGCAGGACGGTAAGTGAGCATCCATAGGCCGGTCAATCCGCCGAACCAGACGGCCGCTGTGCCCATATGAACCGTATGGGCGATAATGGCAACCATTGCGTCCTCAGCTGCCGCGTAGGCATGGCCCGTCAGCGGGAAGGTGACAATGATGCCCGCCGCCAACAGCCATTTGACCGGATTGGCCCATACCTCCTCGCGTTTCGGGGCAAAAGCCAGCAGCAAAATAATAATGGCGGCAGCCGGCCTCATGAAGGCGACCTTGCCTACCACAGTCTGCGATAAAATATCGTTCCATGCGATGCCGCTGAATTGCGAAGCCAGCATGTCAATTCTGCCCCAGCCGGATGCAATCCAGATGACGGCGGCGGCAGCGATGACATATTGCTCCGCTCGAAGCGAAAATCCGATCGGTGGCTCTCCGCTCTCTGATCTCCACAACGCATAGCGGAAAAACAAAATGCCGCCGACAGCCAGTGCAGCCAGCACCTCTGCAATGCGCAGGAACACCATAAGAGCATGGCCTCCGGCATGGTTATGCTCCTCACCGCTGCTGCTTGCAGCATTCTCGCTTGAATCACCGCTTGCACTTGCAACAGGCGGCTCCGTCTCGCCTTCAATGACGCCGCTGGCTTCTTCAGCTTCATCCGTACCGGCAGGCTCTGCGTCCACAGGCTCTGACGCAGTCCCGCCGCCTTCATCATTCTCTGATTCCTGACCGGATATCGGCTCATCTGGCGATGAAGCGTTAGTCTGGTCAGGCTGCGCCGGCTCTATGCTTCCGGCTGCGTCTAGAGTCGGGGTTGGTATCGGCGTCGGACTCGCTGAGCCAATAGCCGTGGACGGCTCCTGCTTCGCAGGGCTATCCGGTGACGGCGTCACGGAAGGCTTCGGCGTCACAGCCGTGCTTGCCGGAGGCGCAGTAATCATAGGGGAGGGAGAAGGCTTGGCAGTGGCAGTCGGCTTGGCAGTCGGCTTGACGCTGCCGCCAGAACCGCCATCCAGCGACGCCGTATCATCCGGCGCCTTCGTCTCCAGCTCCACTCCGATAGAGAATTGGAAGGAACCGTCCGTCACATGCGTGTCCAGGGACAGCACCTGCCATTTGACCTTATACACGCCCTGCTCCAGCTTTGGTATCGTCAGAACAAGCGTTAAGTCGCCATCGCTGCTGAGCGTCCCCTTCACTTCTCCGCCCGCGCTGTTTTCAAGCGTAATGGAGCTCATTTTGGTATCGATTTTTTCGGTAAATGTAAGCTTGATCTGAGATGGCGAGCTATCCAGAACCGCATTGGCCAGCGGAGAGGACTGATAAATATAGGCATGTGCCGAGACGAAGCTCGGCAGGCATGCCCATACTACCAGCAGAATAGCCAGTAAGGAATAACTTTTTTTCATCATGCGTTATTTCGAGTAAATCGCAACTGCGGCTCTGGATTCGCCAACGGCCGGGAAGTATTCCACGGTCGCGCCTGCCGCCTCTGCTACAGCGCGAAGTGCGCCTGCTTCCTGGGAAGCGTAACTTGGATCGATATGATCGCGGATGAAGTCAGCGGATGCTTTCGTCACGCCCTTCTCTACTTTGACAGCTCCATCCTGTGCGACTGCAACACCGTCAACATAGACATGCGGTGCATTGGAGGACGGCTTGCCCGGAAGCTTCGGCGATTCATTCTGAACGGTGAACGTCATCGTCGCTTCATAGCTCGTCTGATCATATTCGCCTTCCTTGGCTTCCTTCGTTGCCGGCTTGGCACGAACGAGGTAGTAGTCCGCTGCGCCAGTCTTGAACGTAATCTTGCCGTCTTTGTCTGTTACAAGCTCAGTTGGCTCCGAGTTGCTGCGGCGAATCACATCCACGTTCGTGTCAGCCAGCGGCTCGCCCTTCAGCAGCAATTGAATGGATACTTCTTCGCCAGCTGTTACAGCAGCCGGATTGAAAAGCGGAATAAGCTCTGCGCGGTCCGGGCTTACTTCCTTCGAGAAGCCTTGAAGCGCCTTCACGCGTTCAATTACCGGAATGTCGCTTACGGCAACAAATGACTTTGCGCTGCGCAGCGTGCGACTGCCTACGCCGCCATGCTTGAAGATGCTGTCGCCTTCAACCGAAACGATATAAGCGCCAGGCGTATTCGACTTGAACGATGCAACAAAATAATTGTTGACCGCAGGCTCCGTCTCCGTAGCTGCTTCGCCTGTATAGAATGTGGTTCCCGTAATGTCGGACTTCACGCCGCCCGGCGTCGTAACGAACACCTTCGACGTATCCGTGCTCCATTGTCCCGCAATGCGATAGCTCTTGTGCTCATTGGAATGATTGCCAAGCATAAGTTCCACATAAGATACTTGCCCTGGCGCCACTATGGGCGAATTGGTCTGCGACCAGCCGTCATGGGCGAATACCGGTATTGCCGCGCTAACCGTCAATACGGCTGCGAGAAGCGCGCCTGTCATTTTCTTGCGAATAGACATCCTACATCAACCTCTCTTATCAAATTAATATTAACTTACATATTGTAACAACAACAGCCGATAAACACATGACCCGAACGAGTCATCTAATTGTGAACAAATTGTGAACGAATGGATTTCATTTTCATTTATTTTCATTAGCGTCTTTCCCTAAAGCATGCAATCCGTTAATAACGCTCCGGTACGCAGAAAAAAACTGCCCCTCGGAACCTGTACAGCTCCAAGGGACAGTCTGTTAATCCAGCTACAGCATTCAGCGAGAATGGCTTAAATGCCGGGAATAGCCGAACGTTTATGCTCGGTCTTCAAATATTGCTTTTCTAGCTTTTCACGAGTCTGTGGCGCAATATCCTTGCCTTCCAGATAATCGCTGTTCTCATCGTACTTGATGCCAAGCTCGTCCTCGTCCGTCTGACCGTCCCATAGGCCGGCTGTCGGCGCTTTGTGCAGCACGCTGTCGGGAACGCCCAGATGTGCAGCCACAAGCCTCACCTGGCGCTTGTTCAAGGTGCTAAGCGGCGTAAGATCAACCGCTCCGTCGCCCCACTTCGTATAGAAGCCGGTCACGGCCTCCGAAGCATGATCCGTCCCGACTACAAGCAGGTTCATATCGAAGGCGAGCGCATATTGCATGACCATTCGGGTTCTCGCTTTGACGTTGCCTTTGCCTCCACGGCTTATATGGCGGTGAATGCCAAGCGACTTGAAGCCATGCTCGACCTCAAGAGCAATCTCATCAACAGCTTCGCCGATATTCGTCTCTACCTTATGCAATAGGTCGAATGCTTCTGCAACCGCATAGCTGTCGGCAATATCTACTTGCTTGTCATAAGGCTGGAAGACGCCAAGGGTCATATATTCTTTGCCCGTCTCTTCGCTGAGCTCATCCGTCGCGCACTTGCACAGACCTGCAACAACCGCACTGTCAATGCCGCCGCTAATGGCGATGAGCAGGCCGGCTGCATTCGCGTCTAGTACATATTTCTTCAAGAAATCGACCCGTTTGCGAATTTCGGCAGCCGGATCAATCTCGGGCTTTACGCCGAGACGCTTAATAATTTCCTCTTGTAAAGTCATCTGGCAGCTCCTATTAACCGCAATATTTGTTGAATGCGTCCGTCAAGTCTTCCGCAATATCAGCTGCGGAACGATTCTCGATTTGGTGGCGCTCAATAAAGTGAACCAGCTCTCCGTCCTTCATCAGTGCGATAGAAGGGGAAGAAGGCGGATATGGCGCGAAGTATTCGCGTGCCTTCGCAGTAGCTTCCTTATCTTGGCCTGCGAACACTGTAAACAGGTGATTAGGCAGCTTCTCGTTCTGCAACGCTTGGGCTACGCCCGGACGGCATTGGCCTGCCGCGCATCCGCACACGGAATTGATTACGATCAGCGCCGTTCCTTGTGCCCCTGGCACATGCTCTTCTACTTCTTCCGCTGTGCGAAGCTCTTGAATCCCCAGCTTCGTAAGATCGTCACGCATTGGTTGAACCATGTCCAACATATATCTCTCGAATGACATCGACATGCTAATACACTCCTTCAAGGACTATTTTAAGCTATTATACCGTCCCTTACGAAAATAAAGCAACCGGAGTTGCTACTCCGATTGCTCCCTTTCCCGCGGCTCTGGCTCCGGTTCCGGCTGATCGGCTCCGCTTGCGGCATCATGCTCCGGATGGAAGAATGTACCTCACTCCGGCTCGATGCCGCGCTCGAACCAATCGCGGTTCTCCGCAGTCAGAAAACCGATGTCCTTGAAGGGATGCACCCATTGATCGCCAGCCATGACAGCAGGATCGGTATCGATGCTCCATTGCTCCAATGGAGAGTGCGGGGATTCATACATATGATCGCCGATCACCACCCCGTAATCATTGAGAAATGGAGCTTCCGGCCCTCTGCCCTCGCGGAATTGCGGGAGAAACTCGATTTCGTAAGGATCAAGGGCGGGATCATCCTCCGGCTTATGCTGGTTAGAATGGTTGTCGCTCAACGCTGTCCCCTTCTGCCGATCAGGTCGACGGACGGTTGGGCCCGTTCAGCTTCTTGTCTATGCCGGCACTGTCGTCCGCTCCGCTGGCTTTGGATGCGTTCTGAGCCGCTTGCGACTTCTGCTCCAGGGAGCTTCCGTCTTGCTTCGTTCTCTCGGACATATTGTTCTGCCTCCTTCGCGGATTACGGCGCCTTGAGGCGTCCGCTATTATCCATTCATGGATTAGAATGCCCGGCGTCCTCTTCCGTTATGTTGAAGGTGACGATAAAAGTTGTGCCTTCCCCTTCGGCTGTCTCGACATCGATTCGCCCCCCATGCCGCTCCGCGATGCTTAGACAGAGCGGCAGGCCGAGTCCCGTACCACGGGTCTTTGTCGTGAAGAAGGGCTCAAACATATGCTTGAGCTTATCCTGCGGAATACCCGCGCCTTCATCCGATATATACACGCTGATTTCCCCTTCCCTATAGTCGGTTTTAATACGCAGATTCCCCTTTTCCCCCATCGCCTCCATCCCGTTTCTGGCGATGTTCAGCAGCATCTGCTTAATCTCTCGATCATTCAGCTTCATATGCGGCACATCCTTGCATAACATCACTTCAAGCGACTGCCCTCTTAAGTTGGCATCGGCATTCAGCAGGGGAACCAAGTCGCTAATCGTTGTATTAATGGACGCCAGCTCCATCTTGAGCTCTCGGTTTTGGGCAAGAGATAGAAAATCGCTAATAATCAGATTGGCGCGATCCAGCTCTTCCATTATGATGCGGAAGTACTCATGCTGGCTTTGCGGGCTTCTCTCCTGAATCAGCTGTACGAACCCCCTGATGACAGCCATGGGGTTGCGGATCTCATGCGTAATGCTGGCCGCCATTTGTCCGACGAGGCTGAGTCTCTCCATTCTGCCCAGCTCATCTCTAAGCTGGCTTAGCTCCGTCACATCCTGTGCAATCAAGGCGGCACCCGCCACCTCGTGGCTGCCAGTATCCCGCAGCGTCACCGTTGTGTACAGCAGCATGGCGCCTTCCTCCATCTGGGGAACGGTTGTTGTCGTCATGCCGTTCAAGGCTTCATCCAATAGAGGAATGCAGGCATGGTCTGCGCCCTCCTGAAACACATTCCGATACGGTCGCTTCTTCACGTCCTCGACCGAGCCGAAGCTATCTTTCATGCCCAGCAATCTGAAGCTTTCATCGTTCACATGCGTAATTCTGGCATCCCGGTCAACCATCATAACGGCTATTGGAGCTTTATCAATAAATTGCTGCAGCTTCTCTACTTCATTCAAATAGCTTGCCGACAGCTGAATAACTTTGTCATGCAACTGCTGCTTCTCCTTCAAGCCTTCTATTATGTAGATGGACAGCCAAACAGCCAGCAGGAGACCAATTGTGGCCATCAGCACGTTCAATGAAACCGTTGACGTCCATGGAGCGCCGGCTTGGCTCATCAATACATAAATAATGCTTATTAACACGACCAGCAATATACTGACAATGAATACACCAATCTTTTCCTTCTTGGCGGCAGCAGCTTTCTGGAACGGACCGATCAGAAATAATAAGATGACCAGGAACACAATCAGGTACACCAGAAAACCGTACATCTCTTCCATATAATCTACGGTCGTCATGCGCAAGCCTGCATAAAGAACCGTAAGCGCTGCCAACGCACGATATCCGCCATATAATGAACCGATCAAATACGGCACCACACGAAAATCAATCTCATATTCATGAACAGATGATGTCGTAAGCAAGCACAAAACCATCGAGATACCGCTCGTTACAGTTATGAACAGCCTGAATCCGTTCCAGCCACGTTCTTTGTCATGCCAAAGCAAGAATGCAAATACGGGGAGTACGGATAAAAAAAATTGGAGCAGCAAATCCTTCAGCACGAAAAGCCGGCCTCCTTCATGAAGCAATTAGTCAGTAATATGAAAGCCTCCGACGAATCCAATCGATGATAAAATTCAACGTTTCCTTGCCGTCTATATCGTTGTGCAGCTCGTGCAGCCCACCCTCCTTGGGATACCAATCGCAGCGGCTCCCCAGATCGCTTGCCAGACGTCTGCTTGCTTCAAATGAGGTAATCCGGTCGCTGTCCCCATGCAAGAGCAGAAGCGGCACATGCAAATCTGTTCCATTCCTTAGCGCCCACTCGCCAGCCGTTTGTACCTCCAAATAGGCTCTAGGTGTTATAGTTGTATGATTAAGCGGATCTTCGCCAATAGGCGGAATGCCCAAATCGCTTGGCCGGAACAGATCCTCCGGCTTCAGTCCAGTCGACATCGGCAAAGTCGGGAATATTCTCGCCACGCCTTTCCCCATCCATTCCTTAATAGCCGGAGGATTAAAAGCCAGCTTGAGCCAAGGACTTGTCAGAATGAGAGCGGCGATGTCCGGCTTCCTGCGAATGGCGCAATTAAGCGCAATATTTCCTCCCATGCTGTGTCCGTACAAATAAACCGGAATATCGGCATGCCGCTCCTTGGCTTCCTCCATAACACGAAGCGCATCCTCAATTGCGGCGTCCATCGCGCTCATATGCCCGCGCTTCCCTTCTGAACGCCCGTGTCCCTGCAAATCATAAGCGACTACGGCATACCCGGCCTCTGTCATCCGCTTGGCAGCATAGCGATAACGCTCTCCATGCTCTCCATGGCCATGGACAATTAGAATAAGCGCCTTGGGCTTCTCCGCCTCTGGCAGCCATTCTCTTACATACAGTCTCTTCGCTTCCGTTCCAAGCACTTCCCATTCTTCACGAAGCATAATGAATCGACCTCCTTGCCCGAGTAATATAATTAAATTATACTGGAAACCATGAATTTGAATATAGAGAATGTTTTAATATAGGAGCAATGTCATGGATTATGATGTGATTGTAATTGGGGCCGGCTCATCCGGTCTGATGGCGAGTGTAGCCGCAGGAGAAGGCGGAGCAAGAGTTCTGCTGCTAGACAAGGGCGACAAGCTGGGGCGCAAGCTCGGCATATCCGGCGGCGGCCGCTGCAACGTCACGAATGCGAAGGAACTGGATGAATTAATCAAAAATATTCCAGGTAATGGTAAATTTTTGCATGGAGCTCTTGCGACCTTTAATAATAGGCATATTATTGCATTTTTTGAAGGGCTGGGCATTCAGCTTAAAGAAGAGGACAATGGCAGAATGTTCCCTGTAAGCGACAAGGCGAAGACAGTCGTGGATGCACTGGTGGGCAAAGTCCGTTCCCTTGGCGTTGATGTAAAGGTGAATAGTCCTGTAAGCCGGGTCATCTATGAGACTGGCCGGGCGGCCGGCGTTTTGCTGAAATCAGGGGAGACGATTCGGAGCGGAGCTGTTATCATTGCAGTCGGAGGAAAGTCTGTGCCGCATACCGGCTCTACCGGAGACGGCTATGCCTGGGCCGAGGAAGCCGGTCATACCATCACAGAACTCTTTCCGACAGAGGTGCCCTTAACGTCGCAGGCATCCTTCATCCGCAGCAAAGAGCTGCAAGGATTATCCCTTCGCGGGGTCACGTTATCCGTATGGAATGGAAAAGGCAAAAAATTAATTGAGCATACCGGCGACATGATCTTCACGCACTTCGGCATATCTGGGCCGATCGTTCTCAGATGCAGTCAATTTGTCGTGAAGGAGCAATGGAAAAACGGCGGTACAGCCGTTAAAACATCAATTGATCTCTTCCCGGAGCTAACTGCCGATGCGATCTATGCGCAGACGATGGCTCTGTGCAAGGAAGAGTCCCGAAAAGCCGTCAAAAATGCGCTGAAAGGTTTTTTTCCGGAAAAGCTTATTCCACTGCTGCTGGGACTCTCTGGACTCAAAGAGGACATTACGTACGACAATATTCCGAAACAAGCCTGGATGGAGCTTGCCAAGCTCGCCAAGTCGTTTCCCGTTTCGGTTAACGGCACGCTCTCTATTGAAGAAGCATTCGTCACAGGCGGAGGCGTCAATCTGAAGGAAATCGATCCTAAGACGATGCAATCCAAGCGGATGGATCGCCTTTACTTCTGCGGAGAAGTGCTGGACATTCACGGCTATACGGGCGGCTACAACATTACGGCCGCTTTCACAACAGGCTACAACGCCGGCAAGCATGCGGCGGAGACTATGGAATATTCCTGACATAAAAGGCGCTGTCGAACCAAGTTCGACAGCGCCTTTCCCTTCCTGCTTAGGCTGCGTCCTACGTATGGACATCGCCTGAGAAGTGATTATAGGTTTCGGAATCCGGGAGGAATTCCTCTTCGTTAATCGTGCCGGAATCCCGATTGTGAAGCCCCGATTCCTCTTCATGAATCCAGTCCTCATTCACCACATGGGCTGGAATCGTAATCCCGTCCAGCGCGTAGGCCGTATTAGTGATCGCTTCTTCTTCGATTGCCGCCTGTTCGACCAATTGGCCGCCATGTGACTGCGCAATCTCCAGTGCGGACGTCAGATCGCTCCCATCCACATGAATATGCAGTTGGCGGTCGTTATGCGTCACGGGATCATAGCCCAGCTCCTGCAGCATGTTCCTCGCCAGCTCCGCGCTTTTGTTGTCGCTAAAGTCGAATAAGATTGCCGAATGCAGCTGTGACAAGCACATCTCCCTTTCGTCAGTTGGAATGGTAGGCTCCTTGCTTCTCATAGCATGCCAACTTATGGGGAAAATCATGTCATGCTCATCAACCGTTATGCAGCCGTCTCCCTCTCCCCTGTCCGGACTTCCGCACGATATTTGAATAACGGCACCAGCAGCAGCATCGCAAGAAACATTAGCCCTGCAGCCGTACAATAAATGCCGACAAGTGGAAAGTGCTGCTTCAGCTTGGCCGCCACCAAGGTCATGACGACCATCATGCCCATAAACATAGGCGATAGAACGCCGTTGACACGACCGATAAATTTCTCTTCCGTCCATTGCAGTATCATCGTGCTGATCCCGATTTGAATACAAGGGAATCCGAGCCCGCCTATAAATTGCAGCGATAGCGACAGTGGAACGCTGGTGGACAAGCCGATCCCCGCCATTGTGAACGAGCTGAGCAATATCCCGATTGCAAGCAGCTTCTGCGGTGAAATCTTCTTGGCCATCATCATAACCAGCCCGCCGCCAAGCAGCATCGCAACGCCATTCACCATCAGCACATATTGCAGAAACTCCTTCGGTTGGCCAAGGCGCTCGATGACTACGAACAAACCCAGCGTCTGCGTCGTGCCGACCGCAACGCCTGCAAGCGCGAACGTGCCGCCGAGCGATCGGAGTACCGGACTGCGCCATACGTACTTCAGCCCGTCGCCAAGCTCGCTCCAGAAGCGGCCCTTCTCGTTCGCATCCTTCTTCTCGATCTCCTTGTCCCGCGGAATGCGGAACAACACGAGAGCAGAGAGCAGGAAGGCAACACCCATGATGCCTACGGAAATCTCAATTCCAAAACGGTGATAGCTGATTACGCCAAGCGACGGTCCGACTACCATAAAGATAGCGACCAGCGATTGGAACATCGCCATCGCCTGCTGCAGCTGTTCCGGAGCGATGTGCTGCTTGAACAGCTTCATGGCTGACGGCTGCGAGAATTGCGACAAGATCGCAGATACAAAGGTAACCAGATAGACCATATGCCAGGAGCCGTACATAATTGTAATCAGAACGGCAAAGACGGATACGGCCGACAACAGGTCACACCAGATCATTGTTAATCGCGGCTTCCACCGGTCGGCGAACGTCCCCCCGATAAAGGAGAAGACAAAGATGGGCAGAAGCTCCACAAATGTCATTAGTCCTACCGCAAATGGATCATTGCTTGTTTTGTCTGTGACATACATCAGAATCGCAAAATTTCGAATCCAGATTCCGATTTGCAGCAACACGTTGGACAAAAGTATCGTTTGAAAAAAGGTATTGCCTAATAACTTCCCTGCCGGCTGAGCCGGCAATGCCTGTTCAGACATGATCTCCCTCCGCTGCCTATCCAATAATTTTCCAGTCCATTCTAATGATAACCTTGTTCTCCAAATGGCTTCAGCTTCTCCAGCCATTCCTCCTTCAGGCTTTCCACCTTGCGTTTGTAGTCTCTGGCCACATTCGCTAGCTCCTTGCCTTCCGCATCGTATACATCTCTGTAATCATAGCGGATATCTTCCTCAGTTTTAACCGTCTCAAGGATGAGATACGCAAAGGCCTCCCGCCCGAATTGCTTCCATTCCTGCTGCAGTTTTTTGTTCATATGGGACCCCAGATCCAGGATAAATTGCTCCTTGTTCCATAATCCGTCCATATTAGTAGAGGCGCCAATAAACATTCGGCCGTTTTCGTTATTTTTGATTCCGTAGACGCCCATCTTACGAACCCGGTCCTGATATTCGGCTGTCATCGTCTTGCGAGCCGCTTTGTCCGGCTTATTCTTGCCCTTCTTCTCCATCTCGCCGCTGCCGATAGCCGCTGCTTCCGGTTGTACCTTCGCTTTTTCTTTTTCTTTTTCTTTTTCTTTCAACTTGACCCCATCCTTCCCGTTAATCGGAATCCAATAAGCGGAACCGTCGTCCTCGCGGTCCAAATATCCATATTCCACCAAATATCTGCGCAGCGATACATAATGGTCGTCGGAAAATCCCATCAGCCGCACATTCACTTCATCTTCCGTGTACCGCTCGCCAAGCTTAAAAAACGACGCCATATGGCGAAGCAACGCTACTTTGCGTTTCTCTTTGCCCGGTATGGACGCGAGCGGGCCCTCAGGACCTTCCGGCAAATACTGCTGAAGAATCTTGTCGTACTCCTCTTCTGTAATTGCAAACCGCTCATCCATCACCGTAGCCGTCCGGTGAACGGGCATAAACTTCGGGACGCTCTCCTCGCCACCCTCCATCAGATCCATGACAGCCAGTAGCACCTTCGCTTGCTTGGCCTTCTCCTTCAAGACGAAGCGATGATTGCGAATGGTGGAGGCGCTGCCGCCCGTACGCTGTACAATCTCGCGGTCCGACAGCCCTTGCGCAAAGTCGCGAACAAGCTGCTTCTGCACATCCGTCAATCCCGAGGCTTTCTTGTCCAGGCTGAGCAAATAGTCCAGCATGGAGCCATGAGCGGATTGAACATGGTATCCTGCATACTTCGCCGCGGTAAACAATCGATCTGTGTCCGGCAGCTTGAATATTTCCCCTTCCTCGAACTGCTCTCCGCAAAGCAGGCAACAATAACTCTGTGTGCGGCCTTCATATACGTAGCCTTGCTTGATCTCCTCGCTTGAAGCGTTCCAGAAGCGTTCATCCAGATTCATTTTCATCCACACCTTATATAGACTAATTTAATTATCGTTTGCTTATTATATAGACATAATATCAAAACGTTTGTTTTATTGCAATATGGCATCATAAAAAAAGCTGAACCAATTGGTCCAGCCCTTCAAGTAAGCATATCGCCTGCGCCTTACAGCGTTTCCTTGCGATCCTTCGGCAGCCATAACGCCAGCATTCCAAAGAGCGGCAGGAAGCTCGCAAGCAGCATGACAAATTCCATACCTTGCACATCCGCCACATTCCCCAAGATAACGGAGCCAAGCGCCCCCATGCCGAACGCCAAGCCTGTAATGAGGCCCGAAGCCGTGCCAACCTTGCCCGGCATAAGCTCCTGCGCATACACGACGCTGACAGAGAAGCCGGATTGCAAAATAAAGCCTAGCAAAGCAATGACGGGATAAGCCCAGACAAGCGGCAAATGCGGCAAGATCAAGGCAAACGGCGCCGCTCCCAGGATGGAGATCAGCATCATCTTCTTCCGTCCGATCCGGTCGGCAAGTATACCGCCCAAGAACGTGCCAAGAACGCCAAAGATCATGAACAGGAACAGCAGTACCTGTGCCGACTGGATCGTCAGCGCATAAGTATCCCTAGCGTAGAACTGATAGAAGCTCCCAATCGCCGCTCCATACCACGACCTCGCGAATACGACCAGCAATAGAATAGAAAGCGCTATGGCTACGACTCTATTATTCGCTGCGCGTCCAGCCTTCGAATCGGATGCCGCCGTTTTTTTCTTCGGCACTCTGCCTCCATGTTCCGCAAGCCTTGCGGCGTACCATGGCACCACTTTAAACAATACCGCAATCGCGAGTGCAGCCAGCAGCATCCCCCACGCGGCTCCACGCTGTCCCAGCGGAATAAATATCGCTGCCGTCATGATGGGTCCGAGCGATTGTCCGAAGTTGCCGCCAACCTGATAGATCGATTGCGCGAACGCACGCCGGTTGCCGGCAGCCATATGAACGACGCGAGAACCTTCCGGATGAAAGACGGCGGAGCCTAGCCCGACGAACACGACAGATAACAGCAGCAGCGCATAGTTAGGCGATACCGCCAGCCCTGCCATGCCGGCCATGCTGCACAGCATGCCCACCGGCAGCATCCATGGGCGCGGCCATCGGTCCGACAATGCGCCTACAACAGGCTGCATGATGGAGGATGTCATATTGAGCGTAAAGGCGATCCATCCGATCTGACCGTACGAAAGCTTCAGAGACTGCTCGAAAATCGGGAATAGCGCGGTAACCACAGTCTGCATGGCATCATTAAGCATATGTACAGAGCTGATGGCAAACAACATCGTATAGACGGTTGCGGAACGCAGCGTATCTCCAGCCGTTTTTGGCGCTGGTTGGTTCGTAGACAAAGAATAGGACCTGCCTTTCATACCTCTCTTGGTGTTATCACTGGGTGATTGTTGCGCTACAACATGCTATTGCTATAGGCCAAACCGGATGCAGACCGGAATGTTCAGCTCAAGCTCATGTCCCGTCGGGGATAAGGTCCCTTGCTCCTGATCTCTGCGGAATACGGCGATATTATTGGTTTTTCCATTCGCCGCCAGCACATACGCACCATCTGGCGTAATGCCGAAGTTGCGCGGCAGCTCGCCGCCGCAGCTTATATGCTGAATCGGCGAGAGCTCGCCCGACTCAGGCGAAATCGCAAATACGGCAATGCTGTTATGTCCGCGGTTGGAGCTGTACAAATAACGTCCATCAGCAGAAACGTGAATATCCGCCGAGTCATTGTACCCCTCATAGCCTTCCGGCAAAGTGGAATAGGTATGCTCTACGCGGAGGACGCCAGCATTCCGATCTATTCTAAGTAACGTTACGCTGGATGCCAGCTCATTCGCGACATAAGCGACGTTAAGCGAGGGATGATACGCAATATGCCTGGGTCCCGCTCCGCGGAAAAATGCAGTCTCGTCCGTCTTAACCAACGTCCGTCCCTCTTGACGGTACGTCACAACCGCATCCATACCCAGGTCAACCGCGCATACATAAGGTGTTCCGGGTACTGGAGACACACAATGGGCATGCGGCTTCTCTTGCCTGTCGGCGACAGGCCCGGGCTCGCATTCATGCTGCATGACAGCGCTAGCCGCCTCCAGTTCCCCGTCAGCCGTGAGCGGATGAAGCGAGATGCTTCCCCCTGTATAATTAGCGGCGTAGAGCGCTGTTCCCGCTTCGTTGACGCTGATGTAGCAAGGATGTGCGCCTACTGTAGAAGCCAGGCTCGTAACTTCGCCCAGCAGGCCGGAATCCGTCTGAATGGCAATTGCGACGACTTCCCCGCCGGCAACGCCATTCGATGCTTCGATTTCCTTGGCGGCATACAGCCGCTTCCCGTCAGGATGCAAGGCGAGGAACGAGGCGTTCTCGACTCCATTCACACGCTGTACGATGCTAAGCGCTCCTGTTTCCTTGTTTATTTTACATACATGAATGGTCGCATCCTTCTTCTCGCCGTACGACCCTACATAGAAAATCCCTTCGTTCCAGCCGTTAGCAGACGTACTCATGACAACCCAACCCTTCTCCTATTAATTCCCTACTGTGAACATAGCACATGCCATGAAGTCATACAATGTCTTTTTTCAGAATATAGCTTCACATTTAGACGATAATGTGTTACAATGTAAGCGCTAACATTTCAGGTGATCAATTTTCTTAAGGGGGATTTTGTGATGAATGTTGCGCTACAGGATCGGAATGTATACGAGGAATTTGATGTGGAGTCGGATGTGCTTTATTTCAAGCTCGGGATGCAGGGGCTCGTGAGCTTCCATGGCAGAAATTATAATAGAAAAAAAAGAATGACTGCCGACGAATTGAAGAATCTGATTTCCAAACAGAACTTTGTGCAAATCAGCTCTTCCTGCTACATAAACACCGTAAAGATTGCCTCGGTGGTCAGCGGGACGGTCTACTTCGGCCCGGAGCATTCCGACGCGAAGCAACTGCCGGTCAACCGCAGGAAGCAGCAAGAAATTAAACAGCTCATCTCCAAGCGTCAATAGCAGAAGGCCAATTGAACTCGTACGACAGACAACCGTCCGATTCCTCTGAATCGGACGGTTGTTCAATTTCCCAGGTCCTGCTATTCTAGCAATAACCGCTACTTAATCGAGGAGGACTACTGACAATGACAGTACATAGCAAAGCCTACGAGCAATCCTACTACGACGAACCCGCCGTTTGGCTGGAATGGGGGCCTTACCAGGCGGCCGTACTGCCTCGCATGGGCGCCAATCTGATCGCCTTCCGCGATACGGAGAAACATTACACCATCTTAAGAGAACCGGCCGCCGATGAAATGGACCTCTTCCGGTCCAATTCCGTCATTTACGGCATTCCGGTATTATTTCCTCCGAACCGTTATAAGGATGGTACATTCACATGGAATGGCCGCACCTATACTTTCCCTATCAATGAAGAGCGTACTGGCAACCATCTCCATGGCTTCTTCCTGGATTCCATCTGGAACGTAGACAGCTACGGCACGACCGATCAAGAGAGCTTCGTGAGCCTCAGCATTACGGTTGAAGAAGGTCACCCGATCTATGCCTACCTCCCTCACCGGTTTACCATTTCGCTGCGTTATTCGCTTAGCGAACACGGCTTGCTGCAGCATGTTATCGTCAAAAATAACGGCGAAGAGGCCATGCCATGCATGCTCGCTTTCCATACGACGATCAATGCGCCTTTCGCGCCAGAGAGCGCGCCGGAAGATTATCGCTACACGATGACGATAGACAAGCGCTGGGAGCTCGATGAGCGTATGCTTCCTACAGGCAAGCACCAGCCGCTTCTTCCGGAAGAGGTGCTCATGAAAACAACCGGTCTGTCTCCGTTCTGGGAGCCTATGGACAATCATTATACAAGCACCGCGAACGCAAGCGGCCGCCATGCAATGGAGCTGACCGATACGCGCGAAGGCGTCACGCTTGTCTATGACGTTGGGGCTGCGTACAAGCATTGGATGATTTGGAACAACAAAGCCACCCCGGGCTTCTTCTGTCCCGAGCCGCAAATTAATCTGGTCAATGCACCTAATGTCGACCTGCCGCATGAGCAGACGGCGCTCCTGGCGCTTGAGCCGGGGGGCATATGGGAAGCGACCAGCCGCTTTTATTTCCGATCCGCTAAGTAATTTATAGTTAGAATGGTTCATCCGAATCCAACAAAGCGCCCTTTTCCGGGGCGTTTTTTTGTGCAGAAATATAGGATTCATGCTGAAAATCAAATCTAAAACTAACCTTTAGGTAAGTAGATGAAAAAAATGTGCGTACTTACGAAGCTATCGTGGTAGCTATATACTCATCATGCACGAACCAATAAGGAGGAACACGTTATGAAAACACTCGTAATCGTCACACACCCGCATATGGAAAACTCGGCCATTAACAAAAAATGGGTAGAGGAGCTTACTAAATATCCAGAGAAGTACACGGTTCATGAGCTTTACAAGGTGTACCCCGATGGAAATATAGATGTGGAGCAGGAACAGAAACAGATTGAAGAACATGGCAACCTCATTTTACAATTCCCTGTTTACTGGTTTAACTGTCCGCCTCTTCTGAAGAAGTGGCTGGATGAAGTATTTCTCTACGGGTGGGCTTATGGTTTGAAGGGTGATAAACTTAAGAACCGAAAAATAGCCCTTGCTGTCTCTGCCGGGATTAAACAGAAGGATTACAGCCCGAGCGGAAAATATAAATTTACATTAGAAGAAGTTTTGGTGCCCTTCGAAACAACCGCAATGTATTGCGAGGCCGACTATCGTTCGTTCTTTGCCATATATGGTACTGAACACGGAACTTCCCCCGAAGATCTGGCAATAAGCGCAAGAGATTACCTGAGCTTTATTGATCAATTGTAAGTTGCAGCAACTTCCTGCAATTTGTTGTTTTCTCCCCACTCGCACATCAGATTAAGCAAAGGAATAAGGGAGAGACCGCGATCAGACAAAGAATACTCCACCTTCGGCGGCACCTGAGGATATTCTTTTCTAATAATAAGCTTATCCGCCTCAAGTTCCTTCAGCATCAGGCTTAGCGTCTTAAATGAAATGGTGCCTATGCTCCGTTTGAGTTCGTTATGCCGCATAACCTTATTTTCAGATAACCAATACAAAATAATCATTTTATATTTGCCGCCAATCAGGGACAGCGTATGCCCAAAGCCGGTCGCTTTCATATCGACACCTGTCGGTACACAGGTTTTATCCATTATTACACTCTCCTTTTATCCTATATACGTACTTTGTAATCATACGATATATGATAACACTTCAGCCTCCTTTATGAGATGGATTCTATGAAATACCAAGTCGGCTTCTATCAGAGTGTCATTCGGCTTCTGAACGACATCGATCGCGGACTCCTGGCTGATTGATGGCGGAAGAAGCTTATGCAGTCCCAATAATAAAAGGACGGGCCAATGCCCCGTCCTTTCCCCGTTTATTATGCTTTAGGTTAATAATAGCTATAGCTGAAGCTTCTTCAATTGATAGAATTCGCCTTCCGCCGCCACCAGCTCTACGAATGTCCCCACTTCCGCAATCCGCCCTTGCTTCATCACTACGATGCGATCGGCATCGCGGATTGTAGAGAGACGGTGAGCCACGATAAATGTCGTCCTGCCTTTGATCAATTGCTGCATGGCCTTCTGGACATGGAATTCGGATTCATTGTCGAGAGCGGAGGTCGCCTCGTCGAGTATGATCACCTGCGGATCACGGATAAGCGCCCGCGCGATCGCAATAC
The DNA here is from genome assembly GCF_042887015.1 of Paenibacillus sp. NPDC057967. Lineage (NCBI taxonomy): Bacteria > Bacillati > Bacillota > Bacilli > Caryophanales > Paenibacillaceae > Paenibacillus > Paenibacillus sp. NPDC057967. The sequence goes on from NZ_JBHVQB010000001.1 coordinate 218,951, forward strand.
GCTGCCGCTGGCCGCCGGACAGCTTGCCGCCATGCTCGCCGACAAGCGTATCCAGACCATCCGGCAGACGGTCGATGAAATCTCTCAAATTCGCCATCTCGACAACGCGCTGAATCTGTTCCTCTGTAATCTCGTTCAGGCCATATGTAATGTTGTCGCGGATCGTACCTGAGAACAAGATGTTCGTCTGCGGAACGACGGCAAGATGCTTCCGGTAGCTCCGCAAATCAATGGAGGACAAATCGATGCCGTCGACGAGCACCCTTCCCGCTGTTGGCTGCAGAAACCCGATAACCAGATTGAGAATCGTCGATTTCCCTGCGCCCGAAGCGCCTACGAATGCGATGCACTCGCCGGGCTTAACAACAAGCGAAACCTGCTCCAGCACATGATGCTCGCTGCCGGGATACGACAGCTCCACATCCTCGAACCGGAATTCGCCCCGCACATCAGACAGCTTCATCTTGCCTTTATTGTCCTCAATATCCTGCGACATCAGAATTTCGCGTATCGATGAGATCGATTCCAATCCCTTGGCGAGCTGAGGGTAAATCGTAATAAGGCCCGTAATGGATGTCAGAATCATGCCGAAATAGCCTTGATAGAGCACGACATCGCCGACAGGAATTTGGCCCGAATAGGCCAAATACGCGGTGAACATTAAGCAGAATACCTGAAAGATTTGGAACGATACCCAGTTCGACGCGCCGAAGTACGCTTCCACGATATCCAACTGATAGCCTTTGCCTTGAATGACGCGCAGCGTGGAATCAATCTTGCGGATTTCGACCTTTTCAAGTCCATGCGCCTTCGTAACGGGAATCATCTCAACCATCTCCGATACGCGCGAGGACATTTGCTCGATCTCTTGCCGGAATTCCTTGTTCTTTTGCTTGATCTTGCGTCTGAATATCGTAACAAGAAACACAGACATCGGAATCGTCAATATAAAAAATGCCGATACAAGCCAGCTGTATGTTGCCGTAATTGCAAAAGCGATCACGATATTAAGAATCGCGGGCATCAGCGCGATCATAATTTGCTTCGACATCATCTCGACTGCCTCTACGTCGCGAAGCACCTTCGATTGAAGCTTGCCCGCCGGCAGCTCTCGGTGCGAGTTGATGGACAGCTGCTGCAGCTTGCGCACCAATGCGCTTCGCAGGCCCGCTTCCACGAATCGGATGGCCCGGCTGAGAAATGAAATATATGCCGCATGGGTAGGTATATTTTGCAAAATAACGACCATCACAACCGCAAAGTTGATCCATAATCCGCTAACGGGATGATTCACAGGATCCGTCGCGATATTAATAATATTGGCCGTAACGATGGGTAACACATAGACCGGCGAACTCTTGATCACAAGGAATAAGAGCGATATCGCCAAGTTTAAAAAATTCCCCTTGTAAATGGACAGCAAAAACTTGAGGGGAGTGGCTTCCCTCTCGAGCGCCGCCTGCTCCAGCGTGCTTCCCAGTGAAGCGCCCGGCCTTGTTCCGGCTATGCTTTCAGCCATGCATCTCATCCTTCCGCAGCTTGCCTATTCCGTCAATCGCTCTTAACAGTAGGCTACGGCAACCATCATACGCCCAAAAGGATGAGGTGTAAATGTGTGATTGTGCGATGCTTTTATTCAATTGTGCTCTATGGTTATGGCTTGCCCGGCAAGCGGTGTCGTTTGGCAGTCTTATCCTCGTTCACTGGATAAGTCGTCCCGCGGTACAGCAAATCGCAGGTTAGCATAATTTTTTCCAGCGGTTCGTTTTTGTTTGCAATTCGGCCGAACAGCCGCTCTACCGCTTTTTTCCCCAACGCTTCCTTGGGCACATGCGCAGTCGTCAGCGGCGGATCGCTACGATAGGCATCCTCAATATTATCGTAGCCTGTGACCGAGATGTTCTCTGGCACAGATAGACCAAGCTCCGCAAGCGCTTGTATCGCCCCGATGGCAATCCGGTCATTAGCGCATACCAGTGCTGTCGGCAAGTCATTCCGGCTCATGCTTTCAATAGCCCATTGCTTGATGGCTTCTACCAATTCAGCTTGCTCCAGCCCATCTAGAGACAGCAACAGATCATCCTTGGCCAGCTTCCTCGCCTCTGGCAGGCGTTCCTCTAACGCGGAGCGAAAGCCTAGGAAGCGATCCAGAAAGCTGCGTGAATACGCCACGTTTCCAATGAACACCATCCTCCGATGTCCCATGCCAATCAGATGCTTCGTAAGCCGGTAGACGCTTTCGTAGTTGTTGGCAAACACCGTATCCGTCGGAATCAGTGCATCTTCATGATCTACCAGCACCATTGGCAGGCCGATCCGATGCACTTCCAGCAGTAAGGAGGTCGATATCTCCCCTACACCGATTAAGCCCAAAATTCCGCTCGGATTGAGTATATCCACGAAATGCTCCACGCTCTGCTCCGACACGATAATCATACCGTAACCGTCCTGTTCCAGTCTGGACGAGATACCATCCATGACTCGTCCCCAATATAGCGATTCTTTCGTCTGGAACCGGATATTCGGCATCAGCAGCAGTACCGACTGGCGGTTTTTGGACGGATCTGCTGTCGGCTCCGTCTTCGCAGCATGCATATACGCATGCTTCTGTGTGAAATATCCCAGTTGGGCAGCCGCCGCAATAACGCGCTCTCTCGTAGCCTCGCTTACGCCTCCCTTGCCAGAAAGCGTCTTCGATACGACGAATTTCGATACGCCCACCGAATCTGCAATCTGCTGCATCGTAATTTTGTTAGACACGGCTTGTTCACCCCACTTTCGACTTTGTTACACTCTGTTCATGGTCCGTCATTTGACTTCTGATCCGAATATTAGATCGCTGGCATCACATTGCCGCCATTTACTGGAATGTACGCCCCTGTAATAAAACTGGATAAGTCCGATGCCAGGAAGGCTACTGCATTCGCAATTTCCTGATCTGTCCCTCTCCGCTTCAGCGGCACGCTGCTGCTGTACGCCTCGTTAATCTCGCTATGGTTATCCCTGTCCCGATCGCTAATCGTCCAGCCGGGCGCAATTTGGTTAACAGTAATTTGGTGCTCTCCTACTTCCTTCGCAAGTACTCGATAAAGTCCGTCCATTCCCCGCTTGCCGGCAGTGTACGCGGACTGTGTCGCGAAGTTCTGCATCGCACATTCGGTATTGATGCCGATCAGCCTGCCATATCCGGCTTCCTTCATCGCCGGGAGGAATGCTTTTGCCAGAAAGACGCTTTGGAGTACGCAGGATTCGAATTGGCTGATGTAATCGGCAGCAGGCTGCTCCAGAACGGTCGTCCATTGATATTGAACAACTGCATTGGCTACTACAATATCGATTGCGCCAAGGCTTGCGGTTATGTCTTCTTTCATACGGAGCACATCGTCTTCACGAGTGACGTCCGCTTGCACCGCAATCGCGTGTCTGCCCTTTATCTCGATCTCTGCCTTTAGCTCGACAGCTTTCCGTTCATTCGAGTGGTAATGAATGGCGATATTCGCTCCGCAGTCAGCCAGCGTGCGAGCCATGACTCGCCCAAGATCCCCCGTTGCACCTGTTATCAGCACATTTTTGCCGCCTAATTCGATCTTCATATCCGATGCTCTCCTCGTCTTAACGTATTGGTTAGATTTGTTATATTACTAATTATCGATCACACTAACAAATTGTCAATAAGTTATCGCCGAAGAGAACGGAGAAAAAAAGCTTATTCGCCGCAGAATGCCAGCTCTGCATGCAGCCTGACTTCTAATGTCGAATAAGCTTCGTTGATATTACTCCTTGTCTTCAGGAGGAAGAATGACGATCTTGCCTTCATTCATCTCCACTCTTACTTTATTGCTATTCTTCAGACCGATCGTCTCCAGATAAGCTGCCGGTACCTGAAGCCTTCCCGCCTTGTCCAGAATCGCATATTCGACATGCGAGCTTCCTTCCAGCTCCAGCTCTGCAAGCTCCTCCGCATATGATCGCTTGCGCAGCATTTCCGAGGAAATCTTCCCGTCCCGAATCGCAGCTACCCGATCTACCTTCTTCGCCAGCTCCGGATCATGCGTGACAATAACAATCGTAATGCCGATGGACCGGTTCAACTCACGGAACAAATCCAGAATTTGATTCGACATCTTCGAATCGACGGAGCCCGTCGGCTCATCCGCAAGCAGCAGCTTGGGATGATTCGCAAGGGCGATTGCAATCGCTACGCGCTGCTGCTCGCCGCCGGAGAGCTGGTACAGCTTGTTGTTCGCCCGATGGCTCAGCCCTACCGCCTCCAGCAGCTCCTTCGCCCGATAGCGCTTGCGGCTGCCTGTCAGAAGAATGGGCAGCTCGACATTCTCTTGTGCGGTCAGATACGGAATCAGGTTGCGCGCGTTATTCTGCCAGACGAACCCTACGCTCTGGCGCTTGTAGCGCACCAGATCCCGCTCCTTGAACTTCAGCATATCCTTGCCGTCGACAATCAGCTTGCCTGCGGTCGGCCGGTCCAAGCCTCCAAGCATATTCAGCAGCGTCGACTTGCCGCTTCCGCTATTGCCGATAATCGCCATCAGCTCGCCGGATTCGATCTGGAGATCCAGGCCCTGCAGCGCAAACACTTCCAGGTCCGCCGTTTTATATATTTTCACAAGTCCTTCGCAATGGATCATCGCTTAATCCTCCCCGAGTTTCAGAGCCTGATGGATGCGGAGTCTGGACAGCATGTATGCCAGAATGCCGATGCCTATAGTGAGCATCATGCCTACCATCCAATAGATGCGCACCATGTCGCCCGGATCAATCTGCACGAGGAACGGCGGCACGAGGCTGCTTGGATTAAATACGATCTGGAAGTTCGGCACATATAGCATGCTCGCCAGGTTGCCGACGACGATGCCGAGCAAGACGGCAACGCCGGATGTAAGCACCTGCTCGACTGCCAGCATAGCGATCAGATTGCCTACCGATAATCCAATGGCTCTCAATATGCCGTTCTGCAGCGTCCGGCCGCGCAGCGACAATACCCAGTAAAGCAGGAAGCCAATAAAGCTGACCAGCAAAGAAATGACGAAGCCAAGCGTCAGAATACCGTTAAGCGCCAGCAGGAACGGATCATTTTTGGCAAGAATCAAATCCTCTTTTGTATTGGTAATTTTGCTGACTGCCAGCTTGCTCTCTTCAATGCCCTTGTACAGCTCCGCAGTCGTAGCGTCAGGCTTCAGCTTAAGCCATACTTGATACGGCTCCATTGCCAGCTGCAGCTGAATGCGGGACAGGTGGCCGACAATCAGCATCGGAGCTCTATTCGTGCCTACAGGAACAATGCTTGCTGTCGGCATAGGATTAAAGGTCGGGAAGTAATCGATGACTCCGAATACACGGAAAGGCTGCTGGGTTACGCCCTCCCAGCCAATCCAGATCGTATCCCCCGCCTTGACTTTCTTCTGCTCGGCAAGCGTGCTTGAAATGAGGACCGCGTCCGATTCAGCCGCCATCAGATTCAAATAATCATTAAGCGGATAATCCATCAGTGAGTCACGGAACCAGGTGGTCATGCCGAATTGATCCGTCTCGATTCCCATTAGCGTCACTTCAGCCGTATCTTTGTTGAACGTATAAAAAGCCTTTTCTTTTGTAAATACCTTCGCTCCATGCTCCACTCCAGGCAAATTCAGGAACGGCTCGAATGGCGGCTCCAGGTAGTTGACGCGCTTAGGCACCGAGGCGGTATCTCCGCCGCCACCCGGACCGCCGCCAATCGTCGGAGGAGGCGGCGCGTCATTGATCCAGTTCACGTTCAGTACCATATCTGCCCCGTTGCCATATTGAATCCGATCCTCGGAGTTCAAGTTGATTGTTCTTGCCGCTGAAGCGCTGAATACGCCCGTTGCAATCGTCATGATCAAGAAGATCATCAGAAATTGATATTGGCTGCTGGAGCGGCCTACCTGAATCAAAGTGGCATAGATCGACGGAGGCCACCATTTCTTGCCGATCCAGTAAACCAGCCTAAGCACCCATGGGTACAGTCGCAATAGCAGTAAGCCGCTGCCCATTATGAACAAGGCAGGCACAATGAATTGAAGCGGATCAATATTCAGATCCGTGGTGCTGAGTCCCAGCGATTGCAAGTCCTTCAACCGGGTCTTGAAGGTATACAGACCATATATCGCAAGTCCCAGTGCGATCACATCCAGAAACAGCTTATGCCAGATCGGCGTCTTCACAAGCCTTGCCATCTGCTGCTTATGATCGACAATGGAGACCCGTGTCGCAAGAATAATGGGAATAAGGATAATAATCAGACATGCCCCTGCTGCAATAGCGCCGTACAAGTAGGATTGTTCCGTAATCCGGATCGGCAGATTAACACGCTGAACAAACTCCATAAAGCCGTTGGACGCCCCCAATATTCGGGTGAGCCCTCCTCCCAGGAACGGGCCGACCAGAAGCGCAATGCCGCATAACATAAGCCCCTCTACGAAGTAAGCCGCAATGACCTGCCATCTTGCTGCGCCCCGGCTTCGCAGGACGGCGATTTCGCTCTTCTGCCTGCTCGCGATCAGGTTGGATACCATGAACATATAGAATGCTAGCATGATAAGTACAGGGACGTTCAGCGCCCACATGAGCAAATTCAAATTAGCAGCCCGGTACAGGTAATAATCGATCGTATCATGCGCGACCGCGTCCACCTTCATCTGATAAAGCGAGACGTTTCGCAGAAGCGCCTGACGCATCTTTTCATACGTGTCCAGATAGGCGTTTACATGCATAAACTCCATTTTGGTATAATCCATAACGAGATACCAGCCGGCGCTCGTAATCGGTATGCTCTGGTCACGCAGCATAAGCTGCTTGCCCGTCTCGAACGGTAGAATCAAGCTGGTGCTCATATCGCTCAGGTTGCCGTAGCGGAAGTAAGGATCATCGTCCTCCAGCTTCTCGAAGACGCCAACGGGCTTGAACTTGACAGGAGCCGGCATCTTGTCGCTATGTACCATGAACTCGGTATTCAGCACCGTCTTGAACTGAACGAGCGCACGCTCAGTTACCAGCACCTCGTATACGCCGTCAACGGGGGTTGCCGAAGGCATCTTGCCGTCCTTCAGCTTAATATGCTTCTCCAGATCGCTGAATCCTTTGACCGTGACCGCCTGCGAATTCCGGTCGGTGATCTCCTCGGGATCATCCGCCCGCTTCATCCGGAGCGAGGTAGACGCCACATCGTTCACCAATTCCTGCACAGGGAGCTGGAAGCCAGGCGCCCCTTCCGTCTTGATGAAGGTGTCGTAGCGCTCGAACATCCCGTTGAAGCGATCCGGCTTGTCTGTGAAGCTCATCGTGGAATAGACGGCGCCCGGGTATTGATTGGACACTTCCTGCCAGCGCTCCAAATCCTTCTTGAGCATGCGAGACAATATGCCTTCCGAATAGATCGGCATGCTGCTGACAAGCGCCACGGACATGAGAATGCCGATGAGCAAGCTGAAAACAAGCCATTTGTTCTGTACCATTTTGCGGATAATCATAACAAACAAAGCCATGCAATTAACCTCCCAGGTCCAAAGGCATTACAACAAACAGCTGAACGAGTCCGTCGTCCCGCGCATCATTCCTATCTATTACTGGAGCACGATCAACTGGCCTTCCTCAAGACCCTTCGTAATTTCTACTTCGGTCGAACCCACAATTCCCTGCTCGACATCGACCTCGCGTATTTTGTCCCCTTCTTCCAGAATGCGTACGAAGGTACGGCCCAAGTAATTGCGCAAGCCGCTGCGAGGTATGAGCAGCACGCCTTCCTTCTCCTGAAGACGAATCGTCACATCCGATTTCGTGCCGATGGTAGCCGACTCCGGGAGCGCGTCTGTCTCGACATACACATGCGTGCTATAACGGGATCGCAGAATCTCATCATCTGTCTGCGGCGCGCTGCTCGGCGTCTGCGTAACTTTGCCCTCAACAAGCTCCGTTCCGAATTTCAACGAAGCGTTGAAGCCCACAGTGACCTTCATCGCATCGGAAGACGTATCGATCTGGAATGATACGCGCAGCTTGGAAGGATCGGATATCATGACGATGGTCTCGTAAGGCTTGACGACATCGCCTTCCACGATCGGCGCGACAAATGTAACCCTTCCGTTCATTGTCGCAACCAGTTGCTTGTTACTATACGACTCTTGCAGCCGGTTATATTTGATTTGGTCAATCTCGTATTGCAGCTGCGCAATGCGCAGTCCTTCTTCGTCCTCCGCAAGCTTAGCTTCCCTAAGCTTCTTCCGGGATACGAGCATATTCATCTCAAGCGTACGCAAATTGACATCCATATCGCCCACGTCCAACTGGACAAGCGGATCGCCCTTCTTCACATCGTCCCCGGCCCTGACGAACACTTCCTTGACGCGGCCGCCTTCGGCTGTAAATTCAACGGCGTCGGAGAAATAGGATTCCAGCGTGCCGTTGCCCTTTACTTCTTGAGCGATCGCTCCCTTTACGACAGGTGTCGTACGGTAGTTCTCTTGCGGCGGTTTAACAAGCGGCGGCTTAAGCGGCTCCTCCTCCGCCGGAAGCAGCGAACAGCCGGATAACGCGATTACGATTATAAGTGCTAGGAATGCTTTGGATTTAAGTCGGAACCACAATTTGTCCATCCTCCAATTCATACACATGATCAACAATCTCCATAATAGCGGGATCGTGGGTGGTCATGATGATCGTCATCCCCGCTGTCTCCACCAGGCTGCGGAATACTTTCATAATTTGCAGCCCTGTTCGGCTGTCGAGCTCGGCTGTCGGCTCATCTGCCAGAAGCAGGCTTGGCTTATGCGCAATAGCCCGGGCAATAGCTGTCCGCTGCTGCTCGCCCCCCGACATCTCGAATGGGCGATGGTGCATCCGTGGGGTCAGACCCACATGGTCTAGCGCCGCTATGGCAGCCGACTTCCTCTCCGACGCAGGATAACCCGATACCCGGAGGACAAATTCTACGTTTTCATAAGCCGACATTAAGGGAATTAGTGCAAACGATTGAAAGATTAGCCCCATTCTCGTACGCCTAATAGTATCCCGTTCCCGATTCGATAGAGAAGACAGCTCCTTTCCCTCGAACAATATCGAGCCGTCGCTTGGACGGTCCAGTGCGCTTAGCAGATTGATCAGCGTTGTTTTGCCAGAGCCCGATCTCCCTTTAAATGCGATAAGACTCCCTGAGGGAATATGCAGATTGACACCCTTTAGCACATGAACAGCTCCTGAGCCTCTCCCGAAAGTTCGTTTGATACCGCTAGCTGCAATGATGTCCGATGATGCTGGCTCCATCGCTTTCGCCTCCATCTCTCGTTAAAAACGTTTACATTAACCTTTTCCTACCATTCTACCCTTCCATACTTGGGAGTACAAGTGATTTTATAGCAACTTATTAGCATAAATACACTAACAGGAAATCTTCCATAAGTATAAAAAATCGTCCATAATTATCAATTTATAATGACTTCTTTTTCGCTTTTTGAACGCCGCTTTTACATTCGTCTTCCCTGCGCCATATTTGTGTGTCATTTTCCTTCTTTCAGGAGCTAATCACAATACGTTCGTTAGTGCCTGAGAGCTAACAGGCTAACGGGTTTGATCCTACGATACTGTCATTGCATAAAAAAGAGACTCCCAGCCTGCCTATTCGCATGGTCTGAAAGCCTCTATTTCCTACATTAAAGAGAAATGATTATGGCGTATTCGCTACCGGGAACTGCATGTCATAGAGCTCGCTGTATCTGCCACCTCTCTCCAGCAGAGAGGCATGGGTACCATGCTCCTCAATGCGACCGTTCTCCAGCACATAGATCCTGTCGGCTTGCTGAATGGTGGACAGACGATGGGCAATGACGAGGCATGTTCGATCTCGGAGCAGCTCCGCCAGTGCGGTCTGGATCATTTGCTCCGATTCCGTATCCAGGGAGGCTGTTGCTTCGTCTAAAATAATCATTTTCGGATTTTTTAGCAGAGCTCTCGCAATAGACAGTCGCTGCTTCTGGCCGCCGGACAACTTCACGCCTCGTTCGCCTATTTGCGTATCGTAGCCATCCTTGAAGCTCTCGATAAATTCAGCAGCATGGGCAGCCCTGGCAGCAGCCATTACCGCTTCTTCCGTCGCATTCTGATTGCCGTAGCGGATATTTTCTCCTATCGATCCGTTGAACAGTACGATATCCTGCGTGACGATACCGATCTGCTCCCTTAAGGAGTCCAGCGACACATCGCGTACATCGTGTCCGTCGATCGTAATACTCCCCTCGCCTACCTCATAGAATCTGGTGATCAGATGAGCGATCGTCGTTTTGCCCGAACCGGATGAGCCTACCAGTGCTGTCACTTCGCCCGGCTTCAGCTCCAAATCGAAGCCGCTCAGCACCTCGTCCTCCCGGTTGCCCGAATAGGAAAAGGTCACATCATGGAACTGAATATGGCCTTTCATGGAAGGCAGCACGACTGCGCCGGGTTTGTCTGTAATCTCCGGCTCCGTGTTCATAACTTCAACGATACGTTCATATGCGGCAGCCGCTTGCTGAATGGAATTGAGAATACGGCTGAAATGGCGAATCGGGTTTTGCAGCAGACGAAGATACGCAATAAAAGCAACGATCGTACCGACAGTCATCGATCCTTTCATCGCCAGCCACGCGCCGAATACGAGCACGATAGCGAGGCCTACAAAATTAATAAAATCAATGATAGGCTCATATGCCGCACGCAAGCGGGTCACTTGCACGTTCGCATCCATATTGCGCTTTGTCCGCTGGGAGAAACGCTCCGACTCATAGTCTTCGGCCGTGAAGGATTTGATCATGCGAATGCCCGTCAGCGTATTTTGGAGGTGATCGCTTACATCCGCGAGCGACTCCTGAACCTTGCGGAACGACGAACGGATGCGCTTGCCGAATACGCGGGTCGTCATAATCATGAATGGAAACGTCGCAAGCAGCATTAAGGTTAGCTTCCAATCGATCAACATCATATAGACGGCAATAGCGGTAAAGGTAAATACGTCTGTAAACAATTGCATCATGCTAGATGAAATCAGCTGCTGCAGCACGCTGACATCATTCGTTACTCTCGACATGAGATCGCCGGTCCGATTGCGGTCATAGTAGGCCACATCCAGCTTCTGCAAATGCCGATACAGATCGTTGCGCAGACGGTACAGCACTTTTTGACCAATTGCAGCCATAACCGATGTGCTCAAGTAACGCAGAATGCCGAGCGAGATCGCCGCTACGATAATACCGGCACCGATATAAAACAATTGGCTGAACAGCTTCTGATCAATGACTGTATCAATCGTATATTTGGTCAGCTGCGGCACGACGAACTCAAGCAGCGATATGAGTATGATGCATGTCAGTGCGGTAACTAGCGCCTTCCATTCCGTGCGGGCATGCTCGAAAACCCGCATAAACATCGCAAAAATGCTCGCCGGTTTTACCTTTTCCCCAGTGCCGAACTTACGAGCCACCATGCCTCCTCTGGCAGGACTTTGGTAACCTTTTTCTCCCATCATGCTCACTTGCCCTCCGTCAGTCCGCGTAAAGCGTCCCTTAATTCGCTCAATATCTCGCGAAGCCGTTCCGCTTTAGCCTGATCGCCCATCGCCGCCCGCTCTGCCGCCTTCAGCTGATGAAACAGCTCTTTCCCGGCGGGAGTCAGCCTGCGATTGCGGCCTTTGCCTTGCTCCACATCATGCTCACCCCGCGAAAATTCCGAAGCCACGTAACCGCGATCTCCCCGCTCGAATCCGCGCCTGTCGTGCCTGCCGTGTCCGGCATAATCATGGTGCCTTCCCCGCGGATAATGCACGTCTCCGCCACGGTTATAGCGACCACCCCCTCGGCCACGCCTGGACCATTCATCTTCTGTGGATGCAGGGCTGGTTGTTGTTTCTGAACATTGCTCATCATCCGATGAGGGATGAGGGAACGTTCTTAGACGATGATCATTGTCCGCAGATGCGTCCATACGCTCTTCACGTTCCTGTTGCAGGAACGATCTTCCGTCTTCCGTTATTTCAAATATCTTTTTCCCCGCCTCCTTCTTGGAGGAGACAAGTCCTTGATCGCTTAACTGCTGGAGCGTTGGATATATGGTGCCTGCTGACGGTTTATACGTGCCCGCTGATTGCTCCTCCAAATGTTTGATCATTTGATAACCATGCATAGGCTCAATCATCAACAGTTCCAGCAGCGCGTATTTCACACCGCCTCTCGAAAAAAACCTTCTGCCGGATGAGCTCCACTCTCTGCCGTCTTCACGGTGTAAAAACAGTTGCTCGTTTTCATTCCATCTCTTTTCCGTCACGTACATCATCCTTTTACGATATATCGTATTGTCTTATCGATATTCTATACGATATATCGTTAACTTGCAATATTACAGTTGAACGACACATTTGATGGTACGACTGTCCTTACAAGAAGGCGAAAAAAACAGCACCTATCCGGTAAGATACGTACTGTTTGGATGTGTCTATGAGAGAAGCTCTTAAGCCGAGTTTCTCGGCTTAGAGCTTCGTTTCGGACGCCGCAGGCTCTTCCAAGCCGATTTTCTCGGCTTAGCAGCTATCCCTCAATCCGCAGGAAGAAGATGACCGCTGTAACCGTGAAGATGCTGATGAGGGTGGACACAAATACCGTTTGGGATGCAAATTCCTTCTCATTGTCGAACTCCACCGCGAGCAGTACGCTGCTAAGTGAGGTCGGCACTGCAGAGGAGACGATTAGAGCGGCAGCCGTCAGCTTGTCCAATCCCATGAGCCATACGATCAGCCACGCAAGAGCCGGTCCCGCGAAAAGCCTGAGAAAACCGGACAAGCCGACATCGATCATATGCGGGCGGCTAATCCGCCACTTCATGCTGCCAAGCTGAACGCCAAGCGTAATGAGCGCCGTTCCGATAAAGGCATCGGCCAAGTAACCGATTGGCGTCGCAATCGGCTGAGGAATAGGTACGTCAAAGCCTCGCAGCAGAAAGGCGAGCGGTATGACATAAATGACTGGCATCGACAGAATGGTCTTCCATACCTGCCGCATATCCGTCTTATGAGCATTGACGCTGTAGACCCCATATGTATTAGGCACCAGCGATTGCGTCATCATGATCAGCACCTGGATCGCCAGCGTCTCCTTGCTGCCCGCGAAAGCCAATTGGTTCAGCGGCACACCATAGTTGGCGCTATTATAGAACAATACGCTGTTGCGCATTGCACTTTTCATACTGGGCTCATATGCCCTTGCCCGAACAACGGTCTCTACCAATAGGTACTGCCCAGCCATAAAGATGACGAAAAACAGCATCACCTGGCCAATTACACTAACCGAAATAGCCGTCCGATAGATAAGATCGAACATAATAGCAGGTGAAAACAAATAGAAATTAAGCTTCGAAAGCGTCTTGATATCCAATGAAAAAGCCCGCTGCAACACCATACCAAGCGCGACCATGATCCCCATTGGCAACACGTTTGTCACTAAGATGTGTAAAAAAATGCTCATGGCTGAATCCTGCTACTTTCCGATTGAAGTTACGCAAATAATATGCTGGTTCTTATTCTAAACCCGACCAGCTCTCTCGTAAAGGAGCAGTTGTCACACATGCAGACAAGATCCTGCCTAATAAACCTTGATTCGCCTATGTCCCCAGCACGATTAACCTATATTCCTTAACACTCGTTCCCCTCCTGTCTACCTCTTCCTCTGAGCGCCCTCTTTCAATTTCAGAACATCGAATCGACTCCGCTCTGTCCGGTCAATTTGTACGATCTGTCCGTCATGAACCGTAATCTGCATCGTGCCATAAGCCAGCCCTTGCACCTGTCCGATAATTCGTTTCAACCATACGTCATTCACTTCCACCGTACGTCCCATCCCCATCATCCTCTCACAATATGTATGTATACTGAAACTAAATGACTGTACCGTGAGCCCAAACTCCTGCTAGCTCGATAAATGCAACATCCGATGGCGCTCTTACTCTGCATGAACCAGTCGCTGCGACAACAAAAAAGATGCATATCCTCCTTGCCAGATGGTGCGCGCTGCACATTCATCTAAGCAAAAATAACATACATCTCCATTGGAATGGTCCATGCTTTTATATAACCCATAAAACCGATTGTTTTAGTTTAATTTATAGGCTTTATCTTGCATCGCCACTATTCATTATCAACAAATTGGTCAGGAACTGGTCCTTCGTTTAACGCGATGGATTACCTTCAGACAGATGCTTCAGGCCGGACACCAGCTCGTCCAACCGGATATATTCCTGCACCATCTTGGCAATCTTGATATGCTGTGTCTCCATACTCGCCATCACTTCCTCGACCGAAGCCATGTTCTGCTGCGTCGTCGCCGCGATGCTGTTGATTTCCTGCGCCATCGTTCCGTACCGCTCGTTCAGCTTTTCGGCAAATTCACCGACATGCATCGCCTGCTCACCCGTACGTTTTGCATTATCGTTCATACCTTCGAACAGCTCGCGCGCCTGGCGCGTCACTTCACTGCTCTTGATAACCGTCGTCTGTTCCTGCTCCACATGCATATACACATCATTGATCTGCTTGCGGATGGAGGAGAGAATGCCGCTGATCTCATTGGTCGATCTTCGAGAGTGATCCGCCAGCTTGCGCACCTCACCGGAAACAACCGCAAAACCTCTGCCGTGCTCTCCCGCTCTGGCCGCCTCAATTGCAGCATTCAGCGCCAGCAAATTCGTCTGCTCCGCAATATCGCTGATCGTGTCTACGATGCTTGTGACCTGCTCGTTCTGGTGCTGGAGCGATTGCATCATGGCGACGGTTCCCGCAATCATGCTGCGAAGCTCTTCCATCTCTGTTGCCAGAACATCCATCTGCTCCTTGTTTTCTTCGGCAAGATGAACATTTTCCTTCGAATAAGTGCGAAGTAGCGTCGCGCCTTCCAGCATACGCCGGATGCCCTGTTCGATCTGCTGCGCGGAGTCATTAATAGTAAGCACGCTTCCCGTCTGCTTTTCGATAGCCGTTGTCATTTCACCGAAGGTGCCTGTTACTTCGCGGGAAATCACACCGGTAGAATGCGCATGCTCCTGCTGCTCGCGGCTGAATTCCGTAAGCACACCGATAGAATTGCGCAGCTGTACAAGAAGTTCCTCGGCAAGCTCCTTCGACGTCAGCGCTTCACGCTGGCGCTCCGTCACTTCCCGTTGCAGACGCTGGCTGAAGTGTGCAGAGAAAGCAAGACCGATCGTTGCGAAAGCCAAATACAAATAGAGATAAGCCAGCGACTCTCCCGGGAATAGACGCTCCTGATATTCAGGAACGATGAACAAATATGTACTTAACCCCGCCCCTAGAATTCCGGTGAAAATAATCGGTTTATAATCCGAATAAAGTGTCATAATCGCCAAGTTGACGTATACAAGAAAATACGTGCTCACGATCGGTGCAGGATCGGATACGATAAGCAGCGTTACGATGATTGTCAAATTACAAGGCACTAAATATTTTACATACTGGCTGCCAATCCTCTTATAAGTCATAAGCGTAGCCGCGCCGCACAGCACTGCGCCTACACCTGCAAGCAACAAAATTAGCTCCAAGCTCAAACCTATGACGATGTCGGTCAATATGCCAAGTCCGAGCAATCCCCATACGACTTTGACCAGGAGCCTGTTCCTCTTGTCCAACTCCGTTAACCCCTCAATCATCTAACATTCACCCGTTCCTCAAAAGTTAATAGCGTAGGATAACTTAGCCAATCATAATTTTCCTTATGGCGGTATATTTCCTCCATATGAAACAATACAGGAATGACATGGTCGCCTTTATAAAATACTTTCTCTCCTACTTTCTCTAGCGGCACCTTAAATGTAATTCTAAGCGCACGAAGAAAAACCGGCTCCAGCAAGGAGACGAAATATTTCATCCCTCTCTTCTCTGCACAGTATACGGCTGCCGACAGGATGTCCGACAGCATCGTTCCTTTGCTTCTGCACATCTTCAGCAATGCGATCTTGTCAATCTCCGCCACTGCTCCAGCTGCTGATTGCACCTTTGGATGGTCATGGAAAGGCGCGACTTCATTAATGGGACTTAGAGCGATGTCGTACGGTTTAATTTCAGCCGTACCTCCTCCGTATCCTTCTGTTGTCAGAATCAGATACCTGTCCAGAACGTGATCCGCAAATTCCAAATCATAGCCTTTTTCTCTCCATACGGTTGTCCATATGCCGTTAAACATAGCCAGTTCCAGCTCATTCTCCACTTCCTTAAACATGAATCCCTTAACATGCTCCTTTCCTTATTAATTCATAAATTATTAATTTAAAACAGGAATGATCTGTATATTTATCGGATTTATAGCTCCTGTTTTGAATAATTTAAAAATTAATGTTAGTAAATTCTCCAATTTCGACTTATTTACTCCCCATTGTTTTTACTGGTTCTTAATATCAGATATGACCATCCATATTGTGCGTTCGCCAGATTACGAATAACAGGAGGCTCGGGTTGTACATAACGATAACAATCTCGTGATTTTGTGGTCAATTGTTATTTTCCGAAAGTCCGCTTGCGGGCCGCAAATATAAACGAACCAACCGAATCAGCTTCTCCTTTTAAAACCGACCTGCTAATTAGAAGTATGGGTGATGCAAGGGCATTATCGCCGCTCTGGAACAATTAGTGTAACGTCAATCATGACGGATGGAGTACGACTCATCATGTGCAATATCTGCTCTGGCTTACAGTGCAATAGCAAAAGCTGCGCCGCTACGACTAGACGCAAAGAGGCCATCTTAAGCAAGCGGCATCATGCCGCCAGCCAAGATGGCCTCCCGTTTCTATTCGATTAACCTGCGGTTAACTTGATTGTCGCTGTGAACTGACTGTTGTACAGGTCGGCATAAAAGCCGCCTTGCGACAGCAGCGATTCATGCGTGCCCTGTTCGATGACAGAACCTTTGTTCATCACCAGAATGAGATCGGCGTCGCGAATCGTCGACAGCCTGTGGGCGATGACGAAGCTGGTCCGTCCCGCCATTAGATGCTGCATCGCTTGCTGGATTTGCAGCTCTGTACGCGTATCAACGCTGCTGGTCGCCTCATCCAGAATGAGAATCGGAGGATCTGCCAGGATCGCCCGCGCAATCGTCAGAAGCTGCTTCTGTCCTTGTGATATATTGGAGGCTTCCTCATTCAGCACGGTATCGTAACCGTCCGGCAGCGTGCGGATGAAGTGGTCGGCATGGGCGGCCATTGCCGCATCGACAACCTCGGATTCTGTAGCCGAAGCGCGTCCGTACGCAATGTTGTCCCTGATCGTGCCGTTGAACAACCACGTATCCTGAAGCACCATCCCGAACAAGCTGCGGAGACTGCCCCGCTCCATCTCGCGTATATTCCGCCCATCAATCGTGATTTCGCCGCCATTCAATTCATAGAAGCGCATCAGCAGGTTGACAAGCGTCGTCTTGCCGGCGCCAGTCGGACCCACAATAGCGACCGTCTGGCCGCTCCTAACGGCAATATCCATGTTCTCGATTAGCAAAGCGTCTTCCTTGTAGCCGAACTGAACGCCTCGGAATGCTACATCGCCTTTTGGAGAAGACAATACGACAGGTTTGGCCGGCTCCGGCAACTCCTCCTCTTCGTCGAGGAGCTCGAAGACGCGCTCGGCGGAAGCGATCGTCGATTGAATGATGTTCGCGATATTCGCCGTCTGCGTAATCGGCATCGTGAACTGGCGGGCATACTGGATGAACGCCTGAATATCGCCGACCGTAATCGTCTGGCGCGTCACCAGAATACCGCCGACTACACAGATGAACACATAACCGATATTGCCGATCAGATTCATAAGCGGCATAATGATGCCGGATATGAACTGCGCGCGCCAGCTTGATTGATAGAGACGATCATTAATGCTTTCAAATTGCTCGATCGATTGGCGCTCGCGGCCGAACGCTTTCACGATCGTATGGCCCGTATACATTTCTTCTACGTGACCGTTGAGCTCGCCGAGCTCAGCCTGCTGGCTCTTGAAATAGACCTGCGAGCGCTTGGCTACCATCGCAATCACGATAAAGCTGAGCGGCAGGGTCAGCACCAGAATAAGCGTCAGCAGGGGACTGATCGTCAGCATCATAATGATAACGCCGACCAGCGTCACGACAGAAGTAATAATTTGCGTCAAGCTCTGCTGAAGAGTGTTGCTAATGTTGTCTACGTCATTGACGACGCGGCTTAATATATCTCCGTTCGACCGGGCATCAAAAAACTTGAGCGGAAGCCTTCCCAGCTTCCCGTTCACTTCATTCCGCAGCCGGTATACCACCTTTTGAGCCACGCCAGCCATCAGATATTGCTGGAAAAAAGCAAAGATCGCGCTGACGACGTAAAGTCCCGCCAATAGAGCCAGGATGAAGGCGATGGTCTCAAAATTAATCTCCGCTCCCGGAACCCCTTTCATCTTGTCCATTAGCCCGTTGAACAGCTCATCGGTCGCTTGACCCAATATTTTCGGACTGAATATCGAGAAGACCGTACTGAGGATAGCGGCGGACAAAACGAGAATCAGCTGCAGCCGGAAAGGCTTCAGATATCCCGCCAGCCGCTTGAATGACGTCTTGAACTGCTTGGGCTTCTGGCCGGGCATCATACCGGGGCCGCCGGGACCGAATCCCATCGGCTTCGGTCCGCCACCGGAGCCGCCTTTATTCTGCTTATGCTCGCTCATGCGCTCTCCTCCTCTGACAGCTGCGATGCCACGATCTCGCGGTATACCTCGCTGCTCTCCATCAGCTCCCGGTGAGTGCCGCTGCCTGTAATCCGGCCTTCGTCAAGGACGATAATCCGGTCGGCATCCATGACCGTGCTGACCCGCTGGGCGACGATCAGGACAGCCGCATCTGTCGTGACTTCCTTAAGCGCCGCCCGCAGCTTGGCATCGGTCTTGTAATCGAGCGCAGAGAAGCTGTCATCGAACAGATAGATGCTTGGCTTGCGCACCAGAGCACGAGCGATGGACAAGCGCTGCTTTTGCCCGCCGGACAGATTCGTCCCGCCCTGCGCGAGGATGGAGTCGAAGCCCTCCGGCATCGACTCCACAAATTCAAGCGCCTGCGCCGTCTCCGCAGCTTGGCGGATTTCCTCATCCGTTGCATCCTCTTTGCCGTAGCGAATATTGTCCTGCACTGAACCGGAGAACAAGACTGCCTTCTGCGGTACGAGAGCGATATGCTTCCTTAACTGGTCCTGAGACAAGCTCTTAACGTCCGTCCCCCCAATTCGAACCGAACCCGCTGCCGCATCAAAAAATCTCGGAATGAGATGAATCAGCGTACTCTTGCCCGAGCCCGTCCCGCCAATAATGGCCGTTACTTCGCCTGGCAATGCGCGAAAGCTGATATCCGACAGCGCCGAACGCTCCGCTCCCGGGTAGCTGAACGAGACGTTGTCGAATTCCACTACGCCCGAGGAATGACGAGGGGCTGTTACAGCTCTGCTTGCGTCAGTCACGGACGGCTGTAAGTCTAGCACTTCACCGATCCGGACAGCGGATGCGGATGCTCTCGGCACCATAACGAACATCATGGAGAACATCAGAAGGGAGAACATGATTTGCATCGCATATTGAATGAATGCCATAAGATCGCCCACACCCATGGCGCCGCTATCGATACGCCAGCCGCCGAACCAGACGATCGCAATCGTCGACAGATTCATAATAAGCATCATGACCGGCATCATGACCGCCATAATCTGATTCACCTTTACTGCGGTATTCATCAGATCGCGGTTCGCGTCCTCGAATCGGCCCCTCTCATGCTCCGTACGGTTGAAGGAACGGATAACGCGAATGCCCGTCAAGCCTTCGCGCAGCACCAGATTAAGCCGATCGAGCTTCTTCTGGATCGCCTTGAAATACGGCAGGCCCTTAGCCACAATGAGCCAGATTGCGCCTGCCAGCACCGGCAGGGCGACGAGCAGCACCAGCGTCAGCTGTGCATCCTTGTACAGTGCCATAATAATGCCGCCAATACACATCATTGGAGCCGTGACCATCAAGCGGAGCATCATCATCAACACTTGCTGCACCTGATTAATGTCATTGGTCGTGCGCGTAATAAGCGACGCCGTCCCGATCTTGTCGAACTCATGCATAGAGAACTTCTCGACATGGGAGAACACTTTCCCCCTGACAATACGGCCAAATCCCGATGAAATGCGCGATGCATAAAGGCTCGCCAACACCGAGACGACCGTACCGATGATCGTCACTCCCATCATATAGCCGCCCATACGCCAGATGTAGGCGGTATCCCCTTCTACCACGCCGAGATTGACGATATCCGCCATCAAAGTCGGCAGGTACAGCTCCGCAAGCGACTGCAGCAGGATGAGCGCCATGACCAGTACAATGACCATGCGATAGGGCTTTAGAAAACGAAACAGCTTCAACATGCTTCCGGCTCATCTCCCTACAAAACTTTAGTTGTAAACTATTCAATAGTTTAATTATACAGATTAAGAGGCCGGTTTCAATTTTTCAGCTTTGGCTTAAATCAAGCGCCGAATAATCGCATCAGAAGAATGCCGAGGAATGACAACACAATGCCAGCAACTTCGGTGCGTGTAAACTTATCTTTGACGATAAATCGGGTATATAAAAGCACAATGAGCACATTTAGAGCCACAACAGCCGATACCAGGCCCGCCTTGCCTAATCCGAATGCCGTAATAATGAGCATCATGCCAAGCGTATTCGTCGTGCCAACCGCCATGCCGATCAGGAACGTCCGTCTATCGCTCCAACGATTGACTTTGGTCGGAGCAGCCATGCCTGCATTCGCATGAACAACGGGCATGGCGGACGCTGCAGCAATCTGTGCTTTCGCCGCCGTCGCTTCCGTCCGGCGGTCCTTCAGCCACCACAGGCCGAAGCAGATCGCTCCCGTGGTGAACAGCATGAACATGCTGGGATATAGCTCCGCTCCCATCATCGTCGACCATTTGCCGGACAGGTCGTTGCATGCGAATAGAAGCGTCGCCAATATGCCCCACTGCGCCCCCTTCAAATCTTTAAACGACAAATCATTGGAATACCGGACAAGCAGCACGCCGCCTACAATAATGAGAAAGGCGATCAGTTGCATGAGGTGAAGCCTTTCATTCCATAGGAAAAAAGCCACAATGACGACAACAACTGAAGGAAGCGAAGTGAGCACCGCCACCAATGAGGCTTTCCCTACTGCAAAACCTTTGAACATACTGGCATTGCCGCCAAAAGAGAACAGTCCCATTTGGATACCGATCAGACAGGCCAGCGACCATGTTGATGAGATAGCAAGCGAGATAACGAGATTAACCAGCGCCCCCATTGCGAACGTACCGCATAGCAGGGCATTGCGATTAAGCGGCTTCTGGCTGGTCCAGTGATAGAGAATGCCTCGAAGACCAAAGCTGATTGCCGCGAAGACGGAAAAGGTGATCCACATAGATGATTGCTGCTCCTTCCACTAAGAAGACCATGAAATTGTTATATGTATGACAGAACACTCCTAATCATAGCATTGATACGAGCAGGATTCCTACTGTCTCGCATGCCGTATCCGTCTAGAGACCGAGAGAAAAGCAGGCTCTGGACGCTAGGCGCAAGCTTTATGACAGCCCTACAATAAAGAGAAGTACACAATATGCTGAACAAAGGAGCGATTGAAGACATGCCCGTATTGGAAGTCCAGAACCTGCGCAAGTCATTTGGTGACGTCAGGGCCGTGGAGAGCATCAGCTTCTCCGTCCAGCCCGGAGAGATTTTCACCATTATCGGACCGAACGGCGCTGGCAAAACGACCACTTTGGAAATGATTGAAGGCTTGCTGCCTCCAGATGCCGGCGTAATCAAATTCGGAGACAAGAGTTGGGATAGAGATGCCGAGCAAATTAAATACAACATCGGTGTTCAGCCTCAATCCAGCGCCATATTCGACTTGCTTACCGTTGAGGAAAACCTGGAGCTGTTCGCGACCTTCTACCCGAAATCCCGTTCTGCCGCTGAAGTGATGGAAATGATTAACCTGACCGACCAACGGAACCGGCACGTCAAGAAGCTGTCCGGCGGCCAACAGCAGCGGCTGGCAATCGGGCTCGCTATGGTGAACGACCCGCAGATTATATTTCTTGATGAACCGACAACCGGGCTTGATCCTCAGGCGCGCCGCAACATTTGGGATATTATCCTCAAGCTGAAGAAGCTCGGCAAAACGACGATTCTTACCACCCATTATATGGAGGAAGCCGAAAAGCTAAGCGATCGAGTCTGTATCGTCGATCAGGGCAAAATTGTGGCGCTCGACACGCCTTCCGCCTTAATCGACAGTCTGACCAAGGAACGCGAAGTGCGGCTGTCCTTTCTGGACGGCGCTGCAGCGGCTGCCGCTGCAGATGAAGTAGCGCGCGCGCATGATGCAGTCGTTCGCACTCAGTTGGAGGGCGACTCCCTGCAAATATGGACTACCAAGCCGGAAGAAACACTATATGAATTGTTCGGGTTTACAAAAGACCGCGGTTACCGCGTCGAGCAAATCTCAATCCGGGAAATGAGCCTGGAGGATGTATTCATCGCCTTCACCGGCAAGGAATGGAGGGATTAAGGCCATGGCCGCCAAGCAATTCGCCAGTATGTTCACCGCACAGCTGAAAATGATGTTCAGGGAGAAGCAGGTATGGTTTTGGAATATCTTTTTCCCCATTATCCTAATGGTCTTATTCATGATTATATTCGGAGGCAGCGGCTCCAGCAGCAGCTTCAAGGCTTCGATTGCCGTCGCCGATCCCGTACCTAATGCCTCTTCGGGCATGCTGCTCTCTCAATTGCAGCAAATCCCGGTATTTGAGATGAAAGAAGAAACTCCCATTAGCCGAGAATGGGTCGAAAACAAAGATATTGACGCCTTAATCGTTCTCCCGGAGACAGAGGGAGTATCCGAGGTCGGACTCATCGTCAACCGCGAGCGTGAAGGCAGCGCGACAACACAAGCGATATCCGGTATTCTGGATCGGTTCATCCAGCAGGCGAATCTTGCCGCTGTCGGCGCTACAGCTACATACACGATCAGCATGGACTCCATCACCTCGGCATCCGACGATACGAATTATCAGGACTTTCTAATGACGGGCATGATCGGCTTGTCCCTTGCTCAAGGCGGCCTATTCGGCATGGTCGAGTTGGTCGATATGCGCAAGCGCGGTCTGCTGAAGCGTCTGCGGATGACGCCTGCCAAGATGGGACTGTTCGGGCTTGCGGGAATGATTGTCCGATTAATGCTGGGCATTATACAGGTAGTCATTCTAGGTCTGATCGGCGTGTTCGCCTTTGGCGCGAATCTGCATATTAATTTCGCCAGCCTGGCAATCGCCTTTTTCGTCGGTGCGCTCGTCTTCAATGCGATGGGCTATCTGTTCTCCTCCTTCAGCAAAACGATGGAGGCTTACATGGGCGTCGCCAATATTTCCAGTATGCTGATGATGTTCTTAAGCGGCGTCTTTTTCCCTCTGGAGTCGTTGCCGGAATGGCTGCAGCCCGTTCCAAAGATGCTCCCGCTCACCTACTTTGTAGACGGTCTGCGCGACGGACTCATCTATGCGAACGGTGTATTATCCAGCAGCTTCTGGCTGGGCATGGGCATCATGGCCATCTGGGGAGTCGTCTGCTTCCTCCTCGGCTCGCAAATCTACCGCTCCAAATCGATTGCGGCTACAAGGTAGCCGCATAATGACTGATGATTGTCTGACGAGTGCAGCCGGTTGGCTGGTGAAATGAACAAAGGGCAGTTCCAAGTCGCTATCGACCTGGACTGCCCCTTTCTCTTTGTCCATTACTCCGCATGTGCTCTCTGATGCGCGCCCCTGTTGTTGCGTTTAGTGGTGTGTGGCAACACTCGTTCTCCTTTTCGTGTACTTTCGTACTTTTAACGTTTCTCGGCAACACTATTTCCGGGCTTCCATCCGCTTGGCGCGATTAGTGGTGTATGGCAACGCTATACCGGGTCATCAGAAATGCCATACCATCAGGTTGCTTTTATGCAATTTTCTTTTCTATTTTCTGTCCCCTCGATCAGTTCACTAGCAGCTATACTTTTAACTCGGCATGCTGGAGATGTGATTTTTCTACCTGGATGGTTGTGTGTTGAATTTGGAATTCCTGCTCGATACGCCGGACAGCTTCTTGCAATACCAATTGGCTGCTTGCGCTATCCTCAATCAGCACATGGCAGGAGAGTGAATCCAGTCCGGATGTAATGGTCCAGATATGGAGATCATGAACATCCTTAACCCCGCTGATGCCAAGGAGCACTTCCTTCACTCTCTCCGCATCAATCGTAATCGGCGTTCCCTCCATAAGAATATGGACGGTGGATTTGATGATACCCCAAGCACTCTTCAGAATGAGCAAAGCGACAATGACGCTGATGATTGGATCAGCGATATACCAATTGAACAGCATCATCAGCAACCCTGCTATAATCGCGCCTACCGAACCAAGCGCGTCACCCAATACATGCAAATATGCGCTCCGTACATTCAAATTGCCGTGTATGTCGCCTTTGCGCATCAAGGTCCATGCGCTGGCCAGGTTGGCGAGCAATCCAATACTCGCAATAATCATCATGGAGCCGCTGGCGACAGTCGGCGGGTCCTGGAACCGCTCGATCGCTTCCGCTACGATAAATCCGGCTATAACGAACAAGGTTACGCCATTCAACAAAGCAGCGAGTATCTCAAACCGGTAAAAGCCGTATGTTTTGTTGGGCGAAGCAGGCTTGGCCGCAAACCACATGGCGATCAGACTAAGCGCAAGCGCTCCTGCATCGCTCAGCATATGGCCCGAATCCGAAAGCAGCGCCAAGGAATTGGTAACAAGGCCGCCGACAAATTCCAGAACCATTATGGTACTTGTAATGATAAGCGCAATCAGCAATCCCGCTTTATTGTTCGGGCCATGATGATGGTGGCCGTGCCCATGGGAATGGCTGTGCGAATGCGAATGATTGTGAGAATGAGCATGCTTCTGCGAATGTGAATCCTTAGGTGCATGTGATTGATCGTGCGTATGGTTATGCGAATGACCCTCGTGATGGTTGTGCTTCGAATGGGCAGCTCCCCCTTTGCCCTTTCTGGAGCCGCCCCTTGAGTTTGTCGTGCTCATACCGAATTCCTCCCCTGTGACCGTACATTAAGTTATTATATGAACATATGCTCATATGTATTATATGTTACACATTTCCTCTTGGCAACTGTTGTTTTAAAGCTCCTGGTTCGAGTCTAATGCTCAGCATGTATACAGATTTTTTCACTATTCACCTAAGAGCACCCTACTATCAGCTTTGCCATCAGGCATACAAAAAACCACGCGCCGCCGTTTCCTTGGAAGGAACGGGCGAAACGCGTGGTATTCATACTTCAACCAGAACGCTTTTCATTGCATATCAATCTCACTTACCCATGCTTCAAGTGCTGAAGCGTTAGTACAATCAATTGCTCCACATGATCGTCATCGAGTGAATAGAAGACCGTCTTGCCGACCTTGCGGCGCTTCACGATGCGCATATTGCGAAGGAGCCGCAGCTGATGGGAGATAGCGGATTGCCCCATCCCGAGCACCTCTGTCAAATCATGCACGCATAGCTCGGACTGAAGCAGCGCATGAATAATCCGTATCCGCGTCGGATCGCCGAGCGCCTTGAATAGATCGGCCAATTCTATCGCCGTCGAATCGTCAACCAGCTTCTCCTTGACGGTACCAATATCCGCTTCCGTGCCAGCGCATGTATCATCGCATGCTGCTGACGCAATTCCATTTTCCATCCGGCATCCCACCACATCTGATCTAAATGATGCCCCCATTATAGCATTAGGTTTTCAAGACTGCCACTATAAGCGCAACCAGAACGCTGCTTGAACAGCTCGAACATTTCATCGGAGGCCGGAATCAACTATAATAAAGCAAGGTTAACCTGTGAGCGAACATACGGATACGACGAGAGGAGGCTGGCCTTATTATGTTCACGCTTAAGGAAAAACAGTATTTGCTAAAACTGCTGCAAGCAGAGAAACGAAAATCATTTTGGGGCCTTCGCAAAAGAGATCCCCTCCACGACAAGCTCGTCGAGAAGCTTGAGCAGATGGTCCGCAACGAGCAGGTGAATAAGGAGCATCTCTAACGGGCTGTAAAACCCCGGAACTCTATTGTTACAGCATACCGGCAGGAATCATTCCATCTATCCCTGTCCACTGGATGCATATCCAACCCACTAAAGACGTCATTATTGCCTATCATCAAGAAAGCAACTACTGGAGGTTTCATGAGAGGAAAAACCCATCTGGCAATCGGAGCGGTTGTCGGCGCAGGAGCTGCAGCCTTCTATTCGTCCGATCTGTCGGAAAGTCATATGTATATCGGCATTGCGGCATTCTCCGCGCTTTGCCCCGACCTTGACGGACCGAGCATCCTAAGCAGCAAAATTACGAAAGCTAGCAAAAAGATCAGAGAACTCGCGCTTTGGGGCGGTGTTCTGTATCTGGGCATCATTCTTTACCTATGGTTGACCGGCAAGCCTATCTCGCCTTTGGCAGCAGGCGGCAGCCTCGCCGCCGTGCTTATCGGACTGACGATGAAGCAAGGCGCGATCCGTAACGCGCTCGTCAGCGCAGTCGGGCTGTATCTCGTATCGCTTGGCACCACAATGGAAGAACTATGGCTGATCGGACTTGGCGTATTTGTCATTATCGCGCCATGGCTGAAGCACCGCGGCATGACTCATACGATCTGGATGCTGCCCATATGGTGGTGGCTTGGCCTCGGTCTCGAGCAATACTTGCGCTTGGACGGGATAGCTGTCACTGCCATGCTGGGCTACTTGTCCCATCTTGCAGCGGACACCCTCACGCCAAGCGGCGTGAAGTGGCTGTATCCGCTAATGAAGAAATCCATCAAGCTGAAGCTTTAGAATCGTTCTGCTATGACCTTGGCTTGCGTCAGCAGCAGCAAGTAATCCCTTCCGCCTGCTTTGGAATCGGTACCCGACATATTGAAGCCGCCGAAGGGATGAACACCAACAAGAGCGCCTGTACATTTGCGGTTGAAGTACAGGTTGCCGACATGGAATTGCTCGCGGGCCTGCTCCAGCTTGGCTCGGTCCCGTGCGATGACCGCACCTGTCAGACCATATTCCGTATTGTTCGCAATATCAAGCGCCGCATCGAAATTCGCGGCCTTGATGAAGGCGAGCACCGGTCCGAATATTTCCTCCTGCGCAATCTGCGCATAAGGCATAACATCCCTAATGATGGTCGGTTCAATATAATAACCGGAGCTGCTCCCCTTCTGCCCGCCAATTACGAGCGTCCCTTCCGATTTTCCGATACTGATGTATTTCAATATATTCATATAGGCCCTCTCGTCGATGACAGGCCCGATCATCGTAGACAACTCTGCCGGATTCCCCATGACAAGCGCTTGCGTGCGCTCCACCACTTTTTCCAAAACCGCCTCATAGACCGATTCCTCCACGACAGCTCGCGAGCATGCGGAGCACTTCTGCCCGGAGTAGCCGAAGGCAGATGCCGTGATCGCTTCCGCAGCCAGATCCAGATCCGCATCTTCGGAGACGATAATCGTGTCCTTGCCGCCCATCTCCGCTATGACACGCTTGATCCATCGCTGGTCTCCTTTGGCAGCGGCCGCTCGCTCATTGATGCGGACTCCGACCTCCCTGGAGCCGGTGAAACAGATAAATCTCGTTAACGAATGCTCCACCAGAAAGTCACCGATCTCTCCTCCCGCACCGGGCAAATAGTTCACCACGCCATCGGGCAAGCCTGCCTCCTCCAGCAGCCCCACGAACTTCGCCGCAATAACAGCGGTAGGGCTTGCCGGCTTCAGCACCACTGTATTGCCAGCTGCCACAGCAGCCATCGTCATGCCAGCCATAATCGCCAGCGGGAAATTCCATGGCGGAATCACGATGCCCACGCCAAGCGGAATATAGAGGAGCTCGTTATCCTCACCCGAAAGCGGAATAAGCGGTTGCCGCTCGGACAATCGCTCCATCTCTCTCCCGTAATATTCCATGAAATCGATCGCTTCCGCCGTGTCTCCGTCCGCCTCCACCCAGGTCTTGCCTGCCTCAAAGACGAGCCAAGCAGAAAACTCGTGTTTTCTGCGTCTTAGAATGGCTGCAGCCTTGTACAGCACGCGCGCCCTTGCCGACGGATCCACCCGTTTCCATTGTTCGAATGCGGCAGCGGCAGCCAGCATAGCTCGATGCGCATGCTCCGCGTCGGCTTGCGAGACCGTCCCGATCGTCTGTTTAATTTCAGCAGGGTTGATCGACTTCCGTTTCGTCGTAGTTTCCACGAAATCAGAGCCAATCTTCAGATGATACTCGCGGCCAAGCTGGGATTCAACAGTCCGCAGCGCAGCCTGAAACTCGGCAATAGCATCGCTTTGGGTGAAATCGGTAAACGGCTCGTTCCGAAACGGTTCCCGCACAGTCATCTCCCCCTATGCATCAGGTTCACTTCACACCCGGTGTAAAGTTGCTCTTCTTGAACTTTATGCAGGAGAGACGCGGCTCATAACAAACTCCGGCGCAAGCCTAGTCCTCGATCGGTAGAGCAACCTGCTCCTTGCAGAATGCATCGACAAATTGTTCTTCTTCCTCCGTCATTTCCATATCGATATACGAGCCTTTGGCTCCATTCAGAAATTCATATTTGACGATACGCGAAGCCTCGTTATCTTTCACATAGACAACCCGCAGCCTTACGCCTTCTTCCGAATACAGCTCGTCCTCTTCATCAACGTCAAGCTCCAGCAGCAGCTCAAAGCGCTCCCCGGACAAGATGCCGAACGGGTCTTTCATCCGTTCAATTGTATATTCTCTAATTTCAAACATATCATATCCTCCTGATCTTGCCTCTGCATCAACTGGCACATACCAGTATAACGCAAAAGGCAGTCCAAAGCTTCATAAAAGAAGCTCTGGACTGCCTCGTATAATCGAAGATTACGTGTAAAATTTACAGCGCGCTCAGCGTTTCCGTCAGAACCGGAACGATCTGCGATTTGCGCGATACAACGCCTTTCAGCAGTGCTTTGTTGTTTTCGAGCGATACGTTATAGGCTTTCTCTACCGCATCCGCTTTGCTTCCAAGCGCCAGCGCGATGGAGTCATTGTTCAGGATGTCCGTCACGACCAGCACGAACAGGTCAAGGCCTTTCGCCGCGATGATGCCGTTCAGCGCGCTCTCAAGCTCCGTTTGGCGATTCAGCACATCGTTCGTGTCCACCGCATTTACTTGAGCAATTTCAACTTTGTAGCTGCCCATGGAGAATTCCTTCGCATCCAGGGAGATCAATTGCTCGATTGTTTTGTCGCTAAGATCAGCGCCTGCCTTAAGCATGTCCAATCCGTAAGCATCCGCATCCACGCCAGCGATCTCTGCCAGCTCACGAGCTGCCGCAACATCTTGCTCCGTGCAAGTCGGGGATTTGAACAAAAGGGAATCCGAGATAATAGCAGAAAGCATCAGGCCTGCGATTTCCTTGCGGATCGCTACGCCGTTTTCTTTGTACAGCTTGTTCAGGATGGTAGCTGTGCAGCCCACAGGCTCAGCGCGGAAGTAAAGCGGGCCTGCCGTCTCAAAGTTCGCGATGCGGTGATGGTCGATGACTTCAACCACACGTACTTTATCGATGTCGTTCGCGCTTTGCTGGCGCTCGTTATGATCGACAAGAATAACGTCCTTCACTTCGTCCGCTACGTTCTCTACCAGGCGCGGTGCCGCAATGCCGAAATAGTTCAGCGCATATTGCGTCTCGCCGTTCACTTCGCCGAGGCGAACCGCTTCAACGTCCGCGCCAAGCTTGCTCTTCAGCTCCGCGTAAGCGATTGCCGAAGTAATTGTGTCGGTGTCCGGGTTTTTGTGCCCGAAAATAAGCGTTTTTGCCATGATCCATACTCCTTAACGAATAGATTTGGCCCCTCGCGACCATTCGCTCGCGTCAGCCCATTTGATTTGATTATACACTATTACCGATTATAACCTTAAGTCCACCTTATTCCTATACCTTTACACCGAATTAAATGCAAAAAAATTGCAGCGGCCTCCAAGAGGCCACCGCATGGCATTATTTTTCAGCCTACACAATAAATTGCTTATTCAAAGAAGTCAGCTCATTAGACATCAGCTTGAGCGATTCCGCCGAAGCGGCCACTTCGTCCATCGATACAATCTGCGTAGTGGAATTGCTCGCAATGCCCTGGAAGTGCTGCGCCGCTTGCCGCGAGATTTGCTCCATCTCCTCCACGGATGCCGCAACCTCCTCCGATTCCGCCGACACTTCCTGCGACGCCGATGATACCTCCAGCAGCTGTGCATGAACCTGCTCCAATCCATATACGATGGAGCCGAACGTTTTGCCCGCCTCCTGCACGCTGATCATTCCCGTATGCACCTTATCCGCATTGCTCTCCATACCGGAGGAGAGACGTGCTGTCTGCTCCTGCGTCTTCGAGATCAGCTCCGCGATTTGAACCGCGAACGCTTGGGACTGCGACGCAAGCTTGCGCACCTGCTCTGCCACCACCGCAAAGCCTCGCCCATTCTCTCCGGCATGTGCAGCCTCAATCGCCGCATTCAGCGCAAGCAGATTCGTCTGCTCCGCAATATCGGACATCATCGTCGTAATCTCGCCGATCTCATCCGACCGGCTCTCCAGCTCCTTCGTCGCGACCAGCATCGCTTCCGCCGCTTCACCGATCGCCTCCATCTCCGACATCGCTTGACCAATAAGCGCATGACCTCTGTCAGAGTGGTCCTTCGTCTCCTGAGCCACATCCGACACGATGGATGCCGACTCGGTAATGCGAAGCATGCTTCGGGTCATTCCTTCGACCGCCTTGGTCATATCAGCCGCACGGTTCACCTGAATATGAGCACCACCGGACGCCTCCTGAATGCTCACAGCAATATGACGGCTCGCCTCCGTCGTGGACCGGGCGTGCTGCGAGACATCCTCCGACGCGGAGAGCAGTCGCTCCGAATTGTCTCTCATGCTTCGGATAACAGACCTCGTATTGGAGACAAGCTGCTGGAACGTATGCGCCAGATTCCCGATCTCATCCTTGCGATGAATCGCAATGTCTACCGTCATATCGCCTTCCCGCACTTTGGCCACCTGATTCGTCAATTGATTCAGCGGTATGGTCAAGTAACTGGCCAATGCAACCACTAGCGCGATTCCGGCTAGTACGATGCCAAGCGCTACCCATAGCGTTGTTTTCGTATTCTGGGACATTAGCGCATAGACATTAGTTGCGTCAAAGTCCGCTCCCATGATGCCCATCAGCTTGCCTGCGCTATCCATAAGCGGCACATATGCTGTAATTGTAGCCCCGTATTCGGGATCATTCGTCAACTCGCCTACGACTGACTTGCCCTCTGCAAAAGCCTGGATCATTCCGGCATAGCCATTCTCCTCCCGCGTACCCAAGGGAGAGAAGTCATCCGCTGCTACATCCTGGGGAGCCCCGTCTACCATATAGTAATAATAGGTCTCGCCGTTCTCCTCGCCCTGTGCAAGCGTATACAAATATTTCAAACCATTCGTTTCTCTGAGCCCATTCATCTCTGCCCGAAGCTCCTGATAATAGGGCGTCTCTCCTGCCTCGACGGTTAATTCCGCATATCTCTCTCTATCAATAAGCGACGCAGCGCTCTCCGCCACGATTTGTGCCTGTGCGCCAAGCGAATTCTCCACAAGGCTCATCGACGAGCGGTAAATGGTAATGCCCAGCACCGCGACCGCCGCGATAATCAAGCACGAGAAAAACAACACCATTCTGGTCAACAATCGATTCAAGCGAAATACCCCTTCCCGAAAATGGAAAAAATCACATGACACTATCTTACAGGATTCGAGCTGTTTCGCGCTATAGCAAATAATAAAGGAGCGCCTGTAAGACGCTCCTCCTCTATTACCCTCTGAACTTCTTCAAGAAATCAACGGCCAGTTGGATATCAACCTCCGGATTGGTGCCTACCTCGCGCTCGATTGTAAGATAGCCTTTGTAGCCGATATCGTTCAGCGCCTGCAAATATCCGTTCCAATCAACGCCGCCTTCGCCTAGCGGCACTTCGCGGAAGGCCGACCCCGTCTCCGCCATCTGGGCAATCTTCTCATGGTCGAGCTCTACCTCGTAGCCATAATCGCCATAGACATCGCGCGGGTCGATATGGCCGAGCTTAATGCCGTCTTTCGCATGCGTATGCACAATATAATCCTTCAGATTGTGGACGCCTTGCACAGGATCGTCACCCGTCACCATGACCATGTTCGCCGGGTCGAAGTTGACAGATACACCCTTCGTGCCAAGGCCGTCCAGGAACGACTTCAGGTGAGCGGATGTCTCCGGCCCTGTCTCAATCGCGAAGAAGGCGTTGTTCTCACTGGCAAAGCGGCTGAGCTCCTCGCATGCCACATGCATCGTCTCGTACACGCGGCTGTTGCGGTCAGCCGGCACAATGCCGATATGCGTCGTCACGATGTTAGTGCCAAGCTCCAGACCAAGCTCCATAATGCGCTTGGACTTCTCGATCTTCTCCCGGTTTTGCGCTGGGTCCTGGAAGCCATGTCCGCCCAGATCGCCTACAAGGGCCGATATTTCCAACCCTAGCGATTCGATATAAGACTTCCATTCCTTCCTCGCCGCCGGAGAGAGGTTCGCCGGGTCCATCTCGCCTTTCACCGCGTAGATCTGCACGCCGTCCGCACCGACCTTGCTCGCCTTCACCAGACCTTCCTTCACGCCTACATGAAAGCTGTCCACGATAACACCGATTTTATTCGTTATGATTGGCGCTGCCATATCTATCAACTCCTCACGATTTAATGGATCCTAGTTCACTTCATGGATGCCAAATCCAACATGCTGCTCCAAAATGCTATTCCCTTCAGCTATGCGCCTTAGAGAACCCGCTTAGCTATGCTAAATTTCAGCCCAAAGCTTCTTTACATAGTTAAAGCCCATCTTCGTGCCTTCGAAGCAGTCTTCCATGCCTTCAAATTCGATCGAAATGTAGCCGTCGTAACCACTTTCCTTCACGATTCGCAGCACATGCGGCATGTCGATATCCCCTTGGCCGACGATCGCGCCGCGCAGCCAATTGCCCGAGGAGGACTTGAACCAGCCTTCGCCCGGATAACGGTAAGAAGGGCGCTTATAGAAGTCCTTCACATGCACCATGGAAGCCAGCTTCACATTATTGGCGACCGCCGTCGCCGAATCCTCATCCGCGCACAGGAAGTTGCCGACGTCCAGCGTCGTCCGGTAGTTGTCGCGTCCGACCGCTTGTACAAGAGCTTGTACACGATCGCTGTGCTGGATGAAGAAGCCGTGATTTTCTACGCTTGTCGTAATGCCATGCGGCTTCGCATAATCCGCAATCTCACGGCATGCATCCGCCAGGCGCGGCAGTTGAGACAGGAAATTGCCGATGGACAGATCCTGGGAGGAGGCCACATCGTGACGCATCAGCGTGATGCCAAGCGCTGCGCAGACGTCCACCTCGCGCTTCACGCGTTCAATCTCCTTCTCATAGGCTTCGCCTTCAAGGCCGGCGAAGTTCGCCCCGATTGCATAATTGGACAATTCGACGCCATGCTGCTTCGCGGCATTGCGAATATCGTCAATTAACTCCGGATTCTCAATCATGGAGAAGCCCAGCGGCACAATCTCCGCATGCTCCGCCCCGATGCTAGCAATATGCTCGATCATGCCGGTCAGGCTAATCTTTCCTGCTGCGAATGCCTTATACAAGCTGTATGTGCTGACGCCGAGTTTCATAGCTTCACCTCTTGGCCGCTAGCCGCTGACTCGTAGATGCCGCACAGAATCTTCATGATCTCGACGCCGTCCTCTACCGGACTGAGCGGCTTCGTGCCGTTTTGCACATTTTCGATGAAGTGGTTGATCTCGTTTTGGAACGCGCTTTGGAAGTGGAAGCCCGCATGATCCGTCTGCGGCAGTATGTTCACAATGGTGTTGTTCTTCTCCGTGACGATCACCGTCTCCGGATCAATCTCCATACCGCCCTTGTCGCCGTACAGGCGAACGAACATCTCATCCTTCTTGGCATGCAGCGTGAAGCTCGCATCGACCAGCAGGGATGCTCCGTTCTCGAATCGGATCATTGCATTCGCCATATCTTCAATCGTATTTTTGGCAGCGTCGTAATCAGCCGCTTGGTAGAAGGACAGATGCTCCACGTTGGAGCGGTTGCCGAGCTTGCGGTACGTATTGGCGCTGACGGAAACCGGCTTCGGACGGCCCATCATGTACCAGCAGAGGTCGATCACATGGACGCCGATATCAATCAGCGGACCGCCGCCGGAGCGCTCGATATCCGCGAACCATCCGCCCGGGTTGCCGAGGCGGCGAATCGCCGTTGCTTTCGCATAATAGATTTCGCCGAACTCGCCTTCATTCGCAAGCGATTTCAAGAGTTGTGCATTTGTGTCATAGCGGCGAACAAAGCCGACTTGCAGAATCTTGCCCGACGCTTCCACCGCGCGTTGTACGTTAAGCGCTTCCTCAACGGTCCGGCAAAGCGGCTTCTCGACCAGCACATGCTTGCCCGCTTCCACAGCTGCGATGCTGATCTCCGCATGCGTATTGTTCCACGTACAGATGCTTACCGCCTGAACGACAGGATCAGCCAGCAGCTCCCTGTAATCCGTATATACTTTCTCTGCGCCGTACTTCTCCGCGGCTACCCGCGCGCGTTCCTCGTTCAGATCGCATACAGCGTAAATATTGGCTTCCTTGTTGTTTTTGTAAGCATCAAGATGCAGTGACGAGATTGAACCGGTACCGATGACTCCGATTTGGACAGTAGACATGACCCATCTCTCCTTTAGTAGAATAATAGCGAACACGATGCTGCAACCTTTGTAAGGTATATACTTTCGTATTATAATGAATAAAGGTTCGAAGGCCATGCAAAGGCGTGCGGTTTGTTTGTACAAATGTGCTATTTGGAGGGAATCATCACCTATGAAGCTCAATAAAAATGAATCGCTGCGAGAGCAGATGAGCATGCCCAATCCGCATTTTCCAATTAAAATGCATCGCTCCCGCTATAGCCAGGGAGGAATGGTACTGTTCCACCATCATTGGCACAAGCATCTGGAATTCCTTTACTTCGAATCGGGCGAGGCCTTAATTGAATGCGGCTCGACGACGATTCACGCGAAGCCTGGCGACTTGATTGTCGTGAACAGCAACGAGCTACACTACGGCTTCAGTCTAGCGCCGAATCTGGTCTATTACGTACTCATTGCTGATATATCGCTGCTCCAGAGCGGCTCAGTAGACGCGGCGGAAACCAAATTCATCGCCCCTATCTCCCAGAACCAGCTGCTGCTGCGCAATCATATTCGAGGGGATCAAGTGACCATTGCCTGCATGCATAATCTCATCCGGGAGCTGGAGAACCGTGAGTTCGGCTACGAGCTGGCCATCAAGTCCGAGCTGTACCGCCTGTTGGCGCTGCTGCTGCGGGGGCATGTCACCACCGTGCTGACGAAGGATGAATATGCCGAGCGGATGAAAAATGTAGAGCGCTTCGAGCCCGTCTTCCGCTTTATCGCCGAGCATTACCGGGAAGAGCTGACGGTGGAGGAATTGTCCGGCATCGCAGGATTAAGCCGCTACCACTTCAGCCGGCTGTTCAAGGAGCTTACCGGCCGCACCGTTACGGAATACGTCACTGCAGCGCGTCTCGACAAGGCGGATTATCTGCTGCGCAATACGCCCCTTACTGTATCAGAGGTTGCCGCGGCTTCCGGCTTTAACGATATCTATTATTTCAGCCGAACGTTCAAAAAACATAAGAAAGTGTCTCCATCCAAAATACGGGAGGATTGATGGGAGCTGTCTTGCGAATCGCAGGGCAGCTTCTTCGTTTACATACAAGCCTCTGCCCGCAAACCCCTCCGTATTTCATCCAGTTTCTTCCACAATTCATGAAACTGACCGTCTGCCTGTATGCCATGCTCCGAGCTCGTATCCCATACGCTGGGCATCAGCACGATCCGGACAGCAACCTTCCCCGTTGGCATTGCAGCAGTCATACTCTCCATCTCCGTATATGAAAGCGCGGCGGAATTTGTAGAGTTTACACTAAAGACATGGTCCGTCATCTTCACCATCATCCCAGTAGCCATCTCGCTTATCTGTCTGATGCGGCCGTCCAAATCGGCGATCAGGACATCAGCATAAAGAGCCGCCGACCAGTACAGGTCGACGGCTCTTCATTGAGTTTGTTGCGATTATGCGTTATAGAACTTCTCCAATTGCTCCACGATTTCTTCCAGCTTGCCGTCCACCTGAATTTGCTTCTGCGGCTTATCGAACAACGAAGAAATCTCTTGCGGAAAGGATTGCTCGATGCCGCACAGTTGGATCGCTTCATCGAACTTCGCCGGGTGGGCTGTCGCAAGCGAAATGCTGATCTCGCCTTCCTCCGCACATTTCTGAACGGCTGCGACGCCGCAAGCGGAATGCGGATCAAGCAGATAGTCGTATTTGGTCTTGTAATCGGTAATCGTGTCCAGACACTCCTGGCCCAGTACGCCATGCGCGGCGAACTCGGACTGCACCTTGCGCAGCGCTTCTTCGGAGATGGAGATTTCTCCTTCCGCCTTGAATTGCGCCATCAGTCGCTCAATTTGCTCCGGATCTTCGCCAAGCACATAATACAAGTAACGCTCAAAGTTGCTTGCTACTTGAATATCCATAGACGGGCTATATGTCACACGGAAATCGCCTGGCATATAGACGCCTTCCTGAATGAAGCGCTCCAGAATGTTGTTTTCGTTGGTCGCCAGAATCAGCTTGCCTACCGGCAGGCCCATACGCTTCGCCAGATAACCAGCGAAGATGTCGCCGAAGTTGCCTGTCGGTACGCTGAAGTTTACCTTGCCAATTTCTCCGCCTTGCGCCTTTGCCACTTGGAAGTACGCATAGAAGTAATAAACAGTCTGCGCCATAATGCGCACAAAGTTAATGGAGTTGATGGCTGCAAGATGGTTAGCCGACTTGTAGTCCAGATCGGCGAACAGCTCTTTGATCATCCGCTGACAGTCGTCGAAGTTGCCTTCAACCGACAGGTTAAGCACATTGTCGTCCTGTACCGTCGTCATCTGAAGCTCCTGCACCTTGCTCACTTTGCCGTTCGGATGCAGGATGCAGATCTTAATCCCTTCCTTGCCGCGTACCCCTTGGATCGCTGAAGCCCCGGTATCTCCGGAGGTTGCGCCCAGAATATGAATTTTCTTGCCTTGCTTCGCTGCGACATAGGAATAGAACTGGCCCATAAATTGCAGCGCGATATCTTTGAACGCGAAGGTCGGACCATGGAACAGCTCCAGCAGGTACAAGCCGTCATGAAGGCGGCGCACCGGCG
Organism: Paenibacillus sp. NPDC057967; assembly: GCF_042887015.1. Classification (NCBI taxonomy): domain Bacteria; kingdom Bacillati; phylum Bacillota; class Bacilli; order Caryophanales; family Paenibacillaceae; genus Paenibacillus; species Paenibacillus sp. NPDC057967. Next base: position 256,485 of record NZ_JBHVQB010000001.1, read on the forward strand.
TTACTTCAGGATCGCGAAACGTAGAGTAGCTTGCCTCTACCATCGCCTTCAGGTCCGCTTCCGGAATTTCGTTGTTTGTGAAATACGAGAAAATCTCCAGGACAAGCTCCTGATAGCTCAGCTCCTGCCATGCCTTCAGCGTCTCCGCAGAAATCTGCGGGATTTCGCTTGGCACCAGCAAGCCTCCGTCATCAGCAAGTCCCATCATAAAAGCATCAATGAATCCGATTTTGCCTACCTTGCCTCTTGTACTGATGTACTCCATTTGTCGTTCCTCCTACATGCCGTCGCTTTAACGCGTGGAATAGCTCTTTTATGCATTTTATCATCGTTTGCTCTGAAAATCGAATACCTATTTTCATTTGAGCGAATTTTTTTGCCGCGGGCTCCCGGATGCGCCATTACTATGAAGCGGCATTCAGCAGTTATTCCCAAGCAGCATACGGAGTGCAACATTATTATGACGCCTACCGTTTGTACCAATGTGAGTTCACAAACAAACGAGATACACACCAAGGAGATGGATAACATGAAAAAAAGAGTACTTCAACTATTGATGGTCGTAGCTATGGGCGTTGCCCTGACAGCATGCAGCGGAAACAATACCGATAAAAACGTCAATGCCGGCAACGGATCAAATACGTCGCAAGACGGCAGCAACGCAGGTTCCAATTCGGGCGGAGAGACCGCTCCGGGAGAAGATGCGGATAAAGGCAAGGAAGAAGGAGCCGGCACTGGCGCGGGCAGCGCAGAAACGGATTCCGCCAAAGGAATCGTAGATGCGATCTTGAACAAAGTGGAACAGCCTGCTCTGGCCCCAATCGAAGGCGACATGGTGAAGGATCTGTATCACCTGGACCCGTCGATCCTTGCGGACTATGCCATTATGTCGCCGCTTATGAACGTGAAGACGAATGAGGTAGCCGTGCTGAAAGTGAAGGATGCCAAAGATGTCGCGACAGTGGAAGAAGCGGTTAAGAAGCGTGCTGCCGACGTGCAGAAGCAATTCGAGACGTACCTGCAGGACCAATACGAGAACGCCAAAAACTTTCAAGTTGTGAAAAAAGGCGACTACGTGCTGTTCGTCATTTCGGAATCGGCTGATGATATCGTATCCGAATTCAATTCACTTGTGAAGTAATAACCGGACAAGAAGATGGTATTCAGCAGCCTCTTATTTCTATTTATCTTCTTGCCCGCTGTATTGCTCGTCTATCATCTCTCCCCTAAGCGGATCCGCAATGTCATTCTGCTCGTCGCAAGCCTGATCTTCTACGCTTGGGGCGAGCCGATCTACATTGCGCTCATGCTATTCTCGACATGTACGGATTATATCTTCGGCTTGTTGCTAGACGGAGAGAAGAAGAGCGAAGCGACAAGAAAGTGGATTCTGACGGCATCCATTATTGTGAACCTGGGCGTGCTCGGATTTTTCAAATATGCCGATTTCCTGATTGGGAACGTGAACGCGCTGCTCGGCACAAGCATCCCGCCGACCGATCTTCCGCTTCCGATCGGCATCTCGTTCTATACGTTCCAGTCTATGTCCTACATTATTGACGTTTATCGACGCACCTCGAAGGCACAGCGCAACTGGCTGGACTTTGCCACCTTCGTCGCCCTGTTCCCGCAGCTGGTAGCCGGACCGATCGTCCGCTACAACACCATTGTGGAGCAGCTGCGCGAGCGATTCGTGAACAACGAGATGTTCGCGGAGGGCGTGCGCCGGTTCACGATCGGCCTGGCGAAGAAGGTGCTGCTGGCGAACAACATCGGCATGCTGTGGAATGAGATTTCGGCCGGACATCTGAATACGATGCCCGTGCTCACGGCATGGCTTGGCATTATCGCCTTTGCATTCCAGATCTACTTCGACTTTAGCGGTTATTCCGATATGGCGATCGGCCTTGGACTGATGTTCGGCTTTCGGATCAACGAAAACTTCAACAAACCGTACACGGCGCAAAGCATTACGGATTTCTGGCGGAGATGGCATATCTCGCTCGGCACCTGGTTCCGGGAATATGTCTATATTCCGCTCGGCGGCAACAGGCGCGGCCTGTCGATCCAGCTTCGCAACATCCTGATCGTATGGGCGCTGACAGGCATCTGGCATGGCGCCAGCTGGAACTTCCTGTTCTGGGGATTGTATTTCGGCTTGGTGCTGATGATCGAGAAATGGTTTGCGCTGGAGCTGCTGTCGAAGCTGCCTCGTTGGATACGTCACAGTTACGCGCTGTTTTTGATTTTGATCGGCTGGGTATTTTTCGCCTTTGACAAGCTTCCGGACATGACCGCTTACTTCGGCGCGATGTTTGGTGCGAATGGCAGTCCGCTCTGGGACCAGCAAACGATCTATTTGTTCTACACAAACGCTATTCTGCTGCTATTGCTAATCGTGGCATCGATGCAGAGACCGCGAGGCATCCGGGCAGACGGTACGCTGCTTCATCCTGCAGTTGCACTGGTCTGGCATGGCATATTGTTCCTGATATCAGTCGCTTATTTGGTAGACGCAACCTTTAACCCGTTTCTGTATTTCCGGTTCTAACCGAGAGGGAGTTCGCTGTTTATGAAGAAAGTTATGGACCGGGTTTATACCTGGGGATTTGTATCGCTGCTGGGCATCATGTCCGCGTTATTTTTCCTTCTGCCGAAGTCGGTGTTCTCCGAGACGGAGAACCGGAATTTGCAGGAAGCGCCGAAGCTGAATTGGGAGCGGCTCTGGTCGAAGCAATTCGCGGATGACGCCGAGCTGTTCGTGACCGACCACTTCCCGTTCCGCTCCGACTGGGTAAAGACCAAGTCAACGATGGAGCAGTTGAGGCTTCAGAAAGAAAACAACGGTATTTACTTGGGAAAAGACGGTTATTTGTTCGAAAAATTTGGCGAGCCGGACTTCGAGATGCTTGGCGACTATGCCGACGCAATCAAGCAGTTCGCAACCAATCATCCCGATGCCGCCGTGAAGCTGTTGCTGTCGCCGAACTCAGTAGGCGTATACCCGGAACGCTTGCCATGGCAGGCTGCCGCATACCCGCAAGGCATTGTGCATGACTTTATTGCGGACAGGATTGGGAATGGGGTGACGTTCCTGAATGGATTTGACTTCTTTAAGGGGGAGAATCGTTCGGAGGATAGCCGCGAGCTCTTTTATAAAACGGATCATCACTGGACTTCGTACGGCGCCTATCTGGCTTACAAAGCGTATGCCTCAGACATGGGCTGGACGCCTATGACGGAAGACGAGTTCCATATTCGCACGGTGACGGATTCGTTCCTCGGCAGCTATCACACGCGCGGGCAATTCGGATCGGCCAAGCCGGACTCTATTGAGGTGTACGAACCGAAAAACAAGGTGCATTCGGAGATGTATATTGCCGATACGGACACGACGAAGGACAGCTTGTACGATGAGAGCTACCTGGCGAAGAAAGACAAATACGGCTACTTCCAAGGCGGCGTTCATGCCCTCGTAACCGTAACTTCTGACCTCGCACCTGAGCAGGTCGATCTGGATAAGCTGCTGATCGTGAAAGACTCTTATGCGCACAGCATGCTGCCGTTCCTGACGAACCATGTGAAGGAAATCCATATGATCGATATTCGGTTCTACAACGGCAATATTGGCGACTATATGGAGCAGAACGGAATCGACGATGCGCTGATGTTGTTTAATACCTCTACCTTTGTAGGAGAGAGAGGATTGCTGAAGCTGAAGTATTGATTGCTAAACTGCTAAATTGATAGATTGCTGATCGCTATGGCCGCTGCGCGCGGGATTGTTCTTCCAATCGCTGTTGTAGACGGATTCTTTTGATTTCCTTAACCCTCATAGGATAAGAATCCGTCTACAAAGGCGAACACTCCGTTTCTCCAGAACATTCCCGCGCTCCGCTTATCTGCGACAGTGCAGATTAGTAACAGATACGCTAGGTCAAGCTCTGATGCAACATTACAAAAACCAATTTATTCAAACAACTATTGCGTCAAAACAGTTCCAGAACCGGGCGAAGGGGAGTCATATGGCTCACTTCCGCCCGGTTTTTTTGGTCTAACAACGTCAACATCGTCTTGGAGTGGACTGCAACCTGGCTGCCCAATGTATGAATGGATGGCTAGTCGCCACAGCCGCTGCGCGCGGGATTGTTCTTCCGATCGCTGTTGTAGACGAATTCTTTTGATTTTCTTAACCCTCACAGGGTAAGAATCCGTCTACAAAGGCGAACACTCCGTTTCTCCAGAACCTTCCCGCGCTCCGCTTATCTGCGACAGCACAGTTCAGTAACTAGATACGCTACAACAGATACAATAGTTTAAGCTCTGATGCAATATTTCAAAAACCAATTCATTCAAACAGATATTGCGCGTCAAAACAGTTCCAACTGCTCCGGACCGGGTGGAGGCCAGTAAAAAGGCTCCTTTCCGTCCGGTCTACTTTGTCCCAGCATCGTCATCATGGTCTTAGCGTTGCCAGCAGCATGTCCGCCGGAGTTGTTGTTGAAGATGACCGCGATGTCACGGCTCTGCGCAAGCAAGCTCTCCAGCTTGTCCCGCCACTCCGACAGCTCCGTGTCAGAATAGTTGTACAGATAGCGCACTTCCCGCCAGTTGGGGCCGCCGCCATTGTTCCAGTTCGCCGCGTTGCGGCCATGGAATCGGACGATAGACGTGTCCTTATCCGTCGCCTCCAGTATGGTCGGGATGCTGCCAATGCCTGCCTGAGGCTCGTCGCAGATGCTGTGAATCCAGCCTTCCTCCCGCATGAATTCAAGCGTCCGCTCCTTCATCCCCGCCTCGAACCAGCTCTGATGCCGGAACTCCAGCGCACATGGAATACCCTCCATTCTGCGCTTCATCTCCCGTAATTGCTTCACGTTAGCGCTAATGCAATCGAACCAAGGCGGGTATTGGAACAGCGCCGCCGTCAGCCTGCCACTATCCAGCGCAGGCACAAGCATCCGGCGGAAGGCTTCAGCCATCTCGTCGGGATCATCCTTCGCAGCCGCCGGCCCGCGCTGATGGCCTGTCATGCCTTGATACGCCTTGACGACGAATCGCAAAGTGTCTGGCGTGCCCTCGACCCATGCAGTGAAGCGCTCCTGCGGCTGTATGGCATAGAAGGTGCTGTCTACCTCTACAACCGGAAAGTGGCTGCCGTATACATTCAGCTTCTCACCCGGCTTCGTGCCTTCCGGGTACAGGGAGTCATGATCTCCCCAGCCTGCAAGTCCAATCTGTATGCTCATCGCCGCCTCCTACAACCGCCGGTAATCGGAGAATGCGGCAGCTTGTCCTCTATAGGTACCGTCTCCGTCTATCAAGTTCCATACGGTAGCACTCACGATATAGAACCGCTTGCCGGTGCTGGATATCCGAACGCCCGTGTATTCGTCTACATAACCATCAGCCGTCACCCGGCTCATGAACCGCGCCCGCTCTTCCCGCTCCAACGGCTCAGCGGTCAGGCGGGACGGCGTGCTGGTGAACGTCTCCCAATCCATCTCCCATAGCTGCAAGGCCATGCAGTTGCCATAGTTCAGCACAGGGTCCGCCTCCGTACCATGGGACAGAATAACGATCGACGATTCCTCGATGGCTTTCGCCTCATCTTCTCCCGGACTAAGCTGAAGCAGCTCTTTCCCCGTCATGCGCCAATAACTGTCCAGAATTAACCGCGCATGCTCTTCCCGCGTGCCCAATCCTCTAATTTCATCCATTGCGCCTTCCTCCATTTCCCGATATCTTTCTTTCATCATGAAGGAAGGTCGGACGTATTTCAAGCCGTCTCGTCTTGCCTGCTCAGCGGAACCGTAATACGGACCGACGTGCCTCCGCCGTATACACTTCCAATCGTAACGCCGTATTGCTGTCCGTAATGCAGCTTGATCCGGTCGTCGACGTTGCGGATACCGTATCCAATCCGGGTATCGTCATCGGACCAAATGCTGCTTACCTTCTGCGGCTTCATTCCGATGCCGTCATCGACGACCAGGAATACCAGACGGCCCTGCTCCACATAGGCGCATACCTTGATATGGATACGAGGCTGGTACAGAGCGTGCTCCAGCACATTTTCGATAAAGGGCTGCAAGATCAGCTTCACGGTTCGATAGCCGTACACTTCGGCGCTAATGTCGAACAACACGTCCAGACGGCTGCCATATTTGATCTGCTGGATCGCAATATAAGCTTGTGCCTGCTCAATCTCCAACTGAGCCGGAATAATAAATTTGCCGTTATTCAGTGTCAGTCGATAGAACTTCGCAAGACCCATCACCATCTGGTCAAGCTTGCCGATCTCGCCTAACTTGCCTAGCCTGCTGATGGAGGACAGCGTGTTGTACAAGAAGTGCGGATTGATCTGAGCCTGAAGCGCCTTCAGCTCCGCACCTTTCTTTTCCATTTGCACCACATACACTTCCTTAATCAGCGTATTGATATAACCGCCCATCTCGTTGAATGCCTCGGCGATATAATAGAATTCGTCGTTGCCGCTATATTGGATCCGCTTATTGAAGCGGCCTTCCCGGAACGCGTTAAGCGATTGAATGATTTTGGATATGCGCACGGTGAGAAACTTCGACACTACCAGACTGATCACCGCTAACATGATGAAACTGCCAATGCAGATCAGAATCGTCATCAGCTTTACTTTGCCGATCTGCTTCTCCAATTGCTCGTCTGGGACGAGAGCGACCAGCGTCCATTCAATATCCGGGAGCTGCTGGCGGATGGACAGGTTGCCTCTCTCCCAATCCGAGTTCCACTTATTCAGCAGCGGATAGTCTTGCTTGGTAGGCGCCGAGGCATAGATCACTTCGTTCCACTCGTCGAGCACAATGACGGCGCTATTCTCGCCAAGCTTCTCGTAATGGACGCCGCTCAGCAGCTGATTGATTTTGGTCACTACCCGGATGAAGCCAATCTGATTGCGATTTTGATAGTCATATACGCGTCTCATCAACGATAGATTGCCTACGATGCGATCCTCTTCTACCTGCATCCAATATTGGGACTGATCAATCTCTCCATCATCTACGCTTGGCAGCGTCTTGTACCAATATTTGTCCTTAATCCGGTTCAAATGGAGCAGCTCGAACGTTTCCATACGTTGCAGCGGATCGGCGCCCGGCATATGCAGCGCATACATTTCCGGGAACTCCTCATTGCTGATATAGAACCGCAGCAGCGCTTGATGCGGCGTCAGATTGACCGCATTTTGCAGCTTTGGCTCGATGGATTTAATCGTCGTGTTGTAGATGGCCCAGCCATTGTTTCTTAATCTCAAATCCTCTTGCAGCGCGTAGTCCCAATAGATTTGATCCGATGTGCGGCTGAGCAGCTGGAACCGATACAGCACATTTTCCTTTGTCTGCTGCAGCGTGCCCTCGATGGAGGAAGCCGCCTGCTCCCTGATCGACTTCACTGAAGTCGTATAGGCATAATACCCGATGATCATGACGGGGATCAGCGCCATCATCAAGTAGGAGACCATTAGTTTATATCCGAACGGCAGCATCGGCTTCTTCTTCACGGCATATGCCTCCTCGCGCATAGATGTTAGAGATGCTTCCGGTATTCGCCTGGCGTCATGCCGGTATAGTCCTTGAATTGCTTGCCGAAGTGGGCCAACGTGCCCGAGCCTACCTGGTCGGCCACTTCATACACCTTCATCCCGGTATCAGCCAGCAGCCGCTTGGCAAGCTCCATACGTCCCCGCATCAAATAATCGCTGAACAGCTCTCCAGTCTCCTCCTTGAATAAGTGGCCCAAATAATTCGGAGAAAACGAAAAGGCCTGCGCGACCTCCTTTAGCGAGATGCTCTCTCCTAGCCGCTGGTCGATATAGCTCTGGATTTGACCGATCAGCTTGACGTTTTTTCGCTGCCTTTTATTGTGAAGCTGCTCCGACAGCTCGAAGATTTTGCGCCGCAGCCAGGAGTGGATATCATCGATTGTCTCGAAGTCGAACAGCTTGTCGAGCGCAAAGCCGTTTTGTCCGGTCATGGATAATAAGCTTTCATTCAAGCTGTTCAAATAAGCATCCAGACGGCTGATGACAAAAAAGGAATAGTTGCGGACTGCCGACGGGTTTTTAATATTTTTGACCTGCTGGAACAGCTCTTCCATACAATCGACGATCCGGACCAGCTCATATTGCGTCATCGCGGCGAACAAGTCGTCCACCGTCGCCTCAATATTGAGCGCGCTATCCTGCGCTTCTTCCTTGGTCGAAGAATACGCAATGACCTTCCCTTTCCCCTGGAACATCTTCATGGCAAGCGCCTTGCTTGCTTCTTCATAAGACAGATGAAGCCGCTCCAGCTCGTCTACTGCCTGGCCTAATCCAATCGTCAAGGTCGCATGGTGACTGGCGGACAGCTCCTCCATCATCCGTTCCAAGGTAGCGAAGGTATGCAACTCCTCCATTACGACAGCAAGCCGCCGCGAAGACAGGCGGCAGAACATCTCCATCCCGTTACTTGAGCATAGCGAGGTGAGCGCGCCCAGCAGCTCCCCATGAGCCGCTTCCGAAGATTGGCTCTCCGTACGCCAATCCATATCCTCAATCTCAATAATCGCCGCTCTCAGAGGCCCAACCTGCACGCCGAGACGGAACTGGGCCATCAGCTCAATGACTGCGTCCCGGTCCGGCGTCCCTTCCAGGCATCGCTCCAGCAGCTCGTTCTTCAAATACACCATTGACTGCTGAATGGACTGCTCCCGCTGCTGCTGCCGATTCGCCCCGTCCAGATCGGAGCGGACCGATTGGAGCGCACCCATCAGCTCGTCGTCATTAATCGGCTTGAGGACATAACCGCTCGCCTTCATCGATAACGCTTGCTTGGCGTACTGAAAGTCTTCGTATCCGCTGATGAACAGAATCCTCAGATTGGGATGCAGCCGCTGAGCCTTGCTCGCCAGCTCCAGGCCCGACATGATCGGCATACGAATATCCGACACCAGAATATCGGCTTCGTTCTCCTCCAAGTAATGCAAAGCGGAGAAGCCGTCCGGACAGGCCGCTTTCACTTCCATATGGAGCTCCTTCCACGGCACCAGCTTCTGAATGCCGGTCAGCTCCAGCTCCTCATCATCTACCAGCACAACTCTGTACATGCACGCCCCCACTTTCAGTCTGAAATGGGACAGAAGCCCAAGAAGAGGATATACGTCGCCGTATATCCTCTTGCTATGGGCCGAACTGTCTTTATTTGCCGCTCATCTTGGCAAGGTTCTCTTGCCATACGTTCGTTCTGAAGTCGAGCACCTTGTCGTAGCCAAGGCTGTTCGTTTCCTTCTTCGCGGATTCAATCAGGCTCAGCACCTCGCTGTCGTTTTTCGCGAACAGCATCTTGCCGAAGTATTCCTTCGCAATATCGTTGACCTGCTGCAGGATAACGCCTTCATCCGTATCCGGAGCCGGATCAATATTGTTGAATTGCGTATTGTTATGCGATGTCTTCCAAGCGACGTTGAGCTGGGCAACCGCACCCCAGTTGCGCTGCTCTTCCGGCAGGTTCGCTTCGATCTTGGACTTGGTCGTATCCACATATGTCGCATTGCCAGCCCATACGTAAGCTTCCAGCTTCTCCTTGTCCTTCTCTTCCTGCGGCGTGGAGAACCACTTATCATTCGGAACCGGAGCGCCTTCTCCATCCACTTCATCCCAGTACGATCCCGGAGGTCCAAAGAACATGATTCGCTGTCCTTCTTCGCCCGTCATCCAATCCAGATAAGCGAAGATCGCCTCCGGATTTTCTGCGTTTGTCGTGATAACGTTGACGTTCCAGCCGAGCGCGTTATAGCCGTTCGGATAGATTTTGTTTTTGTCTACGCCCGGCTTCGCAAGCGGCCAGATAAACTCGTAGCCTGCTGTCGGATCGGAGCTTCTAAGCGCATTATGGCCTTCACGCCCGAGATTCGTTGCGTTGCCGCCGACAAATACGGCCACTCTGCCTGTTGCCAGCTTTTCCTTGACTTGATCTTCCTTCTGCGTAAGCGCATCTTGCGTAATTAATCCCTCGCGGAACAGCTGGCTTGCGAAGGTCATTGTTTCCTTGTAAGCATCATTGTCGTAGATTGTGACCAGCTTATCGCCTTGTGTAAAAGCTTTCATATAACTGAATTGGCTTGGGTGGTCATTCGCGAACCCGGCGAACATGACCTCAACGCCTTGGCCTTCTCGTCCGACTTCCAGCGGAATCAAATCAGGATGCGTCTCCTGGACTTTTTTCAGATAGGCATGGAGATCGTCGAACGTCTCCAGCTTCGGTCTGCCAAGCTCCTCGTAAATCTTCTTATTGACGAACCAGCCGTCATTGCCTGTCGGCGCAGCTGTAAACCAATTCGGGAACTGATAGATTTTGCCGTCTGGCGATCTCAGCATGTTCAATGTCTCTTCGCCAGCCCATTTCTTCAAATTCGGGTACTTGTCGATAAAGTCATCAAGCGGCACAAGCGCGCCTGCCTGGCGAAGCCGCTCCACATCGGGACCGCGGTCCATCATCATAGCGTCAGGCAATTCTTTGGATGCGATCATGGTGCTAAGCTTCTGGGCAGCAGCTCCGCCCGACTGAATTGGCTCGACCGTCACATGCAGATTATCCTGCACCCACTTGCTGTTCGGGCTGGCGCCCCAAGGCTCAGTTGTCCACCAATCGTAATTGACATAATACGTAAAGTTGAATGGTGTGTCGCCGAATTGGAATCCGTCGCTCTTCTGATCTGTTTGATTCCCTTTATCCCCGCCCGTGTTGGTTCCGGGTGTCGCAGCCGGCGCATTCTTACCCGCGCAGCCGCTCAGGGCTAACGCTCCTGCCAGCGCCAGCGTGAATACGCCGGACAGCAGTTTCTTTGACTTCTTCATCCAGATAAGCCTCCCCTAATGATTTTCAATCTATATTCATCTCCGCCTCGCGGCTGAGTCGAATAACGCTCTCAGGCTATTCTTTCAACGAACCGATCAGCACACCTTTGACGAAGAAGCGCTGGACGAAAGGATACACCAGGATGATCGGCAGCGTCGCTACCATCATCGTCGCCATCGTAAGCGACTTGGTCGTTACGCTCTGCATACGGCTCATGGCATCCGCCGCTGCAGCATTGCCTTTGGTTGCCATCGACAACTGCTCCGTCATAATGTTGGAGTTCAATATCTGCTGAAGCATCGTCTGGATCGGGAACAGCTCCGTCTTGTTAATAAAGATCGTAGCCGTAAACCAATCGTTCCAATGATAGACCGCCGTGAACAAGGATAGCGTTGCGATAACAGGCCCCGAGAGTGGCAATACGATTCGGAAGTAAACCCCGAAGGTGCTGCAGCCGTCTATGCGAGCCGACTCTTCGAGTCCGTTCGGCAATCCCATAAAGAACGTTCTGAAGATGATCATGTTATACACGCTGATGACCGTCGGAATGACCATGACCCAGAAGGTATTCATCAGCCCCAGCTCGCGATTGACGAGGTAGAAGGGGATGAGTCCTCCGCTGAAGTACATCGTAATGACGGCGAACACCATATAGAACTTTTTGAACACGATGCCCTTGATCGACATGCCGTACGCGAACACCGATGTGAACAGGATGGACAGGAAGGTGCCTGCCAGCGTCCTTAGGACCGATACGTAGAAGGCTTGCACGATCCGCGTGTCCTGGAAGACGATCAAGTAGTTATCGAACGTAAATTGTCTCGGCCAGAACGTAATGCCGCCCTTGGCTGTATCCAGCCCCAGATTGAAGGAGATAACTGCCGAGTTCCAGAACGGATACAGCGTCAGAAAACCCAGAATGACCAGAAAGATATAGATCCCGACATGCAGCGTTTTGTCCCCTGCGCTAAGCTTCATGCTGTCTTCACCGCTTTCCCTCTAAGTGTCGCCCGCATTACCATAAGCTTGTGCCCGCCCTTCTGGCCAGGAAGTTGGCTAAGGTCAGAAGCCCTACGCTAATGACGGCCTTGAACAATCCGACCGCTGCCGCATAAGAGAAGCGGTTATTGATGATGCCGACCCGGTACGCGTAGGTGTCGATAACATCCGCGACATCCCTAAGCATCGCACTGTTGCCGAGCAGGAGCAGGTCATCGAATCCTGCATTCAGCAGGCTGCCGATATTCAAGATCAAGAAGATGATAATAACCGGCATGATCGATGGAAGAGTGATCAGAAAGATTTGCTTCAGCTTGCTTGCGCCGTCGATTGAAGCGGCCTCGTACATGCTTTGATCAACGCCGGCGATCGCCGCCAGATAGACGATGGTCGCAAAGCCAACTTCCTTCCACACATTCGTCGTAACGATGATCGCCCAGAAGTATTCCGGCAAGGAGAGAAAATTGATCGGCTTGTCTATCAATCCAAGCTTGCCAAGCAGCATATTCAGGCTGCCGTTATCAACCGACAGCAACGAAATAACGAAACCGGAGACAATGACCCATGACAGAAAGTGGGGCAAATAACTGATCGTCTGGATCACCCGCTTGAACACCATATTCCTGACCTCATTGAGCATAAGGGCGAGGAGGATAGGAGCAGGAAATCCGATACATAGCTTGAGCAAGCTGATCACAATCGTATTGCGCATAACCCGGAAGAAATCCGGTGAGTTGAAGAAGGCTTCAAAATGCTTCATCCCCGCCCACTTGCTGCCGAAAAACCCTCCGAACAGGTTGTAATCCTGGAAAGCCATAAGCACGCCGTACATCGGAAAATAGTTGAAAATCAATATAAGGATTAACGCCGGAAAAATCATGACATGCACTTGCCACTGCATAATGAAGCGCTTCCATAAAGGCTTCTCCTTGTGGGAGACGGCAGCGCTTGTCGCCGCCGAAGCTATCGTCTCTCTTTGCATCTTGCACTTCCTCCCGCCAGCTAAGTTACCTTTATTGTAAAAGGATGAAATAGGCGAAACTACTCCCGGTTTCAACGAAAAGTATCGTAAATCAACGCTCTTGTTCACCCTGATTTTTTAGATAAAAAATGGCATTAAATTGTCGGTTAACAATTTAATGCCATAGATTTATGAGTTCGATATACAAGCACTTTTTATTGCTTGCAAAGCAGCCGTTAGCCCTTCACCGCGCCTGCCGTAATGCCGCGCGACATTTGTTCTGTGAACATTAGGTAGATAATGACAGTAGGCAAAGCAATCATCGTCATAACGGCGAACTGCGCGCCGTAGTTGGATGAATATTGCCCGGCAAACTTCATGATGGAGAACGGCAGCGTCTTGAACTTCTCTGAAGTCAGGAACGTGTTCGCCATAATGAATTCATTCCACCAGCTGATGAAGTTCATAATGCAGGCAGTTGCCAGCGCAGGCTTCGTCATCGGCATAATAATGCGGAAGATGACGCCGTAGACGGAACAGCCGTCCATCACCGCCGATTCCTCGATGCTCTTCGGAATCGTCTCCAGGAAGCCCGAAATAATCAGCATGCTGATCGGCAAGGAGAATGCGATATATGGCAGGATGAGCGACAGCGGATTGTCGAGCAGATCGATCCAGTTGAACAGGATAAAGTTAGGCAGCAGCGTCGCATGAATCGGTACGATCATGCCCAGCATGATGAACGCCATCGTGACTCCCCGCAGCTTCCACTCCATGCGCGTGAACGCATAGCTGAGCATCAGGGACAATACGGCCGCTACAAGGATAGCCGCTGTCGTAATAAACGCGCTGTTCCACAGAAACTTCGGTACGCTTCCGTATGTGAACGCATTGATATAATTGGACCATTCCAGCTTCTCCGGCCACTTCAGAATGCTGCTGCCGAAGAAGTCTCCGCTTTTGAGGAACGAATAGTTAATAAGCCAGATGAGCGGGAATAGCTGGAGCAGCGCAACGACCCACAACAGCGTATGCAGTGTTATTTTTCTTACCATGGTTACGTTCTCCTCCCTTAAAATTCGCCTACGTCTTTTTTGAATGCGCGGTTCATAACGACAGTAATGATCAGACAGACGATGACGAAGATAACCGAGATCGCATTGCCATAGCCGTACAGGGAAGATGTAAACGCCGTTTTATAGAGATAGTTGCCGACGAATTGCGTCGTATTGATCGGTCCGCCGTTCGTCATAAGGAAGATGGTCTCCATCTGTTTGAGACAGGCCGTCACCGCAATAACGACTGCTACGCGAACCATTGGTCTCAGAAGCGGAATGACTACCTTCGTATACAGCTTGAACCGGCCAGCGCCGTCCAGCTCCGCGGCTTCATAGAGATCCTTCGGAATACCTTGAAGACCGGCATAGTAGAGCAGAAGCGCATAACCGAAGCCTTGCCACATAATGACGAAGATCACGCACCAAATCGCAATGTTGGGATCGCCAAGCCAGTCCTGCTTCCAGCTTTCAAGTCCAACGGCAGTCAATAATTTATTCAGCACGCCATAGTTGGGGTGAAACACACTGACCCACATCTTGGACGTAACGACGATGGAGATAACCGCTGGAATAAAGAAGATCGTGCGGAACAGCTTCTCGTACCTGCCCGCATTCGTGACGAATATCGAGAATAACAGGGCAATCGGATGTTGCAACAGCAGCGTCGCAGCGAGCAGCAGCAGCGCATTCATGAGCGACCGCCAGAATACGGGGTCATCGAACAGAATCTTCATATAATTATCAAGGCCTACGAATTGGTAAGAGCCAATCCCCCGCCAATCCGTCATGCCGTAATAGGCGCTCATTATAATAGGAAAGCACACCATGAATAAAAACAGGAATAATCCCGGCGCAACCAGCGCGAAGATCGTTCTTCGATTACTTAGCAGCTTATGCATGTTCTCTCCGCCTCCCGGCTTCGCTTTTTCTTTACTTGACCCTTGTGTTTGAAAAACGGGAGCAGCGAAAGAATTCCACTGCTCCCGGTTGCTTCATTGAACGTTATGGCAATAGCGCAACCGCTGCATCAAGCTCTTTCAAGAAGTCTTCTGGAGAAATCGACTTGCCGAACAGCTTCTGGTGAGCTTCCATCACCTTTGTTTTGTACTCGTCTGTGCCAAGATCATGGAATGGCGTATTGGATGCGGAAGTCGTGGAGCTGAATACGTCTACCAGACCTTTTTGGAGCGCAGACTCTTCACCAGTCAGGAACTCATCGAATTTCTGAGCAGGCGTGCCGGAGCCAGTCTGCCACAGCTGCTTCGCCCAGTTCTCAGGCTTGAAGAAGTATTGCATGAACTTAACCGCTTCCTCCGGATGCTTCGTGCTCTTCGAGATCGAATAACCGCCGCCGAACCATGCTGCCAGATCGCTGGCTTTGCCTTTGTCGGATGTCGGGTAGGAGATCGCGCCTACATTGTCGCGGAATTCAGCAGGGAAGTTCTCGTCTGTCGCCAAACCTGCTTCCCAGTTGCCCATCACATACATAGCCGCTTGGCCTTGGCCGAACAGGTTGCGGGAAGTGCCGTAGTCAGCTGTCAGGAAGCCGTCTGCGAATGCTTTCGCATCAGCCAGATCAAGGATGGACTGCGTCGCAGCCAGGAAGTCTGCATCGCCAGAGAATGTGCCTTCGCCGTTCAGAACTGCGTCAATTTTGTTGAAGTCGCCGCTAGTACGCTGTTGAGCGTATTCGAACCAGATTGGAAGGGACCAGCCCTCCATCGCATTCGTCGTAATCGGGTTAATGCCTTTCGCGCGGAATTGCTTGGATACTTCTACGAGATCGGTTACCGTAGTCGGTACGGCAATGCCGTTGTCATCGAACATTTTTTTGTTGTAGTAAAGCACCAGGAAGTCGGTATTGCGCGGCAGGCCATACAGCTTGCCGTCTTGCGAGAAGCCGTCCGTCGAGCCGGCGATGAAGCCGCTGGATTCGAAGTCAGCCGGGTTCAGCTCAAGCAGCATTCCGCTGTCGATCAGCGGTTTGATGAAGGAAGGCTGTCCCCATGCCTGAATGATGTCAGGCAGCGACTCTGTGGACGCGTATACTTTCGCCTTTGCTTTGTAAGGCTCGTCTTGGAGCGCTTCTACTTCGATCTTCACATTCGGATTTTCTTGCATATAAGAATCAATGATCGCTTGCTCGATTTTGCCCATGCCGTTGGAACGGTCAGCAAGCGCCGAGAAGAACTTCAGCGTAATAGGCTCCGTAGTCCCGTTATCTGCGGACGGAGTCGTCTCAGGCGCATTCGAAGGCGAATTCGTCGGGTTGTTCCCGTTATTCGTATTTTTGTTGCCGCATGCCGCCATCGTGAAGACTAGAATGATAGCCGCACAAATCGTAAGCCATTTTTTCATGGATACCCCACCTTTTCTATTGTTGAACAAGCTGTTGTCCTGTTCTGCACTCATTATAGCCCGAATGAATTCGACAAAAATATGCTTCATATTTTAGAAGAACTGCGTCATTTTTTTGATCATAAGTGAAAACATGCCTCTGGTCACCCAATTCTTGCTATACTGATTGTACGAATTATCCAATCGATTGCGCGATCTACACAAAGCCACTTTCTATTCCTAATTATGATGACAGCAGGTGATCCCGGTTGAGCAAGCTCGCCCCTTTCTTTCGCCATATGCCCCTGCAGCGGAAGCTGCTGGCGCTCGTCGTTCCGCTGCTGATTGTTACGGTCGGCGTGACGGGTTATTATTCGTATTCCATTGCTTCCCGAGAGGTTGTCGACAAGATTCGCCAAGCCCAGCTGAACATGGCGGTGAAGACAAAGGATCAACTGGACCATTTTGCCCAAAATTCCGTCAGCTTCACGAACTATCTCTTCCTGAACGCATCCGTGCAGGAGATGGTCTTGAATGGAGACACGCCTTACCGGCGCGATCTGGTGTTCAAGAGCCTGCTTCCGCTTATGGTAACGGGCGAGACGATTCAGTCGCTCATCCTGTATGCGGTGAAGAACGACAGCTCGGCAAGCAGCCCCTTCGTCATTACACAGACGGGAATTGCAAGCGCTATCAGTTATGACCGGTTCAAAGAAACGCCTTATTATGAGAGGCTGCGTTCCTCCCCCGGCAACCAGCTCTGGGATATGCTTCGCCCCGAGGATAACGTATTGCCTGGCGATTATCATCATAAGCTTGTCTACATTAAACCGTACAAAAACTATCGCTATCAGCCTAGCGGCTTGCTGGTCGTCGGCATGGACGCCGACAAGCTCAGCCGCAGCCTGTTCCACGAGGCCAAGGATGCGACCCAGTTCATCATGAATGACGACGGCACCGTGCTCGCCGCCACCAATGTAGCGTGGATCGGCTTATCTGTCAACGAACTTCCGATCTATGCGCTGGAGGGTACGATCGAATTGTCCACCCCCGCGGAGACGCTGGATAAGCTTAAGCAAAGGGAGGATCTAATCGTCTCGGATGCCGTCTCCAGCATCACCGGCTGGCATTCCGTGGTTATACAGGACCGCAGCAAGCTGGTCGCAGAATTGAAAAACATCGGTTCCGCAACGATTTCCATCACGATTGCCGTCTGCCTTATCGCCATCTTAATGTCATGGATCATCGCCAAAATCATTACGAATCCGATGAAAAAACTGATGCACTCCATGAAGGCCCTCCAAATTGGCGACTTCTCGCAGCGGGTCGACATTGAGGGCAACGACGAATTCGGAAGGCTCGGCTACTTGTATAACTCCATGGTCGGGCGGATCAAAGTACTCATTGACGATGTCTATGCATCCAGCCTGAAGCAGCGGGAAGCAGAGCTGAAGGCGCTGCAATCCCAAATCAATCCGCATTTCTTGTACAACACCTTGAATATGATCAACTGGAGCGCCTTGCAGAAGGGCGATAAGGAAATATCCGAGATGGTCGTCTCGCTCTCCCAGGTATTCCGCCTCAGCCTGAACAGCGGCAATGAATTTGTCGAGCTGGAGCAAGAGGTAGAGCTCGTGCGTCATTACCTGTATCTCCAGAAAAAACGCTACCCGACCAGACTATACTTCGAGATTGAGATGGAGCCGTCGCTGAGGCACTTCCGCATGCCGAAGCTGCTGCTACAGCCGCTGGTGGAAAATGCGATCATCTATTCCATCGAACAGGCGGAGGGTACGGGCAATATCTTCATCCGGGCCAGCCGGGAGGAAGGCTGGATCGTGCTGGAGGTAACGGACAACGGTCCAGGCATGCCAAGCGAGCTGGTTCAGCGTCTGAACGCCTCCGGCGCTCCTCTGTCTGTCAAGCTGCCAAGCGAAGGATCAAGGTCCGGCATGGCGATCGCCAATATCCGGGAGAGGCTGGCCTTGTTCTATAAGGAAGCCGTCTTCGAGATCGAGAGCAGGGAAGGCATCGGCACTCGCATCCAAGTTCGAATCAAAGAGGGGGATTCAGGCCATGACGCTTAAAATGATCGTTGCCGAGGATGAGCAGTTTTTCCGCGAGGGCATTGTCGGCTCTATCGATTGGAAATTATATGATATTGAAATTGTCGGCGAAGCCGAAAACGGCCGGCAGGCGCTTGACTTGATGCACGAGGCAGGAGCAGACCTGCTGCTGACCGATATCCGCATGCCGTTCATGAACGGGCTTGACCTCATACGCGCTGCCAAGGATGCGGGCATGTCCTTCCACTCCATTCTGCTGACCGGCTACAACGAATTCGACTACGCGAAGGAGGCGATCACTCTAGGCGTATCCGATTATTTGGTAAAGCCCTGCATGCCGCATGACATTCTGCGCGTCGTTCTGGACGTGAAGAAGAAGATCGAGACGGCTGAACATAGAGGCCGCAAGTTCTCTGAGCTTAGCCGTACCTGGAACCGCAGTATCCAGCTGCTGAAGAACGGGATCTTGTCCCAATGGATTCAGCAGCCGCTCATGCCGCTGGAGGAGCGGGGGGTGTCCATGCGCGAGCTTAATCTGTCGCTTCAGCCCGAGCCGATCATCGTCGGGCGAATTGAGATTGACGCGGGCGAGAGAGGTACGGGTATTCGAAGCAACCGGGATCTGGAGCTGATGCGCTACGCCATTCTAAATATTACCGACGAGACGCTTCGTCCCCACTTTGACGGCAAGCTTGAAGTGTTTCGTCACGGCGATGAGCTGCTCTGGATGGCGAACGGCTCCGGCAATCATACGGATGCCTCCCATATGGAGGGATTACGGCTGCTGAAGCAAAATCTGGAGAGCTATCTCAGCCTGACAGTCAGCCTCTCGCTCAGCTCCGTCCAGCCCTCCGTCAACGATGCCAAATCAGCCTACGAGGAAGCAAGCAAAGCGATGGAGGCAAGATTTTATCAGGGCAAGGGCGGCATCTTCCTCTTCAATGATCTGAGGGGCGAGCGCTCCGGCGAGATATCCATTATGGAAGATCCATTCCTGGAGCGAATTCAGAGAGAGCTGCTTTCCCATCTTCAGGTTAGCCAGTACGGAGGCGCTGTTGACGCCATTGACGCGGCAATCGCTTATCTCAAGGAAAGAACAACCTACTCCCGTCCCGAAATTATTTGGCGCGTCAGCGGCATCGTCATGGACTTGCAGCGCATCGCGAAGGAACGTCTTGCCGGAACGATCGAGTGGCATAATCATCCCATCAACTGGATCGAAAGCGTACCGAATATGGAGACACTGGATGACTGCTCCGTTATTTTACAAAAAATCGTACAGAATATCGCTCAGACATCATCGAACCAGAAGCAGCTTCACCGTACCGTCCAGGCCACGCTGGAGCTGATCAAAGCCAAATATGATACGAACCTGACCCTGGAGCTGGCCGCGAAGGAAACGTTCGTCAGCAACTCCTACTTAAGCTCCCTGTTCAAGCAGGAGCTTGGCGTCAACTTCCTCGATTACCTGCATCAGTACAGAGTAGAGCGGGCTAAGGAGCTGCTTCGCGAGCATTACAAGATTTATGCGGTCGCCAAGCTGGTCGGCTACGGGGAGGAGCGGCACTTCAGCTCCACCTTTAAGAAGTGGACCGGCATGACGCCAAGTCAATATCAGAAGGGGAACGCACAAGAGGGCAGCCAATAGGCTGCCCTCTTGTATCGTGATCGTCATAAGCCGGACGTTGCATCCTGGCTGCAATGCTTCATACCCGCTCTTATTGCCCCTTCTTCTCCAGCAGCAGCCACTTCACCCGCAGCGGTCCGCCAATGCATCGCAACGTGATCGTATGCTCGCCGGGCCTTACAGCGCCCAAAGCGATTAGGTCCGAAGCATGCCAGTCACCCGCCGCCACCTTCAGATGGTCAGCCGGCTGACCATCCAGTGCTAGCTCCAGCTCCCCGTCTTCGCCCGCTGCCTGCAGCTTCAACTGCAGGGTCAACTCAGCGCCCGGATCGTT
Organism: Paenibacillus sp. NPDC057967; assembly: GCF_042887015.1. Classification (NCBI taxonomy): domain Bacteria; kingdom Bacillati; phylum Bacillota; class Bacilli; order Caryophanales; family Paenibacillaceae; genus Paenibacillus; species Paenibacillus sp. NPDC057967. The sequence goes on from NZ_JBHVQB010000001.1 coordinate 276,741, forward strand.
GTCATCGCCGATGAAGTCATAGCTGAACCAATCGCCCTCCGCGAGCTCCAGGCATAACCACTGATCCGGCTCCCATTCCTCGCCGCCTCCATGCGCGAAGGTAGCGGCCTTACGCGCGCTGTCTACAAACCGGATATTCGTACGGTCTCCCGCACGGAACCCTGTAGGAGATGCAGTATCCTGCGCCCTGTTCGTACCGGGATGACCGAATCCATAGCTGACGCCTTCGCCCTTGTAGCCATAGAAAACAGCCGGAATTCGAACCGGAGCGCGGCGCAAGAGCGCCCGGACCACTTCCGGAAGATAATCGCAATGGGCCAGCTTCATCAAATTCAGATAGTCCCATAAGATGCGTTCCGCCGTAATCGCATCCGGCTGCTTGCCACCCTGCAAATAATCGACCAGCAGCTCCCAGCCCTCCGGCTTGGGGATGGAGCAAGGCGAGTTCGTCGTGTCCAGCTTCTTCCATGTCCAGAAATTCCATGAGATATGGTGATCCTCGAACAGTTGGAACGCGCCTGTATACCAATCCTTGTTGTTCTCGCCGCCTTCGCCCATGAAGATCGGCACATTCCACTTGCTGCGAAGCTCCAGGTACTGGGCGATGCTCTCCGTATCGGGATTGTTCCAATACTTGTGGAATTGCAGAAGTACATTGTCGTCAATCGGGTTATCCCCGAACGCATCCTCGAAGATGGACCAATCCGTCGACCAATGCACGCCCTCCAATATAATCATATGCCGCTGGTCCACCTCGCGGATCGCCTGTACAATCTCACGGTAGAGCGGCATTACTTTATCGTTGTAAGTAGAGAACCATTCCGGAAGCGGCTCATTGAGCAGATCGTAGCCGGCAATGATCCAGTCATCCCGATATCTGCTTGCCAGCATGCGCCACATATCTACCGTTTGCCGCCAATGACGCTCATCTGTGAACAGATCCGGACGGTCAAATTCTGAATCATCGATATTGGCCCCGGTCTGTCCGCCCGGAGCGCCGTGCAAATCCAGGATGACATACAAGCCGTACATTCTGCACCAGTCGATCATACGATCCAGCAGAACCAGCCGATCCTCCCGGTAAGCGGTCAAGCCGTCAGGCGTTACCACCGAATCATCTCCCAGCAAGAACCGGCTATTGATCGGAAGCCGCACGGAGTTAAAGCCCTCTTCCGCAATTCTCGCAATATCCTCTTCGGTGATATAGCGATAATAGTAGGAAGACCAGAACTGCTCCGCCTTCTCCTTGCCTACCAGCCGCTCGATCATGCCTTCAATCCGGCGGGGACGATCCCCCTCCTTGGGGAACTTCCACATATACCCCTCCGGCAGAAGCCAGCTGCCGAATCCAACCCCGCGAAAAATAAACTCTTCCCCATCCCCGTTGCGCAGCACCTGTCCGTCAGCTCGTACAAATCCCGTTACTTCCCGAGTTCGATTACGTGTCAATCTTTTCCCTCCTGTCGTCATGAGCCCTCTTGAAGCTTCTCTATCTATCTTTGCGAATTGATTCCTATGACCAACTAAGCTTTAATCGCCCCTTCGGCAATGCCGTGCAAGATATACTTCTGGAGCGCAAGATATAAGACAATGACCGGCAGCATAGCCAGCACCAGCGACGCTAGTATGGCGGACCAGTCGTTGTTGTACTCGCCGAACAGCATGTTCGTAGACAGCAGCAGCGTATAGCTCTTGTAATCTGTCAGCACCAGCAGCGGAAGCAGAAAGTCGTTCCACATCCATAGCGTGTTGAGTATCGCAATCGTCGCCGTAATCGGCATAAGCAGAGGCAGAATGACGGTGAAAAACAGCCGAAACTCCCCGCAGCCGTCTATAACGGCCGCTTCATCCAGCTCTCTAGGCACCGACTTGACGAAGCCGTGGTACAGAAAGATAGCCATCGCAACGCCAAGGCCGATGTACAACAGGCCGAGACCCGCTGTCGAGCCTTGGAGACGAAGCTCCTTGCTGATCGTCACAAGCGTGATCATAATGGAGTGAAACGGAATTAAGGTCGACATAATGAACAGCCCGAACAGAAAGCCGCTCAGCTTCCCCGGCGTCCGCGACAGCTTGTAGCCCGCCATTGAGGAGAACAGCACGATGCCCGTCAGCCCTACTACTACGACCACGAAGGTATTGCCCAAACTGCGCATATAACGGGTTTTCTGAAAAGCGTCTGCGTAGTTGCCGAACTCCGGCAGCGCGGGCCAGGCCAATATATTCGTCAGCATCTCTCCTTGCGTCTTTACCGAATTCAGCAGCGCCATATAAATCGGAAACAACGTAATCACGGAGGCAACTATGAGAAACAACCACACCGTTGCTTTACCCAGCCGTCTGCCAATATACCGAGTATTCTCCGTTCCGGGAGACGTTGACGGCTTGCTGCCATGCAGCGCTCCCGTCGCTTCCCCGCTCCTCTTAACGACTGCCGCATGAGATTGACCACTCTTCATGCTCTCACCTCCCGCCGCTTCATAATTGCAAGCTGAATGATAGTGATAACAAGCACAATGCCGAACAGAATCATCGCCTTGGCGCTGGCATAGCCGTAGCGATTGCTGAAGCTGAAGGCTTCCTCATATATATTGATGGCGATAACCTGTGTAGTACGTCCAGGGCCGCCGCCCGTCAATGCATATACCGAATCGAACACCTTGAACGAGTTGTTCAGCGTCAGGAAGACGCCGATCGTCAGCGCCGGGTAGATCATCGGCAGCGTCACATGGCGAAAGATATGAAAAGCGCCCGCTCCGTCGATCGCAGCCGCTTCCTTGAGCGGCTTCGGCACGCCCTGAAGCGCCGCAATATAGATGACCATCAAGTAGCCGACGCCGCCCCATAGGGATAAGGCCAGTATCGCAAAGAAGGAATACTGAGGATCGCCGATCCACGACTGGTCCAGCAGCAGCCAGCCCGTCTTTTCCGCCAAGTATGGGAACACTCTTGTAAAGATGAACATCCACATAAATCCGCCAATAATAAGACTAAGCATGTTCGGCATAAAAAAGATCGTCCGGAACCACACTTTGCCTCTGCCCAGCGACTCCACCAGCACAGCAAGCAATATAGCCAGCAAGTTCTGAAGCACGAGCATATACACGACGAATTTCACCGTAAACCATAGCGATTTCAAAAAATACCGGTCGCCCATCGCCTCTACATAATTGGACAAGCCGACGAACCCATAGGACGGATTCAACCCGTTCCAATCCGTCAAGCTGTACCACAAGCCCCCGAATGCGGGGGCAAGGGTAAAGGCAGCATAAAAGGCAAGCGCCGGCAGCACGAATACGAGCAGCATCACGTGTTTCTTCCATATTCTTGATGTCATAAGGCTCTCTCCGATCTGGCCGCTCTGCTTAGCGATTCGTTCATCACTTGGTCTTCACGGCCGTCTGCCACACTTTGTCGAGCGCAGCTATGACATCCTCCTGCGTAGCATCCTTCACATAATAGCTTTGCAGCTGCTTCGCCGTCTCGTCCGTCACGCCATTAGGCAGCTTGAGATCGAGGTAGGCTTTGCCTTGGGAGACATATTCGCTTGCTTCGTTCACCCACGGGAACACTTCGTACGTATGCACCGTTGCGATCGGATTGAACTTGAGCTCCTCGAACAGCGCCGAGGAATCCTTGTCGTCCAGCATGTAGTTCAGCAGGTCCTGCGCCACCTCTTTGTTTGCGCTCTTAGGAGATAAGGCAAGAGAAGTCGAAGTCGCCAAGTTGATCATTGTATCGGAAGCTTGGTTGCTGACAGGCAGCGGGGCTACCCCAAATTCCATGTCCGGGTTGACCTTCAGAATCGTCTCCGCATTCCACGGTCCCTGCACCCACATCGCAGCCTTGCCGTTCGCAAAATCAGCGGAGCCCGCTTCATTGCCCGTCTCGAAAGGCTTGTCGGTGCCGTTCGCCATGATAAGATCGATGATATCGAATACCGAGCGGACATCGGCATAGGATGCTTCGCCCCCATTCATCTTTTCAATCCAGTCAGGATGCGACGCGGACACCGTGCCGCCAAGGGAGAGCGCCATCATCAGCTGCGGAATCCAGGATTCCTGGAATGCCAGCAGGAATGGCTTGACGCCTGCCGCTTGCAGCTTCTCGGCAGCAGCCTTCATCTCATCCAGCGTCTGCGGAGGTGTAATTCCGTTGTCTCTGAAGATCGTCTTATTGTACAAATACCCCCACGACAGGCTTTCCATCGGAAGCGCTGCGACCTTGCTGTCATACTTCACCGTCTCGGCAACTGCTTCATACAGCTTGCCCACGAACGGCTGCCCCGTCAAATCTGCAATATAGCCGGCATCATAATACGTCGGAATGTCGTTGGCATGGAGCGTGAACAAATCCGGCGCATCGCCTGAGGACAACCGGGATTGCAGGATTTGCTTCGCCTGATCGGCGTTCGGCATCTCGAGTTGGATCGTGACGTTGATATTTTTCTCCGCCAGCTGCTTCTCCTTGAACTGGTCGAAATATTGTTCGAATTGATCCTTGAACCGCGGGAAGGTCATAAATACTTTCAGCTCCACCTTTTTCGGAGCCGCAGTCACTTCATCATTGCCGGCGGTTTGGGTCGGCGCAGGCTTCTCGCCAATTCCTTTATTCCCCGAGCTGCAAGCGGAGATCAGTGTGATGACCATGGTTAGCGCAAGCAGCAAGAAAAGCGCTCTCTTCATTGTTCATTCCCCCTATTGGTAAGTTGCAGCTTCAGTATAACGAAGGAATAAAGCGCTTTCTTTTGAGGAAATTAACGTTTGCTTTTGTACGATATTGATTCGGTCTCTGCGCTAGTCCCGGCGAAGCTGTCCGGGGGGCATGCCAAAATGCTTCTTGAATACCCGGTAGAAATAGGAGATATCCTCGTAGCCGGCCAGCTGTGCAGCGTGCTTGATCGACATGCCCTCATCGGCAATCAGACCTCTAGCCTTCTCCATTCGCCGCCGGACGATATAGTCTGTCAGATTCTCTCCAACGGATGTCTTAAACATCCGGCTGAGATGCTCCTTGCTGACCAGAAACTGTCCGGCAACGGATTCCAGCGAGATCGGGTTCGGGTAATGGGCATCGACATATTGCTTCACATCGGCCATGTCCAGCCGATTCCGCGATTGTCTGAGCTGAAGCAGCGCAGCGATCGCCTTCCCGTACAACACGCCAACCTCCCTCAGCGCTCCTCCGGGCTCCTGATCTTGGCCTATACGCGCGTCCTCCCCTGGCAGCAGCGCCGCAAGCGACAGCTCCTGCTCCGACAGAAATTGCTCCAGCATCAGCATAAGATCGTTGGCAATGCGAAGCACGCTGCCCGCTCCCAGCTCTGTGCCATTCTCGCCTATGTCCTTAAGCAGCTTGTCGCAAGTCGCCGCAGCCGCTTCTTTATTCAGCTCCATCAGATACGTATAGATACGCTCCCGCATATCCCCGTATCGCTGCATGTCGGCACCGCTTGCGAATAAGGGCGCAAGCTCTCTCCACACAGGCTTCTCTGACCGCACAAGCTCCGCCTTGCTCTGCGCAAGAGCAGCGTCCAGCTCCTCCGGCTTGATCGGCTTCAGCAAATATTCCACCGCTTTGGAGCGGATCGCTTGCTTCAAGTAGATAAAGTCATCATATCCGCTCATGACGATGATTTTCAGCTTCGGATAACGTTCATGCATCGCCTGAAGCAGCTCCGCCCCGTCCGTACCGGGCATGCGCATGTCCGTTATGACAATGTCGGGCTGAAGCTCCGCAATCTTGCGCAGCCCTTCGTTGCCATCCTCCGCCTCGCCGATGATGCGAAGCTCCAGACGGGACCACTGGCCGAGCGCCTTCACCACTTCTCTGGACCATGGCTCGTCATCGATGATTAGCACCTTATGCATGTCTCTTCCCCCTTTCTATGGATTGTTCCGCATCCGGCTGCTTCGGGTGACGGGCATGGTCAGCACAACCATCGTCCCTTGTCCGCTGTGACTGAACAACCGTACGCCGTAGGGCTTGCCATACCGCAGCTGCAGGCGTGCATGAACATTCTGAAGGCCGATTCCTTTCCTCTCTGCCGGATCTCCTGCCGGTGAATATGGCTCACGCTCCCTTCCATCCAGCTCTGCTCTCAGCTCCGCCAGCTTGGTTGGGCTCATGCCGAGTCCCTCATCCTTCACGATGATCATGAGCCGTTCTCCAATTATGCGAATACGCACATCCAGACGCCACTTCCCTTCTTTTCGCTGAAGCCCATGCTCAAATCCATTTTCTACTATCGGCTGCAGCGTGAACTTGGGGATACGCACATCTCCGGCTTCCTCCTGGGCAGCCAGCTCAACCGTACACCGGCCGATAAACCGCTGTTCCTGAATGAACAAGTAGTTGGCGGTATGCGCAAGCTCCTCGCTAAGGTTCACCGTCTGGTCGTCATCTGAGCGGATGGAGTAACGAAGCAGGTCGCCGATTACATGCGTAATGCGATATATCTCCGGCGCTCCCTTGGCAAGCGCCATTCCTCCAATCATATGAAGCGTATTGTTCAGGAAATGAGGATTGATCTGGGCTTGCAGAGCAATCAATTGCGCATTTTTCACTTCGATTTCATGCTGGTATTCATTTTCGATCAGCGCCTTGATGCGTCCCATCATAAAGTTGTACCCCGCCTCAAGCAAGCCGATTTCATCCTTGCTTTGCACGGATTTCATCTCGAAATCGTGAATATGCGACTTGCGCATCGTCTTGGCGAGACTCACGATCGGCCTGCTGATCCGCAGTGATACTATAATAGACAATAGAATCGATACGGCTGTGAACAAAGCTCCTGTCCATAGACCTGCTGTCATCGTTTTTTGAGCGCTTTGGTTCACGGTCGCTACCGGAATCGCTTTGATCACATCCAGTTGGCCGTTACCGACACGTTTGGCAAATAAATAATAGTTCGCCGTCCTTGTGAAGGACACAGAAGCCGGCTCGATCTCCATCGCAAGCAGGCTTTCTTTCAGTTCCTCCGTTAAAGCAGTCATAGAGGACCCGGGCAGCAGCTCCCCTTCGTCATTGATGAGATAGATTAAGCTTTCGGGCTCCGATTGCAAAATGGTAGACGCCTGCTCCCACACCCGGTCGTTGATTCGTACAGCTATCCCCCCTACAAGCGCTTGCCCCAAAAATTCATTCATAGAATGATAGGCGCTGAGTGAATCGCCTGATGACTTGAAATAAATGCCGACCGGCTCCGTCAGCATCCGGCTCCAAGGCCCCTGCCCGATATCGAGCGAATGAACCATTCCGCTGGTAGCGAAGTGAACCGTATAGGCTCTTCCCGTAGCATGGAGGTATAAGGTCAATTCATCGATTTTGCGGGAAAACGAATAAAAGGCGGTATTCAAGGTGCCGAACAGCCCATTCTGCAGCTGATACCGCTCCCCTGCCTCCAGCTCGTCTGCGGCGGACAAGCCCTCGATTAATTCCGTCTGAATATGAAGGGAATAGAACAGCGTATCCACCTGCTGAATGAGCTCGGTCAAGTATTGGCTGGCCCACATCATGCGGGATTCGTTGGCGTCGAGCATCTCCTTCTCTACCGAATCTCTTGTATTGTTCGTCGCTTGCCATGTGACCGTTATGACAGGCAGCGTCGTCAAGCAAATCATCAGCAGCATGAGACGGAAGCGAATGCTGATTCCTTTGAGCGGCATAGTCTCCTCCTGCTCCCGGTTCGCGGGTATAATCGATTGCCTCTTTCTTCGACTGGAAGAAAGCGTTTTCCTGCTGATGCAAGGCGGACCGTGTCATGTACTTTCTGACAATCATTCGTTCAGCAGCGTTTTCGATCTGAGATACTATACCCGATCTGGAAGCGGAGTGCATTGCACTTTATTAACCCCCCTTTTTGCATCCTATTGATGTTGATTGATGAGAGTGTCCCTATCAGAAACCGTACCTAATGAAAAGCCGCCGCGGAGGTTGTCCTCACACGGCGGATGTTCATGATAAAAGAAGCTTATTTGTTATAAATGCGGTACACGATGACAGCGGCTTCGGCGCGGGTCGTATGGCCCAGCGGATTCAGCTTGCCATCGCTGCCCTTTACAATATCATTCGCCAGCAGGATCGATGCGCTTTCCTTCGCATACGAGGCCAACTTGCCCAGGTCGGAGAAGCCCTCCAGCAGGGAAGCATCCCCGCCCTTAAGCGACTTGCCGGATACTGCAAGCGCTCTGGCTGTCATGGCCATCATCTCTTGTCTCGTAATGGACGCGCCCGGATCGAACGTCCCGTCCGCACGGCCGGTTACGATGCCAAGAGCCCTGGCAGCAAGCACAGCATCATAGTAGTAATCTTCTTCGGAAACGTCGGAGAAGCCGATCATTCCCTCCACATTCGCTTTCGCTTCCCATCCAAGCGCTCTGGCAAGCAGCAGCAGGAAGTCTGCGCGCTTCACTTGGCGTTCAGGTGCATAAGCTTGCTCCGAGATGCCGTTTATGACGCCCTTGGCCGCCATCACTTCGATCTCATGCTTCGCCCATGCATAACGCTGCAGATCGCCGAAGCTCTTCTCGACGTAGACAACTCCGAATGAGCTGAAATGCGATGTTGTGAATGTGACTGCCTTCGAGGCTGCTGCGTATTTGCCGCTTGGTACGGCATGCGCTGCGCTCTCGTTGTCGATGTACCAGACCGTCAGCCATTCGCTATTTCCGCTCTCTTGCTCGGTCAGTTGATAAGGTACCGATACATGAACCGGTGCATCCGGGTTGCTCCAAGGAACCGGAACGCCATCGATAGCCAGATGCAGTTCTACGACTGGACGCGAGCCGATTTGCGCTTTCAACTCGTCACTCAGGCCTGTTCTATCAGCTTCCCGAATAATAATAGATAGCTTCTTCGCTTCGGCAACGGCAGCTTGGCCCACCATATGGCTAGGCAATTCAATCGTTCCCGTCGGCGTCACGATAATCAGATAGTAATTCAGTCCGCTGTGCGAGATGCTGTCCTTCGGCAATTCCACTTCATAGCCCTTCGCTCCATCGGCTTCTGGCACACGAATCGTAATGCGCTGTACAGTGCCAGATGTTCCGCCAGACAAAGCGTCTTCCAGCGCCGCTGCTGTAATCGCAGTCGTCGCAATGCCGGTAGCCTCATCCACTACAGGCGCAGGAGCTGTCATTTCTTTGCCGTCCACCACTTCCGGCTTTTCCGTTACGGGCGGCGTGATCACTTCTCCACCGCCAGTACTTGGCGATATTTGATACGTGAACGGTGCGATAAAGCTGTCTTGCATGCCATCCTTCACCGCGATTGCGCGGATAACGGTTAGCCCGCTCATCGCGATCGCTCTGCTGTATTTCTCGCCATTGTCCTTACTTGGCAGGCTGCCATCCAGCGTGTAGTAGATCGCAGCTCCTTCAGTGGCGGAGCTCAGCGTTACGCTGCGCGAACCGTTGTAGGCGCCAACCTTAAGCGATGCTTTCGGCAGGGCAACGGTGCCGCCGATTTCCTGGACCGGCTCAGACGGCTCAAGGGAGAACCAATCCAGGTTCGCTCCTTCGCCGACAAAGTTCAGTCTAAGCGTCTGCACGCCTGAAGGAAGCTGTACCACATGGGAGACTTCCTGATAGCTGTCCCATCCGCCCGTTCCTCCGAACGGTACGGTTCCGTATGATGCACCTCCCGCGTTGCCGATCGTCATTCTGACGCCCGACTGCGGAGTGGCGTAACGGTAGACGACTTTGTAGTAGCCGCCTTCACCAATATTTACAGCATAATCGACATGGCCGCCAGCTACGGTAAAGCCGATATTCCGGAATTCGTTCGCCGCTCCGGCATTATTCGTCTGTACCGCTGCGCTGCTTGCGCTTATATACGTCTCTGCTTCTACCTTCAACGTTCCGTTCTCTGCATCTGTCACCGGCACGGCAAGCTTCTCGAACTTGATGCCTCTCAGCTCATAGTTTCCTGCTCCCGCAGCCAGTCGGATGCGCTGCTCACCTTTCGTCAGCTGCAGCTCCGTACGCATTTGCACAACCTGGTTGTACAGATTCGGCACAGTTACAGCGGTTTTGTCCGCTCCGCCATTCGTCTGCCATACGATTCCGTTATAGGCTTGGGAGTTGGACGTTACGGTCAGTTCCGCAATGTAGCGGCCGCTCTCAGGCACGTCAACCAGATACTCCGCGTAGTCTCCTCCATCAATGCCGGAGAATCGGCTCGTTGCTCCGGAACCAGATACCGTAAGTCCCTTCATGCTATGGAAGTGATCAAGCGCGTTCAGATCAAGCAAGCCTATCGGATCTGTCACGTTGACCGTTCCTGTTAGAACAGTGCGGGCAGTCAGTTCGCTGCCTCCCGAAGAATCGCCATACGCCAATACCGGAACATGAACGTTCAACTGAAGATCATCATAATAAGTCGTGCCGTTCCATGCCAGCTTCAGCTTCACCTGCGTTGCCGATACCCACTCGGCGGAAGCAAGGGATACGCCGCCGCGGTCAACAGCAGGGCCCGATACGGTGATCGCATCTACATGATCGGCCAGCAGCTTGCCGCCGCTAATCGTTAGTACGATTTCTTTGCCGTCCGCATCATAACCCACTTGTGCAGGAGTTACGGAGATGGACTCCGGATCATTCACAGCTGTGAACAATACAGAAGCTGTAAGCGTTGCTCCTGCTGATCCGTCCACTTCATCCGGAGCTGCGGACAGCACGGCTGTACGGTCGGAATCATAATCTTCCACGGCTGCGCCCGCAAGCGTGACAACCGCTGTCGTATCACCCGTTCTCTCTACATCTGCTACCGTAATGCCATCCAGTCCGATGATGGACCAGTTGTCTTTATTCAAATCTGCCGCATAGACACCGTTAAGCAGATGTACGGTGATTTTGCCCCCCGCTTCGCTGCCTTCTGCGATCGGCTGCTGCTCCGGTACAAAAGCTGCTCCGATTGCGATGAAGTCAAGACGGCTAACTGTACCTGTGACATCCAGGCGAATCTTATTGATTCCATCTTCAAGCGTAACCGTGCCTGCAGCCCGGCCAGAAGCGCCGGTTGTCGCTGACAGCTCAACAACAGACTGCTCTTCCTCATTGACGGTAATCTTAAGCTCGCCCCCATCCTCTGGAGCTGCGTACTGATAGGTTACGCCATAGTCGCCTGCACCCGAAGCGAAGACAGTGTATTCCACCCAGTCGTCCTGGTCGGCGCCTGCTAACGAAGTTCCTTGCGTGACTACTCCGTAAGCATGGCTATAGCGGCTGCCTTCGATCAATCCTGGCAGCGTAGTCATGCCTGAATCCGCTCCGCTCAGCGAGATGCTGCGGATGATGTAGCCGCTGCCTCCGGCATTCAGCGTCAGCAACTGCTTGCCAGCCTGAAGATCGATCAGACTGCGAACCTTCGCGGGATTGCCGCCTGTATCCTGCACAAGCGCAATCGCTTCGCCCGTGCCGATCTGAAGCTCCGCTTCTTTCGGCGAGCCGATATATTCAATATCCGCGTAGTAGGTTCCGCCTTCCTTCACTTCCGTTACATAATGGAAAGCTGCTTGATCCGTCTCGGAGAAGCCGCCGATGGCATCCTCTTGAACGACGTATTGGCCTTCTGCCGATGCGAATGCGCTGGCCGCAACTTCAGTCTTCGGCTGAAGCCCTTGAGCGCGGTCGAAGCGGTAAGTGGCCACGGACTTAGCCGGAAGCGTCGCGTTCATCTGCAGACCGTCCACCAGAATCTTGAATGGCTGCGGATCGGCCGTACGGTTGATGACTACCGTTACGACCTCCTTGCCGTCCGGACTTGCAAAAGCCACGTTAGTCACCGTCGATGCGGAGCCGTAGTTGCTGTCAATACGGACGTAACCCGGCTTGACGAACTTGGTGTAGTGACCCATCAGATAGTACTCCGGCAAGATCCAGTAATGATCCGGATTCGAGGAATCCTGAATGACTGGCGTCGGATCAGGGATGCCTACCCACTGGTGGGTCGCGATATCGCTGTCGAGCATCGTCACCCAGCTGTTATAGCTTCTTGCATAGTTGCGGAAGTATTGCGCGATCCGATCTGCGCCTGTTGTTCCCCATACCGCTCTCTCTGTCAGGTATACGCTTTTCTCAGGGAACATCTCTTGTAGCACGCTCATCATGGACAGCTCGCCGCCATAGTCATGGAACGCCGTCCCTTCCACTGCGTCGTACGCGCCTTCCAGCTCGTCACCAAGCACCAGCGCAGGGAATGCCATTGTGTCGCCCGGGTTGTGGTCGAACATCCAGAGCTTCACGGATTGAATGCGCGGGTTGCTGTTCGCATCCAGTCTCTCTCTCAGCAGCTTGGCGAGTCTGGACGTCTGCTGCCAGGACATCGCCGTACTTGGATAATCAATTTCCAGCAGCGGTTCGTTCTGAAGCGTCATACCTTCGAAGTAAATGCCTTGCTCCGCGTAAGCTACTAGAAACTTCTCATAGTATTTGGCTACAAGCGGCAAGTACTCTTCCTTCACTTGACCTCTGATCATGCTGTCCGTCGTCTTCATCCAGCCTGGCGGACTCCATGGAGACGCAAAAAACTTGATATCCGGATTAATTTGCTGAATCTTCTTGACCGTCGGGATAATACCCAAATCGATATCCTTCTGAATCGAGAAGTGTTCCAGATTCTCATCCGTTTGTCCCGGCGGCATATCGTTGTAAGAATAGAACTTCTGCGCCGTAAAGTCGGATGTGCCGATCGTCAGACGGATCAGGCTCATGCCGATGCCTTCCTCTGGATGCACAAGCTTTCTGAGCAGCTCATCTTGCTTGCTCGGGGACATTTTCATCAGGTTGAAGATCGTCGATTCTTCCATGGATGATCCGATGCCCATCATCGATTGATACGTCTTATCCGGGTTAAGAGCAATCTCTGTCACAGCTCCGCCATCCGGCAGTCTGAGATCCAGATTAGCACCCGGCTCCAGCTTCTTGTCGCCCGGCTGGTAGCGGTCACCGTAATACCATTTCCGGTCCGCAGCATCGCGCTCTGTGGAGATCCAAGACTCCACGCCGCCAGCGACGATAAGGTCGCCAGTTCCTTCGTTGCCTACCGGATCGGTTCCGCCGCCACCGTCAGCAGGAACATCTCCTGTACGTGTGAACTCTACCCAGTTGAAGTTGATATCGCCTGCGACGAACTCCAGACGCAGCGTCTGCACGCCGCCCTTCGGCAGCACGATATCCTGCACTTCAGTCGTCGCCCAGTTCTGCCAGCCGCCTGTTGAACCGACATTCAGCGTACCTGCTGTCGCGCCATCTTCTGTCTTGACGCGGATGCCCGTTGCGCCGCCATTGCCCGCATAGCGGAATGCCGCCTTGTACGTGCCCGGCTCCTCGACGTTCACCCGGTAATCCAGCCAAGCGCCTGCGGATGTCCAGCCGACATTCAGTCCGCCGCCTTCATCCTGCGTCGTTTCGGTATTCAGCCCGTTGCTCTTCGCCGAGAAAGCTTCCGCTTCGATCTTACCCGGAATGCTCTCCGATTGCGGCTGAGGCAATGCAGGCGCCTCCGGCAGCTCCTGCGTTTGTTCGCCGCGCTTCAGACCGTATCCGACATCGAACAGCAAGTTGTCGCTGTCCTTAGTAAGCGGATAGCTCGCGCTTACGTAGAATGGCCATTCAATGGGATTCGTTCCCTTGAAGTCCTTGCTGCCAAGCAGCACATCCGCTACGCCGCGGCCTTCCGTACCCGGAAGCCATGCCGCCACAAGGCCTTGCCAATCGCCAAGCTGCTCGCTGATCGTCATCGGACGACCGCTTACGAGCACAACGACAATCGGAATGTTCGGATCGGATTCGCGAATGTTGCGCAGCGTCTCTCGATCAACTTCATCCAGATCCAGTGCTGTACGGTCGCCGTCAGATTCCGCATACGGCGTCTCGCCAATGACGACAATCGCGACGTCATGGCCTGCTGCGCCGCGTCCGTGCTTGTTGTACGTCACCGTCTTCGAAGTGCCAGCCGCATCGCGGATGCCTTTCAGAATCGTCGTGCCTTCTGTAATCTTACCCGACGCTCCCTGCCATGTAATGGACCAGCCGCCGGACTGAATACCGATATCATCCGCGCTCTTGCCCGCAACATAAAGCTTGTTCATGTTCGGTAGCTGCGCCAGTATCGGCGTTCCGTTCACCTTGTCGTTTTTCAGCAGAACCAGCGATTCTGCAACAGCCTGACGCGCGATGTTGCGATGCGCCGCTGCCCCCGCACTGCCTGCCAAATCCTTGTCCGCCTTCGGATACTCGAACAGACCCGAAGCCATCTTAACCTTCAGAATGCGAAGGACGGCATCGTCCAGCCTTTCCTCCGTGATAGCGCCTTCATTCACCAGCGCGATCAGATGATTCAACGCGTTCTTCCAGTCACCCGTCAGCATGAACATATCCACGCCCGCATTCACGGACACACGAACCTGATTTTTGAGACCGCTTACAGCATTGCCATCCTGATCTCTGGAAATTTGCTGAATGGCGTTGTAATCAGATATGACAAACCCTTTGAAGCCGAGCTCGCCCTTCAGCACATCCGTCAGCAATCGCTGGTTGGCATGCATCTTGAGTCCTGCAATGCTGTGGTAGGAAGCCATAACCGTCTGAACGCCAGCTGCAATGGCTTCTTTGTACATGTTCAGATCATGGGCCAAAATTTCTTCCTCGGTATATTTCGTTGTGTCGCCTTGGTTTTTGCCGTTATCCGTGAAGCCCTCGCCGATAAAATGCTTCGCCGTGCCCACGGCTCTAAGAGGGTTTCGTCTCTCGGCATCTGTCTTGCCCTGAAGCCCCTCAATAAACGCCGCGCCAAGCGCGCCTGTTCTGTTCGGGTCCGAGCTGAAGCCTTCATACGTCCTGCCCCAGCGAATGTCTTGCGGCGCTGCGATTGTCGGCGCAAAATCCCAGTTCGTGCCTGTCGCGCGCATCTCCTTCGCGGTAGCCTGTCCGATTTGCTGCATCAAAGCAGGATTGTTGGCTGCCCCGAGGCCAATATTGTGCGGGAACAGCGTTGCGCCCAGCACATTGTTATGCCCATGGACCGCATCCACGCCATACAACAGCGGAATGCCAAGTCTTGTCGACAGCGCTCCGTCCTGAAGGCTGTCTGTCAGCTCTCGCCACTTTGCCTCCGTGCTGTCAGCTTGTCTTCCGTTCGGGAACGATCCGCCGCCGCTTAGCACCGAACCGATAAAATATTGCTTAACCTCTTGCGGAGTAATATTTGATTTCTCCGGCTGGATCATTTGACCCGCCTTTTCTTCCATTGTCATCCTGCCGAGCAGATCCGCCGCTCTCTCATCCACGCTCTTCGCCGGATTCAGATAAACGGGCAGACCAGCTGCAGCCGCTTCCGCAGATGGTGCTCCTGCGGCGGCGAACAGCCCCGTCACCAGCGTGAGTGCCAGAAAGGATGATAGCAGTCTCCTAACCTTTCTTCCCATTGCAAAAACCCTCCTCAACCCTTGTAGGTTCTCCCAAGCTTGTCCAGTTGTAGATGGGCAAGGACAAAATTCGGGATTCTCTACAAGTATAAAATTGAAAGGAGGGCCTTTATAGGCTGCATTTTTAAGATGACCTGTGCCATTTTTGCGAAATGCTATAGATTTGGATTTTGGAATGCCTGATTATAGCATCTTCGGCAGACCGGCTTATAATCCTCGTTCCCTCCGATCTGAATCTGCTCGCCGGAATTGACGGGCTGTCCGTCGCGGAACCGGATCACCATTGTCGCCTTGCGGTCGCAATACCAGCAGATCGTCTTGATCTCCTCGATTTTGTCCGCATGAACCAGCAGATTGTAGCTGCCTTCAAACAGCTCGTTCCGGAAGTCATTCTTGAGGCCAAAGGCCATAACTGGAATGTTGAGCTCATCGACAACGCGCGTCAGCTCCAAAATATGATGCCGCATCAGAAATTGCGCTTCGTCGATCAGTATGCAATAAATCCTTCCGGAAGCGGCAACCTGCTCCTTCACATTGTCGAACAGATTGGTCGACTCCCCTACAGGAATCGCCTCACGCTCGAAGCCGACCCGCGAGCCGACGCGATAGACGCTTTCTCTGGCGCCGACAGCGGGAGAATAAATAAGCACCGGCTTGCCCTGCTCCTCGTAGTTATGCGCTACCTTAATAATCTCGAACGATTTGCCGCTGTTCATCGTCCCGTATTTGTAATATAACTGTGCCAACCGAAATCTCCTCCACTAACCTTTAAGTGGATTCCATTATACCGCTTTGACCGATTCCTTGTCTTTACTTCCGGACAAAAACCAGCCCACAACTGCGATAAGAATCAGAACCGCATAGAACGTCAGCTTCCAGCCCGTAGACTCTGCGAAGTCATGCGAGATCACATGGATGGACGGATGCGCGAGCGTGTGGACTGCCAGCTTGACACCAACCCAGCCGACAATACAGAATGCCGCGATCTCCAGTCCAGGTCTGCTTTCCAGGAGCTTGACGAACAAGGTTGCCGCAAAACGCATAATAAGAAGTCCGATAAACCCGCCAAGGAAGATGACGATGAAATGTCCGCCGTCCATGCCGCCGATCTTCGGCAAATTCGTCGTAGGCAATGCAACTGCCAGCGCAACGGCTGCCAGAATAGAGTCAATCGCAAATGCGATATCCGCAACCTCGACCTTGAATACGGTCATCCAAAAACCGCTTTTCTTCGTTTCCTTGCCCGCATTCTTATCCGCTGAATCTTCGCCTTTTTTGACAATAAGCTTTCGGAAAATATGATTGAGTGCAATAAATAACAGGTATAACGCGCCAATCGCTTGCACTTGCCATACGTCAACGAGGAACGAAATGGCGAACAACGAGGCGAATCGGAATACAAAGGCGCCCGCGAGTCCGTAGAACAGAGCTTTTTTCCGCTCCTTCTCCGGCAAGTGCTTCACCATAATCGCCAGCACCAGCGCATTATCCGCCGCAAGCAAGCCTTCCAGCGCGATGAGTACGAGCAGCACCCATCCATACTCCAATAATAATCCTAAATCCATTACCATTCCTCCTACAATTAGTTATTCCCTAACCTCACGAGTCCATGAACACAAAAAGACCTTTGCCTAAGTGTAAATAAACACTAGACAAAGGTCTCGCAAACAGCGCATGCTTCGCGCGCTGCCAATAAAGCCGGAGAAGGTTATTCTCGTCATGACGACTTTACTGTATGAGCTACTCCCCTTTGGAGTATAAAGTTCATGGATATTCGGTTTACATGTGATCTATACGGGACAGCGTTTCAAAAGGTTCCACTTTTTTTTCGAAAAAAAATAAAAAATTTGTTATGATGGGAAAACATGAACCGCATGACGGAAAGGAGCAGAATGAATTGCCTCTTCAAGAGCTTGCCGAAAAAGAACTGCTACAATTGAATCACGCCGATATCGCTCGCGCAGCTATTCTGTTCACAACACCAATGTGCGGCACCTGCAAGGTCGCGGAACGTATGCTGGAGATTGCCGAGGCGGTCGGCCTAGACTACCCGCTCTATAAGACCAACATCAACTTTACGCCGCGCTTAAGAGAAGAATGGCGTATCGGCAGCGTTCCTTGCCTGATCGTGCTTCGCAACGGCAAACTGGTCAGACAGGAATATGCTATGCGCTCTGTGGACCATTTATACCGTCTGTTGAAGGATTAGATCGTTCGCCGCCGCCATACCGATTAGTTATCCAATTGCTCCAATTGCAGCTTGACGCTACGAATCTCCTGCATAAGTGCGCGATCCTCTTCCTCCGACTCCAGACGCTCCATCCCCATCAGCTGCGCGAGCCGCAGCTTCAGCCTGTCGCATTCATACTCCCTCTGCAATTGCTCGGCGGACATGGCTCTGAGCCGCTGACTTGCCTCATATTCATCGAAGGTCCCGGCGAATACATAGGGCAGGGCGGTACCCTCCATCACAACGAGCGATGTGGCCAGCCTTTTCGTCAAATACCGGTCATGCGTAATGAGCAGCACCGTGCCCGGATATTGCTCCAGCGCTTCCTCTACCCTCTCCCTTGTGTCAATGTCCAAATAGTTCGTTGGCTCATCCAGCACCATCAAATTGCATTTGCCGAAAAACAATCGCAGAAATGCGACGCGGCATTTCTCACCCATACTCAAATCGCCTATCCGCTTGAATACTTCCTCCTTGCGGAATAGAAAGCAGGCCAGTATGGTGCGCGCATGCGACTGGGTCATGCCTGGCAGCTCCAGCAGACTGTCGAGCAGCGTCTGATCGGCATTCATTCGGCTAAGCTCTTGCTCGAAATAGCCGATCTGCACCTGAGGATGTCGGGTTACCGAACCTTCGGAAGGACTCAGGGTACCGATCGCCAGCTTGGCAAGCGTAGACTTGCCAGCTCCATTCGGGCCAATGACCGCTACACGCTCGCCTCTTCCTAAATTCATATTGAACTGCTTCAGGAGTGGCTTGCGCTCCGCATAAGCGAAGCTGACCCCTTCCATACGGATCAGACGGGATGCTTCGAACGCTTCGGCTTCCAGCTTCATATGGAGCTGCGCTTCCTCGCGCGGCAAATGAACGCCTTTCTCCTCCAGCCGGTGAAGAGCCGATTCCTTGGCATGGAGCCTGGAGACATTCTTTTTGGATTTGGATCGCAGGAAGTCGTTTTGTCCCGCCGATTTGTGCGCTTGCTGGAACCACTGCGCGTACATGCGAATGCTCTCCAGCAGCTTCTCCCGCTCCAGCTCTTGCTTTCTGTGCTGTGCCTCAATCGTTCGCAGCTCCACATCTTTGGCTCTCCGATAATCCGAATAGCCGCCCTCATATCTCTTGGCACCTTCTCTAGTCAATTCGATCACCGCAGTAGCGGTACGATCTATGAACATCCGATCATGTGACACGTAGAGAATCGTCCCTTTATACGAGACGACCCATTCCTCCAGCCATAGCAGAGATGCTGAATCCAAATGGTTGGTCGGCTCATCGAGCAGCAGCAGCTTCGGCTCCCTTAGCAGCAGGGCGGCAAGCTGAGCTTTCGTCTTCTGCCCTCCGCTCAGGCTGGCATAGGGCTGCGCCCACAGCTCCGGTCCGAGCTGAAGCTGTCGCAGCGCAAGCTCCGCACTCCGCTCCCACTCATAGCCGTTGCATACTGTATACCGATCCATCAGCAAGCTGTAAGTGGCAAGCTCCTCGGCATTCGACTCGCTCACCCCCATCTTGTTCATGGACGCTTCAAGCTCTTGCTTAAGCTGGTAGCGCTCCGGATAGGAGCTGATAAGCACCGTATCTAGCAGCGGCAGTTTACTTGGCTTCTCCGACTGCTGATCCAGCCATCCCCATTGCTCCACAGGAAGCAGACGCTGAATCTGTCCCTCATCCAGGCTTACGCGCTCAGTGATGCATTGCAATAAAGTCGTCTTGCCGACACCGTTCCTGCCGAATAAGGCAAGCCGTTCTCCCTGTCGTATATCAAAGCTGACGTTTTTGAACACCGTCTCTCCGTTCCAATCTTTTGCTGCTTGCTGTATTTTAACCAATAGCATATATACATCCCTCCGCATCTGCAAAAACATAAAAAAAACCGTGGCTCGCGGCACACGGTCTGAAATACGCGGGGGATATCAGGCTCGCACAAAACAACCGTTCAACACTTATCTGCATTTTTGCATAATAAATGTTCGCGATTAATTTATACAGTCCATCTAACTCGCAGCTCCCCAAAATGACACACGTATCCCCTGACCGACTCTCGCCTATATGCGAGCTAGCCGCTTGTTGACTTCAACAAGTTGTTCTTCAGGTTATCACGTGTCATTACTTCATCGGCGGAGGTCCTCCTGCAGTCGTTAGAATTAGGTTCCATTATATAGGGGAGCTGCGATAGAAGCAATGGGCGAATTCTTTTTAAATGAATTATTACATCACTTTGCGGCTAGACGTTAAGACGAAATGTCGACCGATTATCAGATTATAATTAGGTAGAGCTGCTCCGCAAACTTTCGCTGCATCTAAGTCGGTTTAATCTACCTGTTGAGCTGCTACACACTTTCGCTGCATCTAAGTCGGTTTAATCGACCTATTGAGCTGCTACACACACTTTCGCTGCATCTAAGTCGGTTTAATCGACCTATTGAGCTGCTACACTCACTTTCGCTGCATCTAAGTCGGTTTAATCGACCTATTGAGCTGCTACACTCACTTTCGCTGCATTTAAGTCGGTTTAACCGATCTCCTGATCTCTAATCAAGAAAATGTACATTAATCACAAAAATAACCTATTCACTTATCTACTCGCAGTATCAATCGGCTTAAGCCCCGCTTCAATCCGTTCGCGATTCGGCTCCAGGAACGGCGGGAGCGACAGCGATTCGCCCAGATGCTCCAGTTCCTCATCCGTGGCGAAACCAGGGCCGTCAGTAGCAAGCTCGAACAGGATGCCGTTCGGCTCGCGGAAGTAGAGCGACTGGAAGTAGTAGCGTTCCACAAAACCGGAGTTGCCAATGCGGGTCTTGTTCAAATGCTCCGTCCATTCACGAAGCTCTTTTTCGTCCGCTACCCGGAATGCAACATGGTGGACGCCTCCGCTGCCCTGACGCTCACGAGGCAGATCCACTCTCGTCTCCAGATGAATCTCTGCTCCCGTACCGCCTTCACCCGTCTCATAAACGAGAATGTCCGGCTGTCCTGCCACAAGCGCCGGATAACGTCCTCTTCTTCGGAAACCGAGTACGCTCGTCAGGATCAGATCGGTCGGTTCCGGGTTCGCAACTGTCAGATGAACGGGACCAAGACCGATAATCGCGTGTCCCGCTGGCACAGGACTCTTCGCCCATGGCGTTCCTCCCGCCACACCGCTATTCCGCTCATCCGAGACGAGAATGAACCGTTGTCCCTCATTATCCCGGAATGCTAGTGTGTGACGTCCGGCTCTAACCAAAATGTCGTCATGCTCTACTCCAAAGCTAACCAGCCTTTCCTTCCAGTAATGGAGCGATTGATCCGAAGGGACCCGAAGAGAAATAGCTGATATACTGCTCACTCCTTCGCGGTTCGGCGCCGCCATCGGAATTTCGAAGAAGGTAAGCTCCGTGCCCGGGCTTCCTGACTCATCACCATAAAACAAGTGATACATCGACGTATCATCCTGATTCACCGTTTTCTTCACCAATCGAAGGCCTAGCACTTCAGTATAAAATTTGTAGTTTTCCGGACCGCTTGCCGTAATGGCCGAGACATGATGAATGCCTTTTAACACATTCCTTTGCTCTTGCATCATAATTCCTCCCTTATTATATTGTTTTAGCACTTAGCTTCTTAAGCAAATGAAGGAACTGCTCCTTTTCCTCCTGATCGAGCGCTTCAAAATGCGAAGCCTGAAACCTTTCCTGTACCGGCACCACCTGCTCATATATGGCCTTGCCTTTATCCGTTAACGACACATGCTTAACCTTCCACTCTTGCTCCCGCTGAATGTATCCTGCCTGTTCAAGCCTGGATAGCAGCTGTGTAATGTTCCCTTTTGTTACGAGAAGCTTCTCCGCCAGCTGGCCTTGCGTCAGCCGTTTGTTCAACCCAATTTGTGCGATGACATCGAATTGCGCCACCGTCAAATCCCAGCGCTTCAAATGCTGCTCCGATTCGCGAACGCTTTGATTATAAATGCGAGAGAAGCGGTACCATATGAGGAGCGCCAGCCGCTCATCGCGTTTGTCCGTTCTTGCTTCAAGCTCATGCTCCATAGGTTCACCTCGATTGTATTTGATATCATCAGTTTATACCTAAACTGATGATTCGTCAATCCCCGACCTCCGTACGTTGCGTTCGGCTCCGGCGTCCATTACGATAGAATCAACTATACTTGTAAAAGGAGACCGTGAATGGCTCATATGCAACAAGGCCCGCCTCCTCCTCTGCAGCCACATTGGCAGCAGCAGCGCATTCCTTCGCGCGGGAAGCGGCTTCGAAACTGGATTCTTCTATTGTTTCTTCTGATGCTCATCGTCTCCATATTCAAGAGTTGGAACGACCGTGTCGAGCGCACTATTCCGTTCATCACCAAAGAAGCGCCGCCCATTACAGCGCTACACCCCTATGTCTTGTTGAAAAAAGACGAGCTGGTGGCCGAAGCAGCCAAGCTTGGCATCTCCATACTCATAACCGACGACCATCGCAGCCATGAGGAGCAGGACGCCCTCTACGAGCAAGGCCGTTCGACCAAAGGACCAATCGTCACTCATGTGAAGGGTGGGGGCTCATACCATAACTACGGGCTGGCGATCGATTTCGCGTTGCTAACGCCAAAAGGAAAAGCCATATGGGACCTGGAATACGACGGGAACCGTAACGGAAAAGCCGATTGGATGGAGGTTGTAGCCATTGCCAAAGGAATCGGCTTTAGCTGGGGAGGCGACTGGGAGGGCTTCAAGGACTATCCGCATCTGCAGATGGATTTTGGATTTACGATATCTGAATTAAGAAGGGGCTTTCGCCCGCCGGATGAACCCGCTATCGAAGCGGATTAACTTAAGCTAGGATCAAAATCGGTTACCACGGGGTTTCGTAAGGTTAGTATGTGATTTGGATTCGATTGGAACGGGATAGTGGTGTCTGACACAACAAATGGTGCTGAATCAGCGAATTGATCGATTTAGTGGTGTGTGACACAACTAAATGCGCGAAATCAGCGGATGGAACGAAATAGTAATGCGTGATACAACTAAAGATGCTGAAGCGGCGAATAGAGCGAAATAGTGGTATAGGCACAACTAAAGGTTCAATGTGATACGAATGGAGCAATTTGCATCATGTAGCCGACACAACAAACCTTCAACTCAAAGAGGCTGTCACAGGAGGTCAATTCCATTGACCAATGTGACAGCCTCTTTTTATTTAATTGTATCTGCCGTTACAATCCCGCAATAATCTCATACGAGCGCCGACGCGCTGCGTGGTCATGGATATGTGCGGCAATCATAATTTCGTCGGCGCCGGTCGCTTCCATATATTGCTCAAGCTTCGCCTTTACTGTCTCTGGACCGCCAGCGATGGAGGAGCCAAGCTGCTGCTGCAGCATGTATTTCTCTTGCGCAGTCCAGATCTGGTCCATATCCCGCACTGGAGGCGGCAGCGGACCCGGACGATTGCGGATGAAGCCAAGGAACAACTGCTGCATCGATGTAGCCAGATATGTCGCTTCTTCGTCGCTATCGGCGGCTACCACATTAACGGCAACCATGCCATAAGGTTTGTCCAGCACGCCCGGCTGGAAGTTGTTGCGGTACAGATTCATGGCAGGAACCGTATACGTAGGCGAGAAGTGGCCCGCGAAAGCAAACGGCAGACCGAGCTGTGCCGCCAGCATGGCGCTGAAATCGCTGGAGCCCAGCAGCCAAATCGGCAGGTTCGCTCCTTCGCCTGGAATCGCTCTGACCGGCATCGCCACTTCAGCTCCACTCGGATCAAGATAAGCCCGAAGCTGCTCCAACTGCTCAGGGAAATTGCCTCCGTTGCTGCCCCTTACGCCACGCAGCGCCGTAGCCGTCAATTGATCCGTGCCCGGCGCGCGGCCCAGCCCCAAATCGATCCGGCCCGGGAAGAGCGCTTCAAGCGTACCGAATTGCTCCGCAATGACAAGCGGCGCATGGTTCGGCAGCATAATGCCGCCCGATCCGACCCGAATGCTCGAAGTGCCCGCAGCGACATGGCCGATCACGACCGATGTCGCCGAGCTTGCGATGCTCGGTGAGTTGTGATGCTCCGCTAACCAGTAGCGGTTATAATTCCAGCGCTCTGCATGCTGCGCCAGATCCAGTGTATTGCGCAACGATTCCGCGACCGTGCCGCCTTGAACGATTGGCGATACGTCAAGGACGGACAACGGTATACGGAAGGACGGACCTGCTTTTGCGCCATTCTTGTTTTCATTATTCATGGATATGGGTCTCACCCCTTGCTGTTTTCTGTTGGCATTGTCTGAGGCGTTCCAATACCGTCTGAAGCGTATTGCGCTCCAGATATTCCTCATAATGAAGCTCTGCTTCCCGGAAAAAACCGTCCATCACAAGCGCCATGTTGGCGGATACGAGACACTTTTCCTCCGGGTTGCCTGACGACCAATGCGGCTTCAAGGTGCCTCCGCAAATTGCCCGATAGACCTCCGCCAGCGTCACCTCGGCCGGCTGACAATTTAACTCGTAGCCCCCGCCGATCCCTTCTTTGGTTTTCACAAAGCTGGACTTTTTGAGCGTGCTCATAATTTTTCGAATACGCGTCGGATTCGTGGACACATTATGGGCAAGAAGCTCGCTGCTTGCCCGATGATCTGGCAAATAAGCAAGCAGCGCCAGACAATGGACCGCCACCGTAAATTCGCTTCGCATCGTAGCGCGGCCTCCTTTCGAACTATACTGTAATAATATTTCATACAGTTAACAAAGTCAAACCCGCGAATGGCACCATCCTGCCTATAGGCGATCTTGTGGATGGGGCGCGCGGATTTTTCATCTAATCTGATTCTTAACATCGCGTTATCTTCTCAATACGCGGGAACCGATGGATGCCAAAGCCAGTCCCAGCAAGAAGCCGCTTATCGGTGACACCACAAGTATGCCAATATAATTGGCGGAGGTAGAAAACAGCAGCTTGCAAGCAACGGTTACCGCGGCAGTAATTCCGACGATCGACCAGTACAGCCATTTGGCCCGAACAGATACCCTGCTTTTATTCTGAGCAGCTTCGGATGCCGGCCGTCTCAGCCAGATCAGCACCATGATGCCGAACACCGCCAAGCCCGTCAACGATAAACCATGCTGCAACAGCTTATAAACTGGCAAGCCGAATACCGTCTCATTTAACGCCGCCCATCGTACAACAAAGTATCCGCTTAAGTGGGTAAAGGCGTCCAAAAACACATGAGACGAAAAGCCAATCACAACCGATACAAGGAAGACCAGCCCGTCTCTCCATCCCCTCATGCGCCACGGATAACGATCCATTAGTTCTTTTGCTTTTCCCGAAATGCCGAAAATGCCGGGAAGATGTTCAGCTAACGGTAATTTGATCACATAATGGAACAGAAATGCAAATAACAAGCTTAACGGGATAGCTTGCAGAAGCAAGCCAAGCCCGCTATGACCGAATGTCTGATAAGGCTCCAGCGCGATGAAATATTCAAAGTCAGGCGACATGCTGCCCAAGATCAGCCCCGTCAGGCTGAACCAGCCGGGCTTCGCCAGCTTAAGAGGCGCGGCATACAACGGATGTGCGAATGTAAAAGGCATAACGACGACTCCCTTTATTTCTTTTCTTGTCTACTGCCGATGAATGATCCTATCGATGTCTAGCTCCTCTATTAATTGATCCACGTCTCGGAATAATATTCTTTCATAAAATAGAACAGAGCTTCGAGCTGCTCCACGCCTTTCGTCTTCGCAGCTTTTTGCTTCCTGCAGATCGCGCGATCCGCAGCTTCCGAATCCTTCGGTGTTCCGCCATGCCGGAATGGGAACATCTCTCTTAATTGGCCAAAGGCAAGCGCGGCAATCTCATAATGCTTGGCCGCTTCGCCCATCCGGGAGCGTACGGTGTGCTCCACAATATTGCTGCCGTCCCAGCGGAAGGCCTGCTCCTTCAAGAAACGGACAGCGAATTCCCTCGCATCCGCCACAACCTCCATATTGAAGCCGTCGCCACCTTCATCCGCATTGTGGCGCTCTATGACGAGCCAGATGAGCATCCTTCGTCATTGAGCCGGCAATGCCAAGCGCCTTCGCCCGATGCATGCGCACCAGCTCGCCGAACGCTTCCTGATCTCCTTCCCGGGCGCGGGTTACCCATTACCGCTCAAGCTCCGCTCGTTCCTCTTTTCCTTCCAACCACGTTGCCTTCGCCGGTGCAAGAACATCCACTTCCATCCCTCCATATGACATAGATGCCGTGGCATGCCGAAATCTATCGCTTCACATTCGAAATTTTTTTCAAAAATGATTTATAATGAAGATTGATTGTATTGTATCCTGACTAAGGACTCTATTCAAACATTTTCCATAAAGGAGATCGCAATGGGTTTTCATATCAATCAAGCTCTCATTTTGCAGCTATGCGGTCCCGATCATTACGCGGTCGGAGCCGCGATAGAGCGGAACGGCCAAGTCATCTCCATACGCCAGGAGGGCAAGGATCGTTATCTTGCCGTTGTCTCAAGCGGCAAACGCAATTATGAAGTAAGCATATGGCAGAGGGCTAATTCCACTATTCAGGCGGAGTGCACATGTCTCGCCTTTTATACCGATGATTATTACTGCAAGCATACAGCTGCAGCTATCATCCATCTCTCGGAATCTATGACAGCAAACCGGCCAAATACAAGACGCCTGAACGAGCCAAAGGGGAAAGTATATCTAAGCAGCGATTCCGATCATGACGTCGTTGAAAATTTGCTGGGACTGTTCCAGGAGGATCGCATCTCGCGGACAGCTGCGGCAGGCAAGCTTCGCGATGACCGCGATCTATTGACGGTCGAATTCGTCTGCAGGCTTGTGCCCATAGGCAACGGAAAGCACCGGATTGGCATCGAAGTGAAAATGGGCGCCGGACGCCTCTATGTCGTTCAGCGCGTTGAGGAGCTGCTGGAGCGGATACGCGACGGTCAATCCTATTCGTTCACCAAGCTGTTCGCGTATAATCCGCAGATCCATCGCTTCACAGCCGAGGATCATGCCGTGCTGGACAAGCTGCTTCGACTTATCGAGCAGGAGAAGCAAGATGCGAGCGCAGGAACGTCTCCAAGGAGAACAGCTGACAGCGAGCGGCTGCTGTATATCCCTCCTTTTGCCTGGAATGAGCTGATGAACGCGCTTATGCGGGTCAGCCATATCCGAATCAGTCTGCCGTCGGACCGGAGCGGCGGTCATCGAGAGTATTCAGGCCTGACGCTAGCCGGGGAGCAGGAGAAGGCGCCGCTGCGCTTTCATCTGGGGCTAGCCTCTGATGAAGAAGGCTATGAGCTTGCCGCCGAGGGGCTAAGCGAGCTCACTGTGCTGGACGCTTATGGCATGCTGTTCGCCGATGGCATCTTCTATCGCGTGCGGCATCAGCAGTTGGTTCAGCTTGCCAGACTGAACGCCATTATTTACTCTGACACACGTGAATCGGAGAAGATGAACCGAGTCATGATCGAGCATAGACAAATTGAGCCCTTCATGCAGCGCGTATTGCCCGGACTTAGAAAGCTGGGCTACGTTCAAGTATCCGAATCGATTGCCAATCTGATTCTGTATCAGCCTCTGCAAGCACGCATGTATCTGGACCGGCTGCGCGGCAAGCTTCTTGCGGGGCTGGAGTTTCAATACGGCGATATCATGCTGAATCCGCTGGAGCCCGACAAGCCAAGAGGAGCCGACCGCATCCTCATGCGGGAGCAAGAGAAGGAACATGACATTCTTGCCTTAATGGAGGATGAACGCTTCGGGAAGACGGAAGGCGGATATTTGATCGAGGGGGACGATGCGGAGTTTCACTTTCTGCATGTGGTAGTGCCGCTGCTGGAGCAGCATCTGGCTGTATACGCCACCTCCGCTGTCAGACTGCGGCTTGCCACGGATGTTCCGCCGCCCAAGCTGCATATTACATGGCAAGAACGCACCGACTGGCTTCACTTCCGTTTCCAAATGGACGGCATCAGCGAACAGGAGATCAAGGCGATCGTACGTGCCGTGGAAGAGAAGAAGCCTTACTACAAACTGGCGCGCGGAGCACTCCTGCCCTTAAACAACGGACAATTCGATGCGCTCTTGCGGGTGATGAACGGCGTAGGCTTGCATCACCCGACGCTGTTCGGCGAGGGTACAGGCATTCCTGTGGGTCGTGCTATGGCGCTGCTGGATACGCCGATTGAGCATGCCTCCATCAAGCTAGGACGTTCGCTGCGCGAGCTGCTGGATGATATGCGCCATCCTGATCAGCTCGACTTCCCGATCCCGGAGAAGCTGGAGCCGGTTCTGCGCGACTACCAGCGATACGGCTATCAGTGGATGAGGACGCTCGCGCATTACCGTTTCGGCGGCATATTAGCCGACGAGATGGGACTAGGCAAGACCGTTCAAAGCATTGCCTATCTGCTCTCTGTTGCGCCAGCCATCCGGGCATCCGGTCAGCCTGCATTAATCGCTGCGCCAGCGTCGCTGATCTACAATTGGCGCAATGAGCTGGAGCGATTCGCACCGGAGCTGCATGTCATCGTAGCCGACGGCAGCAGGGAAGAACGTCATGATGCGTTGAATGATAGGCATGCCGTCAGCCTTGCGAACGGCCATAGCAATCTTGGGCATGAATCAGCGACTAAGCCCGATATCATTATTACCTCCTATCCGTTGCTGCGAAGGGATATCGAGCAATATGCCAAACATCCTTTCCATACGGTGATCTTCGATGAAGCTCAAGCGTTCAAGAACGACACTACCCAAACCGCAAGCGCCGTTAGAGCGATTAAGGCGACCTATCGCTTTGCGCTGACCGGCACGCCGATCGAGAACAGACTGGACGAGCTATGGTCCATCTTCCGTGTCGTCTTCCCGGAACTGTTCCCATCCAAAAAGGCGTTCGGCGAGCTGACAAGGGAGATTGTGGCGAAGCGCAGCAAGCCCTTCCTTCTGCGCAGGCTAAAGGCGGATGTGCTGAAGGAGCTGCCGGAGAAGATCGAGACGCGAATATCATCAGAGCTGCTGCCGGAGCAGAAGAAGCTCTACACCGCTTATCTGGCGAAGCTGCGCCAGGACTCGCTGAAGCATCTGGACAGCGGAGATTACGGCCGAACACGCATACGAATATTGGCGGGCATTACGAGACTGCGTCAGCTATGCTGCCACCCTGCCTTGTTCGTAGAAGGGTACAATGGCAGCTCCGCCAAGTTCGAGCAATTAATGGAGCTGGTGGAGGAATGTCGTAATTCCGGCAAGCGTGCGCTAATCTTCTCCCAATTCACCGAGATGCTGGACATCATCAAGCGCGAGCTCGGTTATCGGGGCATCAACTTCTTCTATCTGGACGGAAGCACGCCGGCCAAGGAGCGTGTAGAGCTATGCACCAGATTTAACGAAGGTGAGCGCGAGCTGTTCCTGCTGTCGCTTAAAGCAGGGGGGACCGGGCTTAATCTGACAGGTGCGGATACTGTCATTCTATACGATCTATGGTGGAATCCCGCCGTTGAGCAGCAAGCCGCCGACCGTGCCCACCGCATCGGACAGAAGAACGTCGTCCAGATCATCCGTCTGGTCGCAGAAGGAACCGTAGAAGACAAAATGGTTGAGCTGCAGCTGCGCAAGAAAGGGCTCATCGACGATGTCCTTGAAGCCGGCAATGAATCCATCTCTTCCTTATCCGAACAGGATCTCCGCGAGATTCTGTCGTTGCAAGAATCATAGACCCGTCACACCAAGACAACAAAATGCTGATACTCATTCTTTGCTCCAACATGCAGGAGGTATAATGACGATGAAACCCTATCGGATGGGCGTCGATATAGGCACAACAAGCACCAAAGCGGTATTGTTCGATATGAAAGGCAACGCATTAAGCCGCCACGGCATAGAGTATCCGCTTCTGACTCCTGCGCCGGGAGTCGCCGAACAAGACCCCGAGCTCATCTTTCAATCCGTGCTCCTCTCGATTCGCGGCTGTCTGGAACAAGCGGGAGCATCCGGCGAGGAAGTGGGCTTCGTCGCATTCAGCTCCGCCATGCACAGCCTGATTGTGGTGGATGGAAGCGGGCGTCCGCTCACGCCATCCATTACATGGGCGGATAATCGCAGTGCGGCCTATGCCGAAATGATCAAGACCAATCATAACGGTCATGAGATTTATAGACGAACAGGCACACCGATTCATCCCATGTCGCCGCTCGTCAAGCTTGTATGGCTGCGGAACGAACGTCCGGAACTGCTTATGCCGAACCATAAGTTTATCTCCATTAAGGAATATGTCTTCTATCGCCTCCTTGGTCAATATGTAATCGATCACTCTATTGCATCCGCGACTGGTTTGTTGAATCTGGAGACCTTGGACTGGGATGAAGAAGCACTACAGCTTGCCGGCATTACCCGAGGGCAATTGTCCACGCCCGTTGCAACTACGTGTGCTCTGACGGGCTTGAAGCCGGAATATGCAGAAGCATCGGGTCTGCCTGCCGACATGACTTTTATAATAGGAGCCAATGACGGCGTCCTCTCTAATCTTGGAGTAGCCGCTATCGATCCCGGCGTCGTGGCGGTTACCATCGGCACAAGCGGCGCGGTCAGGACTGTAACGGATAAGCCAGTAACCGATCCGGAGGGCCGTGTCTTCTGTTATGCGCTAACCGAGAACCATTGGGTCATCGGCGGCCCCGTGAACAATGGAGGCATGATCCTGCGCTGGGTCCGGGATGAGCTGGCGAGCACCGAGGTTGAGACGGCGAAGCGGCTAGGCATTGATGCGTACGAGCTGCTGACCGGCATCGCGGCTAAGGTGCCGCCGGGATCAAACGGCCTTCTCTTCCATCCCTATCTGGCAGGCGAGCGTGCGCCGATCTGGAATTCGAACGCACGCGGCTCTTACTTCGGACTTGGTATGCACCATAAGAAGGAGCATATGATTCGTGCGGCTATGGAAGGCGTCATTATGAATTTATATACGGTATTATCGGCACTGCAAGAGCTGATCGGTCCGCCCGCCCATGTGCTCGCAACAGGCGGCTTTGCCCGCTCGGAGCTATGGCGGCAGATACTGGCGGATGTGTTCGGCCAGGAGGTCACCGTACCGGAAAGCTTCGAAAGCTCCTGTCTTGGCGCTGTAGTGCTTGGGATGTACGGACAAGGTGAAATCGCTTCGCTAAGTGAAGTAAAGACTATGGTCGGCGGCATTCATACGCATAAGCCGGATGAAGCCGCGTCAGAGGCATACCGCAAGCTGCTCCCTCTCTTCGCACAGCTGCCCCGGTTGCTGGAAGAGCCCTATGCTGCCATTACGGCCTTTCAGAAGGAGCATGGATAACACTACTATCCTCATTCCCGAGTTATCCCTATACGAATGGAGCGATTCCCGTGAAGCTGGAGAGACTGATCTCCATGGTCTACATGCTGCTGAATAATGAAATTCTGTCCGCTTCCGAGCTGGCAGACAAGTACAACGTATCGCAGCGAACCATCTACCGCGATATTGAGACCATCTGCGCGGCTGGCATTCCTGTCGTGTCCTATCAGGGCGTCAATGGCGGCTACGGCATTATGGAGGAATACAAGATGGACCGCAGCCTCCTTGGCAGCTATGACGTAGACTCGCTTGTGACTGTTCTCCAATCGATGTCGACCGTATTCCAGGATGAGCGCGCCGCCGAGACGATTCGCAGGCTCA
Source organism: Paenibacillus sp. NPDC057967 (assembly GCF_042887015.1). Classification (NCBI taxonomy): domain Bacteria; kingdom Bacillati; phylum Bacillota; class Bacilli; order Caryophanales; family Paenibacillaceae; genus Paenibacillus; species Paenibacillus sp. NPDC057967. The sequence continues at coordinate 308,072 of NZ_JBHVQB010000001.1, forward strand.
AGACGATACAGAATGGACAGCAAGGCTCCTCCCTGTCCTTGGATATCGGCGGACGAACCATCTACCGCAAATCACTCCAATTGCTTCGCGACAGCATCGCCGAGCTTAGAGTCGTCCGCTTTCAATACATCAGCTTGAAAAACGAGCGGCTGGTGCGGACGGTGGAGCCGGTGCAGCTGCTATACCGCAACGATTCCTGGTATCTGTACGGCTATTGCCGAAGCCGGCTGGATTACCGCGAGTTCAAGCTGTCCCGGATGGAAGAGCTGAAGTCAATCGGCCAGCACTTCACAGATCGGCATCAGCCGCAAGCTAATCGAGATGAATGGAATGGTTACCAATTGCAGGAAAGCAATGTTGTAACGGTCGTAATCCATTTCTCCGCCACATCTCTGGCAAGAGCGCTCGACCGCCTTCATCTGGCGGAAAAGGAGTATCATGAAGACGGCTCCTTGACCGTTCGCTTCCAATCGGATGAGCGATCGCTGACAGGATGGCTGCCGCATCTCATACTTGGCTTCGGCGAAGACGCGGAAGTCATCGAGCCGCCGGCGCTTAGGGTACATCTGGCACAGAAGCTGCACCAAATGCTGGGCAAATATCAATAAATAAGACTAGATGCGGGGCTGTTATCTTCACATTAGCCCAAGCATCTAGTCTTTTTTTGTTCAATCAACTTACGCGCACATCCGCATGGATGTTGTAGAATACGAATGGCTCGACGTATGACTCGCACGGAATTGACCTTGGTTGCCCTGCACAGCATGCACCGTCCAATAAGGCTCTCCATAAAGCAGGTAGACCAGATCAGCCACTCGCCCTTCTTCCAGCGCTTCGACCGAACGGTTCGCCGCCTCTCGTTCCTCCGCGTCCAGCGGTACGTCAGACTCTTCTCTCTCGATCTCTTCCCGGACGGCTCCAAGCGATTGCCGCGCGCGATAGAGCGCCGCCTTAACTGCGCCTTCCGTAGTATCCAGCCAGCCGGCCGTTTCCGCGATGGAATAACCAAGCGCTTCTCTTAATACAAAGACTGTCCGCTGGATCGGGGAGAGATGCCGGAAGAGCGCCTGCATCGCCAAATCAGAATTCTGTGATTTCGGCATGGGGACGTCCTGCCGATACGTATGCACCATTCCGCCCAGCAGCTCCTTGAACGCCGCTTTCCTGCGGCAATCGTCGATCCAGCTGTTTTTGGCCGTGCGCAGCAAGAAAGCTTCCGGGTTGTCATGTCCCTGCTCCTGCAGGCGGCGAATGGCCTTGTTCCAGGTCGTCTGCGACAAATCCGCCGCATCCCACTCCGAGCCTGTCAGCACTAGACAGTAGCGGTATAAGGAGGTTTGCAAGCTCTCCCAATCCGCATCCTGCCGCTCCGTCCTATCCTTCGTGATCATCTTCCTCATTGCATAGCCTCCTCGCGCGAAGATACACCTCTCCTTTATGTGATAAACGAATGAAGCATCCCAAAAGATACGCCGTTTCTTCTTTTATTTTATTTAATTTACCGCGTATCTTTCAAGCACCCTGAATCGTTTACCAATCGCTTTAACACTTTCACCATTCGAACGGAGGACCAATCATGAACATTCCTATTCCTTATGTCGTGGAGCAAACCAATCGCGGAGAGCGTTCCTACGACATCTATTCCCGTCTGCTCAAGGACCGGATCGTATTCATCGGCTCGGAGATTAACGATGCTGTCGCCAACAGCATCATTGCCCAGCTCCTGTTCCTGACCGCTGATGATCCCGAGAAGGACATTCACATGTACATTAACAGTCCGGGAGGCTCCGTGACAGCAGGTCTCGCCATCTATGACACGATGCAATATATTCAGCCTCAAATCCAAACGATCTGCACGGGCTTCGCTGCTTCCTTCGGAGCGATTCTGCTCTTGGCCGGAGAAAAAGGCAAGCGATTCGCGCTGCCAAACAGCGAAATTATGATCCATCAGCCGCATGGCGGCGCTCAAGGCCAGGCTGCCGATATCGCAATCAGCGCGAAGCGAATACTTGCTAATCGGGAGAAACTGAACCGAATTACAGCCGAACGCACCGGGCAGCCGCTTGAGCGGGTAGAGAAAGATATGGACCGCGACTATTTCATGACGGCGGAGGAAGCGCAGGCTTACGGAATCATCGATAAGGTGATTGCCAGAAGCTAGCTAACGGGACGATCCTTCTAAGGTTGTGACATTCACCTTTAGTCAAGAGTACAAGCAATTGCTAAGGCGCGCTCATAGCATGTAGTACTTTAGAAGAAGAAGGTGTATAAATGTCAAATAACAGATTATTGTTCACAACCCCCCGAAGAGGAGTTTTCCTGCGTCCTGGCCAAACCAGATTGTTGACTCGCCGCCGCCGTCATGACCATGACCATGACCATGACCATCACGACCATGATCATCATGACCATGATCACCATCATCATCATCACCACCATCATCACCGTGACCGCGATAGAGATCGTGATAGAGATCGTGACCGTGACCGCGACAGAGACCGTGACAGAGATCGTGACCGTGACCGAGATCGTGACCGTGACCGTGACCGTGACAGAGACCGCGACAGAGACCGCGATAGAGACCGCGACCGTAATCGCCGCCGTCGTCGTGAAGGCATCGATGTCCGCAACTTCGAGACAATTCGGGTTAATGCGGACAATCGCTTTGAGTCCGATTCCTGCGTAATCATCACAATCTTCTCCAGCTCGGAGCGCGGCCGCGCTATTGGACGTCTGAGAAGAATCAAGCTGGCTCCAGGCGAATCGTTCTCCGAGACATTCCGCGTGCCTGGCGAAGTGCTTCACATCACAGCGCGTGCGCTGTGCAAACGGAACCGCAGACTGAGAGGCTTCGACGTAATCGACGTTTCCGTATTCGGACACCGTTAAGATGTAAAGGAAAGCAAGAAGCTATCTCCGAGCCATTATTCCGGCCTGGAGATAGCTTCTATTTATATATTTATCCTAAAAGATAACTTCGTATGGGCAGAAAGACATAATTTTCGCTCCGGCTCATTTCGCCCTCAGCAGCATCCTCGTATGGTAATACAGGATCGTCATTTTTGTTCTGAGTCCAAGCGGTGTCATGTATTGTTTCTTTGGCGGGTCCCACCAGAAATTCACCGATATGGTATAGTCCATCGTAACCGTCTCCACCGAATGCCACCAGAATGCCGGAAGGAACAGCATCTCGCCTGCCTTAAGCGTACATTCAATGGCCCTCGCTTTCTTGTACTTCGGGTACTTGCCCAAATCCGGGTTCAATACATCGACGCGGCTAAGATTTCCGTTAGAGGAATGGAACGGGAACGGGTATAGCCTGGACGTCTGACTCGGCGCATACAGCATCAGTTTTTTCTCACCCTTGACCTGTGCCAGAAAGTTCGAAGCAGGGTCAAAGTGCGTCGGCGTAATATTCCCTCCCGATCCAAGCCAAAGGTTAACCTTTATCTCCTTCTCCCGAATAAACTCGGGAACATGGAAATCCCCTTCAAGCTCTGGAAACGTTGAGATCGGAATTTGCTGCAAATAATAGAACACATCCGGCTCTCGCTCACTTGCCGTAATCGTATCCATAAAGGAATGAAAATCCATTTGATTGACTTTGATCGTCTGATACCCTTTCTCCAAATCGCCGAGCGTCAGCCTCTTCTCCGATCTGGCTACAGGCAGCATCTTTTTTCCGATCCTCTCTTTCAGATAGTCCGGGTTGCTCCATTTGCTCACCGCCTCCCATTCGTCCATCCAATCTGTAATGACTACAGGATGATAGGGAGAATAGTAGTTTTGAAAAAAAGCCTCGGCAGACAGCCTCTGAACACGCGTAATCTCTTCCATATCGTCAATCCTCCTCTAATTGCGGTTCTTCAATCGAATGATGAATAGAAACGGCATTTGTGTTTTCTTGCCCGTCATGAACCTTGTAGAGGAACCTTGCCATTTCCCTAATTGTGCGATGCTTGTAAATATTCAGTCCTTCAGTATCGAAGCCTTCCTTCTCCAATTCAATCTCCAGCCTTATCGCGAGTAGCGAATGCCCGCCTAAGTCGAAGAAATCTTCGGCAGTTCCAATTCCTTCTCTCTTCAGCACTTTCTCCCATAGATCCCGAATCCGGATTTCCTCTGCCGTTGCGTCCATTTTGTCCATTGTTCCCGTTTCATTCTTCTGCATGGCAAGCGGAGCTGGGAGTGCTTGACGGTCCACCTTCCCGTTCCGGGTCAAAGGAAGTTGATCTAGCTGTATATAATGGGCAGGCACCATATAGTCCGGGAGCAAGTCCTTCAGCCCTTCTCTGACCCCAGAGGCATCAGACGGCGACTCCGCAGCGTAATAAGCAGCAAGCTGCCGATCGCCTTCGCCTTCCCCGGTGATAAGAATGAAAGCTTCAGATACGCCCGGCAAGCTCATGAGCGCCGCTTCCACTTCGCCAAGCTCCACGCGATAGCCGCGGATTTTCACCTGATCATCTCTTCGTCCCAGAAATTCAAGCGTTCCATCATTCAGCCAGCGAGCCACATCTCCCGTCCGGTATAGACGCTCACCCGGAACGGAATCGGTCAATGCAAAACGCTCTTCCGTAAGCTCTGGCAGCCGATGATAGCCGCGAGCCACACCCGGTCCGGAGATATACAGCTCTCCGGGAACCCCCACAGGCTGCCACTGACCGCCTCGGCTCAGCAAGTGAATACGCGAATTCGCAATCGGGCTTCCGATGCCCGGCGTTGCGGTCAATGCATCTCCTTGCTTCACTGTCAGATTGGTAATGACATGCGACTCCGTTGGCCCATATTGATTATGCAGACGAACATCACTGCGCTGCAGCGCCTCGATAAAGGAAGGAGCAAGCGCGAGCTGCTCGCCCGCAACCCCAATATGCCGTACCGTTGCCAGCAGCGGTTCATAGAAGGAAGCCGGCATGGTCTTGAATAATGCCGTCGGGAAAAACACAGTCTGCAAGCCGTGTCTCTCTATAAAAGAAAGGATGGCAGGCCATTTCTTCTTCTTGTCCTCCTCCAGCATATACAGCGTGCCTCCGGAGCCTAACGTATGGAAGATTTCCAGATAACACATATCAAAGCTTAATGAAGCGTATTGCATCACTCTCGCAGCGTCCATCCTCAATGTATCACGGTGGTAGCGCATCAAATTAACGAGCGAACGATGCTCCTGCTGGACTCCCTTAGGCTTGCCGGTCGTGCCGGATGTGTACAGAACATGCTGCAAGTGATCCGCTCTCGCGGCGCTCTGCGGATTCATTGCCGATGACAACCCAAGCGTTTCTTCTGAATCGACTACATCAGCCACATAAGAAGTATTCCAGCTCTTGGCCCGCTCAGCCTGATCGTGCCCGATAATTCGAATGCGGGCCCCGCTATCCTCCAGCATGTAGCGGATGCGCTCATCCGGGTAAGCGGGATCGATTGGCACGTAGGCGCCTCCCGCCTTCAATACGCCCAGAAGGCTAATGATGAACTCAGCCGACCGTGTCATGACAATTGCAACAAGATCATCCGGCTGGACACCCCGGTCTTGCAGGAAATAAGCAAGGCCGTTGGCCCGCACATTCAGCTCATGGTAGGTCATCCGTTTCCCATCGAAGACTACAGCCTCTCTGTCCGGATGTTCCGCAGCCTGCATCTCAAACCATTCATGCACGGTCTGCCTCTCCGGTTCGCTCAGACAGCTCGTATCGTTAAAGGCCTGGATTTGCTTGCGCTCTGCAAAGGTTAGCAGGCTGACTGCATCCAGCAACATAGTCGGCTGGCTTGCAAATTGCTCCAAAACCTCGATGTAATGCCCCATCATCCGCTCAATCATCGCTTCTTCAAAAACCTGGCCGTTGTAATCCATCTGTACGCGGTACACCGAATCCGGAATGATCATAACGTTCAGATCATAATGGGTCGGTTGGTAGAGCTCGGCGTCTTGAATACGGAATTCAAGCCCTTCATGGAACTCTTCCGCCGACTGATCGACGGGATAATTCTCAAAGATGAACAAATGGCTGATCAGGTTTTCCTTCAGCGCCGTCATGGACTGAATCGTATACAACGGGCACTGGTCATAGGGTTGGGAGGCTGCGTTGTTCTGCTGCATCTCCATGATGGCTTCTCTGACCGTCTGCTGCGGCCAACCCTTCATTCTGACTGGTATCGTATTAATGAATAATCCAGCCATATTCTCTACGCCTATCAAATCGGCCGGACGCCCCGATACGACACTGCCGAATACGATGTCGCGCGAATCGTTATACCGTTGCAAGACCGTGCCCCAAGCCGCTTGCATCAAGCTGTTCACGGTCACGCCCAGCTTTCTTGCCGTCTTGTCGATTCTCTCCGTTAAGGATTGGCTGAGAGAGCAGCCCGATTGCTGCGGCATAGCCTTCCGCTCCATACGGTCCTGGGTGGTCTGAGGAAATACGGTTGCCTGCTCCAATCCATGCAGATAGTCCGACCAATAAGCGGTTGATGCGGGAAGCCCATCCGATGCGAATCGGTTAAGATAGCCGGTATACCGCTCCGGATGCGGAAGGCGCGGCTGTTCTTTTTTCAGCATAGAGCGATACATATGCAGCCATTCCCTGAGCACGAGATGCATGCTCCAGCCGTCCATCATGATGTGATGGAAGCTCCATATGACGCGGTGCTCGTCCCAGCTTGTCTGGATGAGCGTCACCCTCATCAGGTCGCCAGACTCCAGCTGGAAGCCCTCCGCCCGGTCCCCCTGCTTGTACTGCTCCAGTCGTTCCCGTACGACCGCTTCCTCCTCACCGCACCAATCCAATCGGCGAATATCCATCTCCTTATCCCGGAATATGAGCTGGTAGGGACGATGTCCATCGCCCTTGCAATAGCTCACTCGAAGCGCCTGGTGTCTGCGTATCACTTCGTTCAAGCTTGCTTCCAATAAATCCGGATTCAGAGTGCCTTTCAGTACAAAAGAGCTTTGCACAAAATAAGCTTCGGACTGGGGATGGTTGGCGCTATGGAATAACAAGCCCTCTTGCATGGGAGACAGCAGACTAATATCCTCCAGCTCTCCCTGATGCTCGCAGCGTTCCGCCAGCTCCCTCAATTGTTCAATCGACCACTGGCTATACGACAAGTCGCTTGGCGTCAGCTCCGGCTTCGTCTTGGTATGGCAATGGCGAATGATGTTCATCAGGCTGCTTTGCAAGGCCTCGCATAAACGCTTGATCGTATCCGGTGCATACTGAGCACGGCTATAGCCGATTGTCATCGCTAATCTTCCATCACGAACCGCACCATTAAGCTCCAGCTTATACATCCTTCTCTCCTCTGACGCCAGGGAAGGGCCGCTGGAATACGGCGACCAGACGAATGCAGAATCGTTCTGACTCCGGCTGTCATCGAACTGTCCCAGATAGTTGAAGCAAATGTCCGCATGTACCGGCTCCGTCCCGTCAGCCGTCAAATAGTGAAGAACGCCGTAGCCTATCCCCTTATTCGGGACGGCTCTAAGCCGCTCTTTGGTCTCCTTAATTAAGGAAGACAAGTCTGCATGCCGTGGGAGGACTAACTCGAATGGGAATACACTCGTAAACCAGCCGACCGTTCGCGTCACATTCACATCCGCCAGCACTTCCTCACGGCCATGGCCTTCCAGATGAACGAGGAATCGTTCTCCGCCTGACCATTCAGACAATGCGGCTGTCAAAGCCGCAAGCAAAATATCATTCGCTTCCGTACGATAAGCTTGATGCGTGCCTGTCAGCAGCAGCTTCGTATCTTCCTCGCTCCAAAGTACAATCTGCTGATCGCTTTCCATATGACTTTCATCAAGCGAATCGAAGTCCACTGGCAATTCTTGAACCTGCTCGCCTTGAAGACTACGCCAATAGTCTCGTTCCGAGGCCAGCCGATCGCTATGGGCATAGTCGGATAGAGAGCGGGCCCACTTCAAATACGAATCCGTTTTGGCGTCAAAGCAAACCTCTTCCTGCCCCAGCAACTGAGCATAACCGCGATTGAAATCTTCAAGCAGGATGCGCCACGACACTCCATCCACAACAGCATGATGGATCGTAATCATCAGATGATCGCCGGATGGAGACTGGAACAGTCCTGCGCTAAGCAGCGGACCATCCTCCAGCCGCAGCCGTCCGTGGATATTGGGCGCCTTCCGCTCTATCGTTTGCTCAACATCGGAATCGTCCATGCAGCTATAGGTCTCCAGGACAACCGGCGCAGTCTCCTCTATGCTCCGATTCCAAGCATACATCGCTCCGTTGGCATCTTTCAGGAAGATTATGCGCAATGCGTCATGATGTTCGAGAAGCTTCTGCAACACCCCTCCCGTTATCGCAGGGTCGAACCCTTCTGAACGAAACAAGACAACTGCTTGATGGAGATAATCCGGCTGTATCAGTCTCATATCGAAAAACCGATGCAGAATAGGCGTCAGCGGCGCCTTTCCGACAATCTCGCCTTGGGACTCCTGAACGCGAAGCGGCTTCACACGAGGTCCAAGCTGCTCAATGGTGGCATAAGCGAATAAATCGCGAATTTCCAGCTTATATCCGGCCTGATAAAGCCGTGACGAAACCTGAATCGCTTTGATGGAGTCTCCGCCCCTATCGAAGAACTTGTCTGTTCTGCCCACCTTGGACACACCCAATACCGCTTGCCAGACCTCCGCCAGCTTCTCCTCCAGCGCATTTTCTGGCGGCATGTAGGTATGAGCGCTCTCCCCTCCATCTTCCGGCTTCGGCAGCGCTTTCCGGTCAAGCTTGCCGTTCGCTGTGAGCGGAAGGGTCTCTACCCGTATAAAGTATTGGGGAATCATGTAATCCGGCAGTCTGCGCGCCAGACTTATGCGCCATTCGGACTGCGGTCTGGCTTCTTCTGATTCATAATAAACGGCGAGCGATTGTTGTCCCGATGCATCCAGGATCGCGATAACTACCGCTCCGCGAATGCCTGGCTCCCGCTGCACATGCAACGCCACCTCGCCCAGTTCAATCCGGTGTCCCCTGATTTTCACCTGGTCGTCTATCCGTCCCACGTATTCCAATGTTCCGTCCGCCAGCCATCTTGCCAGATCGCCTGTCCGGTACATCCGCTCGCCGGGCCTGAATGGATCAGGCAGGAAACGCTCTGCTGTCAGCTCCGGCCGATTCAGATATCCTCTCGCGACTCCTTCACCCGCGACATACAGCTCGCCTGTGACTCCGATCGGAGCCAGCTGTCCCGCTTCCGACGACCAGACATAAGCGCGCAGCGTCGGCAGCGGCTTGCCAATCAGACTGGCCGTTCCTTCCAGATCCGCTCCCTTCAGCTCACGATACGTCACATGGACCGTCGTCTCCGTAATGCCGTACATGTTCACCAGCTTGACGTCTGGATAGCTTGACCGCCACGGCTTCAGCCTGGATGGCGCAAGCGCTTCGCCGCCGAAGATCACGTATCTCAGCGACAAATTTCTGGCCGCAGGCCCGCTTATCGCCTCAGCAAGGGGGTAGAACGCGGTCGGTGTCTGGTTCAGCACCGTGATGCCCTCTCGCACCAGCAGCTCTGTCATCGCTTGCGGGTCTTGCGCCACCGGCTTCGGCACGATATGCAGGCTGCCTCCGTAGAGCAAAGCCCCGTACATCTCCCAGACCGAGAAGTCGAAGCAATACGAATGGAACATCGTCCAGCGGTCGGTATCGCGGAAGTCAAAGCGATTCTCGCTGTTCATGAGCAGGCGCACCACGTTCCGGTGCTCGATCATGACGCCCTTCGGCTTGCCTGTCGTACCCGATGTATAGATCACATATGCGACATCATGAGGCCCGGAGGAGTCGGATAAGTCCTCTTGCAGCTGTATGTTCACATCGTCAGCTACTGTTTCTATTGCAGCGGCTTGCAGCAGTATGGTTTCATCAGCCCAGAGGGGCTTCGATCCCCAAACCAATTCCCCGCTCCGACCATCTTCGCCAAGCTCTAACGCTTTGCAGCCGGCCGGCAATACATGTTGCAGATTATATCCGCTGCTCGCCAGCAACAAGCCAGCCCCGCTGTCCTCCAGCATGTAATGAACCCGCTCTGCCGGATAATCCGGGTCGATCGGCACGTAGGCGCCTCCCGCCTTCAGGATCGCTAGCAGCCCGACGATCATCCCGAACGATCGGTCAGCTTGCACGCCCACAAGCGTTCCGCGCGTGACTCCGCACTTTCGGAGCTCCGCCGCCAGGCTCATGACACGAGCATGCAATTCCGCGTAGCGCAGCTTCTCCTCACCGTGCACGACAGCGATATGGTCTGGCGTTCGCATTGCCTGTTCCTCGAATAACGCATGCAGCGTCTTCTCCTGTGGGTACGAAGCCTCCGTCTCGTTGAACGTCTCCAACAATTGCCTTCTCTCATCCTCGCCGAGCATTTCAAGATCAGGCAGCTTGATGTCAGGATTCTGTACCGCCGACTCCAGCAGCCTCATGAGATGACCGCTCCATCGTTCCATCGTCGTCCGCTCGAACAGCGACGTGCTGTATTCCAGCGAAAACCGGATTTCTCCCTCCGACTCCCATGCCTCAAGCGTGAGGTCCGCTTTCGCTATGTTCATCTCGACGGGGTACGGCGAGACCTTCAAACCTTCAAGACGGAATGGCGGCAGCGTCATGTTCTGCACGACCAGCATGACATCATACAGCGCATGACGGCTCATATCCCGCTGCGGTTGAACCCTCTCGACCAGCTTCTCGAACGGGTAGTGCTGATGCTCGTACGCCTCCAGCGCATGGCGTTTCACCTTCTCCACGAAGGCGCGGAACGTCTGGTCAGGCTCCGGCGCGTTGCGCAGCGCCAGCGTATTGACGAACATCCCGATCAGCCCTTCCGTCTCCGGCGCATCCCTGCCTGCGACAGGCGTCCCGACGACAATGTCCGTCTGGCCTGTGTAGCGCGACAGCTGCACGTTATACGCCGCGAGCAGCAGCATATGCAGCGTCGCACCTGTCTCTTCCGCCAGCCGCTTCACCCGGCTAGCCAGCACCGTACCTGAGCCAAACGTAATCCGGTCGCCTGCGAAGCTGCGGACAGGCGGCCGAGGCTTGTCTGTCGGCAGTTGCAGCACCGGCAGCTCTCCGGCGAATTGTGACAGCCAATACGTCTCCTGCTCTTGCATTGCCTCGCTGCCGAGCTGCTCCTGCTGCCATACGGCATAATCCTTGTACTGAATGCGCGGTCTTGCCCGCTCCGGCCCGCCGTCGTACAGCCGCATCAGCTCCTCGGCCCATATGCCCATGGAGACCCCGTCCGCAATGCTGTGGTGCATATCCATCAAGAGCAGACTTCGATTACGGCCGAGATGAACGAGAGCTGCCCGTGCAAGTGGTGCCTTCGACAGATCGAACGGCCGCAGGAAATGCCGGATATGATCCGCCTCGCTCTGTCCTTCACCAGCTATTTCCTCCAGTACCAGCTCTGCATCATCTTGAATGACCTGCACAAGCTCCCCCTCGTGCATGACAAACGCCGTACGCAATATGTCATGACGCCGAACAAGCGACGCCAGCGCCTCCTTCAGCCGCTCGCTCTCCACTGGTCCTTCAAGGGAAAGAGCGTTCGGGATGTTGTAGACTGTTGAGCTTCCTTCCAGCCCGCTCAGCACATAAAGCCGCTTTTGGGCGGAAGTAACCGGATAATACGCCAGTTCCCTAGCCAGCGGTATAGGCTGGCTCTTCCACACTGACTGCTGCTCATGCCCGGCTGCTGATAGCCGATGTTGCTCCTTCTCCTCCATATGCTTGGCCAGCTTACGAATTGTACTGTGCTCGAATAGGGCCGAGATCGGAAGTGAACAATTCATGGCCTGATGAATGCGGCTGACGACACGCATAGCCTTCAGCGAATGTCCGCCGCAATCGAAGAAATTATGATCAATGCCCAGCGGCCACACTTGCAGCACTTGTTGCCAAATAGATGCAAGCTGCTCTTCCATCTCCGTCTGCGGCGCAGCATAATCTACAGCTTGTTGGCCGTTGCCGTCCGGACCGGGCAGCGCCTTCCGGTCCAGCTTGCCGCTTACGGTTGTAGGCATGGCATCCAGCCTGACAAAGTGAGCCGGGATCATATAGTCCGGCAGCTCCTTCCGCAGCTTCTCACGCCAATCTGACGGTTGCCAATCTCCCTTTGCTACTACATAAGCGTACAGCTCCGTCTCACCCGCCTCATCCTTCCGCGCAAGCACTGCAGCCTCTTGCAGCTCGGCAAGTTTTCTCAGCTTGGCCTCAATCTCGTCAAGTTCAATCCGATATCCGCGCACCTTGACCTGATGATCCTTCCTCCCCAGACATTCCAGCAGCCCGTCCTCGCGCCAGCGTGCAAGATCTCCTGTTGCATATACCCTCTCGCCTGCGGCGGGAAGCCAAATAAATTTTTCGGCAGTCAGCTCAGGCAAATGGACATAACCCCGGGCAAGCCCCGCTCCTCCTATATAGAGCTCGCCGATTATACCAGGCGGCTGCAGATTACCGTTTGAATCCACGATATAAGCGGTCTCTCCCGCAAGCGGACGTCCGATGCTTATATATCTTTGCTCCGTCTCCTCATCAAGCAAGTGGAAGGTCGACCATATGGTCGTCTCCGTAGGGCCATACATGTTGTAGACGATCGCCCTCGTATGCTGGCGAATGGCTTGGAGAAGCGAAGGCGGGAACGACTCGCCGCCGATGCACAGCAGCTTAAGATTAGTCATCCACTCATTAGCCCCCTCCTGCAATAAAGCATGAATGCGCGTAGGGGTCATTTGAGCCATCGTGACCGGATGTGCTTGCAGCAGCCGATTAAGCGCATGGGCATCATACCGTTCCTCCTGATTCGCTATTAGGACCGTCATGCCAAGCGACAGCGGAAGCAGCGACTCCACGGTGAAAATATCGAATGCAGGCGTCGTCAGGCATAAGACGACTTCCTGTTCGCGGAGCGGCATCGCTTGCACCATGCCTCCAAGAAATTGGCTCAGCGACTGCTGCTCGATCATCACCCCTTTCGGCTTGCCGGTAGAGCCTGATGTATAGATGATATAGGCTAGCCGGTCTGATGATAGAGAACGGTTCACCCTCTCGGAAGAATAGGAAGCGAGTGCATGACGATCGTACTGCCGCTTATGCCTGATTCCGCTAACATACGTGTTCGCCTTGCGGCGGTCGATTTCCAGCACAGCATCATATCGGAATCGGGTCAGCTCGTTTTCAATGGAATACATTTTGTTCGAAAAGCGCACGGAGCGGATATCGGCTACGCTATGGGCCAAATCCTCGAAATAGGCGCGCGGGAGGAATAGCTCCTCGTTATATTCGAGCTTCGTACGGGCCTCAGGATGCTTTTGCTTGTAATCGCGTAAAGAAGCAAGCAGCTCTGGCTTTATGTCCAAATCCATGACGTCGCCAACGAGAATAACGCCTTCTTCCTTCATGAATCCGATCGCCTGCTCCAGCACTTGCCTGAAGTATTGGTGGCCATGGAAATATTGAATCACACTGTTCAATATCACAATATCGAAGCGGCGCCCTTCCAATTGGCTGAGTTCGTGAGCCGGCAGAGCATGCAGCTCAATTTGAGATAGATTTAGGCTATTTGCCTTGCGCCGCGTTCTCTCGATTGTCGCGTGAGACATGTCCGTTCCTACATAGAGACCGACATGAGGAGCAATTCGGAACATCGTCAGTCCCGTCGCACAGCCGATCTCCAGCACGCAAGAGTCCTTGTTCAAGTACGGCTGCAACTTCTGAAAGGCGTTGTCTGCAAACTCCGCCATCTCCGCCTCTTCAAGCGGCTCGCCCGTATAGCTGCTCAGCCAGCCTCCGCCCGCAATCTCGTCGGCAGCCTCAGCCCCGACATGCTCCCATAGCTCCTGATCCATCAGTTCGTTGCGCTCCCGCTCCTGTTCCCCATAGATATCATAGGAATCCAGACACAGATAGCTATGTAAGGAAGGACATTGCCATTGGAGCCGGTTCAACGATCGGATATTGGACTTGCCCGACAGCAGCACACCCATTCCGGAGTCATCGACAATAGCAGCTACTCTCTCCTCCGGGAACAAGGGATCGATCGGAATATAAGGGACGCCTGCCTTCAGGCAGCCAAGCATCGCAGTCAGCACATGAGCCGAGCCCTCCAGCCATAGGCCGACCGGCCTCTCCTCGCCATCTCTCCTCTGTTCCTTCAGAAAAGCCGCGAGCCGATTAGACTCCTCGTCAAGCTGCCGGTAGGTCACGCGATTTCCTTCATATATAATCGCCGTTTTGTCCGGGTCCCGATCTGCAGCAGCTTCGAATTGCTCATGCATGAGAGTGGTCAGCCTTATATCTGTCAGCACACCAGTCTTCCAGTTATTCAGCATTTCGCTGTCTTCTGTGGTCAACAGCCCCATTCGCTCCACAGCGATAGTCGGATTGGCAATAACCTGTTTCATGATAGCTGTCATATGATCTTCAATCGCCTTCATCTGGCGCTCTTCATAGACGTTCTGATTATAAATAAGCCTAATTGTAATTTCTTTATGAAGTGCAATCATCATGTTGAGGTCGTAGTTGGTTTGCTCGTAGGTTTGAATATCGTCTATGGTGAAAGGAAGTCCGGAGAAGGCAGATTGCTCTGCCGTGTCCAGCTCTAGCGGATAGTTTTGAAAGATATAAATATGATCCATCAGTTGCTGCTTGAGTGCTGACAAGTCCTGAATCTCTGCCAGCGAAGCGTAGTCGTAGCGTTCCGAAGCGACACCACCCTCCCGTACCCGGCTTAACAGCTCCAGAAAAGTCATTCCTGGATCGGTGGTTACCCGTACAGGAATCGTATTAATGAATAAGCCGACCATGTTCTCAATGCCCGGTATATCGGTTGGACGTCCCGATACGACAGAGCCGAATACCACGTCGCCGGTATCGTTGTACTTTTGAAGCAGCACCCCCCATATCGCTTGTAGGACATGGTTGACCGTGATCTGATGGTCTTTTGCCAGCTGCGCCAATCCTTCGCGATATTGCTCGCTCCAAGCGAATTGCCAATGCCGCTGCTCATACTCACGGTGATGAAGCGGGCGGAGCTCCAGCTTCGGGATACCAGACGACTGGTCGTATCCGCTCAGATAGCCGTCCCAGTAATCAAGCGCCTCATCCATCGGCCTTGCGCCCAGCCAATGAATATACTCGCTGAAAGGAACCGATGGAGCGATCGCAACCGCCCTGCCCGCTGCAAGCTCCCGGTAGAAGCCGAATAGATCGTCCAGAATCAACTGGATACACCAGCCGTCCATGACAATATGGTGATGAGTAAGAACAATTCGGTAACGGCCCGCTTCCAGCCGCAGCAGCGCGGCACGGATCAGTATATCCTTTGCCAGGTCAAAGCCCCGTTCCCGGTCCTCGTGTGCGTATTGCTCAGCTTGCGCTTCGGCTATTTCGGAAGGAAGCGAGTGCAAGTCCATAAACGGGACGACAGCTGTCCTCTCCTTGAGCAATACTTGCCTTGGCTTTTGCACGCGATCATGAACAAACGAGGTCCTCAAAATATCATGCTTCCTGACGAGCAGATGGAGACTTTCCTCCAGCAGGCGGCTATCGCATTCGCCTTTTATATGGAAGATCATTTGCTGGATGTAGACTTGGGAGTCCGGCTCCATGACCGCATGGAACAACATGCCTTCCTGAGTTGGGGTCAGGGAATAAATGCTCTCTATCGCATTTGTCTTCATCATCTTTCACCTCACGGTTCGTTAGTCCAACACATCCAGAATGGCCGCCAGATCATCTATAGACAGCTCTTCGTCACTTATTGGCCTGATGGCAGTGTCTGCCTGCTGCATGCAATGTTCGATGATCTTAAGCAGCGCCGACCTGTAGCAGGCGGCAAGACGCTGCATCGACTCTTCCGAATGCTGACTGAAATCGCAGCCGATATGGAATTGAAGCTGCTTGTTCAGGACTGCTCCGTTCAGGTCGATCTCATGCGTCCGCTTATTGAGAGGCCCAATCATATGCCCCATCGGGAGTGCGGAGGGCTCGAACCATTCCGAGCGCATATCCTGATCCAGCTGTCCGAGATAATTAAAGCTGATAGGCGGCACACGGCTTCCCATTCCTATCTCATCCGATGCGCGCTCCCCTCTGACAGCCAAATATTTCAGTATGCCGTAACCGATGCCCTTGTAGGGCACCTGCCTCAGCATCTCCTTCGTTCCCGGAACGGATTTCTGCGGCTTCCCTGCCTGCAAGACGACTGGGTAAGACGCCGTAAACCATCCAACTGTACGCGATACGTCGACATCCGGTATCCCAAGCTCGCGCCCATGGCCTTCAAGTTCAATGGCTACCGCCTCCACGCCCGACCAATCCGCTATTGCCGTACCCAATGCGGCCAGCAGCAAATCTTGAATGACAGTGCCATAGGCATGATGAGCCTTCCTGAGCAGCATGTCGGTCTCCTCTGGGGAGAAAACAATCGATACGCGCTCCGCTTCCCTAGGTTGTGACTGACTCTGATCAATCGCCGTTCTCGGCAAGCGCGGCGTCCCTCTCACCAAGCGATCAACCTGCTCCCAATAATACGTCTCTCTAGCAAGCCGTCTGCCAGCTCCCATATGTTGAAGCTGTCTTGCCCAATACAGGTATGAATGCGTCTTGTTGGGAAGGTGAATGCTCTGCCCGCTCATTGCCTGTCCATAGCCTGTGGCGAAATCCTCCAATAGAATTTGCCATGACACAAGGTCGACGACCAAATGATGAATAACGATAAGCAGATGATCTCCCTCATCCGTCTGAAATAATGCCAATCTGACAAGTGGCCCCCTTGCCAGGTCGAAGCTTGCTTGCCATACATTGGCTTCCGCTTCCATTCGCTCAGGCTGCCAGCCCAGTCCCTTATAATCATAGACAGCCAGCGTATGCCCCTGCTCGTCGGCAGCGCGGTTCCATTGCGTTCTTCTTCCCTCCGTCCACGGATAAGTCATGCGCAGCGCGTCATGATGCTCAGTGAGCAGGCGGAACACGGCATCCACCTGATCTGGATCGAAGCCTTCTCTGCTGCGCAGTGCCATCGACTGATTCCAATGCTCTTCCCGCACGAAGCCATGCTGGAAAAACCAATGCTGAATCGGAGTCAGCGGAACTTCGCCTGTGACAGCCTGTTGATCAATATCTGCTTGTGCGGTTGTAAGATGGTTCACCAGATCACGAATGACAGGACGAAGGAAGAGATCCCTGACTTCCAGCTTGAAGCCTTTTGTCTTTAAGCGTGACGAGATTTGAATGGCCTTAATGGAGTCTCCTCCGAGTTCAAAAAAGTTTTCGTCCGCATGAATGCCCTCGTGACCAAGCACATCCTCCCATACGGAGGCCAATAAGCGCTCCTGTTCATTCATGTCCCCCGATGATCGTGCAACTGGCCGGCCAGCGTCTGGCCTTGGCAACGCCTGATGATCAAGCTTGCCATTCGGCGTTAACGGAATCCGATCCAGCTTCATCAGATGAGCAGGAATCATGTAGAATGGCAGTCTGCTGGTCAGATGATGCTTCACTTCCTCGAGGGCCAGTATTTCCTCGGACACATAATACGCGCATAACATTCCCTTATCCGCTTCTTCCACCACGGTCACTGCCGCGTTCTGAATGGGCGGGCAGCTCAGCAAAGCCTGTACAATCTCAGCCGTTTCAATCCGATAGCCCCGTACCTTGACCTGTTCATCCAACCGGGCGATAAATTCCAGTTCACCCTTGGCGTTCCACCTGCCGAGGTCGCCCGTTCGATATAACCGATCCCCTTCCGAATAGAGATGAGGACCGAATTTCTCTTCCGTAATCCCGGGAAGATGATGATATCCTCTTGCAAGCCCTACACCGCTTATGCACAGCTGCCCAATGACCCCGATGGGCGCAAGTCTGTCGCCTGCATCCAAAATATAGACGCGCGTATTGGCAATCGGCTTGCCGATCGTCATCTTCTCCGCAGACGGGTCAATCGGCGCACAAGTTGTGACGGCGCTGTTTTCCGTAGGTCCGTATTCGTTGTAGCATTTGATCCCTGTTCTAGCCAAACGGGCAACCTGCTCCGGACGAATCGCTTCTCCGCCCAGCACAATGGTATCCAGAGAGGTATCGCTAACGTCGAGATCACGCAGCATGGCATCGAACAGGCTTGGCGTCGCAGTCATATGGGTGATCGCTTCCTGCTTGATGTGTGATGCAATGGCATTCTGATCCCGCGATTGCTCTTGCGACAGCAGCACCACCTTCCCTCCCGACAGCAACGGGGCGAACAGCTCTGCGGCAAAGGCGTCGAATGCAACAGACAACAGCGGCATCACCGCGCTGTCCACACCGAATTTGTAGCGGCTTATTCGCCACCAAACCGTATTGACGATGCCTCGGTGCTCGATCATGACACCTTTTGGCTTTCCTGTCGTACCCGACGTATAAATGACATAGGCAAGGTCGTTTCCTTCGAAAGCGGCAGACGGTACCAATTGTATGGCCGTATCTGCATCTGCCTCAGCGTCTATGGCATCCCGTGCAGCCGCTTGCAGGCTGACCACATCATCCCAAATAGGCGCGTTTTCCAACAATAGCTCCCCGCCTTGTCCATCCTCTTGCAGCTCGAGCATCCTGCAGCCAGAGGGCAGCGCATCCTTCAGATGATGCCCGCTTCGCGCAAGCAACAGGCTAGTTCCGCTATCCTCCAGCATGTATCGAATCCGCTCCGCCGGATAATCGGGATCAATAGGCACGTAAGCGGCTCCCGCCTTCAAGATTGCCAGGAATGCGACGATCAGGCCTGCCGAGCGCTCCGCGAGCACACCAACCATTGCACCCCGACTTACGCCCTGCCGCCTCAGCTCCCAAGAGAGCCGGCTGGATCTCGCATTCAGCTCCGCATAGCTGATCCGATCCGACTCGAAGACCACTGCCGTACGTAAAGGCGTTCGCATCGCCTGTTCCTCGAACAACGCATGCAGCGTCTTGTCCTGCGGGTACGACGCCTCCGTCTCGTTGAATGTCTCCAGCAGTTGCTTTCTCTCGTCCTTGCCGAGCATCTCCAGATCGGCCAGCTTAGTGTCAGGGCTCTGTGTCGCCGACTCCAGCAGCTGCAAGAGATGACCGCTCCAGCGTTCCACTGTTGACCGCTCGAACAGGGCCGTGCTGTATTCCAGCGCAAACCGGATTTCTCCGTCCGACTCCCAAGCCTCCAGCGTGAGATCCGCTTTCGCCACGTTCATCTCGACCGGATACGGCGAGACCTTAAGGCCTTCAAGACGGATTGGCGGCAGCGTCATGTTCTGCACGACCAGCATGACATCATACAGCGCATGGCGGCTCATATCCCGCTGCGGTTGAACTCTCTCCACCAGCTTCTCGAACGGGTAATGCTGGTGCTCGTACGCTTCCAGCGCATGGTGCTTCACCTTCTCCACAAAGACGCGGAACGTCTGGCCAGACTCCGGCGCGTTGCGCAGCGCCAGCGTATTGACGAACATCCCGATCAGCCCTTCGATCTCCGGCGCATCCCTGCCCGCGACCGGCGTGCCGACGACGATATCCGTCTGGCCTGTGTAGCGCGACAGCTGGACGTTGTACGCCGCGAGCAGCAGCATATGCAGCGTCGCTCCGGTCTCCTCCGCCAGCCGCTTCACCCGTCCCGCCAGCTCTGTGCCCGAGCCGAACGTAATCCGGTCGCCTGCGAAGCTGCGAACTGGCGGCCTTGGCTTGTCCGTCGGCAATTGCAGCACCGGCAGCTCTCCGGCGAACTGCGACAGCCAATACGTTTCCTGCGCCTGCATCGCTTCGCTGCCGAGCTGCTCCTGCTGCCAGAGGGCATAATCCTTGTACTGGATGCGCGGCTTTGCCCGCTTCTGCCCGCCGTCGTACAGCTGCATCAGCTCCTCGGCCCAGA
Organism: Paenibacillus sp. NPDC057967; assembly: GCF_042887015.1. Classification (NCBI taxonomy): domain Bacteria; kingdom Bacillati; phylum Bacillota; class Bacilli; order Caryophanales; family Paenibacillaceae; genus Paenibacillus; species Paenibacillus sp. NPDC057967. Next base: position 327,959 of record NZ_JBHVQB010000001.1, read on the forward strand.
TGCCCATCGAGACGCCATCGGCAATGCTATGGTGCATGTCCGTCAGAAGCAGGCTCCGCGCATCACCCATACGGACAAGGGCCACCCGCACAAGCGGCGCCTTCGACAGATCGAACGGTTGCAGGAATTGCTGGATATGTTCCGCCTCGCTCCGTCCTTCTCCGGCTATCTCCTCCAACGCCAGCTCTACGTCATCATGAATGACCTGCACCGGCTCCCCTTCGTGCATGACAAGTGCCGTACGCAAGCTATCATGGCGCGAGACGAGCGCATGCAATGCCTTCGACAGCCGCCCGCTCTCTACTTCCCCTTCGAGCAGCAGAGCGCCGGGAATGTTGTACAAGATGCTGTCCTTGTCCAACTGACTAAGCACGAATATGCGTTTCTGTGCGGATGACTGCGGATAATACGCCAGCGATGGCGCTAATGGAATCGGCTTCCTCTCCCTGCTCTCCACTTCCTCCAAATAACCGGCCAGTTCCCTGATCGTAGGCATCCTGAACAGTTGCTGTAAGGGAATCGTTTTGCCGAAAATATCCTGTATTCGGGAGACAGCTCCCATGGCTTTCAGCGAATGGCCTCCTAGCTCGAAGAAATGATCATCCATGCCAATTCGGTTCATACCCAAAACATCCTGCCAAATAAGCGTCAACTGCTTCTCCGTCTCATTGCCAGGCGGCGCATAGCCCCCTTCCTGATCGGCTGCATCCTCCGGCTTTGGCAGCGCCTTTTGATCTACCTTTCCATTAGAGGTCAGAGGAATACAGTCTATTCGCACAAAGTAGCTCGGGATCATATGCTCCGGCAATTTCCGTGATAAGCTCTGCCGCCATTCGCCTTTGGGCTTCGTCTGCTCCGCCTCGTAATAGACACACAGGGACTGCTGGCCCGTTGCATCCGAGATGGCGATTACTGCCGCACCGTGAATGCCTGGCTCCCGCTGCACATGCAGCGCCACCTCACCCAGCTCGATTCGGTGTCCCCTGATTTTCACCTGGTCGTCTATCCGTCCTCCGTATTCCAGTGTCCCGTCCGCCAGCCATCTTGCCAGATCGCCTGTCCGGTACATCCGCTCGCCGGTCCTGTACGGATCGTGCAGGAAGCGCTCCGCTGTCAGCTCCGGCCGATTCAGATATCCTCTCGCGACTCCTCCACCCGCTACGTATAGTTCGCCTGCGACTCCGATCGGAGCCAGTTGACCCGCTGCCGACGACCAGACATAAGCGCGCAGCGTCGGCAGCGGCTTGCCAATCAGGCTGGCCGTTCCCTCCATATCCGCTTCATCCAGCTCACGGTACGTAACATGGACCGTCGTCTCCGTTATGCCATACATATTCACAAGCTTGACGTCTGGATAGCTTGCCCGCCACGGCTTCAACCTGGATGGCGCAAGTGCTTCGCCGCCGAAGATGACGTATCTGAGCGATAGGTTCCTGGCCGCAAGCCCGCTTATCGCCCCAGCAAGGGGATAGAACGCGGTCGGTGTCTGGTTCAGCACTGTGATGCCCTCTCGCACCAGCAGCTCCGTCATCGCTTGCGGGTCTTGCGCCACCGGCTTCGGCACGATATGCAGGCTGCCTCCGTAGAGCAACGCCCCGTACATCTCCCAGACGGAGAAGTCAAAGCAATACGAATGGAACATCGTCCAGCGGTCGGTGTCGCGGAAGTCAAAGCGATTCTCGCTATTCATGAGCAGGCGCACCACGTTCCGGTGCTCGATCATAACGCCCTTCGGCTTGCCTGTCGTACCCGATGTATAGATCACATAAGCGAGATCGTATGGACAAGACAGCACATCAACTTCACTACTTACGCTGAATCCATCCCCTTGATTGGAATGCAAATTTTTCCCGCTCTCCGAATTCCTTCCCTGCCTAACACCATCAGGCCAAGGGGAGTTCCCGTCGTCTTTTATTCCTTCCTCTCTATCATCCCACTCAACCGTTCGGCCATCTTCTCGCAGCTCCAGCATTTTAATGCCGATAGGTAATTCATTCTTCAAATCATGTTCTTGTCCGCTTTGTGCCAGAAGTACACAAGCCCCGCTGTCTTCCAGCAAGTAGCGAATCCGATCAGCGGGATACTCAGGATCAATAGGCACATAAGCGCCTCCCGCCTTCAAGATCGCCAGCAGCCCGACGATCATCCCAATGGACCGGTCTGCCAGTACGCCCACAAGCGTTCCGCGTGTGACTCCACACTTTCGGAGCTCCGCCGCCAGACCAATAACACGAGCATGCAATTCCGCATAGCGCAGCTTCTTCTCGCCGTGTACGACCGCGATATGGTCTGGCGTCCGCATTGCCTGTTCCTCGAACAACGCATGCAGCGTCTTCTCCTGCGGATACGTCGCCTCTGTCTCGTTGAACGTCTCCAGCAGCAGCCTTCTCTCGTCCTCGCCGAGCATCTCCAGATCGGCCAGCTTCGTGTCCGGGCTCTGTGCCGCCGACTCCAGCAGCTGCAAGAGATGACCGCTCCAGCGTTCCATTGTCGCCCGCTCGAACAGCGCCGTGCTATATTCCAGCGTAAATCGGATTTCTCCATCCGACTCCCACGCCTCCAGCGTGAGGTCCGCTTTCGCCATATTCATCTCGACCGGATACGGCGAGACCTTGAGACCTTCAAGTCGGAATGGCGGCAGCGTCATGTTCTGCACGACCAGCATGACATCATACAGCGCATGACGGCTCATATCCCGCTGCGGTTGAACCCTCTCGACCAGCTTCTCGAACGGGTAGTGCTGATGCTCGTACGCCTCCAGCGCATGTCGCTTTACTTTTTCCACGAAGGCGCGGAACGTCTGGTCAGGCTCCGGCGCGTTGCGCAGCGCCAGCGTATTGACGAACATTCCGATCAGCCCTTCCGTCTCCGGCGCATCCCTGCCCGCGACCGGCGTGCCGACGACAATGTCCGTCTGGCCTGTGTAGCGCGACAGCTGCACGTTATACGCCGCGAGCAGCAGCATATGCAGCGTCGCACCCGTCTCCTCCGCCAGCCGCTTCACCCGGCTAGCCAGCTCGACGCCCGAACCAAACGTAATCCGGTCGCCTGCGAAGCTGCGGATTGGCGGCCTTGGCTTATCCGTCGGCAGCTGCAGTACCGGCAGCTCTCCGGCGAACTGTGACAGCCAATACGTCTCCTGTGCCTTCAGCGCCTCGCTGTCGAGCTGCTCCTGCTGCCATACGGCATAATCCTTGTACTGAATGCGCGGTCTTGCCCGCTCCGGCCCGCCGTCGTATAGCCGCATCAGTTCCTCGGCCCATATGCCCATCGAGACGCCATCGGCAATGCTATGGTGCATGTCCGTCAGAAGCAGGCTTCTCTCATCCCTCAGACGGACGAGCGCTACCCGCGCAAGCGGCGCCTTCGACAAATCAAACGGTCGAAGGAAATCCCGAATATGCTCCCCTTCACTCTGTCCTTCTCCGGCTATTTCCTCCAGCACCAGCTCCGCATCATCCTGGATAACCTGCACAAGCTCCCCCTCGTGCATGACAAGCGCCGTGCGCAAAATATCATGACGACGGACAAGCGACGCCAGCGCCTTCGTAAGCCGCCCGATCTCTATCTCCCCTTCGAGCAGCAGAGCGCTGGGGATGTTGTACAACGTTGAATGTTCTTCCATCCCGCTCAGCACATAAAGCCGTTGCTGACCTGAGGCAGCGGGATAATGGTCACGCTCCGGCACTTCCCGAATCAGTTGACTGGACGGCTTCTGCCCCTCTTCAGAATCTGTAATCGCTTCCAAGGAAGAAACCCTCTCTCCCCTTACCTTATCCATGTAAGAGGCGAGTTTCCGAATGGTCGCATACTCGAACACAGCGGAGATCGGAATCGAACCATTCATCGATTGCTGGATTCGGCTGACGACACGCATTGCTTTCAGTGAATGTCCTCCACAGTCAAAGAAATGATCATCAATGCCAATGGTTTCAATCCCCAGTACATGCTGCCAGATCTGAACAAGGCTCCTCTCCGTTTCATTCGACGGAGGGATATAGGCGATCGAACGCTCCGCCTGTTCCTCCGGCTTCGGTAACGCCTTACGGTCGATTTTGCCATTCAGCGTAACCGGAATGCTCTCCACCTTTATGAAATAAGCCGGAATCATATAGTCGGGCAAGGTTCGGGATAGACTGGCTCTCCATTCGCTGACCGAAATCACGGACTCTGACAGGTAATAGGCGCAAAGAGAGCGCTCACCTGACGCATCTGGACTCATATGCACAGTAGCGGCGCTGACACCCTCTACGCTCAGCACCGCGCGCTCAACCTCGCTCAGCTCTACACGGAATCCCCGGATTTTAACTTGATCATCCCTCCGCCCCATATACTCCAGCGTACCATCGGGCAACCAGCGGGCAAGGTCCCCCGTCCGGTACATGCGAGTGCCTGGCGCGAATGGATCGGGAAAAAAGCGCTGCCCGGTCAAATCCGGAAGATTCATATAACCTCTGGCTACACTATCGCCCGCAATCCACAGCTCCCCGGGCACACCGACTGGCCGCAGCTTATAATCCGAATCCATAATATAGATTCTCGTATTATGGATTGGCTTGCCTATCGGCGGCAATTCGGCCATATCCTGCTTCGGATCAAGCGTGAACATCGTGACCACATGCGTCTCCGAGGGACCATAATGGTTGTGCAGCCGCGCGTCATTGCGCCCAAGCCACTGCTGAAGCAGCTTTCCTGCCATAAGCTGCTCCCCGGCAGCCACAATATGATTGATGCAAGCTGGCAGCAGCTCCAGCGCTGCGCTGTCCTGACCTACAAACTTCACAAGAGACGAAGGAAGAAACAGGGTTTCAATCTCTTCCCGCGCCACCATCGCGAATAAGCGAGGCAGATCCTTCTTCATATCATCCGGCACGATATGCAGTTCGCCGCCTGCCGTAAGCGTCGAAAATAGTTCCTGATAGCATACATCAAAGCTGCCGGCCGCATATTGCGCCACTTTGGCGCTAAAATCGATTCCGGCAATGTCATTCTGAGACTGCAACAAATTAAGCATCGTGCGATGCTCCAGCATAACGCCCTTCGGCTGCCCCGTTGTGCCTGATGTATAGATCACATTGAACAAATTGGAGGCTGAATGCTCCGAGACCTCCCACTCGGCCCATGAGCAGTCCTCGATCAAGCCGGGACTATGCTTCTGAACGAGCAGTACGCTGCGATCGTCCAGAATCGACAACCCTTCTGCCGGAGGATTCGATAGAAGCACGAGTCCGCAAGCGGAATCCTCCAGCATATGGCGAATTCGCTCATGGGGAAGATTAACGTCAATGGGAAGAAAAGCGCCTCCGGTCTTCAGCGCAGCCATAATGCCGATAACAAATTCAATGGACCGATCCATCATAATGCCCACTACACTGCCGGTTTGTATACCTTGACGACGCAGCTCGGTAGCCAATGAAGAGGCGCGCCTGTTCAGTTCGCCGTAAGTTATGCGGCGTTCGTCCTGGACGACTGCGGTTCGTTCAGGGGCAAGCTGAGCCTGAATCTCCACTTGACCGTGTACGGAACTGCCCGATTCTACTGGCGACCGCAAGCCTTGAAAGCCGTCCAGCCGTTGCTTGTCGGTCATAGATAACAAATCAAGCTCTTCTATCCCAATAGCCGGATCGGCTATAATCCGCTTGGCCGTATGAAGCCAGTGCTCGCCTATCCATGCCATCATTGCAGGATCATAGACATTGGCGTTATAGGTCAATTGAATCGCTGTCTCTTCCTCCGCCCGCACCATGACATGCAAGTCGTAATTCGTCTGCTCGAACACTTCCATATCGGTGATTCGGAAGCCCGTCTCATTCGGATCTCCAGATAATCCGGCCATATCGAGCGGATAGTTTTGAAATATAAATAAATGGTCAATCAAGCTATGCCTGGAGCCCGTGCGCTGCTGAATATCCGCCAGAGATACGTAATGATGGCGTTGTGATCCGCCAAGCTGCCGGTGCAAGGAAGCAGCCAGTTCAGAGAATCGCATTCCCGTCTCACTCTGCACCCGGACGGGAATCGTATTAATAAAAAGTCCGACCATCCTCTCGATGCCTTCGATTTCCGGCGGTCTGCCGGAGACGACCGTGCCGAACACAACATCGTCCGTACCGGCATACCGCTGCAGCAGCACTCCCCACAACGCTTGCATGATATGATTGACCGTCACGCGATGCCGCATCGCCGTTTCCTTAAGTCCGGCTGTAACTTCCCGATCCCATGTTAAATCCAGTCGTTCCTGCCGGTATGCCCCGTCCCGCTTCAACCGTCTAGGGAGCGTTGCATGTTGCCCGTAACCGCTTAAGAACCGTTCCCAGTAGTCCAGCGATTCCTCCACTGGCTGCTTGCCGAGCCACTTCATATAATCACTAAAAGGATACGACCTCTCGTCTGACCGGTGCTGTCCCAGACGCAGCTTGCGGTAATAACCGAACAGATCACCAAGCACAAGCTGGATGCACCAGCCGTCCATCAAGATATGATGATGGCTTAGAAGAAGCTGGTAGGCTCTCTCTCCCGTACGAATCAATACAGCCCGAATCAGCATATCGCTGGACAGGTCGAAGCCTCGAAGCCGGTCACGCTCCTGAACATGCTTCACATGCTCATTTGCTTCTTCGGGAGATAGATGAGACACGTCCTCATAGACTACTGAGCCATTCCTCTTATGGAGCACTACCTGCAAGGGCTGCTCGATCCCCTCATGCAGGAATACGGTGCGGAACATATCATATTTCTCTATCAATGCCTGAAAGCTTAGTTGAAGCTTATCCAAACTTATCGTACCTTCCAGCGCTATCGTCATTTGCTCAAAGTAAGCAAGCGACTGCCGGTCCTTTAAGTAATGATAAAAAATCCCTTTCTGCATCGGTGTCAAATGGTACATGTCCTTCACATTGCCGCGACTCAGTTCCATCGTTTCATATCACATCCTATTTCCAGATTCCACCTTGCTCCAGCATAAGAAATACATGCTCCATGTCGCTTGTGGACAAGCCTTCCGCCGAAAAATCGCTTGGCGTATGCACGGCTTCCTTCAAGCTCAGACAATGATTCAGAACATGCCTCAGCATCCTTTCGAAGCTCTCCGCCAATCTCTCCATCTCTTCCGCATCATGCAGCTTGCGATTGTAGCCAATATGGAAGGTCAGCTTCTCATCTGCGACCATCCCGATCACTTCAACAGGCTCGGTTCGCCCGTTGCCGCCACCGATTGCGGCGCCCGTTCCATACGGGGAAGGTCCCAATAGCCCATTGCTGAACTCCTGATCGAATTGTCCCAAATAGTTAAAGCCGATCGCCGGTTGAACCGTTAGCGCGCTCTTCACAGCTTCATCCTTTGCCAAATAGCGTAACGCACTGTACCCGATGCCTTTGTTAGGCACGCTGCGCAGCATCTCCTTGGTTGCCCGAATTTGATGCGATACTTCATCCTTCGCGTGGGCTTCAAGCCTAATCGGATAGATGGAGGTAAACCAGCCTACCGTTCGCGACACGTCCGCATGGCGGCCTATATGCTCCCTTCCATGTCCCTCCATCAGAACGATGCGCTCCTGTATTCCCTTCCATTCTCTCAGTGCCAGACCAAGCGCTGACAGCATCAGCTCTACAGCTTCTGTCCGGTATACCTGATTCGCCCTCCGCAGCAGTTGACTGGTCTCTTCTTCCGACAGACGCACTGCAATTGTGCTTGCATCCTGCTGCAAATCGTCTGCCAGCGGCTGGACGAGTGTCCATTCTGCCTTGCAGATGCGGCTTAATTCCTCCCAATAAGGCAGTTGCATATGAAGCTCGCTGCTATCGGCATATTGCTGCAGCCAGGATGTCCATTGACTGAACGATAGCGTCTTGGCTGGCAGCTCTATGGTCCTTTGCTGAAGAGCATGCTCATATCCCTCGAAGAAATCCTCCATAAGAATGCGCCATGATACCCCGTCAATGAGCAGATGGTGAACCGCCAGCAGCAGATGGTCCCCATCGTCTGTCTGGAAGATCGCGGCGCGGGCAAGCGGTCCTTTGGCAATATCCAATGATCCTTGCAGGTTGCCTGCTTCTTGCTCGATTAACGCCGGAATGTTCTGCCTTCCCCTCAGATTCATAATTGCAAGCTCAATCGCTTCACTATCGGGACTTCGGCTAATTTGCCGCCTAATAGGATCGCCACTGTCCGGATAGACCATTCTTAACGAATCATGATGTTCGGCTAGCTTCCTCAAGACCCTTCTTACAAGCTCCGGCTGCAGAGCTTCCTTGCTATGGAACATAAAGGACTGGTTCCAATGATGACGGTCGCGAAATGGCTTCTCAAAAAACCATCTCTGAATCGGCGACAATACAACCTCCCCGACAACAGGCTCTTGATCGGCCCATGCGCCCACCGGCTTGGCGTAAGGGGCTGCGGCGGCAATCGTCGGGTATTGGAGCAGATCCTTCATCTCCAATTTGTAGCCGGTTCTGTACAAGCGAGACGCGATCTGCATTCCCTTGATGGAATCCCCGCCCCACTCAAAGAAGTGATGATCCGTACCGATTCCCTCAATCCCCAGCACTTCGCTCCAGATTCGAGCAAGCTGCTTCTCCACCTCCGTTACCGGCTCCCGGTACATATGGCCGCTCTCCCGGTTGTCCTTGGATGGCACGGGCAGCTGCTTCTGAGCGACCTTTCCGTTAGGGGACAGCGGGAACTGCTCCATGATCATGATGAATGACGGCAGCATATAACCGGGAAGCACCTTCGCAAGGCGACTTCTGATGTCTTGCTCATCAAGCGGTTCTGCCAATCTCACATAGGCGCATATCTGACGCTGACCGCCTGTTTCGGGCGCTGTTACAATCGCATCCCGAATCTCTGTCATGTCCAGCAGCTTGCTCTGGATCGCCTGCAGCTCGATGCGGTAACCTCTCACTTTCACTTGATCGTCTTCTCTTCCGATATATTCGAGGTTGCCATCAGACAGCCATCTGGCCAGGTCCCCTGTCCTGTACATTCTCTCTCCGGGGCGAAACGGCGAGGGAATAAACTTCTCCTCCGTCAGGTCAAGGCGGGCCTGATAGCCTCGTGCCAGCCCCGGACCCTCCAGAGCGATCTCGCCAACGGCGCCGACCGGAAGCAAGCGGCAATCCTGATCAATAATGCGTACAATGGAGCCAGTAATCGGCTTGCCAATCGGCAGCATGCCGCCGGACTTCAACTGTCGGTAACACGTAGTAACAACACTATTCTCTGTTGGACCATATTCATTGGTCAGCTCGATCATAGAATTTATTTGCTGGCTTTTGGCGATAAGGGCGGCCGTAGTCTTCTCACCTGCCAAGGTAACAACCTGCAAGGTTGCCATATCTTCTGGCGAGCAGTCTTCTAGCAAAGTAAGGTATAAGGAGGGAGTCGTGATGAGGTGCGTGATAGTATCCGCTCGTATCGATTCGCGTATGGACAGTACATCCTTGGCAGCATCCTGCTGCAATATAACTGCAGCTGCGCCCGACAGAAGCGGTGTCCATAAGCTGGCGACAAAACCGTCAAAGGCATATGAAAACAATTGAAGCGCTCTGGCTTCGGAAGACAACTTGTATTCTTCCACTCGCCATGTCAAAGCGTTGCAGATCGAGCCATGCTCGATCATGACCCCTTTGGGCTGTCCGGTAGAGCCCGAGGTATAGATGATATATGCCAAATGCCCGGGAGTGGCCCACTGTGGCAGTTCCGAGGCGTCACGATCATACGTGTAAGGCTCCTCCACATTAAGGCAGGACGGGTATTCGTCTGTTATGGAACCGATATTCGCTTTGTCCGTGATGAGCACTTGCGGCTCACATTCCCTCAATATAAAACGGATATGCTCGTCCGGATATTCAGGATCAATTGGTACGTAGCAGCCCCCCGCTTTCATGACAGCCAGCAAAGCGGCGATCATGAGGGGAGACCGGTTCATCAGCACTGCCGCGCTCCGGTCGGGAGTCATGGCATAATGTTTCCGCAGCGTCCTGGCCAATCGATTCGCCGTTTCATTCAATTCCCTGAATGTCCATCGCTCGTTGCCACAGATAACCGCTTCGTATTCCGGCGTCAATGCCGCTTGCTTCTCGAACAGCCCGTGGAGCGTTGCCGATTGGATGCCCGGTTGGGAGATATGATGAAATTCCGCGATCTTCGCCTCGTCTTGAGGCAGACCTATGCTCATGGCTTCTAGGGGCTGATTCGGGTTATTGAAGGTCTGGTCCACCAGATACAAGAGCTGATCGTGCAGGCGTTCGATGTCACTCTCGGTGAATAGTCCGGTTTTATAATCCACATCCATGCATAACCGATTTTTATCCCGATGATGATTTACCCGAACAAGCAGGTCATTCTCTTCTTCGTCTGGGAAAATATGCGTCAGCTCGTACTTAATGCTATCCGTTTGATAGACACTGCTGGCGCGGTATTCCATGGACACCCGAAACATCGGATCAGGATTAGCGGTTAACCCTCTGACTTCCTGATAGAGAAGATTAAACGGGTACCTCTGATGCTTCGCGATGGTTTTCTTTTTCTCGTCGACCTGCTGCATAAATGCAAGAATGGGCATATGCCGGTCTAAGCGCATACGAAACGGAATGGTGCCTACGAGCATGCCAATAACCGATTTGTCTTCATCGCGCGTACGATTGGCATATAGCGTTCCGAGAATGAGGTCATTCGTTCTCCATAATTTGGACTGCAATAGAAATAGGAGTGAGATAAACATGCTATAGGGGGTAATCTTATGGTTGCTGCAAAACGCCAATATCTCGTTGCTTCTCTCTCTCGATAGCAGTCTGGTGAATCGTGCGCCTGCCGTTGCACCGGAGGATGGCCAATAATGCGGAACTTGCGGGAGGTCCGCGCATTCTGCCAGCCAAAACTGTCGATCCAACTGAAATGTGTCCGATTGCTCATACTGGGCTTCCGCTTTCAGGAACTCGCTGTAGGAAGCTCCGCCTTCCGCTATTGCTCTTCCCTCGGTTAATGCCAGATAAATCTCAATCCAGCGCCTGGCCAACAAGTCGAGAGTGAAGCCGTCACACAGCAAGTGATGCATGAGCATAGAGACAATGCATTCCCGCTCGCTCAGCTTAATGAGTGTGAATGCGTACAGGTCGGCATGCTCGGCATATAGACGCTTGCGTGATTGCTCTTGAATCCAGGTCTCCATATCAAGCTGTGATCCATCCAGCACAGCCAGTGTCGAACCATTGAACGGAACCGCATACTGCTCCGGCTCGTCCTCTCCGTGCTCCGCAATACGAATGCGCAAGATCGGCGTTTGCTCCATCAGCAGCCGGTACGTCTCTTCCATTCGCGAATAATCAATATCACAATCGTTCCATTTCAATTTGATAACGGCGGGCACCGTGCAGATCGGCGTGCCAGGGTGGAGCTTCTCGGTGTACCATACTCTCTTCTGCGCATGCGACAAAGGGTATCGTTTCCATTCCAGCATCGAATTCAAGTCCTCGCTTCCTGTTCTTGAATATTCGTCTGTCAGCTCATGGGGAGGAGCGTGTTGAGGATAAAAAAATAGCAAAGCAAACATTCCAATAATGTTTACTTTGCTAATGCCTCCTGACGGAGTAACACGCAGATTATTATCTTGTATAATTTAGTATACAATTGCCAATTATCGGAATCAATCCTTAAGTTGCCAGACTGCTGACCGAATACTCGTTCAATTCCTGAAGCAGCCGTTCCAGAGCATGGCCCTCCCGCTCCTCAATCTCTGCCATCAGCGAGTCGAACTTCTTCTCAATGAGTGTGAAATCCTCCAGCATAAGCGATTTTAATTGGGCTTGCTTAAGCAGCTCGGAGAGGTGCTTGATGTCCTCGTATTCTTTTTTGCACCATTCATAACCTTTGCCGCTCAAATACCCTCTCTCATGCAACACCTCCATTCGCTGAAGCATGCATTTCTTATGCTCCCAGAGCGCGTACATCGGCCGGATATCTCCCCAATACTCCCCAGTTCCATAGTTCTTTCTCAAATACGAGTAAGTTTCCATGCCATAGACGAGGTCCCTGTGCTCGAATTCTATCATTGCGAACTGCCTGCTGATATTGGGGCTGCCCAGGTAGCTCTCCAGCGAATCCCTGATCAAGGGCACATCCAGCCCCTCTCGGCTTCTTCTTGCATCCGGCATCGGCTTGTAGGAATACAAGTAGAACACGGAGTACCAGCGCTCAACAGGACAATTCCGGTACGCCTGATCCAATTGCTCGAATGATACGGTCTCTGCCCTGAAGAAAGGCGTATAGCCAAGAATATCAAATGTTCTTTGCTCCCTGTCATAACCGAAAATCAAGGTGTCGTGGTAAAAGTGTACCGGTTCGGCGCCGTATTCATCATCTTTCGGCAAGTAGTATTGGTCCAGATGAATGTCGACGTAGTATCCCAAATCAATGCATTGAATGACAAACTCGGTTATGTTGTTCGTCATGCCATTAATCAGATCTTTCTTGATCACCTGCGAGAAGAGCCAAGGATGGATCGGATAAAACGTAAAATCTTTGGCCGGACCCATATAAAAATCGAGGTGGATGCCATTGCCAGACTTGAAATCCTTCGGACAGCACATATGGATGTAATTGCTGTGAAACCAGCCTTTGAAGCAATCATCGGTAGCAAGGATGGACAATATTTTGGCATGCGAGGAGTAGCTGACGATATCAGGCTTGAGGTGGATAGGCAGTTGTTTTTTCATAGACAAGCAATTCCCTCCTATTCGCGAATGACGGATGCTAGGACTGAGCTGTCTGGCTGAAGCCGCATATTTCGGTCAGAACAAAAAGGGCATCAGAAATGAAACCCCGTTTCATCACTGATGCCCTTTCGGTAACACGTTTAAAAGCTAGCGGTGTGCAAAACTATTCAATTTACTTATCTTTACCATAACTAACAACCATAGAGCGCGTCAATCTTGATTTTTAGTAGCACTCTGTCACTGCCGGCTGTCTTTATACCATCACTTTGCAAATATCGTTTGTGAATTCAACAGGATCTTGAATGGTCAAGCCCTCGATCAGCAGCGCTTGATTGTACAGCAATTGAGTATAGAGATTAAATTTCTCTGTATCGTTGCCGTAAGCTCTCTTCAAAGATTGGAACACTTCGTGGTTCACATTGATCTCCAGCACTTTGTCGGCCTTCATGTTGCCGCTGTCCGGCATTGCCTTCAGGATCTTCTCCATCTCGATAGACAGCTCGCCTTCGGAGGACAAGCATACCGGATGGCTCTTCAGGCGCTTCGATGCCTTGACGGAGACAACCTTGCCGCCAAGCTGCGACAGCATGCCTTCGAACAGCTCTTTATTATCGTTCTGTTCCGCTTCGGATTTGTCGTCCTCCGACTCCGAATCGATACCTAAGTCGCCGCTGGATACCGACTTGAATTCCTTCTCCTTATAATTCGCAATGATTTTGATTGCGAACTCGTCGATATCGTCCGTGAAATACAGAATTTCGTAGCCTTTATCCAGTACAAGCTCGATTTGCGGAAGTTTCTCAATCCGGTCAATGGAATCCCCTGCAGCATAATAGATGTACTTCTGATCTTCAGGCATGCGGGAGATGTATTCGTCCAGGCTAACGAGCTTTTTCTCCTTCGAGGAGGTGAAGAGCAGCAGGTCCTGCAGATCGCCTTTGTTCATGCCATAATCGTTGTACACGCCGAACTTCAATTGGCGGCCGAACGCCTGGTAGAACTTCTCGTAGTTGTCGCGCTCATCCTTCAGCATGCTTTGGAGCATGCCTTTAATTTTGTTTTTGATGTTCTTCGCAATCAGCTTAAGCTGACGGTCATGCTGCAGCAGCTCTCTGGAGATGTTCAGCGAGAGATCCTCGGAATCGACCATCCCTTTCACAAAGCTGAAGTAATCCGGCAGCAGGTCCGCACACTTGTCCATAATGAGCACGCCGTTGGAATACAGCTCCAGACCCTTCGCATATTCCTTCGTGTAATAATCAAAAGGCGTGTTCTCCGGAATGTAGAGGATTGCGTTGTAGACAACCGCTCCGTCCGCGCTAATATGAATATGCTTTAGCGGCTTGTCGAAGCCGTAACGCTTCTCGTTGTAGAAAGCGGAGTAGTCTTCCTCTGTCAGCTCGTTTTTGTTGCGGCGCCAGATCGGCACCATGCTGTTCAGCGTCTGCTCCTCAATCACTTCCTCCAGCTCGTCCTCGCTGCCTTCCTTCGGACGCTGGTTCGTAATGTCCATCTTAATCGGATAACGGATAAAGTCAGAGTATTTCTTGATGATCGCGCGCAGGCGATAAGGCTCAAGATACTCGTCATACTGCTCATCTTCCGTATTCTCCTTGATCTTCAGTACGATTTCGGTGCCGACGCTATCCTTCTCTGCTGGGACGATGGTATAGCCGTCTGCTCCCTTCGACGTCCAGCGGTACGCTTCCTCGCTGCCAAGCGCCTTGGACGTAACGATCACCTCGTCGGCGACCATGAACGCGGAATAGAACCCGACTCCGAACTGGCCAATAATGTTATGGCCTTCCTTCGCTTCGTTCTCCTGCTTGAATGCCAGAGATCCGCTCTTGGCGATAACGCCCAGATTGTTCTCCAGATCGGCCTGCGTCATGCCAATGCCTGTGTCGGTGAGCGTCAGTGTACGGTTCGACGAATCGACCGCGACCTTGATGTAGTAATCTTCCTTGTTGAATACGAGGCTGTCATCGGACAATGCCTTGTAATATATTTTGTCGATCGCATCGCTGGCGTTGGAGATCAGCTCCCGCATGAAAATTTCCTTTTGCGTATAAATCGAATTGATCATCATTTCCAACAAGCGTTTGGATTCCGCTTTGAATTGCTTTTTAGCCATAGATAACTTGCTCCTTTCAATCTGTTTGTTAGCACTCCTAATGTCAGAGTGCTAATTCTACCTTTTTATATACCATAACCGGAAAAAAGATGTCAACTTCTCCTGCGTTATTCGTGTTATTTCCTGCAAGCTTTGACAGCCTGTACATATCATATGATACGATAGAGAGGCCGACAAATTGCAACTCGGTTCGACAATCACTAGGCGGCGATCCTACCAAAGACATGGAGTCCGATCATGATAGAATCTTCTATTACCGTTTATATTACGCTCGTCGCCATATCCGGAGTGCTCAGCATCTTTCTATGCCTATATTCGGTGTATAAAAGAAAGGACATCCCGGGCTCCCATTATCTGATTCTGCTGACTGCTTTGCAAGCGGTTTATATTTTCGCCTTTGCCTTCGAGCTTGCCAGCGATACGCTTGAGGAGATCAAGCGCTGGATCATGTTCGAATACATCGGCATCGGCTTTGCCCCCGTTCTTGGGCTGCTGCTCGTATTCCGTTATATCGGTGCGGTTCTGCCCCGTCTTCTGACCTATTCCTTGTTCGTCATACCGGCTGTCACGCTATTCATGATTCCAACCAATGACCGTCACCATCTCTTCTACAAGCTCATCTACCTTCGCGAAAATACGCCAACTCCGATGGCCGATGTTGTCATTGGCGAATGGTATATCGTTCAAGGCGCCTACACCTTCGGCTGCTTGCTTGCAGGCGGACTGCTGCTAATCCGGCAATGGAGGAAAACAAACCGGGCTTATCGCCTTCAGCTCTTCACGCTAATCAGCGGACAATTCGTGCCGATGATAGCTTCTTTCTTGTATTTGATGGGCGTCACGCCGAATGGGATGGACCCTGTTCCGTTCGTGCTTTGCATCACTTCAGCCATGTATATCTGGGCGATGATGTCCACCCATATGCTCCGTATCACCCCCATTGCAAAGGAAAGCTTGTTCGAAAGCATGGCGGAAGGCGTTCTTGTGCTTGACCTGTCGGAAAAGCTGGTCGATTACAACGGTGCGGCGCAGCGGATGCTGCCTCAATTGAAAGCCTCAATGATCGGGGATACCCTAGATGTGCTGTGGAAGAAAATGTGCGGGAGCAAGTTCCCGGTTGCACGGGCAGGCGGCGGCATCCAGGGGCATGTGAAATGGCAGCTCCAGCATGCCAGCTCAGACTACGAGGTTCGCTCATCCGTGATCAAAGGGAAACGGGGCGATAGCGTCGGCAGCCTGCTGATGCTAATCGACGCCACTGAACGATACCGGCTGCAAGAGCAGCTCAAGCAGCAAGCTTATTATGACGGACTAACGGGTATCTATAATCGTGCTCAGTTCATTCGGCGCGCAAGAACAATGCTGGAAACGGCCTATTCTGGGCAACAGCCCATGTCGCTGATCTTGTTCGATATCGATCATTTCAAGCAATTCAACGATACGTACGGACACGATACCGGTGATGCCGTCCTGATCCATGCGGTTACGGCATGCCGCAGCCTGCTGCCCGGGGATGCCTTATTCGGCCGGTACGGCGGAGAAGAATTTGTAGTGGCCGTACCGGGGTATAAAGGTGAAGCAGCGGCACAGCTGGCAAATCAACTCCGAGAAGCGTTGCCGGCTGCGCCGCTAGCCTCTGTACATGGGCCGCTGACCGTTACGGCCAGCTTCGGCGTCACATCGGGTCACGGCCAATACGTCCTGGAGGCGATGCTCAGAGAAGCGGATGAAGCGTTGTATGAAGCCAAGCGGAGCGGCAGAAATACAGTTCATACAGCCATTCGCTCCCTTGCGCCTAAATCCCGGCCTATCTCTTCTTAAAGGCAGCACGGTCTCGCTTTAATGAATATGCTTCTGTATAAAACCAATTACCGCGCGGTCATAGGTTTCTGGATCGGTATGTCTCGCCAGCCCATGACCTGCTCCCGGAATAATAAGCAGCTCCTTCTGCTCCGGGCCTTGTTCGTACAGCTCATTCACCATAGCTGTCGGTACGAACAGGTCCGTATCTCCGTGGATGAACAGAATGGGGGTCTTCGACTTCTTCACTTGCATGAGCGCAGACGCTTCGCTGAAGCTGTAGCCTGCTCTCCATTTGGTCACCAGGCTCGTCGTCTGAAGCAGCGGGAAGGACGGGAGCTTGTACATTCTTTTTAGCTGATAGGCGAGCTGCTCCTTCGCTGATGTGTACCCGCAATCCTCAATAATTGCTTTCACCTGGGGAGGCAAAGACTCGCCGCTTGTCATCATGACCGTCGCCCCTCCCATGGACACGCCATGCAAAATGATCTGCGATTGCCCGCCGTTGTTCTCGATAACCCTCCTGATCCAGCCCACATAATCCCTGCGCTCCGGCCAGCCAAAGCCGATATACCGGCCACCGCTGCGCCCATGCCCTCTGGCATCCGGCAACAATACATTATAGCCCAGCTTCTCACTGTACATCTGCGCAAAGTTGGTCATCAAAGCCGCATGACCCGAATAGCCGTGAGCGATAATGACCGTTATGTCGGAGGGCTGATTCGCCTCCAAATAATAGGCATGCAAGCGCAGGCCATCCTCGGAGTCCATGCTCCAGTCTTCGAACAGTTGAGCTTCCCACCATTGGTCGTTGCGTTCGTAAGGATTCTCAGCGCTTGCCCCGACTTCGAGATCAGGATTGCCGTTCAAGAAGCTTTTGTCGGCACGCGCGATGGCTACGTTATAGAAATAGAAGCTGGCCCCAATGATGCCAGCAGCCAATACAAATAAGATAATTGTGATGAACATCTGCAACACCTTTCTGGACAAGGTAGTCGATATGCTTGCCAACATTATCATAAAGAAAAAACGGACCGCATAGCAAGCTGAGTAAGCATGCCATACAGTCCGACGAAAGGTACCTGTCGTGTGCTCCGTTAGTGTGAGTATCTGGAGATGACTTGATCCAGCAGCGATGCGACATGCTGCGGACCGCGCTGAGCATCAGCATTCGTAACGGTTACCCGCACGAAGCTTTCATCCCTGTCCATAGCTTCTGCGAACATGCCGAACAAGCTTGTCGCTCTCCGGTCAATCTGAAGCAGCAGCTCCAGCTCCGATGGTTGATTGCGCAGGAATACGACTTCGAGCTCATCCAACCTGCCCCGATAAGCACCGGAATAAGGCACCCATTCGAACTCTTGAACGAACGGCGAATGTGGGCCGCCAAGCCGAGGGGCATACAGTGTCTCCGCTTCGCGCATACGGAATCCAAGCAGCTCAATCGCCTGCATGACCGCACGCATAGCGGGAGTAGGTACGACCTCAATCCGGTCATTGTCCGTGGGATCTACCGACGAGCGGATATCCGCCGTGGTCTTGATCCACACCGACGATCTGCCGATCGTAAGCGGCGTATTCGGGGCCAGATAAAACGAGAACGGCAGCTCAAGCGCTGTGTTCGGCTGCACATCAATCGGCGGCGTCACACGCACCGTTCCGAGCTGAACGTTTTGCGGAATCTTGCTGTCGTTTACTTCTTTTAAATACGTGGTCATAATGGTCAAGTCGATGCCTTCGATCCGTTGCACCACTGCGCCTCCCTGAATTCGAACAACTCCCCGGATTTCTTCTCCAGGATAATAAGTCGTCTTCTCCAGAAGCGTATCAAGCTTTGCAGAACCGATCCCTACACTTGCCATCATTCGATTAAACAACGACATTCCGCACACCCCATCATTCATCATTATGATATCGATGTCAGAGCTTCCCCCAACTTCTCTATCATAGCAAATTTTATGAGGAATGGAATGCTTTGAGACTACTGGATTGGGGGTCCGTTAGAGCAAGCCCGCTTCCATCTCGTCAAGCTTCTCGCATATTTCGTTATGCCATACCATATCGCCTTGCTCATACGCTACGAATGCCAGTGATTTCAAGGAATCGAGCTTCCGTACCAGCTCCAGATTGACCGTTAGACAATGGGCTAATTCCTGCTTCTCCACAGCTGAAAGGCGATCATAATTGCCCCCTATCGACTTCGCCTTCATGGTTAATTCCGCAAGCCTGCGGTGTGCCGAGTGAATACCAATCATATTTCACACCCTACCTTCATACCGGATTACCTGCCAATACTATCAGGATAGCCCGTCTTGCGATGTTCATTCATGGTTAGGCATATATTCTGGAACATTTTTATAGAATCTAGCATCATCGCCGGACGCTAGCCGGGATCGCCCGAGCCGGAAACCGCCCTCTTCTCCACCATATTGAACGTATCGTTCGCACAAGAAGGGCAGCCCTCATTCTTCAACTGCTCAATCGTCGCGATCTCTCCTTTGATGCCTACGAAGATATGCCGCGAGCATTGCTTGCATCGATAGGTACGCAGTGTCTGCCTGACTTCACCGGTATATAAGGCATCGGTGAAAGCCCCGCTATGCTCCGGCTCCGTCTGGTCTGTCGTGCGAAGTATGAACATTTGGCTGCGATTCGCAATCATCTCAGCAGCTTCATATTCGTTGAAGTGAGGAAAGCTCGCGCTTACCGTCAGTCCCATCCGGACAAATTCCCGCTGCATCGCCAGCATGAAAGCAGGTGATTTATGCGCAAAAGACAGGAAGATCGGCAGCCCCTTCAATCGCTTCATCGCTTGAATACCGCGCGATATGAACAAGCTCATGCCCTGCAATGTATAGGGAGGATCAGTAAAGAATCCATCGTATTGACCGCATAGCGTGAGCGGAAGCGGCTCCCTGAAATCGATGCGATGACAGCGAATAGGCAAATCATATTCCTTCGCTACATCTTCAATGTATCGGATAAATCGCTCATCGATGTCCATCACATCTATTCGCGTCGCCGTATGCCCGCCGTTCGGGAACAGCTTCTTAAGCAGCAAACCGATCGACACGCTCACCAGATCATCGTCCCCTACACATAGTATCCGCTTGCCGATCAGCGCATGCTGCTGGAGACAAAGAATGGCCCGGCGCAGACTGGTCTCCGGCGTACACTTGGATTGATCAATGCGCACATCAACGGATGGACGGAGCGGGAACAGGGTCTTCAGCTTTTTTAGAATAACGCTCAGTTCATCATCCCATTCATTTGATTGAAACAAAGCTTGATGGAATGAGCGGTCGAGACCGCGGTATCCCCACTCTTCCTCGATCCAAGCAGCACCCTCAGACGTACATCGAACGCCCTGCTCCTGAATCAGCGCTCCCGCATTGATCAGCTCCCGCTTAACGGCGGCAGTAACCGGGACGGGGAGCAGTGTCCTTCTAGCCAGCTCCTTGGTCGATATGCCTGGCTGCAAATAGGATTCTAACAGCAGTTGTTCAATGACCTGCGTCCCTTCTTGCAATGTCATCTGCTCGTTCACTTGTTCCACGTAGTTCTTCAATCACTTCATCCTCCTGACTCGTATATAAAGATGGTTGTTCTCCGCTTCGGTCTTATCCGCACAATTAACACTGACATGTCATCACTCCTAATTTTTTTGTGTGAAACGCAAAAAGGGCAGAGATGAACATACGTCATCCCTGCCCTATCTTGCAGATGCCTAATAACTCGCCATAGACGCAAAAAATCCGCACTGAACACAGTACGGATAAAGGCGCAATGGTATAGGCGTCCCCTAAGGTTAGATTAATCCGTTGTTCTTAACTAATTCCGAAGCATCCCATTGGCCATCAAGAAACAAACCACCCTCAACTGAGCGCATGGTTCATAGCCTGCCGAATACCTCTAATATGGAATTTGATTAGTTAAGAACGACCTGATTCATAAACTCTCTCCTTAATGGGAATTAGCTTTATGTTATCTTATTTGGGTTGGCGGAGTCAAATTCGAACAAATGAGGTTAATCAATTTGATTCTGACGATTGTTGTCATTATTTGTTCTAAAATATCAAATATTCTATTTCAACCATCTAGTCACTTATTTGGTTCTATGGTACTATATAGAAAAATATCGAGGAGGATTACAAATGTTGATAGCTATTATTATTTTGGCAGCTATTATTTTCCTTATTGTCTCTCTAGTCAATACGAGGAAAAAGGCAAAAAAACGCAGCGAAGAACTCGGAGTAAAGGTCTCCGTAGCACTTCAGCATGTTGAGGGACTTCCCATTGCACTTGGAACACTATCCAATTTGCTTGCTTGCCAAAATAAATTGGTTATCGACTCCAAGAAGCTATCGTTCGATGTTCCTTACGATAGAGTCATTAAGTACAGCACCCAGAATGTTTCCGGAGGTGCCTCAAAAATCAAGTCTCCTCTATTTGTCGTTCACTATTATGATAAGAGCGGCGCACAACAGTCAATTACCTTCACAAGTACCATGTTTGATTTGAATAAATTCGTCATTGATTTTACAAAAGCATTGAATCGCCCGGAGAATAGCCTTGAGGTTGGAGAGAGCGGAACCGTTTCTTTGTAAGATGACATCACTAATTCTACATAAATATAGAAGGAAGCCTCCTATAATTAGGGGGCTTCCTTTCTTTAGTAATGGAATATTGGTATTGTTTCAATCATTAAATTAAGGCATTATGACTTCGCGCGGTCTTTTGCTGTATGAGATGTAGGCCAGCCCTAACACTTGGGCAAAGAATACGTAGATCGAAGCATCTATCCGATTAATAACAAATATAAGTACAGGTGAAAAAATAATAAGTGCAATGGCAGACCATCGTATCGCTCCTTGCTTGCCTAACTCTCGTTTTACCATAAAGGACACTATACTTACAGCAATCGTTGCAGCAATAAATATCGTAACGCCCAATAACACCAAATTCATCTTAAGCCATAGAGTTGATCCCATTTGTACAAGGCTGAAGACCATAAAGATGAACATAATCATTATAGCTAACAAAATGATGGGCCAGATTGGCGCATACAATCTCTGAATATAATGCAGCCATTCGCTATTGTCCTTGTTCTCATTTAATTTCTCCAGTTGCCTCGTCAGCTTATCTACCTCAGTCATGACTAAAGCGTGCAAGGAATATAGCAATGACCGGTCGAATTGCTTATAGTAATCTCGAATAATGGTGCGATGTGTTTTTGTCAAATATGGCCCGCATTCTCCAAGAAGTACATACATTTGCCGTTTACTATCCTCGTTATTTAGATGAAGCACACTTGCGATGCTTAGCTCAAGCTTCGTAAATAAGGTTTGTTTCAGTTGAGCGATCGTCAACTTATCCTGCTGCTCACGATCGATCATGCCTTTAAACTGTCTATACATCCACACTAATATCGTGCCAATGATGGATATGAGAAGTGCTTCTGTTGTATTAGCTTTAAAAAATGCAGCCACTTCAGCCCACATATTATGCCCCGCTCCTAGTCCTATGAAATGTCTAGTTCTTAGGACTTATTCGCCAGAAAAGAGGATAGCCCCTTCTTTTTGTTAATATTCTCCTCCATTAGCCATCTCAATACTTTTTTACTCGCATAAAAAAACCTCCCTTGTTAAGAGAGGTTCATCCGTTTGCCTTATCATGTCACCGAAATAGCTAATACGTCTCATACACAAGAGTACGGTCTAATTCCAACGCCGCTGAAAAAAGCGCGTATATATAAAGATGACCAGCTGGCGTCTCTCCCGCATCGTAACCTAACCGAAAGGCTCCGTCCCTATCAAATTCGAGTGCCGACAGCACCAGCTCATTCACATCCTCGTCCGGATGCGTTCGGGCAATCAGTTCCAATGCTTGCTCGATCAGTTCGTCCTTGCGCTTCCATGCCCCCCTAATCATCGGCGACAGCTGCTCCATATCAGCGTGGGTTGAAGCACCGACAGATGCGGCAAGCTCGTTGTCCCTGTATACCAATGTGGCAGAATAAGAGGAGAAGGAGTTGTTGTAGATAAACGTCCCCACATCCTCTATCGAATAGTCCGGTTCGATCATCAAATTATTAGAGGAATCCACTTTCACAAGCTTAGCGTTATCACTCGTATCCAGCATCGATAATTTGTTTTCAGAGCAATACAGCTCTATTAACTGAGCATTCTGGCTGATGTCCAGGCTCATAATATGATTATTAAAGCATCTAAGACTCTCTAATGCGATAAGCGGCGCAACATCTAATTGTGCGAGATGATTGTGGTTGCATCGTAACTCCCTCAGAACCTGGCAATTTCCTATATTTAATGTGCTCAAATAATTATTTCCGCAATCGAGTCGGGCAAGCCCTTTGTTCTGATCCAGATCCAGCGCGAACAAAGAATTATAGCCGCAATTAAGCTCCTTCAACTGTTCGTTCCGGTCTAGCTTCAGCTCCGACAGGATGTTCCAGTAGCAATGCAGCTTCGTAAGCTTGGGATTATCGCTGACATTCAATCCACGAATTCGGTTAAAGCCGCAATCCAGCACTTCCAGCTCTGGAAGATGGGTGAGATCCAATTCATGAATTTCATTGTTGTTGCAATTGAGTTCCTTCAGCAATCCATTATGGCTTAGATCAAGTTCCCTCAGCAGATTATATGAACAATCCAATTGCTCCAGCGACACAAAATGCTCGATCCCTCGTAAACTGGAGAACTTGTGATTCTGAATCTGGAGCGACAAGATATCCTCTACATCTCCACGGTCAATGCGACCTCGACCTCCCGAGAAATTGTCCAGGACGTAGCTTCTAAACCCTTCATCTATGAAATCCTGCGTAATGTCCATTTCCACGCCTCCCTTAGCAAGCAGTTGCTATGTTAGGCTTATTATAGCTTCCATCCCCGTCAGGGTCAGCGGTCTTATGACCTTATTGCATGGTGAAAGATGGGAAAATAGACTTAGTTTTCACTGTTTTATGCTTCTTTGCGCCCGCGCTGCAATTCGCTTGGTCGATGTCCCATCAGATATCGTCAGCCATGTCTCGCATAGGCTAGCCACCCATTCCGGTCTGGACTTCGCGGCATCATTCAACCAATTGGCAACGGAATCCTGAACATACTTGGACGGGTCAGATTTCAGCGGTTCAAGCAAGGGCAGCCCCAATTCAGGATTCTCCTTCAGCTTCGTAATATGTTTGGCCCACACACCTCGCGGTCTAGTCGCTTCCACAGCAAAACGTCGCACATTGGCATCTTCTTCATCGACCCATTCACTCAATACTTGTATAGACAGCAACAGTTCTTGCGAGACATCTTCTCGGATCGCCATCCATGCTATTTCGCGCACGCCAAAATGGCCGTCGGCAGCAAAGCGGCGAATAAGCGCCAGCTTTTGTTCCAGCCCCAGTTCCTCTAGTCCAATGATGTATGCTGCCCAGCAACGCACACTGTCTGACGGATGCGCAGCCAATCGTTCGAATATCTCATTTTGCCCATATTCCTTCTGCTGACGGACCATACCAAGCCATTCGCCCGCTACAGCGGGAATGACTTTCATGACAGGCTGCCCCTTTATTCGCTCCAGAGCGGATAGCATGGCAGTGGTGTGTTGTTGTAAGCCAAGCTCCATCAGAACGTTTCTTAGCAGCTTTATATGATCGACCGCTAGCCATTCGGTTAAATTAACGGTTTCCATTTTCCCGCTGTTCAATAAATCGAGTACTTCAGTTACGATTTCACTTGCTCTGCGCGGCCCTTTTCGGTTGGCAATAGCCTCCGGTATTAAGTTTGCTTCCACCTATTCGCAACCTCCATTATGACTTTCCTTCATCATAGGGTCTGTGCGAAGAGAAAAGCTGTAATGCAGGTTACAAATCGAATCCACTCTATTCTGTGAGAATATCGCGGTGAATGGCTATCGACCGGAATCCAACTTGTAGCATACCGGAATCAGCAAGCTCCTTTAATGCGACAGAAACGGCTTCTCTGGATGCCCCCACAAGCTGGGCAATCTCCGCATGCGAAAGAGGCATATCAATCTTGCCGTACTCGCAGCCCTTATTCCAAACGCCAAAACGCCCGAACAGCTCGTTTAGGACATGAATGATTTTATCGTGCAGCTTGCCAAGCGCCAGATTTTGCGCGAGACTGCTCATATTAGACAAGCGCTCGCTGATGGCTTTCATCATGTTCATCATGAATTTCGGATGCTGAATCAGATAGATTTGAAATCGTTCCTTGTCCATCATACAAATATCGCTCTCCACGACCGTCTCGATAAACAGCCCTCGCGTGCCTAACGAGATTTCATCCATCTCGCCAAATACATTCCCTGCACCCAATATGTCCAGCGTAAATTGTTTCCCTTCCTCACTGAGCCGATAGAGGCGCACCTTGCCCTTTTTAATAAAATACAACGTTTCAACGAATGTGTCCGGTGTCTGGATAAAGGTCCGCTTCGGGACGGTTGTAATGATGGTCAGCTTATCCATCTCGACCAAATCATTCTCCGAAAGTGAGCGCATCAAATGAAATTGCGATAAATACTGAATACGATCCATCGTTCTCCTCCCCTGCTTATAGAGATCATCGCTTATTTTGGCGGACAATGCAAAGGAATTGGCAGGGGCAAGTGCTCCTTTCACTACTGGCCATACTCCCCTTCAAAATGAAGAGAAGGGGTTGTCTCATAAGTAGATTTGCTTGAAGAGAAAACTCGAATGACTAAAAAACACAAAAATACACTTACTCCGAGCAGGATTGTATCGAGTTATAAGGGACGGTCGATACAGATTCGCGGATTTGGTCGATCTGATAAGTCGATCTGATCGACTTATTCAGGTCAGACGAGGCTGCTACGAGTATTTAGATCGATTCTATCGACTTATTCAGCTCAGATGAGGCTGCTTCGGGCATTTAAGTCGATTGTATCGACTTATACGAAACGGTCGATACAGATTCGCGGATTTGGTCGATCTGATCGACTTATTCAGGTCAGACGAGGCTGCTACGAGTATTTAAGTCGATCTGATCGACTTAAACGGGACGGTCGAGGCAGGGGCGCGCGTCATGAACGAGCAATGCCCCCACCGTTCGTACGCACAATAACAATAACTACAACAATTACAAGACTTTCGACTCAAAAAGAGAGCTGCCCCTATGTCACTTCAGACATTCGGGACAGCTCCTTCTCAACAATCGGAGTCTCGCTATAAGATTCTTATTGCATCTATACCGAATGAATAGATGGCCAATCCAGCTCAATGCCCTCCGCTACTAGCAGCTTTTGGAATTGCGCAAGCTGCGCAGCATTGTTGCGAACATCACGCGGCTTGAGGCCATTCTCTACGCAGTAAGCAGCTAAGTAACCTGCCGCTTCCCCTATATTCCACTCCACAGGATGCAGCCGGTAGCATCCATTGGTAATATGGGTCGTTCCGATATTTTTGCAGGCTGCCAGCAAATTGTCCATACGTACAGGAATCAATGCGCCTAACGGGATATAGAACGGCAAAGAAGGTACATCTATATAAGTGCGAAGCGATGTGCTTGGATGCAGGTCAATCCGGTAAGACCCAATCCCTACGCTGTCCGGATAACGCTCCGCCTTCCCTTCCTCCCGGCAATCCGGGCTCAAATGCTGCTCAAGCACCGTACATTCCGCTTTGATCCGGCGCGATTCACGAATATACGGCATCTTCGCCAAACCATCTATCGTACCGGTTGCATCGCCGCGAAGACGAAGTCCAGGATAACCGTTGCCTCCATCATGACGCGGAGCCTCTGTCTGCATCCAGTAAAGCAGTGACAAGCTCAGCTCCCTCGCATTGTTCAGATGCTTCGCTCTCTCCTCGGCGCTTACATCAATGATCGGCCCCAGCCAGTAATCATTTTGCGGCCAGTTGACAACCGTCAGATCGCTTTCAAAAGTACCCGGCGAGAACTGCTGACGATCGATCAAGCGTCTATATTGCCATAAGGAGAAGTGCTTTCCATCCGGGAATAAGCTGTACGTTGTCGGCTCAAGAGTAGACGGCACCACTCCCGCCCAACTCAGCTGCTTATCAGGCCAGAAGTCCGCGCGATAGCTTCGCCAGAAGTCATACTGGTCCGGCTTCTTTATCGTAAAGTCCTCGCCCTCGATATGGTCCATGGCGAAGCACCATGTCAGGGCTTGCATATCCATAGGATCAGCCTTGCCCGGCAGCGCATGAGGCTCACCCGTATCCTCCACCGACTCTGCCCCTGTTACGTACTCTACGTTCGCTAGAGGCAATACATCTCCTTCATCGGTTGCATCCAGGAAATAAGCTCCGGTCAACACCACTTTTTCACCCGTCAGCACATGCCGCAATTTCGCCGAAAGGATCCGATCGCCATCCGTCTCTACCTGCTGCACCTTGAAATATTCTAAAACCGTCAGGCGGCCGCTGTGCACATAAGGAGCAAGCATATCGCGCAACACTGCAAGAGCTGTTCTTGGCTCATGCGATATTTTGCTGACGGATGCATTTCCGGGATTAAAGACCAGTCGCATACGAGCTTCCGGCGTTACAGGAAAGTTGTTTATGTAATAATTCCGCACTCTATTCCGAAATTGCCGATAGCTTGCCGTACAGCCAAATTGCTCAATCCATTTATTCTCGTCCGGGGGAACGGCCTGGCTGGTCAATTGCCCGCCAATCCAATCGCTTTCCTCTGTCATAATGACACGCTTGCCCATTTTGGCCGCTGCTAATGCTGCTGCGACTCCGCCGGTACTGCCTCCGATAATGATGATGTCTGCATTCAAGTGTTGTACCATAGTAAAAAGCCACACCTCTTCCGCTAATGTCTACTCCCATCAATTGAAGGCAATTGCACCCATTGATGAGGCTTCTCCATAGCCTTGATTCCATATTCAATAATCGTAATGACGGACAGCGTCTCAGACGACGCTACCGCAGGAGTCGATGTTCGGAAAAAGGACACCATGCTTTCAATAAACAGTTCAAAAAATGGGGACTCGACTTTCTTCACGACAGTGGGGCCTTCTATATATTTTACGGCCATCATAAACGGGCACTCCCAGCCCAATTGATGCAATGAAGCTTGTCTTCCGTTGCCAAAATCAATCAGCAATGCGGGCGACTCAGCTGTACCCGTATACATTAATCTACTCGCTCCAATTCCCATTAATGCCACAATTGGTTCAATTTGGTGAATGGCGTAAGAATGAAAGAGGCCTGGTCCCCAGCTGCTAATCGTCTCCGTCTCTAATTGTGAATCTGCCGTATATTCAGCCGCATAACGAAGCGCAGACGTAGAGTACATCGGCGTTCCATATTGCTCGGCAAGCTGGAACATTCTCTCTGCCGCTGCCCGGTCTGGAGCGAAGGTCTTATCAATGTAAGTCGGCTTGCCAGACCGCAGCGGAAGATCGGACAGCTCCTCATGAAATTCCGGGTTATCTGGCGACAATACGATCAAATAATCGCTGCGCTTCACCACATCTTCTATCGTGTCCAGCAACTCTACTCCATGGTTGCGGCACCACTCCGCATTGCTGATGCCGTTTGGGCTGTCTATTTTCCCATAAGCATAAGCAACCTTCATGGTCTCGCCCGACGCCTCTTCAATCCATTTCGGATACTTGTTCGCATGGAATTCATCCAAGTAATAATCGATGAAGCCTATCTTTTTCATATCGTGCTCTCCTCTCGCTAGAAAGAGATTTCCCGGCTGTTGTCAGATGAATCATAAATCGCTTGAATAATCTTGGAAGACAGAATGACTGTATCAATATGGGATGGCAGCTTCTCGCCAGTCTGAATGCATTGAATGAAGCTGTCGATTTCATTCTGAAAATGATTGCCTTCCTTAAATTGAGGGATGGTCTCCAGCAAAGCGCCATTCTGAGCGCTGTAAAGTTTAAAGTCGGCGCCATACTGCAAGCGAATACCCGCTTTATCGCCTAGAAAATCGATATACGTCTCGCCAACCCCAATATTTTGTGCCCAAGCGCCGTTCAGGGAAATCGTTGGGCCGGAGGTACGGATCAGCCCGGTAACAAAATCGTCAACATCATACGTACCTTCAAGTTTCGGCGGACCAGCCCACATGCTTAGATACGAGTAATTTTTCATATCCTTGCCCAGCTTGGAGAATGCTTGACCGGACACGGTGCGCGGCTCCGGATCGCCGGCGCAATACATCACAATATCCAGATAGTGTACTCCCCAGTCGATAAGAACGCCGCCGCCCGACACCGCTTTTGTTGTAAAGTCGCCGCCCAGGCCTGGAATACTTCGCTGCGCGCGGAAGCTGACATAGACGTGATAAAGCTCGCCCAGCTCACCGTTTTGGATCATATCTTTAATCCTATTTACGCTTGTATTGAACCGGTTGACGACGCCGATATTTAAGGTCACTCCTGTATCATGCTGAACCTTTTGCATCTCCAGTGCTTCCGCGTAGGTTCTTGCCGCAGGCTTCTCGCACAGCACATGCTTGCCTGCTTTCATACACTCTATGGCAATGGATGCATGGACATTATTCGGCGTACAGATCGATACCGCATCGACTTCAGGATCATTTAATAGTTCGCGATAATCCGTAATGGCCGTTCCACAGCCGTATTCCTTCACCGCTTTTTCGGCTCGCTCCCCGTCAATATCGCAAAAATATTTAATTTCCGCAGCCTCATTTTTCAAATAAGACGGAATATGAGCATGATTGGCAATGGTACCGCAACCGATAATCGCAACTTTTATTTTAGACATCTCCTATATTCCTCCCTTAATTCGCTTCTAGTTTTGAAAACTCGCCAGGTGTAACTCCCCAATACTTACGAAATACCTTTGTAAAATAGCTTAAATCCCGATAACCTACTGCGCTTGCCGTATCGTACACCTTCGCTCCCTTTAGCAGGATCGATTTGGCGCGCTCCATCTTATGCTCCAATACGTAGGCTGAAAAGGATTTGCCCGTCTCTTGCTTGAACAGCCGGCTCAAATACGAGGAATTGATAAATAGCCGCTCCGCCACATTGTATAGCGTCAAATCCTCTTGAATGCCGTCATCGATAATTTGAAGTGCCGCCTCTACCATGCGATGCCCTGCGCTTCCTCTTCTCGCATGCTGATAGGCTATGAAACTATGGATAATCCGCTGCAAGCATTCATAGACCTGTTCCTTGGTGGCAAAGGACTGCAAATGAAGCAAATAAGGAAAATCGCTTCCCGCTACCTCCTTTACCGAGCAGCCGCGCTGCTGAATCAGCCGTACGATCAAGCTGCCGAAGTAAAGGATAATCTCGTTGACCTTATCCATTGTATCCGCTGTAAGCATCGACGAATTCCACTGTTTATCAAAAGCTTCCAGTGCCTTGGCCAAATTCCCTGTTTCAATTCCAATCTCAAGCTCACGCTCGCTATTCGGCTGGCCAAGGTCCAACATATCCTGCTCGAACCTTGCTTGATACGAAATCGCGATATGCTTCCCATAAACAATGCGCCGCTGCAGAGCTTGACGCGCTTGCTCATAAAGCTTGTTCATGTCGATCACTTGATCGGTATATTCACTAATTCCCGCGCTAGCGGTTAGTTTGAGACTTTCCTTGACAATGTTAAGCAGCTTGCCTACCGTCGCATTCACATAAAGAATAAAGGGTTCCGGATCTTCAACGGAACAGGTATGAAAGACAATGACCGTGGAGCCGTTCGAATCCAGAAACATCCATTCCGGCTCCAGATCTTGGCTTGCGATATACTTTAACGAAACTTGCAGCAGCGAGGTGTCGTCTGCTCGAAATCTGGTTTCAGCCGCTTGCAAGGGGTCCATATCTACAATAGCTACGCAATAAAGTCTTGGCGTGTCCAAGTCCATCATCATATCCGAGCTATGCTTCTCAATCTCCCAAAGCGAATATTTGCCTTGCAGCCAGTTCATCAGAAACAGCTCGCGAAGATGCGGAAGATGCTGCGTCCACTTTTGAGTTAATAGGGTCTGATTATGCAGCGCATCGAGCTGCTCGCGCAATTCGGCGGCGCTCTCCAGAACAGCATTCAAAATCTCACTGTCTCCAGCAGGCTTCAATAAATATTTACTGATCCCGGTCTCCATAGCAATCTGGGCAAATTCAAAGTTGTCATGGCCACTTAAGACGATCATTTTAATATAAGGATTTTTGAGCCGCACAAGCTTGGCAAGCTCAAGCCCGCTCATGCCAGGCATCTGCACGTCCAGCAGCATGATATCTGGCTTCTTGCGGTCGAACAGCTTAAGCGCTTCCTCGCCGCTCTCCGCCAGCCCGATGACCTCAATCCCATGATCCTCCCAGGGAATCTCTAGCGCCAAATTGTTGCGCAGCCTTGGTTCATCCTCGACGATCATTAAATACATAAGCAGCCCTCCCAAGCGAAATGGCATGCGACATGGATGTCCGCATTTCCTTCATCATACCAGAAGAATCTTTGCCAACCATCCCTAAAGCGATGGCAAAGATCCTTCTTCGATTGCTAAAAGAGGTTGTTCAAAAAGTCCACTTTTGATCACGAAGCACTATCTAGGAAGCATACTCGACATCGAACATTGAATTCAGCCGGAACTTCCGGTGCTCACGTAGCTTCCACTACGCTCCGCTCCTCATTTCCTAGCTTCATCCAATCTTCTGCAGCGTTTTGAAAAAACGCATCATCGGAAGCATAAGCTCAAGTGCTGAAAACCGGACTTTTTGAACTCACAATGTAAGAGGTTGTTCAAAATGAATTACTTTTGAGTACTAAACCATGCATTGGCATCCTTATTCATAGCTTCGCCGCCGTCTGCTTTCCACTTCGCCAAGTAACTATCAAATGTATCAAGTGACGCTGTGCCGGCAATAAATTGCAAATACGTATCATTTGAGAACTTGGTCAGCTTCTGCGAATGCTCGGAGATGCTCGCAATTGGCGGCGCATTGGACAAACGGTCAATGACAAACAGTCCGTCTGCCAGCTGCTGCAACTCTTCAAAATAGTTGAACAAGATTGGATCTTTTCTTACCCTTGCCTGCCAATAAGTCGAATAGACGCTTTCATCAACACCAGTCAGATAGTAGCTTGCATTATTCAGATCATCGAAAGCCGGAAGAATAGGGAAGTATTTGCCGTCTTCGAACTTGTGATGAACGCCTTCTTGGCCGATAACAATCTCTTTGAATAGATCCTTTTCCAATTTAAGATTCATATAATTCATTGCATGCTCTTTATTTTCGGACCATTTCGGAATGGCCATAAAGTACGTAATGCCCGTGTTGACGCCAATCGTCGATAAGCCTTGCTCATCCTTCAAGAATGGCAGCGTGACGAAGTCCGCATCTGGGAAGTTCTTCTTCAAAGCGTTAACAACCGATGGCGCGCTCCACCAAGCTAAGCTCATCATGGCAGACTGGCCGCTTGTGAATCTCTCGATTGCGACAGAGCTTGTATTAATAGGCCACTCCGAGTCAAGGAGTCCTTCTTTGTATAATTTATTCATAAAGGACAAATATTCTTTCATCCTTGGATGCTCGGCCTGATGAATCACCCCTCCGTCCACTTCCAGCCAGGCATTGTTCGTAAGGGTGTTGGCAATGCCAAATGTGGAGGCAATCTCCGGAATGACGCTCACTTGCCCCGTTCCAGTAAAGGGAATAACCCCCTTCTTATCTTTGATAGCCTTCAGCACATTGTACAGCTCGTCACGATTCGTAGGCACTTCCAATTGAAGCTCTTCGAGCCAATCCTTGCGAATGACAAGGCTGGAGCTGGCATAGATACCGGTTCCGCCTTGCGGAATGGCATAAATTTTCCCATCTATCGTAGCAGCCGACCATGTCGTATCTTCAATGCCTGCTTTCAGATTTGAACCATATTTATCAATCAAATCGTTCAAAGGCTCCAAAGCGCCCGCTTCGGCCAAAGTGAAAAATTGTTCTTTGGTCAGCCGCATAATGTCGTACTTTTCACGATTGGACATCAGCAAATTTAATTTTTCATTGGGGAGCTCTTCTGGCAGCATATCGTAGGTCGTCTTATAGCCCGTTTTCTCTTCTAGGAACCCTGCAGTAAAGTAGGCATTAGGATCGAATCGGTCGAACGGCTGAAGCTGTCTGAGCTGCGGCTTTGTGCCGCTCAGGACATCCTCTGTGGCTTCTGGCGTATTCGTTGTGTTTCCAGCGCTAGTCGGCGATGCCGTTTCCTTATTCGTGTTCTTTCCTCCATCGCCTGAGCTAGAGCATGCAGATACAATCATAACTGCGATCAACATCAGCAGAGTAATCGTTTTCTTCATATGGTCGTAACCTCCCTTTGAATTGAACCAGCCTTCGTGCAATACCGTTGCCATTTAGATCCTTTTATCCTTTTACAGAGCCAAGCATGACCCCCTTTACAAAATACTTTTGCAAGAAAGGATAAACTAGCAATATGGGTATGGTCGCGACGATGATGGACGCCGATTGAATCGCCTGCGGCGAAACATTCATCGCCATATTGACGTCGATCGTATCCAGCTTCAAAAATATATTGTTAGCGGAAGCCAGCAGTTCCTTTAGATAGAGCTGCAACGGTTTAAGATCGGGACTATTGATGTAAATCATTGCGGTAAAAAAGTCATTCCAGAAGGCTACCGCATAGAACAAGGAAATCGTCGCAAGGACAGGCATCGATAGGGGCAGCACGACCTGGAAAAGCGTTCGAATATTGCTGGCTCCGTCAATCTTGGCCGATTCTTCTAATGCTTCCGGTATGTTCTCAAAGTAGCTTTTAATAACCAGCATATTGAAAACACTGATCATGCCCGGCAGGAATAGCACCGGCAGCGTATTCACGAGACCTAATTCTCTTATTAACAAGTACGTCGGGATTAACCCTCCGCTGAACAGCATCGTGAACACGAACATGAGAATAAAAATTTTGCGTCCGCGCAGCTTCGGCTTTGACAACGGATAAGCAGACAGCGATGTCATAATGAGACTGAGCAGCGTGCCGACCACCGTTACGATAATCGAATTAATGAAAGCGCTTTGAAACAATTTGTCGCTCATAACATAGACGTACGTTCCGAACTGCAAATCGACAGGCAGCAGATTGACTTGCCCCGATATAACCGCAGCCTCGCTGCTCAGGGACTTGGCTATCAAATTAAGAAACGGGAATATGGTGATAACGCCCATAAGGATAAAGAATGTATAGTTTGAAGCCACAAATACCTTGTCTAGAATCGATGTTTTTTGCCGCATAAGAAGCCCCCTTTCTACCAAATGCCCCGTTTAAGAAACTTCCGGCTTAAATAATTTCCTGTAATGATTAGAATAAAGCCGATTACGGAATCAAATAGTCCGACCGCTGTCGAAAAGCTGTAATCCTGCTGGCCAAGACCGATTCGATAGACGTAAGTGCCAATGACATCCGCAACCTCGTATACAATAGAGTTGTACATGACGAGAATTTGCTCTGTGCCTGCCTCCAATATGTTACCGAGGCGAAGGATAAACATAAGGATAATGATCGGCACCAAGCCGGGGAGTGTAATATGCCATATCTGTCTGAATCTGCTGGCTCCATCGATCTTGGCCGCTTCATACAGCTGAGGATCGATGGTGGCAATAGATGCCAGATAAATGATCATCCCCCAGCCTACTTCCTTCCAGCCCGCGGAAGAGATAAGCACCGACCGGAATACCTCCGTATTCATGAAGAACGCTATGGAATCTCCGCCTAATCCGACAATCATCTTATTAATCAATCCGCCATTAGTGGACAGGAGCTGCAGGAATAAACCGCTTACAATTACCCATGATAAAAAATGAGGCAAGTATACAATCGTTTGGATTCCGCGTTTAAAAACCATATTTTTAATCTCATTCATCAGAACAGCCAATATAATCGGCAAAGGAAATAAAAAGAAAATCTTGTAGATGCTAATAATCAATGTGTTTCGGAACACTCTCGCAAAATCCTCGGATAAGAACAGTTTCTCAAAATGCTCCAAGCCGACCCATGGACTTGCCGCCAATCCGTCATAAATGTTGAAGTCCTTGAACGCAATAACAATCCCATACATCGGCGTGTACTTGAACAGAAGTAAAAAGAGTATTCCTGGAATGAGCATTAGATACAAATCCCATTCTTTCACTACATCAAGCCGAAGCCTTTTAAAGTAGGATGGGGTCATTGAATCCCTCCTTTGCCTGTTGTTATCCCTCATTTTAGGGAGTAAAGGCATGAATGAATAGGGGAGGATGTTGCGGTGTTTTGGTAATTTGATGACTATGAGACAAAAAGAAAGACCTGGACAGAGCGTATATTCGCTCCGTTCAGGCCGGCTTCTCCATCAATCTTTCAAGTGGGATTTGTAAGGTTATCGTCGTTCCTTCCTGCCAGACGCTATCCATGAACAGTATCGCGTCTATGCCATAATAAAGCTTCATTCGTCCAACTACGTTTCGGATGCCGAATAAATCCTTCACTGAATTTTCCGTAATCGTCACTAAATTTTCCTGGCGGTTAAGCTTTTCAATTTCGCTTCGAATAAAGTCGAGCCGCTCCTCGCTGATGCCCATGCCATTATCCTTAACCGTCAGACAGAGGTTACCCTCCTTCAAGCTGCTCGAAATGACTAATTCCCCGCCCGCTCCTCGCTTCTCGAGGCCATGCAATATCGCATTTTCTACAATGGGCTGAAGGAGCAGCTTTAAGACTCGCAGCTCTTTCGTGTCCTCAGCTATATCAAAAGTGACCGTGAACTGGTCCATAAAGCGGAACTGCTGCACCCGCAAATAGTATTCAAGATGCGTAACCGTCTCCGCTACTGTAAATACCTCCCGTCCCTTGCTTAAGCTTAAACGGAAAAACTTCGATAGATTCAGCACCATTTCGCTAATCTCATTCACATCATAGTTTTTGGCGGTCCAATAAATCGAGTCCAGCGTATTGTACAGAAAATGGGGATTAATTTGCGAATGCAGAAACTTCAATTCGGTTTTGCTGGATTGCAGCTGATGCTCATAGACATCACGAATAAGCAGCTGCTGCTCGGCGATCATCTGATTGAACGCATCCGTCAGCGCGCCGAATTCATCGGTTCGTTTACGAGTTAGCCGGATGTTCAGCTTCCCCATCCTCATTTGCTTCATTCCGAAGATTAGCTCTCTTAGTGGCGATGAAATCCACTTGTAGACCCCGTAAGAAATAAACAGGGCAAGCATGATGCTTATTCCAATAATAAGCATCGTAATTTGCGAGAGCTGCCTCGATTTCTGATACACCTCCTGCTCGGGCTGGATCATCACGATCGACCATCCGGAGCTCTCGGACTGCATCCGCCATACAAGCATTTCTTGCTCTTGGCCTGCTCGCCTTTCTTCGCCACCGGGCCCCGCCCACTCATCCTTCAGATGATTCTGGTCGGTTCCCGCAACGAGATCACCATTAGCTGAATACAAATAGATGGAAGAGCCTGCGGACGGCTGCACGCTTTGAATCCTCTCCTGAAGCAGCCCTCTATCAACCGTCAGCACCAGAACATTAGAACCGTCCTCTTTATTTTGCAAATCCATCAATCTCATAAATGAAATCGTCTCGGGGCCGAAAATGTTCTCTTCACCCGGGAGGGGGTTGTAAAGCACCGTTTTACCATTGGCCTCCGTGACGGCTTGATACCACGATTCGTTCTCGTGCTGGAGCATTCTCGCGCCATATTGCGTAGAGATCAGCATGCCCGATTCGGAATGCAGGATAGAAACCTCCCGGATATGTCCATTAATGGCTACCACATTCGTGAGGCGATCCATGATCGAATATAAGCCGTACAGGTCTGATGTTAAAAGAATAGCGTTCGCTTCATGCAAGGTCAGCTTTATACTATAATCCACCGACAACAGCACTAATAAATTTTCCAGATCCTGAAGAGAGATATCGATATTGTCGAGCACTGACTGCAACCCCGTCTCTGTCCGCTCATCCGTCTGCTTCTTCAAAATATCCATCGAACTAATGTTTGAAAACAAGCTGATGCCCACCAAAGGGATCAATATGAGCAAAAAATAAAGGGTTAGCCGGATTTGGATTCGCTGGCGGTAAGCATTCGAAAGGGTAGTCCATACGTTTTGCAAGCTCTTAATCCGCCCCTTTCGTCTGAAGTCTATACCAAGCATTCACTTCATTTGTAATTTCCCAGCCGCCATTCGTATTCCACTGCTTCGCAAACCTTTCGAACTCCTGATCAACGCTTAAGCCCATAATGATTTTCAAATAAGTTTCCTCTTCCAGCTTCAGAAGCTGTGAACCGTATTTTCTCATGGAGACGGTTTGGGGTCCGCGATAATCGCTGTGAAGCACATTTTGGACGATAAACTCCACATTTTCATTCAAATCATATTGCTCACCGAGAGAGTTCAGCCGATCCCTGCGAACAGCCCCATCGTTCGGATCAGCCAATGCATGCAACGTGCCTCGATAGATATGCTTTTCGTGTTCCTCGAAATGGGTCACCATGATACCATTCTGCTTCGTCCATACTTCACCCTCGAACCCCAGCTTTAATTCTCTATATCCTTCGCCTGCAATGAAATGGAGCACTTCTATTACTTCTTTCGCATGAAGGCTCCCCTTCGGAATGACACTATAGGTCTGAATCAGGTCATACTGGGCGGTCCCGTATTGTCCATCGTAGCCGACCGGGTATTCCAATCGAATCCACTCCGCCTTCGGATCCTTTTTCATATTTTCAAGAATAGGACCCCGCGTATCATACCAGGCAGCCGAAAACAATCCAACTCTGCCCTCAATAATTTTGTCCTTGAAGCTGCTCAATTTGTTCAGAATAAACTCCCGATCGAGTATCCCGTCACCGTACAGCTTCGCCAAATAAGCAAGCGCGCTCTTCGCTTCCGGTAAAATCCCGCTGTATACAAGCTTTCCGTCCTTTTCCTTCCACATGCTTATTTGACTTAGCCCGCGCGGAACTCCGAAAGCACCGAAGAATGGAGCTGTCCGCGATAATCCCGATGGAATCATGGTGAGCCCATAGGTATCATTCACACCGTTTTGATCAGGATCTCCATATGTAAACGCATACATCACATCGTAATATTGCTCCAATGTGCGCGGCGGCTCTAAGCCTAACGCATCCAGCCAGTCTTTGCGCGCATAAATCACTTCATTGCCGGATACTTCATTCAGGCTGGGGATCGCATAGATTTGTCCGTTAAAGGTAACAGCCTCCCACGCTTCCTTGGGGAAGATCTGGAACAGCTCTGGAGCATGGGCCTCAATAAGATCATCAAGCGGCAGCAGCGCTTGTTCGGTCACATATTTGTATACCCACATCGGATCTGCTGTCTGGATGAGATCCGGCTGATCCGATGAATTCATGATCGTATTTAATGTTTCTTGATAACCATTGAACTGCGGAACCATCAAAGAAAGGTTAACTCCAGTGGCATTCTCAATGTAACTCAAGTAGGGATTATGATTTTCATCCATTCCTTCTGGAAATTTGCGATCTGAATTATTGACAACCATTCTGATTGCTGGCCTGTTGCTTTCGGATAATCCCTCCCCGCTTTCGTCTGCAGACAGGGAACGAGAATCACAACCAGCCAAGAGACTAATGGCCATGATAACGCTTAGCTTGATGATCGTCATCGGATGAATACTCACAGCGATGCCTCCTTCCATTCTGTTGTATATGGAGTATAGCAGTTTTCTTAGTCATTTTGACATCGCTTTCACATTCTCCTCTTTTAGAGATTGTATCTCGTTGTTGAAAACCGGACTTTTTGAACACGTCCTTTTGGGTGCCTCCATTACAAATGTCATCGATGTTCTATAAGTTGTCATCATCGCCCCTATAATCCGGAAAGCGCCCGCACCTATAATGAAAGCGTATCCAAACAACTGCAAAGGGAAGGTGGATTTATGAGAAAGTATGGTAGAAATGCAATTACTTTTCTTATCGTCTGCTTGATTGCTTCGGTTTTTTCGAACGGGGCGGCCATGGCGCAAGCTGAAGATGAAGCCGCTTCTGTCGACGCTTCTGTCGACGATTCGGTGTATGCCGTCACTGCGGACGGCAGCACAAAGCTGGAGCTCAGTTACATCAATACGAACGTGGATAGTCCGCAGCGGCAGGATTACTTAGCCTTGTTCACAAGCGGGACGAGTGTTACTAACGTCGCTGGCAATAGCAACGAGGTTTTCGTCAAAAGCACCAATGTTGCCATCCAAGTCGATGCGAATGGCTCCATTCTGAAGTGGATCGGCCCGCAAGGAGGCATTGATCCCGTGACGAATAAACCGATAGCTTGGGATGCTGCACAGCAAGTCACGATTCCGCCCGGCGGCTACGTAATTCTTGCCAACGACAACAATTGGCTGGACAAAGACTTTCGCAAGGGATTATATAATACCTTTCATGCAGAAGACACCATTACTCTCGAAAAAGGCGGTGCCATCGTGACAGCGGAGGATTTCATACAGGAGGAGGAAAACGGCGGTGATCTGATCGAGATTGAAGCGCCTCCTGCGGATGTAACCGTCATTGTGGAGGGGCCAAAGAAACCGATTGATTATATCGACGCTGATGTCTCATCCATTCCTAATATCATTGCATTATTTACGACCGAATACGGAACAAAGGTCTCCGTTAGAAATACCAATGTAGCCATTCAAGTAGATGCGACTGGCAAAGTGACAGCGATGTTCAATGCGGCAAACGGCAGCTCCGCTCCATCATGGACACAGGGCGGCGACCTCGACATTCCGCCAGGCGGATATGTCGTCATGGCTCAAGACAATAGTTATACGACCTATGATATCAAAAAGTATCTGGCGACCAAGTTTAAGGTGGGCGATACGGTTAAGCTGCGGAAGAACGGGAATGTCGTAGCCGTAACGGAATTGATGAAAGGCACTGGCGCTCTTCCGCGTATGGAGCTTGATGGAATGAACATGTATACAACTCCAGAGGCGACCGCGACCGTATCCGGCAAAGTAACCAATCAGACTGGCGCTTCCGTTGCAATCGGTGAACAATCGGCTGTATTGCAAGAAGACGGCACTTTCAGCCTGCAAATTCCGCTTGCCGAAGGACCAAACTATCTCGATGTCGTGTTGTCCAAGGATGGTGCCGCCCTGGACACAAAATCTATCATTGTGTATAGCAGGCCTTCCCTGAATGATGACAAACAAATCATGCTTTGGGTGGATCAAGCATCGAACGCCAAGAAGCTTCAATCAAGTGAAAGTGTCCTCCAATTTCTGAATAAAGCGAAAGACGCCGGGGTCACAGACGTTATGTTTGACGTTAAAGGGGTGGAAGGCTACGTTTCCTACAAGAAAAATGACTTGACGGGCCGCCCGTATGTCAGTGAGATGGTTGCCGGTGACCGGAAAGGCTCCAACCCTGATTTGGACTTGCTTGAATTGTTTCTGGAACACGGCCATGCGCTTGGACTGAAGGTTCATGCTGCCTTTAATGTATTCGCAGAAGGCTCTATTGCCGTGAACGACTTCGCTATCATTGATGAGCATCCGGAGTGGGAGGAGCATGTATTCCGTCCGGAAGACAACGGGCAAATATTAGCATTAAGAGAAAGCGAATATGGCAAAAAAGGCTTGTCGGGCGCTTCTGGAGGTGCCGCTGTATTATTCGTCAATCCGGCAAACGATGATACGCGCCAGTTCCAATTGAAGACCTTCGAGGAAGTGCTGAAGAACTATAACGTAGACGGCATTGTCCTTGACCGGGCACGCTACGATAACGAAACAGCCGATTTCAGCGATGTTACGAAGGCCAAATTCGAAGCGTTTCTGGAACAGCGCGGGAAATCGCTTGCCAACTGGCCGAATGATATTTTCCAATATGTGAACGGCAGTCGGGTTAATGGTCCGCTTATTCAAGACTGGTGGGAGTTCCGGTCTGCCACAATTACAAGCTTTGTAGAAGAGACGAGAGCGCTTGTTGACCGCTATTCTGCGGAGAAAGAGAGAAAGATTGAAACCTCCGCCTATGTTGGCGCATGGTTTGAATCCTATTATTTGAATGGCGTTCACTGGGGAAGCAAAGACTTCCGCTATGACGACCGCCTCAAATTCCCTAACGATACGATTTATACCGAGGAGTATTACAATACCGGATATATCAGTGAGCTGGACTTTCTAATGGTAGGAACCTACTATAGCACGACCCAAGAAATTCAACGTTATATTACGCTGGATTCGATTGTAACTAATGGCGAGGTCCCGCTTTATTCGGGTATGGCCTTGTCTAATCTTCAGGACCCTGCTCTTCAGCGGCAAATCTTCCAAGCTGCGCTTAGCAGCTCGAACGGCTTAATGTTGTTCGATGCGTCTCTTGCCAATTGGCCGATTATTAAAGCCTCTATTCAGGACAAGGAATACGTAAAGGACTACCAGCTGGGAATGAGTTTTCCGGGTGCTCCTTCATCCTTTATCGAGGGCAGCTTCTACAATACAAGCCGTAATCTTGGCGACCTGAACGTAATGGATGAAGAATTCGGGACCTCAACCGGCACCAACAAGTTTGGCGTTGAGGTTGTCGTGGATGACTCCGGTAAGGTTACGAAGGTCGTCAACAAAAAGCAAGCCATCGACTGGAATTGGGGCGTGCCTGAGGACAACAACAGTGCTATTCCGTCTGGGGGCATGGTCATATCGGCACTCGACGAGAACGGTGTTCGTACAAAGCGGCAGCTTGTCGCTAACACCTATAATATAGGTGACAATATCAGAGCAGCTGCGCTTACGGGCTACATGGACTATGACGGTAAGACTGTGTCGACCGCAAATGCCACACTGAAAGGAAATATCAAAGTATTAGGCCCAGGCTCCAAAGTTGAAGTTTTCTTAAATGATAATAAGGCAACGGTTGCTTCCGGCGGAGACTTTACAGGCGTCGTTAATCTGAAACAAGGTGTCAATACCATAACCATATCTGTATTTGTAGATGAATGGAAGACGAATGAGCTATCGATCCAAATGACCTATACCCCTTCTGTTACGCCTCCCGGTGGCGGCAGCAGCGATCCAGTAACGGATCCGGAACCAACAATGACGAATACTGGCGTAGTGATTACGGCTGATGAAGTCCAAACGACGGATGCAAACGGGAATCCTGCTGCAGGAGTTACTCTGGATCAATCCATGATCAGCAAGGCTATTGCGGCGCTTCAAAAGGATGGTAAAAACAAAAGGGAACTGATTGTCGATTTTACGACAGATGGGCCTATCTCCATCGTTAACGTACCTGTGCAAGCGTTGCTGCAAGCTGCCAATTCAATCGAAGGCGCTATTCTGACCATCAAATCAGGCGGGGCTTCCTACTGGCTGCCGGCGAATTTGATTGACACTGCTACGTTATCGACTCTGCTAGGCGATCAGGCGAGCAATACTCAAGCGATCATCACTGTAGAAAGGAAATCAGGAGCAAACGCCAACGGCGTGACAGACGCCATTGAAGCTCAAGGCGGCTTATTAATCGGCGACGCTTACGATTTCCGCATCACATTGAAAGCTGGAGATTCATCGGTATCCTTCAATGATTTCGACAACCGTTATGTTGAACGCTCCTTTACGCTGCCAAGCAACTTGGTAAGCAAAGTAACTGCGGTTGCGATTGATCCAACAACTGGGGAACTGTCCTTTATTCCTGCCCGCTTCACTACGGTAAACGGAGTGACCGCCGTAACGATCAAGCATGCTGGCAACGGCGTATATGCGGTCATCTCCTATTCCAAATCCTTTAATGATTTAGAGAATCATTGGGCTAGAGCCGATGTCGAATGGCTTGCATCGAAGCTGCTTGTGAAAGGCATGTCCGAGAGCCAATTCGCGCCGGATGCATCCATTACCCGCGCTGAGTTTGTGGCATTGCTCATTCGCGCGCTTGGACTGAAGGAACTGGCCGGTTCATCGTTCAGCGATGTTGGTACGTCCAGTTGGTTTGCCGGCTATGCTGCAGCGGCAGCTAAGGCTGGTCTGATCGAGGGCTACGAGGATGGCACATTCCGACCATCACAAACGATAAGCCGTGAAGAGATGGCTGTTCTTGCCTTGCGTGCAGCTAACTTCGTAGAGAAACAAAACGATTCCACATCATTATCTGCCTTGGAGGCATTCTCCGATGGCGGTGCGATCAGCAACTGGGCGCGCAGTGCGGCGGCTTTTGCTGTACAAGAAGGCCTAATGAATGGCGTAACGAGCACCTCTTTTGCTCCGAAGGAGCAAACGACTAGGGCGCAAGCTGTTGTCATCATGAAGCGACTCTTAATACAGCTTGGTTTGATCGACAACTAATCACACTAACTTAAAAAGAGTAATGGCGGTGCTCAGGAGTTCATTCCTGGCACCGCCATTCTATGTTTTCAGTCGCTTCAGAAGCGCGACAATCAGATATCAGATACGGAAAAACGCCTTGGCCGTCTCTGTTGTTGCTTTCGCGACCTCTTCAGCCGATTTCCCGATGCACCGCGCA
Organism: Paenibacillus sp. NPDC057967; assembly: GCF_042887015.1. NCBI lineage: Bacteria > Bacillati > Bacillota > Bacilli > Caryophanales > Paenibacillaceae > Paenibacillus > Paenibacillus sp. NPDC057967. The sequence continues at coordinate 371,111 of NZ_JBHVQB010000001.1, forward strand.
ACGGTGTGAAGGACGTGGGGCAGTATCGAAGGTTCGTTCCGTCCATCCGCTACCCTCTCTTTCAAGTCGCGCGGAGTCAGGAACGGCGCATCCGTCTCAATCATGAGACGATCCAGCGGAATCGTACGGACAAGCTCCTTCAGATGCTTGCCTCTTCTCTCGTCGCAGATCCAGCCGGTAATTCCGATATGAAAGCCCATATCGAGATAGGTTCTGAGCTCGTAAGCCGTACCTGTAAAACAATGAACGACCGCTTTGTTGACGGCATGTTCTTTTAGAATGGCTACAAAATCATGAAACGCCTCCCGGTCATGCAGGAACAGCGGCATTTCCAGCTCCTGCGCCAGCCCAATCTGTTCTTCGAACCACTTACGCTGGACATCCCTCGGCGAGAAATCCCGGTTGTAGTCCAAGCCGCATTCTCCAATTGCTACAACCTGAGGTGACGACGCCAGTTCTCTTAGCTTCGCAATCGTCTCGCTTGTGCAGCTCTTGGCATCATGGGGATGTACGCCTGCTGTGGCATACAGCTTTCCAGGGTATTGTGCCGCATAGCGCGATGCCTCTATACTGCTTCTTACGCTCGTACCTGTAATAATAAGCGGTGAAACCTGCGCATCTATCGCTCTCTGTACAACTTGTTCGCGATCCTGATGAAACGATCGGTGCATCAGGTTTACGCCGATATCTATGATGGGATAATGGTTGGATTGATTCATTTATCTATTTCTCCTTATTTTCCGGATTCGTTAGTTTAAAGCTGACTGCCGGAACATGATCCGCTAACCACACTTCATTCCCGGCATAGTAGAACGTTACTCCCGATTGCCTGGCGCTGCATGTATCCACCTCAAGAATAACAAGCTCTCCCCGCCTGCTCCCTGCCAAGGCTGCAAAGTCTGTCCCTTCGGACAAATGGACGTATTGCCTGCTCATCGGTTTCAAGCCATCGTTCATAATTAACGTTAGTGCTTTCTTATTGGTGCCGTGATATAGGATGGCTGGAGGCTCTGCCGGTGAATAACTGACCCGATCATGGCTATGTCCGTATCTGGCTCTTATACGCGCATCTATGATTTCAAAGCGCTGCTTCTCCGACTGGCGCACGACCAGCTCAATATGCTCCTTGGCAACCCATCCCCACTTAGGCTGGGCTTGTATCGATGCCAGCAGCGCGTCTAGCGTACACGATCCATCCTCGGGAGCTAATACAAGTCCGAACGCCTCTGGCGTATGCCGCAGCATTTTGCTTATCAGCTTGCTTAGCGATTTTTCTTTGTGTGGATCTAACAATGTCATCACTTCACTTTCTAACCTTAATCCGATTTGCTGTTAATTGCATTATAGCCTCTCGTAACGGAGAAGGAACGGGAATGTTTGGTTAGATATAAATAATACGAGTAATAAAATAAATGGAGTGGTGAAAAAAGCTGAATTAATCTTATAAAAAAGATCGTCAATCTGTTTTCACCAGAATGACGATCTTTTTTTATAGATTAGTGTAAACATACTATTCAGTTAATGGTTTGCTCTTATTTTTAGCTGCAACAGTTATTTTATTTATGAATTTCTCTAATTCTTGCTCTCCTCTTCCTGACGTTAATATTTCTTTTTGGGTTTGAGATTTTACTTTTCCGTTATTAATTTTCCAAATCCCATCTTCGAAGTTATATGACCAATACTGTCCTGACTCCGTTTTTGTTAGAATCAAAATCACATTTTCAGATTGTTTAACCATTTTACTACTGTCTATTTTATTGTCATTAGAACCATGCTGCAGGAACGTTATAGTTTGGTTGTCTGTTTCTCCGTATAAAACTTTATCCACTTGAACAATTGCAGGGGTAACGGGAAAAGAATTATCATATTTAATTTTTACACCTGAATCTTTTTGAAAAGTTTCTCCCAGACCTACGACAGTTCCTTGAATGATTAAATCAACATTCCAGAATTCATCTTCAAGACTAACATAATTTGAATCAACAGCAGTGACACGATCATTTTGATTATCGCTTTTATTTACAGCTAATCCAGTTACAGCTCCTATAACAATGGATAGTGATAATAACAAACCTATAATTGTTATACGTTTTTTATTCATAAATACACCATTCCTTTCTAATAACGGTCATTAAGTTGTTGTACATCATAGGAGGATGGTACCAATCCTCCCGCTAAAGCTGCTGTCATTAATGAATCAGCCTTCGCAGAAAGATATTCAGTATGAGCTAATCCCATAACATGTCCTAATTCGTGAGCTACTAAAGCCCGCCTTTTAGAACTTGCAATAATGTTTCCATTATTCGTATAAATTGCTGCATAATTAACTAATTTCCCCGTTCCGCAAAGAGTATCTATGTTATGAATGGGTTTAGTCATACATGCAACAGCATCATCTCTGTATGGCTGTGTCCAAGCATAGCCATTACCCCACCCATTACTATTCCAAACAGACGATGCTACAGAGATAAAATACACATCCGCACTTGTATCAGGAGAGTCTGATATCATAACGTCAGCACCACTATTAGTCCAAAGAGCTAACCCATCTGTATATACACTTCCACCATAACTAGAATTAAGACTATCATCATTTACCCGTAAGACAACATCACCTTGAAAACTAATTGTCTTCCATTTCCACCCATAGTATGCTGCCTCAGAAATTGAAGAAAAAATACCGAATGAAATTAATCCTACGCTCAGACACGCAATAAATAATGAAAGTTTTCTAAAAAACCTCACTTCCAAACAACCCCCTCCAAATTAGCATAAAACCCAAATATATCTAATTATATTGTAATCATATGCTAGTATTACGGTCAACGAAATGATTAAAATCAGGTAAATAGAACTACGTATATTCTATTAAATGACCCCATTTCTTATCTAATTACATGAATATTTTTTCCAAAATACCCTCACATCGTTTCTTGTCAGTCCCCTGCTAGAAAGTATAAACATTGTGCGTACAGAACTCTTAATTTTGGCTTTTAAACAAAAACACCCCCAAGTTTATATCCCTGCAATAGGGAGACTTCACTTGAAGGTGATTGATTTAATCGTATGATATGGATTTCCTTATCCTTAACTAATAACCGGCAAAGCTCCTGAATTGGCATGCTGCTCGGCCACCGAATGGGATGTTCTCGCTTCCTTCATGACCATAAGCCCGATGAGCAACGTTGCGGCACCAATAATAATGAGCAATGCTCCGAGCTCCAAGCTATAGGCCGTTAAGTCTCCATTCCTGAACGCCATGCCGCGAATCAGTCGGTTCAGCCAGTTCATCGGCAGCGCCCATGCCGTAACCTGAAAGAAAGCCGGCAGCGCAAGCGGAGTCAACTGAATGCCGGTAACAAGAAACGACGGGTACAAGAGGACACTCATCCGCGAGCCGACTTTGCTCACATCCTTGGCTGTGTAACCGAGCAGCATCGCGAGCAGAGACAAGGCAAAGGAATAGAGCAGCAAAGGGATCATAAAGAGATACGGCTCTGCCTCAAATCGCATGCCTCCTACTTGCTTCAGTAGTCCATAGCTTAAGAGCAAGGATACCGTACTGAGCAAAGCATAGGGAACAACGCGAATCCACAGCTGGGCAGGCGATGTCCCATTCGCAAACAGCCTTCCTTCCTTCCGAAGCCTAGGCGCTATGGCCCCGGCAGCGCCAGTCGTTATCATTAATACGACGATATTAACAAATCCAATGACCATCGAGCCGATAAAGGATGTCGTCGGGTTATACAGCATTCGCTGAACGAGGGTTAGGGGAGAGATTATCCCCTTAGCCGTTTCTGCATCCATCCCTTGCCCAGCTAACCCGGTCATGGATAATGTCATATTTTCGGTCGTCATAATCTCCTGAATAGCGGTTCGGATACCGGTTAGCCCTGAGGGCATCGTATTGTCCATTAAAACTCCGATAGTCGTGGATTTCCCTTGTTCTCTTCTCAGCTCTAATTCAGCAGGAAGGATAATGACAGCTACAGCCTGCTCATTAGCCAGCAATGTATCTGGATTCATCCGACTAGGAAACACCTCAGTGACCTTCATGTATGGGGACGCATTTATTTTCGTGATTAACTGCCGAGAATAAGAGCTATGATCCTCATCTACGACAACAACGGGAGATTCATTAATTTGATTCTTCGAAAACATCAATCCAAAGAACAAGGCCGCAATTAACGGGGCGACAAAAATAACGATCAAAAACTTGCTGCCCGCTACGTACTTCCACTCCTCAGTCAGCGATTTCATTAAAGTCCACCTCCGCCGTCATACCCGGAAGCAGTCCGGCTTTCGAAGGCACGGATAGACGTACTGCAAACATGCTCACATCCGCTTGGCCTTTCTCTCTCGTCATGCGCATGCTCGCAAACTGAGGGGCGGCTGCAATCGAAGTGACAATGCCATCCACCTCAATTGGCTGGTCCAAATACGGAAAACGGACCTTTACACTCTGATTCATCTTAAGTTTATGAATTTGCCCTTCCTGTACGAAGAGGTCCGTAAAATATTCGTTCTTTTGCACAACGGCTGCCGGCATTCCTGGCATAATCTCTTCTCCCAGCTTTACGGCGATTCGGTTAACCAGCCCGTCTTCTGGTGCAAATACCTCCTCCTCGCTTCCTTCCTCCAGCTTGATTCTGAATAGCAGATCTCCCTTTTGGACGGAATCACCTAGCCCCGCATTTATCTGATAAATGGTGCCTGGCTTCTTGTCATATAGGATCGTTTTCGACTCGGCGTCAAGCACACCTTGCTTTCGATTCTCGGCCTGACTCACTGCATCTGTCCCTTTTGCCGCGAGAAGTGATCCTCCTACTATCAGCACAAGCGCAATTCCCATATACAATACCCATTTCTGCTTCATGTTTAATTCCTCTCCCTATCCTGTTTCGATCTTCTTTGTTTAGTTTTTCTTGCCCATTATCATTTTTCTAACTGCATTTTCTGCAGCCTCCATGATCACTTCACCCAAAGTGGGATGAGGATGAATGGTCATCGCCAGATCCTCGACTGTCGCTCCCATCTCGATAGCCAAAGCCAGCTCCGATATAAGCGTTGACGCTTCTACGCCAACGATTTGCGCACCCCATATCATTCCTGATGTCTGATCCGCTACAATTTTCACAAACCCATCCGTCTCTTTCAGCGCAAGGGCTCTTCCGTTAATGCCAAATGCGGATTTGCCCGCTATAACGGAATAGCCCTTTTCCTTGCTTTCCGTCTCCGTCAGGCCAACGCTCGCAAGCTCTGGTCCGGAGAAGACAACTAATGGCATAGCTTTATAATCAATAATGGAAGGCCTTCCCGCTATAGCCTCCGCTGCAACCTTCGCTTCATAGGTAGCTTTATGAGCTAGGGCCGGGCCCGTGCGAATATCTCCGATCGCATACACATGCGGAACCTTCGTTCTGCACTGTTCATCCGTCTCAATGAGTCCTCTGGCTCCTGCCTGCAGGCCGATACGTTCAAGCCCTAACTTCCCATCTGTATTCGGTCTTCTCCCCACCGTCACTAGCGCATATTCGGCTCGAACAAGATGCTGTTCGCTCCCTTTCATGTAATAGAGAGTCAGCCCATCCGCATCCTCTTGGGCTTTTACTGCCTTTGCATCCGTAATGATGGTTACACCGTCGTTGTTCAACTGCCGGATTACAGGCGCAACCAAATCCGCCTCAAACTCAGGAAGCACTCCTCCGCCCCCTTCGAGAATCGTTACGTTGGTGCCGAATTTGGCATACATCTGCCCCAATTCTACGCCAATATAACCTCCTCCAATTACCACCAGACTTGCCGGGAGCTTGGAAAGCGACAAGGCTTCCGTGGATGAAAAGATACGCCCGCCATACGGAAGTGCCTCCAGCTCGATTGGACGGGAGCCCGTGGCCAAAACGACGTTTTTGAACGATATCTGTTGCTCTGTTCCCTCGCTCCTAATGGCAACCGTATGCTCATCCATGAAGCTTGCTTCTCCTTGGAGAATTGCAACTCCGGCTGTTTTCAACAGAAACTGAACCCCGCCAGCCTGCTTATTCACAACCGCTTGTTTGAATGACTGTGCCCCCTCAAATGAAGCTGTCCCAATATCGCTACTCCGCTCGCTGTGCAGCTGAAAGCGATGGCTTTCCGCAATCAAGGCTTTGGAAGGAATGCAGCCTACATGGGTACACACGCCGCCGACCTTGCCGCGCTCCACAACCGCTGTCTTCATGCCAAGCTGTGCGGATCGCAGCGCCGCCGCGTATCCCCCCGGCCCTGAACCAATCACTAAAGTATCTACTGCCTCTAAATGGAACATGTCTGTACCTCCTAATTTAAAATATGATGATCATAATATATTATAGTCATCATATTTTAAAAGCGTCAATCCCCTCTCTTGTGCCTTGCAGGCTGCTTAACAAATTGACACTATTATTTATGATGACTATAATATTTTAAGGCTAGAGTTGTATAAAGGAGTGTTGAAGGTGCCTTATCCTGAAGGACATAAGTTAAAGGTGCGCGGCCGAATTATTGAAAGTGCCGCCAAAGCTTTTCGCACAAACGGCATTCGCGAGATTAGCGTCCCGGTCATCATGAAGGGCGCGGGCCTTACGCATGGAGGATTCTATTCGCACTTTGACAATAAAGAGCAGCTGGTCTTGGAAACTTGCCAGTATGCCATTAGTGATACGATAGCATTGCTGCAAAAGGCAGCAGATCAAGCGGGTGAAGATGCGAGGATTGAAGCCGTTATTGATTTTTACCTAAGCTCGTATCATCGCGATCAGAAGGAGCTCGGCTGTATTCTCCCTGCCCTCTCCGCTGAAATTTCCCAGTCTTCAGAAGAAGTGGGACAAGTCTTCACCCAAGAGCTGCAGCGAATGATTGATTTTATCTCCAATTTGGCGAAAATCGATCCTTCTACGGGTAATGCCATCATGAGCCTCATGGTCGGCACCATTGTACTGGCGCGGTCGGTGAGCGACTCCAAGCTGAGTGACCAGCTGCTATCAGCGGGCAAGCAAAACGCAAAAGAGCTTATTAGGACTAGCATGCATGTCTAATCAAGTGTCTTTGGCATCACGGCGTTCAAGCATACAAAAAGGCAGCGCAGAACTCATTATTTGAATTCTGTGCTGCCTCTTCTTTACGTTATGACGTTACTCCCACCAACTATCAGATGGGTATTCCGATGCTCCTATGGTTACAGTTTCTCCTATTCTAGGAGTCACTAAGACCGTGTTCAGATGTTCGGCTGCCCGTGTTGCCCGCTCTATAGGGTCTGTCCAACTGTGAAGCGCTAATGTAAAGGCTCCCCAATGTATAGGAATCATTAATTTGCCTTGCACATCCTGATGAGCTTGCAATGACTCTTCAGGAGACATATGAATATTCCCCCACTTCTCATCATATTGCCCCGTCTCGATGAGAGTAAGGTCGAACGGTCCGTATTTATCACCAATCTCCTTGAAATGCGGTCCGTATCCGCTGTCCCCGCTGTAGTATATTCTCGTTTGAGCACTAACTATAACCCAGGAGCTCCACAGGGTAGACCCCGCGCCGCCGCCCCTTCCTGAGAAATGTCTTGCCGGTGTACTGGTTAACGCCAGTCCATGAAGCTGCAGCTCCTCCCACCAATCCAGCTCTACAATTCGATCAGGATCGACTCCCCACTTCGTCAGATGCCCCGCAACTCCTAACGGAACAATAAATTGCTTCACTTTTCCCCTCAGCTTGCGAATCGATGCATAGTCCAGATGATCATAATGATCATGCGATATCACTACGGCGTCCAGTTCAGGCAGGTCCTCTATCTCTGCCGGCAGCTTGTCGCTGTAACGCTTGGGACCGAAGAAGCGGACAGGGGAAGCATAGCCACTGAACACAGGGTCTATCAATAGCTTCACCCCATCAACTTTCAGCAGCAGCGTGGAATGTCCGAACCAGATCACTTTATCTTCCTTATTCTCCATGAAAGCCTTCGAATCAAACGGCTCGACCGGTATGCTCCCTTTCGGCCTGCTGTTTGGAGTTCCCTTAATCATTCTGACTAAAGCATCGGTGCTATCTCTTAGGCTATAATTCATTGGCGTTGATGTTTGATTGCGGAACTTCCCGTCGCTAAATTGCGGGGAGGCTTGAATTCGTTTTTGACTTTCTGCCGAACTTTTGCCGCCAAGCGGAGGATAATATTTCAGGATCAAAAAAATGACCCATGCGACAAAAGCGATTACAGCGAGTAGAATTATTAATTTCATTCCCTTTGACCCCAACTTTCTATGTGCATCCACCTGAACACCATTAGCGTCATTCACTTTTAGATTTTGCAATTATATCATACGCATACTTCTAGCTGTTACCTTAATAAAAATACGCTTCTTACACCACTGCACTGTCCCTTCTGTGCAAAAAGTCGTTACTTCCATCCATTGCTGCACCTGATCGTACAGTGTAATCTATTAATAGAGAATGATAATCATCCTCAAATCATGTATAATACAGATTGAATAGGAGAATGACACACCATGAACAGATTATTGTCCCGTTTATCCCAGACCACCTTATTCCTCTCATTGCTCATTTTGCTCGCGGCCTGCAGCTCTTCAAGCACGTCAACGCCAGCAAAAACGCCTGAGGAAAGTACGAATACAAGCATCGAATCGGAAGCGCCAGCGACGACCAAAATGTACAAAGATTATGAAGGCAGGGAGACAGAAATTCCGGTTAATCCGCAAAAAATTGCTGTGGTTGCCGGATCGGGAGCTATTATCGACGTCAAAGAATTAGGATTCGAGCCTATTGCCTACCCGCACCGCTATATGAGCAACTCTAATATTTTGAAATCCACACACGAAAGCTTAAGCGCCAAGGCTCCTGACATCGGAATGCCTACTAACTTGGAAGTATTGGTCGATCTCAATCCCGATCTCATGATTATGGGCTATGAAACTCAAGATAATGAGTATGCTATGTTGCAAAAAATTGGACCCATCGCCGGCTTCGATGAATCGGTCTCGCTGCCGCAGCGACTCACTGCTATTGGTGAAATCTTAGGCAAGCCGGATGAGGCTAAGGTAATCCTCTCTGATCTGGAACAAAAAACCCAATCGATGTGGCAGCAACTGCGCGATCAAGGAAAAATAGCCGAGGGAGAGACTGCCGCAGTTATCGTCTATTATTGGAACAAGAAAATGTATCTCATGAAAAACTTCGGCGTATTTGACCTGATCAACCACCCAATGGGATTTAAAATGTCGGACAAGGTGGCTGGTCTAGCGTCCTCATCCCCTTCCCCGTATATCGAAGTTACGGAAGAGGCACTGCATGACACATTAATCGCCGACCGTCTGTTCCTGCTGTATGATAATAATGCGGAAGCCAAAGAAGGCTTCAAACAATTGAAGGAAAGCAAGGTATTCCAGAGCCTTCCTCCAGTCAAAAATGGAAAGACTCACTATATTCCGCTCGAGTATAACGATAACGATCTGATTACTACACGCAAACTCATCGACGTCTTCCCGCAAATTATAGAAAGCGAGATGTTCGAAGAAGCCAAATAGGAGTAAATGCCAATGTTTCAGCCTTCTATCGGTGGCAAGTCAGCACTTCCACTCACGTTCGCCCTGACTTCCACCCAGCGTATAACCTGCGACAACCAAGAATACTGCCCTATTGGGTTCGCTGACGAATATCGCCTCCTACTGGTGCTTCAGGGAAAACTGGAGGTGAAGGATATACACCGCAAGCAATCCGCTGTACCGGGAGCCTGTCTCTTGATTAATCCCGGCAGTGAGGTCTTGCTAACCAGCCAAGGAGCTGAATCTCTCTTCTATCTGCTCTCCTTTACCGCTGTGAATGCCTATGCCAACGGGTCAGCGCTGAAGCGCATCTTAAAGCTGCTGGCTGACGGGATGAAGCTCCCGGCAGCGGTCCTTCATACATTTGCGGCTAACTTTGAGGACGATGGGTTTCAGGATGAGCTGCTCCAAATCGGTAAGCAAAGCTCTTTCCTCTCCCTGCTTTCTATGCTCCTGGAGCAGGGCGTTAAAGAGGAGAATCGCATACGCGAACCGAGGAACGCTGTATGTCGAACTATCGAATTTGTGCAGAGCAATTATCAACTTAATCTCACCGTGCAGCAACTGGCTGATATGGCACAGCTCCCGCGTTGGCAATACCTCCGGGTGTTCAAAAAAATGACCGGAAGCAATCCAAGCAACTATATCACCCAGTTAAGAATCGAGCAGGCCAAAGCCTTACTGAGTCACTCCGATGAACAAGTATGGAAGGTTGCGCATCAGGTAGGTTATAACGACGAGCACTATTTCAATCGCAGATTTAAGCTCGAAACAGGGATATCTCCGGGCCAATATGCGCGAATCTATAGTCGTAAGACGAATATGAGCGAACAGCATGAGGCTGTTCAATATCCCCCTGTATCGGCTGAGCGTATTATATACGATGATGCCGGCACTGTAGGCGATTTGCTCGCACTGGACATTGAGCCAGTGGGAGCAAATTTGCGCTTTTGCAACAGCGACTCGTTTGCAGACAAAATCCAGTACACACAAGAAATCGGCTTTCCGCTTATTCCAGACAAGATCCGTACGCTCAACCCTGATCTCGTATTGCTCAGCCGCCATGGAAGTGAGCGTCATCCGGAGCTGTCCGCTATCGCACCAACTGTCGGAGTGAACGAATATGCCTCCATGCACCGTCGAATACAGAGGCTAGGGGAAGTGCTTGGCATTCGCGAGCGGACCAAGCAATGGCTCGATGCTTACGACATCCGATGTGAGGAAATGTGGCAGCGGCTCCAATCCTGCAAATCTTCGGACGAATCAGCTACGGTCCTGTACTATCATCATGATGGACAGCTTTACTTGCTTCATCGACTTCGCGGCTTAGCCAAGCTGCTGTATCATCCTCTTGGGTTCCGCATGGATGAGCGCATTCAACAAATGCGTCCAGCCCGCGGCCATTACTATATCTCCATTGCCCCAGATCGCCTGCGTGAATTTGCAGTGGGAGACCGGCTGTTCGTTTTTATTCATTCGAATCAGCACATCTCAGCCGCAATGTCAGAGCTTAACCGATGGCCGGACTGGGCTCGGCTTCCCGCCGTCCAGTCCGGCAAAGTGCATGTTCTGGATTCGTTCTGGAATTCTGACGACGCTCTAACGAGCCGGTTGGCACTGGAACAGTTCCCTGCTCTGTGGGCAGGCTCTATATAGTTGGAGTTCAAGATGAGAGGATAGTTTTTCTTTGACGGCTTACGTATCAAACAAAAAGACATCCGTTCCCTTTTTGGGGGAGAGATGTCTTCTTTTTTGTTCTGCTAGAGCTTTCATATCCTCTAATACCATTTCAATTCGTTCATCTTCAGGATCGCCCCTAGAACTGTAGAATATCAAGACATTTGCCACTTGATATTTTTTATGTGGTATCACACTCGCTGTCGCTGTCTTATACTCAAAATCCTTTATTCCTTCCTTAACCCCTTCACTGGATGCATATACGTATATACTGATTATTTCTTTATCATTAATCATATAAGATTCAGGCTCGACACCATTTAAAGTCATTTGAAATACACTATTCTTATTTATATCTACTTGTTCTTCTAAAAGAAATCCGCGCTTCTCAAACGATTCTTTTAACTGTACGAAGTTGATTACTTTCTCGTTAGTTGTGCACCCTGTCATCATAGAGCACAGCACGAACAGTATCATCATCGTCTTTTTCATGGTTTATCCCCTTTACAACTGTTCTGAAATAAAGAGATTTCGTCATTGCATTCTTTGTTGTAAAAAAGATAACTACGAATTGACTAACCCTTATACGGATAGTCTAACACAGAATAGCTCAAATTCCATAAATCCCATAAATATCCTGTGTAGTAATATGCATGAGTTCCCTGTCGAGTGGAGCCTACTTTGCAGCCTTTTCGATCACGCGGAACTTGAAGCTCATGGATAACGGATTACGTAATTTCTAAATGTTCACGCAAAGTACTCCCGCTATATTCACTTCTGAACAAGCCTCTTTCAACCAGCTCCGGCATCAGCTTTTCAAAAAATATCTCCATCGATTTTTCTGATCCGCCTGGAAGGGCTATAAATCCGTCGATAGCTCCAGCCTTGTGCCTTTCCATAATATCATTCAGCACATCCTCCACCGTTCCCACAGATACCCAGTGAGCAGATCCGACAACCTCCGGTCTTGCCAGCACCTCTTTCACTGTAGGCTGAGCCTTTGTAATATACCGGCGCAGCAGCTCGGCATGTGTCCGGCTGCGAACAGGCTGATTGGAATCAGGGAGCATATCGGCAGTTACGCGTTGATCCAGAGAGAAGCCGCTTAGATCAAGGCCCAGCACCGATATGAGAGAGCTAAGTCGGCGCTCCGTACTTAAATGTGCATGCGCAGCCTTATGCAATTCAAGCGCTTCTTCCCGTGTATCGGCCAGGAAAAAATATAAGCCCGGCAACACTCTGATGGTGTTCGGATCACGTCCCTGCTCTGCGGCTCTTCTTCTCAAATCATTGCGCAATTCCACTCCCGATTCCATATCCGGCATTGCCGCAAATATAGCATCCGCAACGGAAGAGGCAAAATTGCGGCCAACATCCGAAGCGCCAGCTTGAAACAAAGGAATAGGTCCCGATGAATGAGAAGGGATAGAAAGAGGCCCCTTCACACTGAAATATTCACCGGAATGATGAATTGCCGTCACTTTATCTTTATCAGCAAATATGCCCGACTCGCGGTCAATAACAATAGCTTCATTCGGAAAGCTCTCCCATAGCTTACGTACCACATCTGTAAATTCCATGGCCTTTGCATATCTTTCTTCCGGTGAAGGCATTGGAGAATCACTGAAATTTTCTGCGCCTTCAATAGAGGTGACAATATTCCAGCCTGCCCGTCCATTACTTAGCCAATGCAAAGACTGAAGCTGCCTTGCCACCACATACGGCGGATTAAAAGTCGTAGATATGGTCGTAACCAGTCCGATTCGCTCGGTTGCACCGGCAATTGCAGCAAATATCATCGTAGGGTCAGGACTGCCGAAGCTAGCAGAATCACCAATCATCTGCGAGCTAACATACAGATAATCCGCCATGAACAGAAAATCGAGCTTTGACTTCTCCGCCATCTTTGCCAACTCAATGTAATATTTAATGGAACCCATTTTTTCTACTTCGCTATCTGGCCGCCGCCAGCTATTTCCTTTCATCCAGGTTTTATTTAAGGACAACCCAATACACAATTGTCTATCCACTTTCATGTCCAACAACCCTTTCTTATCCCTATAGATTTGCCTCTATAAAAACACTCTGAGCACGCAGAGGCTCTAACAATATTATAATGATAATGATTCTCATTATTAAAGTATAGTTTAGCAAGGACTTAAGCAAATGCAAATACACAAATCACAAATGGGATATGCATCATTATCTAATTCGTGTTGTTTAATGATTAGTCAAAAAGCAAAAAAGCCTGCACCACCTCAGGCTCATCACCAGCAGTTGCAAGCGTCATTCACAAATCAATCACTCAATAGATATGATGATCTAATTGGTCTGTATATGCGGAAGGAGACACACCGAATTTCCTCTTAAATAGTCTGCTGAAATAGAGCGGGTTGGCATAACCGACACTGACCGCAATATCGCGGATCGGGAAATTGCCTGCTTTCAGCAAGTCAATGGCTCTTTCCATACGATAATGAATCACATAGTCGATTGGACGGAACCCCGTATGCTTGTGAAACAAGTAAGAGAAGCGTTTGGCACTCATGGCATGCAGCCCAGCTAACTCGTCGAGAGTAAGAGGATTCATATAATGCCCGTGAATATAGGCAATAGCTTCCTCTATGACCCTTTCACTTGGAGAACGGCCGCTCTCTCGGTGGCTGCAGCCAATCAGAACCTGATGCATAATGCTTAAAAATAATTCCTTAACCCGCAGCTTTCCAATTCCTTCAGATGTATAGGCATTCTGATGGAGCATGGTCAATAATTCGATTACTCTCGGATTTGCACCCGGTTCCAGCTTAAAATGCGAGTCGCATTCATGCGTACAATTGACGTCGTCTGCCTTGTACAATCTATAGAAAAGGGAATAATACTCGAGCTCAGCTTGTCCGATCACTTGCGAGCCCAGCTGCATGCCTGGAGCCGCGTGAAATACGGCCCCTGGATATAACTCGTAGACTGTTCCATTCACATCTATTCGAGCTTCTCCGCGAATAATAAATAGAAATCCATGCATTAAGGTCGTAAATTCACGCCATATACTTTTCGGCTGGATGACTAAGCGGTAGACATCTTCAATCTCATAGCTGCCGCCAGCAAACACCTCTGCTAATCTATCCAAATTTATCAATTCCACTCGCTCCCTGGCATCAAGTAGCTGGTTTTGTTGAGTTAGTCACCTATCGCTTTTAATTAATAAGTATAAGAAGTAAGGAGCGCCAATTAAGGCGACGATCACGCCTGCCGGTATTTCCGTATTGGCTACGGCCATCTTGCCAAGAGCATCTGCGATTACAACTAATCCGCCTCCAATCAATAAGCATCCCGGAATCATTAATTTATGCCCGCGAAATAGACGTCTGACCAAATGCGGAACGACGAGTCCTACAAATCCGATGCTTCCGCTAACCGCAACTGCTGGCGCTGCCAATAATACACTGCATACTAAAAACCAAACGCGATATCTGTTTACAGACACGCCTACACTAATGGCTACCGGATCGTGAAACTTCAGCACATCTAATATACGATGATGACGGATGACTAAAGGAACTATAATAACGAGCCAAGGCAGCATAGCATAGACATGATTCCAATTGCTATTCCCTATATTCCCTGCCAGCCACACCTTAATCATTTGATATTGCGAAGGCTCCAGCACAAAGGTCAGTACAATCATCGTTGCGCTAATCGCCGCCGCAATAGCAACGCCTGTGTAAATGAGTCGAATGGGAATAATCCCATGATGGCGATCATAAGAAAGCAAAAATAATAAGGCCACTACGATAAAACCGCCAATAAGAGCATAGAACGGCTGAACATTCGTATGCAAGCCGGTAGAGCTATTTTGCAGGAGTAAAAATAGCATCATCGATAGTCCCGCTCCAGCATTGATCCCCAATATTCCGGGGTCCGCCAATGCATTGCGGCTTATGGCTTGCAGCAGCATGCCTGCCAGCGCCAACGCTCCGCCAACTAGAAAAGCTAGCAACATACGAGGAATTCGGAACTGAAAGAGGACAAGCTCCTGCCTTGAAGTGCCATTCCCCCATAGGGTCTGCCATAGATCAGGCAAGCTTAAGCTGCTTTGCCCGGTAGATATGCTAAAGATAAAACCCAGAAGTATGAATACGGCAATAATGATAAACTTCCATCTTAACTTCACGATAGCTCCCGCCTTTCTTTGCGTGCCAAAAAAAGAAAGAACGGAATGCCGATAACCGCAATGACAGCACCGACTGGAATTTCATAAGGGGCATTGACGATTCGCGCCGCCAAATCAGCAAGCACAACAAGGATAGCTCCCATAATGGCGGATAGCGGAATGATATAGCGATAATCCACGCCGACGAAGTAACGTACCAAGTGAGGGGCCATTAACCCGATAAAGCTTACCGAACCGGCTAGCGCGCATGAAATCCCGGCCAACAGGAAGGCGGCTACCAGGGAGAGATTCTTTATCAGCTTAGTACGAACGCCAAGTCCTTCCGCTGTCTCGTCTCCTACGGATAGGATGGTAATCGATCTTGAAATGACGATGGCAAGCAGTAGAGCCAGGAGCATCCATGGCAGCATTTGCTGTAAATGCGCCATCTTAATGCCGCTTAACCCTCCCCCGTACCAAAAAGCCACCTGCTGCGCCACTGAAAAGAAGATGCTTATTCCTTCACTTAAGGCAGTCAGCATGGCTGATATTGCAGCGCCAGCCAATACAAGCCGAATAGGCGTCAATCCCCGTCTGCTTAATAAGCCGACACTAAATACTAAGCCTGCGCCTAATGCCGCTCCTAGAACGCAAAGCCACAGCGTACCCGTAAATGAAATCGCCGGCAGGAAAACCATGGCAATGACAAGCATGACGCCTGCCCCGGCATTCAATCCCAGAATACCCGAATCCGCTAATGGATTGCGGCTAATGCCTTGCATAATAGCCCCGCTAACGGCGAATCCGGCTCCTGTAGCCATAGCCGCAAGCACACGAGGCAAGCGAATGGTCTGGATCACATGGTGGGTAGTGGACGTATGATCATAAGCAAAGATCGACGTGAGCACATCTGAGAATGGGATTCTTTTCGCTCCTAGCGCCATAGCAAGGACTAATACTCCCATTAATAGCAAGAGCATGAATAGAAGCAATAGTATAAAGGAGAGCTTTTTTGTGCTTGTTAATGATGATTCTTGAACATTTGAGGCCAATGGTTCCAACCCTTCCCCTCCGCTTTGCAAAAAGAGCCAGCCAAGGGCCAGCTCCAATGCAGAACGAATATGCTGTCTAACTCATTTCTGATGTTGTGGCGAGCAAAAATTTGACCGCCCGGCTAATCGCACCAGGTATGACGCTCACATGCTCCTCTTGCTCAAGCAGCGCCCAGCTAGCTTCGAAGCCTGGAACGCGCAGCGACATCATATCAGCGCATAAATCCAGACTATCCTTGACCATATGATCAAGCTCATCTCCACCGGCTATCATAAGCGCCTTGGGCAATTGGTTTAGCCTATTGCTTTTCATAACTGCTTGGAACGCTTCATACTCGTCTAATACTGCGCAATCATTCCACCAGATGGAAGCACTGCTCGCGATGTAATGCGAGAACAATGCGGGTTGTGTGAATAAAGCATGCAGAACGAACAACCCTCCGAAGGAATGACCAAACAATGCCTGCTTCTGCTTATTGATGGCGAACCGCTGTGCCATAGCCGGCATTAACTCCTTTTCAAAAAAGGCAAGCAGCTCATCTGCCCCTCCGAATTTAGGCCAAGGCTCCCCATTCGGACGCTGCGGTAAATTGGCAGGCTCGGCCGGCATTGTTAAATCATAGGTTCGACGCACCGTATCAAAGGCTTCGCCGCCAGGGTATCCGATGCCAACTACAATAGCGGGCTGGTATCCTTTGGGCTTGCGCGTCAACAATCGCGTGATTTCGGCAGCAGTTTCGAATAGTCCATTGCCATCTAGTACATAGATGACGCCATATCCGCCCTCTGCTGGCTCATCGAAAGGTTTTGCAATAAATATTTCATAGTCCAAATGATTGCTTGTACTCGTCATCAACATCGTTTCATAATTGCGCTTGACGTATGGCTTAATCATCATGGCTGCAAGAACGCCACAATATCATCCATCGTTTTCTGGTAAGCAATTAATCCGCTCGATCTCCAGTGATCGCCTTTGACGTCGAACACTTGACCACCTTGAACAGCTGGCAGCGCAGTCCATAACGGGCTAGCTTTAATGTCTGCCAGGAATGCATCTCCCAGACCGTCGTTGTTGTTAATAAATATATAATCAGCGTCTATGTCAGACAGCATCTCAAGCGAAATATCAGCAGACATTTCTCCTTCTACAAGAGCGCTCTGAGCAAATCCCAGCTCACTGAGCACATAGCCCCCGTAATGGAAGTTGCCAACCAAGAAGATCGCACGGGCATTCGCATTAATATAAATCGCTTTTTTACCAGCAGAAAGGCTAGCTAGCTGCGCTTTCGTTTCTTCCAGCTTAGTATTATAAGCAGCAATAGCTTCTGTTGCTTTATCCTCTAACCCCAGCAGCTTCGCAATCGTTTCCGTTGCTTCCACAACGTTGCCAAGCGCATTCTTAAATACGTAGGTCGGAGCGATATGCGAATAGTTTTCATGAACGCCATTTTGCGCATAGAAAGCGGTTGGGAATATAATTAATTCCGGCTCCAAATCTACGACCGATTCCGGAGATGGAACGCCATTGGCAAAGCTGATTTCTTTCACGCCGCTAAGCGTATCCTGCAAGTATTGCTGCGGTTTCTCGCCTGTGGACCATTGGGCGACTGGAGTTACGCCGAGTGTAACCAAGTAATCCTCCAAGCCAGGCGCGTACACCTTTTGTACCGTTCCAGGAATGTTTACGGTATTGCCTACCTGGTCCGTTACGTCAAACGCTTCTCTGGCTGCCGAATTCGATCCTTTTGCACCTGATTCATCCGTTGAGCTGGATTCGCTTGTTGGTGTAGGATCAGCCGGGGACCCAGGAACAGCTTCCTTATTGCTGCCGCAAGCTGCCAGTGCTACGGATAATAGACCCGCCATCACAACATAACTTATTTTTTTTGCATGGAACCACTTCATAATTGACTTTCCCTCTCTCCTAAATTCTCAATAATAATCATTCTCATTATTGAGTATATAAGAGATAAAGCATGTTGACCATGCAACATATTACGATCGGCCATGTACATTTTCAAGGTAGCATCATCACGGCCACTTCCTCTAGCATTCGCCTTAAAGCAACTGGAGAATATTCAAACCACGGATCGGAATGAATGACATAGATTTGTTGATGCTTCATAGCCCCTAGTTGTTTGAATCCAGCATCTCTTTGCAAATAATGCCAGGTTGCTCGTGACTCATCATCAGGGCATATAATGGTAAATAGCTTATCTACCTGCAATTGGGCTAGCTGCTCAAACGTAATTTCGGTGTTATATAGACCAGCATACTCATAGCTGGGGACCGCTCCCAAGTCATGAAATAAAAGATGTTGAATACCTGAATTGCAATAGGCAAATATTCGCTGCTGATAGATACGGATAATCATAATCTTAGGCGGATGAGCCGCCCAATCTAACCCTTGACGAATTTCACTCAATCTTGCTTGATACTGCGCGATCCACTGATTCGCTTCTTCTCGTTTGTTCAACCGGGCAGCAAGCTCCGTTAAGGCGATAAAGCAATCTTGTCTATCATCCAGCCAATAGACTGGAAAATGATCCTCCATCCGTGTGACCAGCTCTGGCGGCATATCCTTGGGAGAGATGAGAAGATCCATTTGCAAATGGTATAGCTCACTCGGAATGCAATAATTTTTGTTTTTGGTTAAGGATACCTTATGCTCGATTTGATCCGGCCACAGATTATAGTAATAGGGAGTCCATTTTGCGCTTAATGGTGCAGCAAAGGGCACGATGCCTGCTGCGTGCAAATAACCCATCATGTTGCCGGTAACCACGCCGATATGGGATTTCTGCTGGCTGGTGTACATCGTTGGCGATATACCTTCAACCTTTTTGAACACTCGGCTAAAATAAAATTCATCGCTATACCCAACAGCCTCCGCTATGGGCTTCAATCGGGCGTCTTCCTGTTGCAATAGCTGTTTAGCCTTTTGAATACGCAGCTGTGTCACAAACTCCATGGGACTCTGGATGTATTGCTGTTTGAACGCCGAGGAAAAGTAGCTGGGACTAAGACCCGTAAGACCCGCCAGATGGTCTAAAGTGAGCTGCTTCGTGAAATTCTCTTCTATATAAAGCCTGACCTCGCTTAAATCTGTTCTTTGCATTGGTTTTTGCATGCTTTCACCTTTACCTATCCATGAACTGATAATTATTATCAATTATACTTTGCTTTCATGAACCAAGCAATGCTGGAACGGATCATTCTGATTGAGGCAGGTTCCATAAACGGTTTTTCATACTTCATTACATAGGATTTCTCACACGTTCAAGGAACAAAGTCGAATTGATGACCAGATTTTCTTGTGGACATGTTCGTCCCAGAATACGCCACCCCTGCTTGTTCAACTGTGCTTCATCAATCGCTTCATACATGATTTGCCTCATCCCCTCTGCTGTGCGAACAGCTACTAGAGGATCAGAAGCAGTTTGATTAATGCGTTCAAGCACTTCCATCTTATTGCGAACAAGACTAGCGACAAAGATTTGGCTATAGGAGCTGTAGTCGAATTCTGATCCATTCCCCATCACAACCGTAACTTTATCCGCTAAGCCGAGGCGCTCAAGTAATAAACATGACGCATCATAGGCAACAGCATCCATTTCCAGACAGATCACATTCGCATCACTTAATTGGTGTAGAATAATCGCACTTAGCGGCATCGGCCCACTGCCTACAAAGATCATTGGCAACTTCTCTGCGCGGCCTTTCTCTCGAATGAACGATCGAAGCGTGGACAGTTCCTGACTTACTAGAGCCCTGTAAATAGTCCAGGCAGATAGCCTTGATAAGGGATCTAAGTCAGAACTCTCAGAATGGCAAATAGCGCGAGAATCATTCAGCTCTGCCAGAAATTCGGCTTCTGACAGCTTATCCTGCAATTTTCGGTGGTTGCTTCGAATATACTCGTTGCTTAGAACGGATTGTATCTCCTCAGGTGAATAGCGGGGGCGTAACTGAAGGGAAAGATGACTCATGATGTTCTTGACTACATGATTAGCAGGAGACAGATCTAATTCCTTCTGAAGAAGCTCATTGGCTACACGGATAAAATCGATAAAATGGTCAACCATTTGTGTTCTTGGGACGTTAACTGTATGTATTGTAGAACTAGTTGAATAACCTTTCATTTCCCCAGTTCCTCCCTCACTCTACAACCTATTTCTTACTACCAGCTATATTCATATGGTCAAAGATTTAGAAGAATATTGGGAGATATACAGTCACCGGCAGGGATCACCAAAAAGCGGAAATCCCGAGCCGGATTTGCAAAAATTAAGCTTTCACTTCTTCAATCGTTCTGCGCATCACCCAGCCTTGGGCACGGCGGCGCTCCTCCCAGAAGCGGCGGTAAATGCCGCCGTTCGCGAGCAGTTCCTTATGCGTGCCCGACTGCGCAACCCTGCCGTCGTCGATTACGACGATATGGTCGGCACGGCGAACGGTATGCAGTCGATGGGCAATAATGACGACCGTTTTGTCGCGGGCCAGTTCCTCGAACGCCTCCTGAATATACCGTTCGTTGTCCGGATCGACGCTAGCCGTCGCTTCATCCAACAAAATAATCGGTGCGTCCTTCAATATCGCCCTCGCAATCGAGATGCGCTGCCGCTGGCCGCCCGACAGCAGCCCGCCGCCTTCGCCCACAGCCGTATCGTAGCCGTCCGGCAGCTTCATAATAAAATCGTGACAGCGGGCTTTCCTGGCCGCTTCCTCCACCTGCTCCATACTAGCGTCCGGGTTGCCGTATCGGATATTGTTCGCCACCGTGTCATTGAACAGATACACGTCCTGGAACACAAAGGCCAGCTGCCGCATCAATTCATCTGAGCTCATGCTGCGCACATCCGCGCCGCCGATCGTCACCGCGCCCCCTTGAACATCCCAGAAGCGCGCAATCAAATGCAGCATCGTCGTCTTGCCTCCGCCCGAAGGGCCCACAATCGCCGTCGTCCCCTTCTCCGGGATGACCAGATTGAGGCCGTTCAGCACCCGCTTATCACCGTAGCCGAAGGTGACGTCGCGGAACGCAATCTCGGTGCCTTGCATCGGTCGGCGTTCCGATGTCAGAACTGGCATGTCCCTGGCCTGGATAATATCGTTCATATGATGTACCGTTGTCGCGAACATGCGCTTGAACAGGGCATAATCCATCAGCGGCAGCGGCTCATAGAAACAAATTGCCAAGACAAGAAACACCATGAAGGTTGCCGGTTCCAGCGTTCCTTGCCCAACGAACACACCGCCGACGATCAAGACTAGCGCCAAGCCCAGCTCGAAGGAAATATGATAGACGGCTGTATACGGCGTTAGCCTCCGATTGATCGCAATACTGGCATCTCTATAGTTGTCGATCGTTTCCTCATAGCTTTGCATCCGGCTGCCCGTCAGTCCAAAGGAACGGATGACAGCTATGCCGCGAATATACTCCAAAATTCGGCTGTTGGCTGCCTGCCGTGCAGCCGACAGCTTCTGTATAATCTCCTTCAGCTTCCGTTCCGCAAGCCATGCGGAGACAACGCTGAGCGGGACGCCTGCCAGCGATACGAGCGCTAGCCGCCAATCCAGCCTCATCATCGCGATCAGAATCAATGGCGGAATGACACATGCTTTAATTAAACCGATGACGATGGAAGGGACATAGATGTAGGTGGACGCGTCGGTTTTCACCCGCGATTCCAGGACGGAGGCATCCTTTTGAAGGAAAAAGCCGTACGGAACTTTGCGCAGCCGGTCGCCCAAATACAGACGAATATGCGTCAGGAAATGACCGAACAATGGAAACGACCATTTATTCGTCAGGAAATAAAACACCGATTGGCCAGCAAACATCAACGCCATCCAACCGGCCGCTTGCCATGCCTCGTCGGGTCGACCGGCAAGCAATTGATACAGGACGGCGACCACGGCAATGGAACCAAGCGCAGTAAACACGTTTTCGAAAAAGCTGAAGATGAGTGCGCCTCGCAGCCGATTAGCCTTCTCGCCCGCCAGCAGCAGCGACTGCCGAAACTCCGACATCTCCGCCAAATGCCGGTGAGGATCATCCGGCACCGGAGTGCCTCCACCCAGCTTGCCGAACGCCTGTGAATCCTCTGTTAACGGTTCGCCCGCCTGAGTCTCTAACGACAAATCCGGGGCCGCCACCGCCGCAATCACCGAGTCCAGAACGGACTGATCCCCTTCCAAATCCTCGGTCCCGGCCTCATACGCCTCCCACAGGCGGCGATATAGTTCGCTCTTCTGCAGCAGTTCTCCATGCGTCCCGACAGCTGCGACGCTCCCCTCGTCAATGACGGCAATCTGGTCGGCGTGTACCACAGTGCCTAGCCGATGGGCGATGGCCACAATTGTTTTGGGCTCGCCATTGGCAGGATGAAGCAACCCCGCGATCGCATCCTGAATATGGGCTTCGTTCTCCGGATCGACAAGCGACGTCGCTTCGTCCAGCATGATAATAGGCGCATCCTTCAATATGGCGCGAACGAGACTGATCCGCTGCCGCTGACCGCCGCTGAGTGTCATGCCGCCTTCACCTACAGCGGTATGATAGCCTTGCGGCAACTGTTCAATGAATGTATGACAGCCAGCCCGGAGAGCGGCAGCTACAACCTCCTCATCCGTAGCACCAGGCTTGCCGAACCGGATATTGTCCATGACGGTTCCCTGGAACAAGTAAGCATCCTGGAAAACAAACGACACGAGCGACATCAACCGCTCCTCGCTCATCTCTCGTACATCGACACCGCCAATCGTCACACTGCCGCCGTCCGTATCCCAGAAACGAGGCAGCAGGCGGGCTATCGTCGTTTTACCGGCTCCCGACGGTCCTACCAGCGCAGTCATCGTTCCTGCGGGAATCGTAAGCGATACATCACAGAGCACAGCTTGCTTGTTATAGGCAAAGGTCACGTGTTGGAATTGGATGGTCGCATCCTTTGGCGTCTGCGGCTGATCTGCCGATGCCATTTCCTGTTCCTCCAGCATCTTGCTTACATTCTTGAGTGATGCCGCCAAACGAAAGGCCGTCATGCCGCTTGAGCGGAGCATCTTGAATAAAGCCGCCCCTACCCCTAATGACATCAGAATGAAAAAGATAAGCACGGGAACGGTAAGCTGCTCCTGAGCGATCAACCAGATCCCTGCCGGGATAACAATGAGGAGCGCTGACCGGGAGAGCAGTACGGCAATCGTTTTGGCTGGCATGCCTTTGCTCTCGATTAAGGAGGAAGTCTCCGAAAAATCACGAACCGCTTTGGAATACGTCTCGAACGCCAGCTCCGTGCGGGAGAAGACGCGAATGACCTTCATTCCGTATACATAAGTAAGAATAGCGCTGCTGACCGCGGTCCCCGCTTTGCCGTACCCGGCTTGAAGCGGTTTTAGATAGGTCATAACCAGTGCATAGCCGCCCACCGTTACCCCTATGAAAGCAAGCACCGCCAATCCCATTCGCCAATCCATAGTGAACATGATCGCAAAGGAGAGAATCGGCAAAGCTGTGCTTGCTGTAATATCCGGCAGCAAATGGGCAATGCCTTCCTCCAGCTGCTCTACGTCCTCATTCAAGGTGTGCTTGATCTTGCCGCTGTCCGTCCGGTCGAAGTAACCGAGCGGCAGCTTCGCCAGCTTATCCGCCAAGGCCATACGAACCTCGTACACCACATCATAGGCGACGCGGTGCGTCCAATTCGTCGATAATGACGTCAGCAGCCCTTTGAGTGCAATCGCAAGCAAAGCTGTCCCGGCAAGCGCGAGCAGCTGCACTTGATCGCCAAGCAGCCCGCCGTCCGTCAACCCCTTGCAGATCTGATAGATAACCCAGTAAGGAATAAGCCCCATCAGGGTAGCAACAATGCCTGTTGCAATCGAGCCGGTGAGCGCCGCTTTCCGCTTAAGCAGAAACGGCTTTAAACGAGAGACGGGGGAAGGCGGCTTCGTTTTTTGTCCTTTCGGCGCTGCTGTTGGTTTAGTTTGTATCACTTGGGATTCCGTATGAATCACTCCTTGAACTTCGATAATGATAATCATTTTCAATTATAACAAGGAGATATTGGGATTTCAATACGAAATAATAGCGCGTTCTTACGCCAATTTTTCCAACCATACGGCAAGCGCTTCGCCGACTGCTTCGGGCGCGTCTTCTTGCGGATAGTGAAGACCCGGTACCGTAACTTCCGTCTGCGATGGCCAAGAACGGCAGAAATCGACGTGGGCTTGCTGCAATCTGCCGGGTTCGCAATGAACGAACAGCTTGGGAACGGTGCTCTTCGCCAGGTATTCGCCGTATTCAGTGACAATCGCTATGACATCTGCCGGATCGCCGCCGATCGGAAGCTGGCGCGCCCAACTGAGCATAGGACGGCGGCTTTCACCCGGCTCCAAGAACGGACGGCGGTACTGGGCGATCTCTTCATCCGTCAACTTGCGCAGAATGTTAACCGGCAGGTTGAACTCGATGAACGAATTTTGCTCCAGCACCATTCGTTCCCCTTCTGGCGACCGAAGTGCTTGGAACACCTGGCGCCCTTCCTTCGACATATCATTCCAGTTGCCGGGCATAATGATCGCCTCCATATAAGCGATGCCTTTGACCGCACCGGGATGACGCTTCGCCCAATCAAATCCCAGCGCCGATCCCCAGTCGTGCACGACGAACGTCACACGCTCGCTGACTCCCAGCTGTTCAAGCAGCTTGTCGAGATAGCGGCGGTGTTCGGAGAAGGTGTACGCGTTAGGCCCGCTGCTCGAGAGTTTATCGGAATCGCCCATGCCGACGAGATCAGGCGCGATACAGCGGCCAAGCTTCCCTGCATAGGGCATAATGTTGCGCCACAGATAGGAGGATGCCGGATTCCCATGCAAGAAGACGATCGGGTCACCAGTTCCCTCCTCTACATAAGCCATCTCCACTCCGAATACTTGCATGCGCTTTTTCTCGTACGGAAATGTTGCATTCATCACTGTTCATCTCACCTTCCATTTTTTTGTCGCTCTTGCATACGTTCCAATCTAAAACGTGCGATCTCGATGGCATGCGCAACATCCTCCTTGAAATTCTATCCCTCCAAAACGATGCGAGTACTTCGTTACACCGTCCCACATCAACAGCACTTCCGTGAGACTCGCTCCTCCACTTCCTGTCATCCTTCTGTCTCTTCCTTCTCGGTCAAATTGCGAAGCACGGTTTGCAGCATGCACAGCAACTGGTCATACTCCTCGTCGCCGATGCCCTTGCGTGTCTTGTTCTTCACACGGGCTAGCGCTTCTTGAACCCTCGGCACGACATCCTGCCCTGCATCGGTCAAATAAAGCAGCTGATAGCGGTTGTCGGCGGGATTGGCTTCTCTCCGCACATACCCTTCCGCTTCCAGCTTCGCAATCGCCTTGGCGGTCGTCGTCTTGTCGATGAGCAGCGTCTCGCTTAGCTCTTTCTGTGTGACGGGTTGCCGAAACGCAACAGCCATCAGAAAAATATACTGCCCGCTTCCGATTCGGAATGGTGCCAATTCCGCCGAGATCAATACTTGCATGTGACGGTATATGGCCGAGATATATGGACCATGCGATTCCCCTCCGCCTTTGTCATGTTGCCGCCAATTTTCGTTCAAAACTTCACCACCTCAAATAGGATGTTATTGCAACTAATTTCAATATATGCGATATAGGATGTTATTGCAACTATTATTTATATGGCTCGTCACAAAAATACACCCCCTAGAATTTCATTGGAGGTTCCAATGTGTATTCTAAGGGGTGCACTTCTTCTTATTTGTGAGCATGCTAGTTCCGGTTCGATTTAATCAACTGCATTTCTTAATCACTTTCTCCACTCGTTTTCGTTTTGTGTCTTTTTCAATATCGCCGAGTCGTGAGAAAAGCGTCTTAATGAAAAGGGCTTTGTTTTGATCGTTGACGATGGATACGGCATTCTCCGCATACATGGGAAGTTGATTTGTGGGACATCTCTTAAGCTGTTCGATGAGTAAGGTGAATGCATGATTCGCATAGGATTCCACAGAACAAAGTTTAATCAGAATATTTACTCCGTGATCCTTGGTGATGACTGATCCTTTGTCCGTACTGTCAACAATTTTTTCAAGCGATGCATAGATGACTTCCGGATTTTCCAGAGTTATCGCGTCTAGCGCTGTCATAGCTCCCCAAACCAATCGATTGTTCCTATGATCAAGCAAGGTTAAGAACTCTTTGCTGTATTCAGCGATCAAAGCCGGCTTAAGATACCCAATCTCATAGAGAACTTTCATACAATCGCTTTGAATGTTCTTGTCTTTGTTAGATAAGTTAGCAATAAGCTCTTTCACAGCTTCGCAATCTTCTCTTTCAGCAATATCTCGCGCCAGTTCCTGGTTGGGACCTTCGTCTTTGCGATGGAGTACCGTTGCTAATTTGTCGATTATGGTCATCTGTTTTTCTCCTGGTCTAGGTATCTCACTTTATTGGAAGCGTACCTATAGTTAACTATTCCTATCCTCATGACTATTATCTTCTATCACAGCATTCCCATTCTTCTCAAAGGTATGAAGAAGTTCACGAACTTCATCCGTTGACTTCGTGCTCATCAATTGATTTCGCAGTTCACTTGCCCCTCGAAATCCTTTCACATAGATCTTGAAAAATCGTAAAAGTGTTTTAAATGGACGCAGCGTTAATTCTGTTGCATATTGATCATGAAGATCAAGATGTAATCTTAACAGATCCAGTAATTCGTCACTGCTATGTTCCCTCGGCTCTTTTTCAAAGGCAAAAGGATTATGGAAGATACCTCTCCCAATCATGATCCCGTCCACACCATATTGCTCCGCAAGCTCTAAGCCCTTTTGCCGATCAGGAATATCTCCATTGATGGTCAACAGAGTATCTGGCGCTATACGATCACGAAGCTGCTTAATTGCCGGAATCAGTTCCCAATGGGCATCTACCAGGCTCATTTCCTTTCTTGTACGGAGATGAATAGAGAGGTTGGCAATATCTTGTTTCAAAATATGGGTTAGCCAATCCTGCCATTCCTCTATATCGTTGTAGCCAAGCCTCGTTTTCACACTGACCGGCAATCCTCCCGCTTTGGCCCCTTGAATGATATCTGCCGCAAGCTCTGGATGCAGAATAAGGCCGCTGCCCTTACCTTTCGTGGCAACATTGTGCACGGGACAACCCATATTGAGATCCACACCTTTGAAGCCAAGCTTAGCCATGCCTATGCTCATTTCCTTAAAATATTCAGGCTTATCCCCCCAAATATGTGCAACCATCGGTTGTTCATCCTCCGTGAACGTTAGACGTCCCCGTACGCCATAAGTCCCTACAGGATGACAATAGCTCTCCGTGTTAGTAAACTCTGTAAAAAACACATCGGGTCTGCCTGCTTTACTTACGACATGACGAAAAACAACATCCGTCACATCTTCCATTGGTGCTAGTATAAAAAACGGGCGAGGTAAATCACGCCAAAAATTATTAATCACTACCTGTTCAAATCCTCTCACTATAGATACAACGCGATTAGCATTGACGCTTCAACTACAACTAGTCGTAGAGACATAGTATCACATCTTAGCTATTTTAACCCGGTTGTTGTAGCCATAACACGATCAAATTCCCTGGTAAATTTCTCACCGTACGAAAAAAGAAGAGCGCTTTGCCGCTCTCGGCAGTACTCTTCTTTGAATCAAATGTATGGACTGCTTAAAAAAAGTTACATGATGGCTGTTGCTTTAGGACAAGGGTCGCTCCATGACTCTCGTGAGGTTGAATGGCCAAGTCTTCGTCAAGCGAAGCCGACGTTAGCAAATGAATTTCCGCCAATCGGTATTCATCAGACTTGCGAAGTATGATTTTATGTTGTTTTTCAAAAAACAGCTCGCATTGCTTTCCTTGTTGGGAGTGATTGACCCTGGGCCCAAGCGGTTCATATTTCAAAATCCATGCCTCAAGATCCGGCACATCAATCACTAGACAGTCGATGCCCCGAACACCATTGCGATGAGCAAGTTCATGCTTGAGGCAAGCAATCGGAGGATGGTAGGCGCTCATCAAAAAGGGCATCGTATCATCTTCGAACACCGCAATCCACCACGTTTGCTTGATGCCATCGGGCAGCTTTTTGCTTAACTTGATTTTATTGCCCACACGCGCACCGGCTTGCTTCATTCCTTCGAGATTAGCCTCTGCCTGTTCAACGGGTACGCTATCCATGGCATAGTCCGTAATCCCTTCCTTGCTTGCGATGTAGTGCATATATCGCTTAATCATAGCCGGATTAATAGGTCGAAGAAGCCTAAGCAGTGCGAGAATCAGCTTATCGGCCACATTCATCGGCTTTGGATTAAACAATTCAAGAAAAGAGCCGTCCCGAAAATAAATAAACGCATTGTGAGATTTCTCGGGCGACACTCGATAAGTTACCGTAAAACCCAGTTCTTCATAACGGCTTGCGGTTTGCTTTAAGCGGTTGGTTTTAATTAATACATGCCCTATTGCAAAGGTGCTCATGTTGTATTCTCCCTTCGGTTTTTGCTCATTGGCGCAATTCCCTTTCATTCTGGGCTGTTCCTCCCCCTTCTTCCAGCAAGGTTTTCCAGCCCGCTTGCATAAAGGGAATCAGATAGCGCATGTAGTCCATCGCTTCCTCGTAGGTCATCCTGGACGCAACGGCTTCCAATATGCCCCAATAGCCCTGTTTGACAAAGATAGCGATAACACGCATAGAAGGATAATTTCGCAGCTGTCCCATAGCCACGAGTTTGTCCATATAAAGCCGCGTTGCTTCAATGTCGGCTTCGATCCATTTATCCGCGAAATTCTCTAAGGACGAACCTGCCGAGCCGTTCACCAGCATATCGAATTCATCAAACCATCGGTACATATATTCGACGAATCCCAGCAGCATACGCGATGCAACAGGCATTCTCGACTCCAGCTCGTTGTGGTCCAATAACTCGGATTGAACGCTTGAGGTGTGCTGGAACACAACATTGAATTCATCCAGTACGGGCTTCGTTATGGCTTCGAACATCGCGTTTTTATCCTCGTAATAACGATAAATGGCGCCTGTCGTCATTCCGGCCCTTTGGGCTATGGACCGCATATTCGCCCCCAAGAAGCCTTTTTCCAGAAACTCGTCTTTTGCGCATTGCAGCAGCTTTTTTTCCGTCTGTTCGGCTTTCTTGCTCATAGTTCGCAGCTCCATTCAAAAAAGATAACAATGTTATTTTATCATACAAACCTATCGCAATTCCAGTCTGTTTACAAAACAGCTCTTCTCGCAGTCACATTCCGGGTCCAGAAAAATGACAAAAGAGCCTTCGTTCCGCTATTCATGCGACTCAAAGACTCTTCATTTCGCTGGGGGTCTACTTCTCTGTGAAGGTTACTGCATAACACTTCCCTCTAGCCAATCGTGGATACGATTTGACCGTCTTGATCTCTAATGTAGGTTTTCACAATTTGCACGTTCAAACCTTTGAAGGAGGACAGTGCCAGCACGCCTTCCTTGGGCTGAAGCTTACGGGATAATTCGGCGGCACTCGCCTCGTCGAGTCGGACGCGAACCTCATCCTCGCCTTCCTCGAAGCCCACGGCCTCTCCAGGCTCCAAGACGATCTGAATATCCGGGCCTGACAACCGGAGCGACTTTCCTTTCATAATACGTCCTGAAAGCATCTTTCCTACAACCTCGGCCTGCTTCGCTCCTAGACTGAGTACAGCTGGCGCTTTGCCAAATAGACGTTTCTTGGCCGGTTCCCAATCCAATTGATCCACATATAAAAAGCCCGTGTTGGACCCATCCCGTTCAATCCCTCTCTGCACCGCTTCGGCTATCTCAGATATCTGCATGAAGGAATCACGAGCTAGATCCGTGATATAACCCGGCATAAGCTCCTCACAAGCTCTTAGCAGGCCCAGCGTATTCCAAGTCTGCATCGCTTCAAGCTCTCTGCCCGTGATACCTACCATTTGCAAAAACTGTACCCGTCCGTTCGGCGTGTCTGCTTCGGGAAGCTCAGGGTCCGCGATAAAAGCCAGCGCCGTCAGCTGTGTATCTGCCCCCTCACAGATCGGACCGTTGGCATCCAAGTAATCGCCCGACCGAAAGATATTGCCACTGTTGAACACATATCTGGCCATATTTTGCAGCAGGTTGAGCGCCCAGGCTGGAGGCTCTTCCTCTGTGTCCTCCCGTACCAGCCGAAAGGTCAGCTCAAATCCGTAACCGCTGTGCTCGGCATCATCTGATTCCTTGTCGTACAGCTCTGAAAACCCAAACGTCACCATATGCCAATGCGGCAAGGGATGCTCCGCCTTGTATGCGCTTAGACCGTCAAGAGGATCTGGACCTCCCAGCATGTAAGAAATTAGCGTGCCGTAATGCTTTGGCTCCTGATCTCCGTAGAGCTTGGACATCGCTTGTTCAATAGCGTCCCATCCGACTGTAGTTGCTTCTTCGTTCATTATCTTCCCTCCACTTACAGGACTATATTTCCAGAAAAAAGGATGTTATATATATCGTCCGTCGCGGCTTCATTTTCAATAGGACGTTGAGCGGAGTTCAAGCTAGCTTTAAAATCAATCAAAAAAAGTCTATGCAATATAACTGCGTAGACTTTTTTCAGAAGGAAATCAGCATAGTAAGTGAATCTCTTAGTGCTGCTTAAATGTCCTTGGCAATATGCGGTTTACTGTAATGGCTAGTTCCTCCAGAGCCAACTAGTACGGTACCGCCTTTTTTGAAGATGAGCAATTTGCTTGCCCCGGTGGTAAGCAGAGCCGTTACTTTGGCATGATTGCTGGTTGCGGTGTAGATGACATAACCGCTCTTGCTCACCTTAGTTTTCCAGTTCTCATCAAACTCAGACCTCGCGACCCGATTCGAATAGACTTGGTTTTCAACTCTTTTGGCCATAATCCTCGCCCCTTCCCCCATCACCTCGATTTGTTCCATATATCTTATGCGAGAATGGTCATTTGGAATGGACAGGTCCCTGCCAATCGCAACAACAAAACAAAAAAGCCATTGTTCTGTTGCTCGAAGCAACAGGACAACGGCTTTTTCCATATTTTATTTGGAGCTTGAGTTCTCTCCTGATAGCTGTGCCGCTTCTTTTTCTGAACCTTTACTGTTGCTTTGATCCACTTCAAAAATATCAAGTAGGAACATAAAAATCGGAATCCCAATAATAAGTCCCCAGATCCCCATGAAATGCTGGGAGAAAATAAGAATAATAAAGGTGTAGAACATCGGCAGCTTTGTTTTGTGAGCGTACAACCTAGGATTTAAGAAGTATGTCTCCACTGCATGGATAAGCAAAATCATAATAATCGCCCAAATGACCGTTGTGATACCGCCTATCTGGTAACCGATAATACTGATCGGAATGAAGGAGATCATAACACCGACTACCGGCACAAGACTCAGTAAAAATACCGTAATCATGAGAGCGAACAAGTAAGGGTAGCCCATAATCCACAACCCGGCAATCGTTAGAATCGTGTTGAATACGGCAATCATCAGTTGAACCTCAATCACTTTACCGAAAGAAGAGGTGAATTTTTGGCCAAAGTATTTAAACTCATTGTAAGCCCAACTAATTTTGCTTTTGCTCAACTTTTCCGTAAAATGATTGACGGTGTGCTTCTGGATTAAGTAGAAGTAGCTCAATACGATAACAAAAACGATAACCTCTGCCCATTTGCCGAGTTTCACAATATAATTTAACGCATAGCCCCCGTATTGCTCTAATTCCAGTTTGTTAAGCGTGGAGGAGACAAACTCAGCAAATTCATCCGACTGAGGTGTGTCCAGGAATTTGATCATGGATACATATAATTCGGAAATTTGACTAATGAGCTTCGGAATATAATTGATAATTCCATATACGAGCCCAAATATTAATACAGCGTACAATACCGTATTAACGACAATGGGCGATATGGGGAACAGCTTAGATATTTTCTTCGTAATAAAGCCCTCTAGGCGTCCCATGACGAAGGTAACAAGAAACAGCAGCAACATCAAATTGAGCATATCTCTCAAGCTGTACAGCAACAAAACGACCAGTAAGAGGAACAGGATTCTTCTTACTATACTATTGGCAAAAAACTCCCGCAAAAAATTCATTCGCTTCCCTCAATTTTAGTTTAGTCATTTGAAGCTTTATGGATGAGCGGAGCGTCACAATACAAAAGCTCGACTTCTGGCCCGTTGCCAACATAATAATACTTCAATATTAAGTTATTATATATGAAAATTACTGCATTTAAAACTTTTACCGTAGTCCTTAGCCCGACAAGCTATAAAACAAGTAATTCTCCATTACGGAAGTAATAAATATTCTCCCGTTTAAAGCCATACTCTCCATTGCTGTACTTTATATGTGGCTCAAATGTAAACAGTGATCCTTCACTAAGCTTCATCTTATTCCCTGACTCAAAATATCTTCTTTGATCCTTATTGAATTCGATTGTGTGCCCCAAGTTCCCAGCAAAATCAAGATTAATGTAACCAAGTTGTTGTATAACCTCATTCATATGTAAGTAAACTTCTTCAAAAGTCAGGTCAGGTCTTACAAAATCAATAAATTTTTTATGGAGTTCCTTTTCGGCGTTAATTCCATGTGAGAATTCTACTGCAGATTCATTTTGGGTATTTGCAAGTGCGTCTTCGGCAATAACATTTCCATCGATCACAATTAGTGTTCGTGCATAGTCTCCCCAATAGGTGTTAATCTCTGGACTAAGATCGATGGTCACGATATCATTTCTGCCGACAAATGTATCTGAAGGCTTATATTCCTTACCCGACTCAGAAATGATTGTTCTCTTGCCAACGTGAACAAATGCCCCTATACCGTGATACCAAAAACTTTGAATTCCCTTATTTCTCATGATCTCTTCGGCTCTAATCACGATTTCCTTTTCCGTTATGCCCTCTTTAATGATCTCCTGTAATTCGCTTATGGTAGCTTTAGCAATAGATTGGACGTAAGTATACTGTGACAAATGTTCCATAATAAAACCTCTTTCCTGCATTCATCATAATAAAAATTCTTCCTTTTGCTTAAAATATCCTCCCCGTTTCTCTCAAACAGATAAGCGATCTGGATCGTTCAAATCTAAAGCCTCGGTGTAAAAATCTGGTTACGTTACGACTAATGGCTAGAAGCTCTTCATGTTCAGACAGTGGAAAATGGTAATTTGGAAGGGACAAGTTGCTGGTCTCTTTATAGCAAGAAACAAAGATCTAGCAAAAAAGCCAGCTATAATAGCTGGCCAATTTGGAATCTAGTCTACGTTTTATTTACTCTCTATTTCACTAGCGTAATACCAAAGGAAGATCCGGCATTTCCAGCAAATACGATATATCCATTCGCAGGCAGCACGACTTCGTTCTTACCGCTAATGACCGTATTATTCACCAGTGCTCCCATTTCATCGTAGACCATAAAAGCACCTATAGCTGGCATCGTGACTACCATTTTCTTGCCAGCCACTGTTTCTGGAATGCTGAACCATCTAGCATGTCCATCAGCTTGTACCGTAGCTTTCGACGATTTACCTGTATAGAGCGGCTTCACTCCGTCCTCGCTCATATACAAGGCTCCAGCCGCCTTCAAGTACTCTATACCGTCTTTTTCATAGAAGAGAATACTCAGTGTATCTCGTCCTGCCATGCCAGGAATGTGGTGCTGGCTCTCAGCTGTATGGGGACCTGTAATCTTCAAATCATTGAAATAACCACCACTTGTCTGTATCGTTGGACGAATCAAGCTCATATAGGCGATGGCACTGAATTTCTCGCTAATGGAATAGAAGGACTTGCCTTCTCTTGCTGCCCAAGCATCTGCTGTTTCTTTATTCAGTGCTGCACCTTCCAATTTCTCCGCCTTGTATTCGGCAAAAGCAAGCTGGCCTAATCCAGGAACCGAAATATACTGGCTCATCCACAAATAAGTACGTCCGTTGCTTTCCTTTACAAAACTAACCTTTGTACTGCCATCCTCATCGACA
The DNA here is from genome assembly GCF_042887015.1 of Paenibacillus sp. NPDC057967. Classification (NCBI taxonomy): domain Bacteria; kingdom Bacillati; phylum Bacillota; class Bacilli; order Caryophanales; family Paenibacillaceae; genus Paenibacillus; species Paenibacillus sp. NPDC057967. Next base: position 405,598 of record NZ_JBHVQB010000001.1, read on the forward strand.
AAGGTTCCATCTGTGGTGTATATCAATTTCTGTTCCGGGGCAGTCAATCCTGTTAAAACAAGTTCCCCGTCTTCGATAGCTGCATTCCACTGATCGCCTTGAGTACTGTAATCCCCCCCGTACTTCTCGATATCTTGGGGCATATCAGCCTTAACCGGCTTCCCGAATGATTTTTCCGGTTTAATCTCTTTAATGGCGCCCTTCTCTTCCATCGCCTGAAGGAGCAGCTCACTCGCCAGCAGTTGATTAATAGACGAGCTCCCGCCTGAGGTAATGACTGCTGCAGCCATGTTCTGTTCTGGAAGCACGATAAGGGAGGAATGATACATCTGTGTGTCTCCTCCTTTGACAAGGGCTTTCATACCATAGTCGTTAAACGGGAATAATCGTACGCTGTCCCAGCCAAGTCCGTAGTCAATCGAACTATCCGCGTCTTTGGGCCATAATCCCCTTCTATATTCTTCTTGCCCCATGGCCTTTGCTGATTCAACAGAGAGTACATCTGGTCTCTGCCCCGTAAAGAGTTGCGAGAATCGGACCAAATCCTCCGCAGTAGAATAAATTCCGCCTGTTCCAATCGCATTGGTCGTTTCAATTGGGAGCTGACCTTCGTATGCGTAAGAGTAAAGTCCAGCAAATTGGCTTGATTCTACTTTATTTTGTGGCGTCATGGTATGTTTCATACCCAAAGGTGCAGCAAAATTGTCATGAATGAATGCCGTGAATGTCTTATTGCTGACTCTCTCAACAAGTATCTCCGCCAGCGTGAATCCATCGTTGCTATAAACCGAGAAAGCTCCAGGCTCTGCCTTTAATTTCTGTGTAGACAATTGCTCAAGCAGCGTATCATGTACGTATGTATCTGGATCATTGAATAGAAATGCATTACTTAAACTCGAACCAAGAAAACCTGATGAATGATTCAACAACATACGAGGGGTAATCTGTTTATATCGATCATCTTCCATCTTGAAATCCGTAATATATTGTACAACCGGAGTATCTAGATTGATCTTGCCTTCATCCACTAATTTCATGACTGCTGCCGCAGTAAACACTTTGCTCGCAGAGCCAATACCGTAGATGGTTTCCTTCGTTAAAGGGACTTTCCCTTCTATATCGTTAATTCCTGATTGTCCCGATACTTTGATCACTCCATTATCGATCAAGGCATACTGCACGCTGGGTATCCCATATTGTTCAGTTAGAAGCGCTGCTTTCTCGGAAGCGAACTGCTCTAGTGTCTTTACAGAAACCGAAGCTGTACTGCTGGATGCCATTGCTCCTGTAGGAATAAGCGGGGTCAGAACTAAAGCAGCTGCGAGCGTCCATACGATTCGTTTTTTCATGTCATACACATCCTTCTGTCTCTTATTTTGAATGATTACGAATGTTCATGATTCATTGCCAGCCTGTACGGATTCTCCTTTCTTACCGTCATTCTAGCATTCCAGTCTTACGTGCTATTAAACTTAATCTTAATTCCATCTGCCATGTGGATAAGACAGTTAAGCTTCTGTTAAGACTGCTCCATACACATCCATAAACAGCCCTACAATGAATTTTTCGTGTACGCTGGCATTCCGAGTGTATACAAATAAGACCCCTGCCAACAGCAGGAGCCTGATCAATCCATTGATGAAATAGACAGCAGTGACGATTATTCCACGCCGTCCTTGAAGTTATTATGGTAGTGCTTGTCACCTTTATGCTCGAGATCATCAAGCGTTTTTTCAAGTGTTGCAACGATCGTTTCCTTGACTTGTGTCAGTGTCTCATAAAATAACGCCTCTTCTGAGCCTACAATTTTCACGCCGCTGATCGCTTGCATGGACTGAAAACGACGGTGTTCATCAGCAAGGACATCAATCGCAGCCAAAGTATGTTTCGTTTGCAGGAACAAATCCTTATGATGTTGTTCGACCAGCCTACGTTCCAGTTGTTCCATTCTTAAGTTCATGGGCATTATCTCCTTCATAATGAGATTATTGCAAGCAACATCTTGGATTTCATTGTACAATTATTTGCTCCCGAAAAACAACTGAGGTACTAGCTGCTCAAACGTGGGCAGCTCCTTCATTAATAATCTTATTCTACCGTCTCCGGTAATCTTATAAAAAAGAGTGCCCAAAAAGGCACTCTTGATCATTTATCTAGATAGCTTTGGTCTAGCTGAATATTGATGATGTCCATACGAACCCTCCATGAATTAAGCAATATTGGATTATACCAAAATGCCATCCAAAGAACCTCCTCGGAAGGCACACCATCTTAGCGAATCAATACTTCCATTTTTGAAACTACCTCAGACATCGTCTCATCAGGTATTTTGCAGATAAAAATTGCCTGTAGAGACTGCCAGTCAAGACTCTTCACCTGATCGGAGAGAATTACCCCCTCGATAGGTAAATCCTGCGGAATGATGACCTCGAATGGGTAACCCTTGATTTTGGAGGTTACCGGACAGAACAGGGAAAGCCCAACCTTGCCATTATACGTGGCAGGTGAAATGACCAATGCAGGACGCTTCCCAGCTAGTTCATGACCTGATTGTGGGTTGAATTGCAACCATACCAAATCGCCGCGATCCGGCACATAAGAATTGCTCACCATGACTCCCGTCCTTGTGGCTCACCAGTAAATACCTCTATATGGAGATTATCCGGTGTGACCTGGGCAAGGAGTTCATCCAGTGTTACTGACTTGGGCTTGATTACAAGGTGACCATCTTCAACATCGAGATCGACCTCGGAGCCTTCCTCAATACCGACCTTCAAGGCAAGGGACTTCGGGATGCGAATGCCTAAGCTGTTACCCCATTTTTTGACCTGAAACATGGAAACACCACCTATAATGTTTATACAAAGTATAAACAAACATCAATGAAAGTCAAATCGATGTGGAGTTCTACGAGTTTTATCTACTGCTTTTCGTTTAAGATAGGCATAGAATCCGCTCTTAGAGAGTCCGACTTCTTTGCAAAGCTCTGTATTTATGTTTTCCGTCCCTATCCGAACGAATCCGCTGTCCTCAGACGATAGCAGCTCTTTCCAGTAGAACGCCCACTCCCCTTGTAACTTTAACGGATTCTTACTGACATGAACCTGCGTTATATCCAGAATGCCTTCTTCACACGACGAGGTCTTCTTTTGAAAATAAAAAAACCGTCCCCCCGGACGGTTCATTAACGTGCAAACCCAAGTTATAAGCTAGAGGATACGGCTTTTAACTACTACTTCCTTACGAGCAACACACAGCACTCCACATGCATCGAATGTGTATACTTAAGTACCTACATGGATATTTAACATCCAGGCCTCTACCCTTAACACATACATCTGCTTTACCACTACTTGTGATACGGTTCACCATATCATCTATAAAGCGAACTTAACTCCTATTAAAAGAACTCGTCCATAAGGTAATAATCTCCCTAGCAAAATAGTTCGTAGTAAGTAGTAGATTATGGTAGCAATCAAATTTTTTATATCGTATGATTCTTTACATACAATAAGATTTCCAATAATTAGCTTCATGGAATGGAGAGACTATGAAAAAAATTATTGTCTTTATGATTGCTTTACTTATACTGTTCACTGGATCCGCAACACCAAGTTATGCATTATCAAATTCGCAATCTGATTCGATACAAACATTGTTGGATGATGCAAGCCGTATATCGGGTGTACCGGGAATCTCAATCTCAATACTTGCGAACAATGAAGTGCTCTACTTCTCTTCCGGGTACGCAGATCGCGAAAAGCGACTGTCGGCAAGTGAAAATACGCTATATGAGCTGGCTTCGGTGAGTAAAGCTTTTACCGGCATGGGTATTCTGCTGATGGAAGAACAAGGACTGCTGTCAATGTCAGACTCTATCCAGAAATATTTGCCTTGGTTTACGTTAAAGTATCAGGGGAAACACGTTGATATGCAAAGTATGACACTCCATAACTTTTTACACCATACTAGCGGCTTAACAAATGGCCGTCACAGTCAAAACATTCCACAAGGCAATACACCGGATATGTTGCAAAAAACCGTAGAAATACTCGTAGATTCTGAATTGTCGTTCTATCCTGGTGAGCAGTATTATTACGGAACTGTTAATTATGACGTATTAGGTCTGGTTATGGAGACTGTGTCGGGACAAAGCTATGAAGACTTTATGAGGGAACAGATATTTCAGCCGCTTAGTCTTCACCAGACGTATGTTTATAAAGAAGATGCTCAAGCCACCGGACAGTTGGCACAGGGCTACCGTTCTTCCTTTTTTATGACAACTCCATATCACGCGCCGGATTATTCCGGGAATAAACCCGCAGCCTACATCATTTCTAGTACAAAAGATATGGCGCGTTGGATGGGCATACAAATGGGTATTGTGCAGGACATACCCGAAATATTTCATGCGGTTATCGAAAAATCACATCAGGGTGATAGGTCTGTTCCGGCTGTCAACGAAATGTATTATGCGGCGGGCTGGTCGGTAAACGCCAACCAAACGATTATAGAGCACCCAGGGGGCAATCCCAATTTCGGAACCGAAATGGTCATACTGCTAAATGAACGAACAGCCATCTCCTTGCTGACTAACGGCGCAAATATCAATAGAAGCATGGTACTAAAAGTTAAAGATATATTAGACGGCAATCTGACGCAGTCATATGGAATAAGCGGCACACAGCTTTTGGACATCATTTTGTCGTCTACCACAATTATTCTTTGCCTATTGGCTGTTCTGTTCTTTCTCTTAGGATTACGCAGACGGAAAACGAATGAGCGGCAGCCTATGACAAAAAAGCGAATGATCATAACAGCTATTTTGCTGATTACTACGATTGTCCAGTGTATAATGTGCAGTGCACTAGATTGGTCAAAGATACTTGTTTGGCAAACCTATAGTGTTCTTACAGCTTTGATTTCGTCGGCATTATTAACAGCAAGCATTACATGGTTTGTATACACTCACCGATATAATGCCTCGCTCCGAAAATAAGCATTTCATTCGTTCGCCTTATTGAAAAAACGCTAAGATTTCTTTTAATGAGAAAACAATATCAGCAAAAAGGGAGTGCCAGGCACTCCCTTTTTTTCGCCCAGATCCGTCTCCTTTCATGCTTTTATGCATTGTCGTCCCACCACCACAAACTGGACAACGCGATGCTTGATAGACAATGTAAGTACTGTTCTTTACGTGTTACACATACCGCTCAAGCGCCGCTTGATACACTCCCTTGGGCCTGAGTCCAATAAATTTATCTACCGGTTCACCTTTATGAAACACGATAACGGTCGGCATGGACATGACGCCGTATTCAGCCGCAATTTCTGGTGATTCATCGCAATCTACTTGCAAGATCGACAGGCGACTCCTTTCCTCACGTTCCAACTCTTCCAGAATTGGAAGCAGCACTTTGCAGGGCGGGCACCATTTCGCACCGAAATCGACAAACGTCACTTCCTTCTGGCTAATCGCGCTCCGAAAATTCGTTGAGTTGATGGTTTGTAAGCTCATTTTCATTCCTCCGCTTCACTAGTTTGCCGTTCATCTAAAATCGAACTTATGCGTTCCTCCAGATTCAACTTGATGTTTTGCAGCAGATATATTTGTGCCTCGATCTCCGTGAGTTTTTGGCGGTAAATCGGGAGCACTTCTTGGCAGAATGCTTCTTTATTTTTCAAGACGCAGTGCAGAAAACCGGCGATTTGCTCCGTCGACAATCCGAGATTGAGGTACAACTGTATTGTGCGCACTTGCTCTTCCGCAAGCGGTGAATATTCTCGGTAGCCATTCTCGCGCCGAATCGGCGTGAGCAATCCTAACTGGTCGTAATAACGTAGCGAACGAATGCTGACCCCTGTACGGGCTGCAATTTCTCCAATTTTCATGCTTCAACGCCTCCTGAATGGTCGATACGATTTCATTATAAACCCTGACACTAATGTCAGGGTCAAGAGTTAATTTCACTTTCCGGAGTTACTTCCGCCGTCTTAAACTAGACGTATCTCAATTGCTCTCCTCTTCGTTTCCATGCTGTACGTTAGTATTTTTTCCCTTTTTCGCCATAACGAAAAGCCCCCATATCGTTTCATCGGCTTAAACACTAGGGTGTTTTTCCAATGTCCATATAAGGGGGCACTTCAGTTTTCGGCTTAGGTGTTTTTTAATGTCTACTTAATTGGGGCTTGACCATTATTTCGTCACGATAAAGTTAGGGAGATTTTGTTCAAGATACTTCATTCTTTCCGAATAATCTTGTTCTGCATGAGTTTCCGAAAGGATATTGTTCGACACTAACAAGTCATAAAATGATTTTAGCATCTGGGCTGATATAGCGGAAGTAATCATCATTCTTTGACCGTCGATCAGAACGGAAGATATTTTTTCAGGCTGTATAAGTTCAATCTGTACGCCGTTCCTGTCGATTATGAAATACATCTCCTTTACATTTTCAAACACTAAATGTTTAACTTCTGCCCCGTTTGCCAAGCGACTCTGAACTTCTTCCATTGAATAGCCCGGAATGGGATCATTGATCAGCAGCCATTTTGCAAAATCTTTTGCATCGACTTCATCTGTATCATATTTTTTCCAAACCGCGCCATTATCTTGGCTTATCTGTATTGTGTTATCCATCATGACACGAAGATATATTTCGTTGTCCATATAAACTGCACGATACTTTGAATCCATAAGGCTGTCTATCAACTTCGGTACATCATATTTCTTGTTGAATGTTAAATCGTGCGGCATTAAATCTGTAATGGTGGCACCTTGAGATAATGCCGGCACAATATCTGTAGTGATGGCACCTTGATATAATGCGGGCATTTCTTCGGCTGAAGGTTCGGCTGTAGGATTGTCGACACCCGTAGCATCTACCGTTTTGTCCAATGCAGAAGTCGCAAAGATGATAACGACACTTGCTACAAGCCCAATAGCGAGCAGCATCATGGTGATCGTCATTTTCTTAGTTTTCATGATCGATATAATCCTTTCTTCGGTTGAGTTTTTGGAAAAGCTGCTAATCATCGGCGACAAGCCGATTTTCTTTTCTTCCAAACGTACAAGTGCCCTAGCATAAGTAGATTTCGTGTTTTCCCCAAATTTTCGAATGACGGTTTCATCACAGAATAGCTCGATATCACGGTTCGCAAGAATATACATGACCCATACAAAAGGGTTGAACCAATGGACGCATGCGCTAGTGGCAAGAATCCATTTTTTTAGTGTGTCAAATCGCTTGATGTGCGTAAATTCGTGGGTCAGGATAAGCGCAAGCTGTTTCTCATCGTCATAATCCAAATTTTTCGGCAAGAGTACAACAGGCCGAAAAATACCGTATGTAAGCGGAGTTGAAATATGATCCAGTTGCCTGATTTGAACATCTCGCCATAACAAATTTGAATGCTGCCATTTTCTTATAAAATCGTTTCTAATAGGCACAGCCATTTTGTAGATTTTGCGATACCTTAAATGCGGAATGATAAAAAATAATGCACACAACGTAAAACCAACTAACCACACCCATACAATAGGCGATATTTGTGAAGCCATCTTCAATGGCATAATCGGCGCGGTCACATGTTCTGTAATTGGGGGCATGATTACCGCCGTAGTACCATTAACAAATGTTGAACTTTCTGACGCGGGAATCAATTTGGGCACTGTAAACGTTCTGCTTAAATGTTCCACTGCCGTAAAAATGCTAAATTGCGATTGAACTGAAACAGGTACAAGCAATTGAACTAGTGCAACACCCCAAAGAAACATAAAGGTCATTTTAGGCAGCTTGTGAATGAACAAGAAACGTAAGGAAATAACTGCAAGAATAAAGACTGAAGCCGAAATACTTATTTGAAGTAACGACATTTCCCACCTCATTCCAAACTATCGATTAGACGTTTTAAGCGGTTTATTTCTTCCGTCGATAGTCGTTTCTGTCCCAACAATGAAGCAATCAGTCTGTCGGGGGCGCCATCATACATTTTATTTATCAGTTCCGTTGTTTCGTGTTCTTGAGCCTGCTCTCGTGTAACAACCGCATGGCAAACGAAATTAGGCTCATGCCGCTCGATCGCCCCTTTATCAAGGCATCTCTTGATGATGGTATACGTTGTTGTTTTACTCCAACCTACTTTTTCTTTTGCAATTTCTGCAATTCTCTTTGCGGGGGTATCGCCTTCTTTCCACAAGATTTCCATAATATTAAGCTCGCTATCGAATAACTTCATTACCAAACGAAAGCACCTCATTCATTTTTATTCTACTGCTGTAGAATTCCATATCCACATTCTACTGCAGTAGAATTGATTTGTCGATACGGTCCTATAATTTTCTTACACCAATCACCTCTTCCCCATGTAGCCCTTCATGATTGCCTTTGAATTTTAATATTCAAAACGAAAAAGACGCCGATTATTCGACGTCAATTCATCGTTGCGTATCGGTAATACTCGAATTATCATCTTCCTCATCCGATCGGCTGTGTCTTTTTTTCTTCTAAAACTCTAGACCATATCCAATTGGTTATTGAAGCAGTATGTACCACCCGCTTCCAAATTGACAAATATCCTATCATTCCCACAACGTACGAATATACTGCCTTTGGTATGCGAATAAATGGTCGCTTCTACCAATTGGCGATTCTCCCAAGACACATCCACTTCTATATTGCCTTTCGCTCGCAAGCCCTTGATTGATCCCCTCGACCATGCTTCGGGCAGTGCAGGCAATAAATGAATTTCTCCATTATGACTCTGCAACAGCATTTCTGCGATCGCCGCAGTCCCGCCATAGTTGCCATCAATAACAAAGATGTTCGTCTCCGCGCCTGCGATCCCAGGTTTGGAGTAAGTGAATAAATTATCAAAGCATAATTCACCGATTAAATGTCCAATATGCTTGTGCGCACGATCCCCATCATGCAATCTGGCAAAATGAAGACCAAATAGAGCGGCTGTAAACTCAATATCCTCTAGTTCATCTTGAAGCATTCTGTTCTCTAACGTAACTCTTGAGGCAGCGCTTAATTCCGGCGTCCCTTGTGGAGTGATTTGATTACTAGGGTATAATGCGAACAAATGCGACAAATGCCTGTGCTCTGGCTGTGCTTCCTCATAATCCTCCAACCACTCTTGCAGCTGACCCTTCTTGCCTATTTGTAATGGAGGCAAAATCGCTATGGCATCCGTTAACTGCTTCTGCAGCTCCACATCTCTGTCTAATAATTGTGCCGATCGCAAACAAAAGGTAAACAAATCACGAACCAGCACTTGATCCAGGGTAGATCCCATCGATAATTGCTGAGCGCCCTGACTCTTATTGCTTGGATAGAAGTGATTTTCAGGCGAAGTTGATGGCCCTGTAACCAACCAGCCGTAGGACGGATGAATCGTCATATAATCCAGGAAGAAAGCAGCTGCCTCTTTTAACACCGGATAAGCTTGCCCTTCCAAAAATGTACGATCTAGCGTATAGTCGTAATGCTCCATCAGGTGTGTAGCAATCCATAGCCCGCCAGTCACATGAAGTCCCCAGGACGTGTCCCAGCCTGGTGCTGTGAATCCCCATGCATTCGAGAATACATGCGCTACCCAACCCTCGCTGCCATAGAAATCACTTGCAGTAGAACGTCCTGCATGCGATAGATCCTCAATATAACGCATTAATGGCAAATGACATTCGCTCAAATTGGATATTTCGGTCGGATAATAATTCATTTCCGTATTCACATCCAAATGATAATCACAGCTCCACCCCATACGGCAAGCTTCACCATCATTCCATATTCCCTGTAAGTTCAACGGCAATGGAGAGTCCGCTCGCGAGCCTGCAATCGTCAAATACCTGCCATACTGAAAAAATAATGCGAACAAATCAGGATCATCGATTTGCCCCTGCTTGAACAATTGTATCCTTTCATTCGTTGGCAGAGCGGATTGTGCGGACGTACCCAAATCCAGATCAACTCGTGCATAAAGTCCACTATAGTCCAATATATGATCCTCTCTAAGCTGCGAATATCCCTTGGCAAGTGCATGTTCTACTTGACGCTTGGCATCCTCCTCCCAACCATCTTCTCTTCGGTAATCTGTATTCACTGCAAAATACACCCAGGCTTCATCGGCTCCCGATACAACCAGCTTTCCCGCTTCACTGCGAAGAGTACCGCCGGATACTGCCACCTTCATGAGACCTTCACTCCATACGCCGCATGTACCATCACTATGTACTTGCTCCGTAGCCTGGCCTCTGAATGTTATGATGTCGTTGTTCAATGTCTCGGTATGGAAGATTTCTGTACGCCCTTCGATACCCAGCGTGAAGGAAACCGAACCCGGAATATCCCCCCATAAGCGGGAAGCAACGAGATCATCCGCATGTGTAGCGAAGACTTCACGTCGGATGGTATGGCCATTCACCTTGTAGGATGTAAGTGAAATAGCCTCATCCAGATCCAGCTCGCGAATGAAGCTATCGGAATCACCAACCGTTTCGAAATGAAACTTTACATCACACAGTGGCAGGTTTGTTCCAAAATTCATTTTTTTCGGCTGCAGCACTTGTTTGGCAAGTCTATCTCCTGTCGGATAGTCTCCCGCAAAAAAATGCTTTCTCATCTCTTCCAGGTCAGCCTTCCCCTTAGACGGGGTAGCTGTTGCTTCCGATTTTCCCGACCAGTAGGTTACTTCAGTCATGCTCCATGTTTCTGAATCTGCGGCCCCAACAATGACAGCACCCATTCTTCCATTTCCGAGAGGAAGTCCCTCTGACCATTGTAAGGCGGGTTGTCTATACCATAGTTTATATTTACTCATATTGAACCCTCCTTGTTATCTATACTCTGAATCATTCATTCCCGTAATCAACTCGATTTCCAAAAACCATTCATAAGTACCGTGTGCTTCTACAACAGCAACAGACTTGCGCTCCATGGCATAGGATAAATCGTCGAGAAACCCGGTAGCCGGTTCGATCGCCACATGATACTGTCCATGATATCCGCCAGCATTCGCCCAGATGGACAGGTAAGGAACCTTATCCTTTGGGAATAGCATCGTCAATTGTTCTCCTGTAACGGGATCCAAGAGGGAGGCCTTCCCTTCGGGCAGCTCACCTTGAAAATAATACTTCTCTGCCGTGCGAGCCGTGGCCGCTTCCACTACGTTCAATCGTATCTGTTCTTGATCCCCATAGGGAATTGGCCACTTCTGGACATCTCCTCTCTGGCCCAACCGGCCATCTTGGGAATAGGAGACAACGATCGTATTCATTTCGCGGGGCACTATTATTTCCATACCTTCTTCAACTTGAAACAGCGGATGGGCTGCCCATAAGAAAGAGAAGGGGAATGGGCTGAGATTCTGAACGGAATAATCAATCCGTAATCGCTGCTCTTTCGTGAACGAATAGGTTTTCTTCAGATGATACGGCATCCTCACTCCATATACATCGCAACTGAGTATCCCTTCGTGTGCGATGACATCCCAAGGAATCGACCACACCTCTCCATGATCAGGTAATTCTACCTCCTGCCAAGGGAATTCCGGATAACGGCATACATTAATCGTTGGGAACATCTCATCCCAGCCGCTGCCGTCGCTATCTGCGAATGAACTCGCATACCCCTTGTTGCCAAGCGGGTTATCCGTTCTCGATAACCATTCTCTTCCGGTTTTCAAATTTTTCAATGAAATGACTTTGCTCCCCAGATTAGCAGCAATCGTGAGTTCTATAATCGAGTTCGTACCTGTCCATACTTCCTGATCATCCATCTGTTGTTGCTTCCACTGCAACATGGTTGCCCTCCCCTTTTTCCTCTGATAAATGTGAGAAAACCTCTATAGAGGCCATTCCCTGAGGAACGACCGTATGTAGAGGCAGCTTTGTATATTTTCGATCATCGTAAAAATTGCTCAAGAACGCGGTTCAACAACGTTCTTGAGCATGAATCCATTTATGATACGCCCTGAAGCGTAAGCTCCATATGGATAGCAGCGCCTTGATGGTTCGGCTCGAGTTCAAGTGCCAGCTTAAAGTTATTCACCGCTTCTGCTTGGTTTCCAAGACCTAAATGACCTAGCCCCATCATGTAGTAACAATGGATATGATTCCTCTTATTCAGATCCTCATCAAATACCAGGAAGTCTGGCAAAGAGACTGCAAAATAATCAATCTTTTGTTCTATGAAGATATGTTGTTCTCCATAGTCCACTAGCTTGTTGAACCGGCTGCGAGCCGCTTTCTCATGACCCAATTGACGTAAAGCAACACCTTGATAGAAAATCATGTGCGGCGGCTGGTCATTATAGTACATCGCGCTTGTCGGTTCATCCAACCCTTGGGAAGCTGCGGCAAAATACTGCATAGCTTGCTCCTCTTCTCCAAGCTGTTGATGAGAGAGACCTAAGTAATAATGGATATTATTCTCTTGGGCTCCTTCTAATTTCCCCTCATTCACATTCAGCGGGTACTGCTTCGCTGCGAGCAATTGCTCTATGGCTTCCTTCGCCTGGCCTGCTTCTAGCAGCCTCTTGGCCCGCTCTACCCGCGCTAACACGTATTGTGTCGGCACTTTACCTTCGCCGCCTTCCCACGGGTGGAAGTTGCGATTCATAATCAACGCAATCGCTTCTTCATGACGGCTCAAGGCGTTGTGCAAGGTAATATACTCCAGGTACAGATCATCACGGATGATCACTAATTCCTTGTATTGATCCAATTGGGCTAATCGCGTCTCAGATGAATAATTAAGCTTCTTATACAATTGATCCAACTCGTAAAACACTCGAGCGTCGGATGTATTCAGAGCAAATGCTTTCTCTAAGGCAGTAAGCGCTGCATCTGGATGATGCTTTTTATTGAAATAAGCCAAAGCCAGGTTACGATGTACGGTTGCAAATGAATCATTCAACGCTGCGGATTTCTCCCAGCAAGATACCGCTTCATCATGCCGCTTCTTATCAAACAACAAGTTGCCCATATAGTACGGTGCCTTTGAATCATTCCCGCGCAATGCTGTCACATGGTTCAATACGACATAATCCTGAATCGAGTTGGGGAAGCAATACGCAGGATTCGCTTCCTCCGCAAGGCTATAATAGGAATCACATGCAGCGGGATCATTACACTTCATGTTGTAGTACCCTTGATAGTAATGAACCATGGGATACACGTTGCCGCTTGTACGTTCAGCAATGCGGCCTAATACATCCAGTGCCTCTGCGTATTGCCCGGCATCAGCATAATCATGTGCAAGCGCAATATAGTTATGCGCGTCGTCTCGCATCAGATTCACTAAGGTTTGCTTCGCTTGATTAGCTTGCTCTTGATTACTGGATTGCTCATAGATATAGATCAATTCATTTCTCGAACCGAATTCCATCGGATCTAGAGAAATGGTTTCCTCAGTTAACTGCTTTGCTTCAGCCAGACGATTGAGTTTTCTCAGAATAACGCTCTTCAGATTACGAGCTTTGTAATTGCGTTGCTGCATCGTAAGAGAACGGTCAATCAGTTCAAGCGCTTCTTCATATTGATGCTTCTCACTAGCAATTTGCGCTAGCGCATAATACCCGGTTGCTTGCCATGCTGCAGACCAGACTGCCTTGTAGAATGTCGTGAACGCTTCCTCCAAGCGGCCTTGCCATTTCAAGGTTTTGCCTAAGTTGTAGAACGGCTCACTGTCATAAGGTCTTGCATTATGGCGAGTCAACGTCTCAATCGCTTTTCTAAAATACGCTTCACTCTCTTCCAGTAGTCCTCTGCGCAGCAGCAATAATCCGTATGCGTTATTCAGGCGAATATCTTCTGGATCACGTTTTAATCCTTCCAAATAATAAGCGTCAGGCTCATACGTAGCATGACGATACTGCTCCAAGTGAAGACCTGCCAAATATAAAGCCTCTGTATTCTTCAATTCCTCCGGTGCACCGATCGCTTTCGCCGGAGCTGGCGTTTGCTCGATTTTCTTCGGTTTCGGCTGATAGGAGATCAGTTCTCTGCCGCTTGCAGTTAAGACGACAAGGATTAAGTCTTCTTCCCGATCCTTCTTATCGATCTCGATTTCTGTTGAGAATGTATCCACGGGTGAAAGCTTTAGTGTCTTGTCTATATACGTTCGACGAGCGCTTTTAAGAATGACATGCGCAGCCTCGAATACCGAAGTTGCATAGACATGTACGGTCGCTTGTTGACCGGTCACTTCCAGATTCACAGCCGCATCAATAGAAGCGTTCTTCACCATGCCGACTTGTTTGTAGGGCATAAAATATTGCTTAAAGCTCTTCTCCTCATAGGGTTGAAGCCATGTGAAGTCTGGTTGGTTGTCTGTGTAGACACCGGTCATTAGCTCGATGTAAGGACCATCTTCATCTGTTAAATTACGATCCCAAGCTTGACCAAATTCTCCATGCCCCCATGTCCATTGCTTCTTGCCTGGCGAGACATGTTTATTCGCAATATGCAGCAGCCCTGCCTGGACTTTATGATCATAGCCGCCAATAAAGTTATAATCTGACTGATACGCCATATAGGATGTTGGTACGGGAATATTGGTGTATTTGGAAATATCAACGCCTTCTGAATAATCCATCTTGTAGTACGTTCCGGTTGCAATTGGAAATTTGGATACATCACGTTTCCCATGATCGAATACGGCATGCACATCGGGAGGAAATACCGATTGACTATGATCATTGGCAGCCAATGCCGGATTCGCCCACCATAAGAACGTCTGAGGCTCCGATGTGCGGTTGTACATTTGCGCATGGACCTCCAAGTAAGCTTTGCCAGGATACAGCGTGAAGCCTGTTGTTACTTTCGTACCGTACATCCGGTCAATCTCGCCTACCCATACCGTTTTACTGCCATCCTCATTTGCTTCAATGCTGCACTCAACAGGTCCATACGTATTCGGACGGTGATGCTGCGGCCAGTTAAATTCAATGCCGCCTGAGATCCATGGTCCAATCAGACCGACTAATGCAGGCTTGATCACTTGATTGTGATAGACAAAATCATAGTTATTCGTCTTATCGATCGCTCTATAGATTCGTCCGCCGATTTGAGGCATCATTTGAATTTGAACGTATTCGTTTTCCAGGTACACCATTTGATAGGGCTTCATAACCTTATCATCATAGATTTTATCAATAACCGGATGAGGATAGACACGGCCTGAACTCCCCTGGTAGACGCGTTTTTCCAGAAACATCGGATTTTTATCCGGCTCCCCTACTTCATATGTAGGAATTTCAATCATTTCTTCCCATACCTTCACTTCAGCTTGTTGTGCCAATTCGCTCATCCCTTCGTATACAAGATGTAATTTCGTTACCCTTATCCTACGAGGTTTCATCCCTCAAGACCATTCACTATCAAATGAAGATGATGGATTATATGATGATTTCAATTGCGTTTAAGAGTTGACAAGCGTTTCTGGAAAAAGCATAGTGTATAGTATGGATACTATAAAAAAACAAGACGGATTCAAGTCCCAAAAGTTGATTGTACTGCCCGATGATATTATTGCCGAATACGCGACTCACCCGCTTATCCGCCCTCTGTATATAACCGATATAGGCTGCTTTCCACAGGCACTGCATCACTATCGTGAACGCCCTGCGGGCAGTGCTGCTTATATCGTTATGTATTGTATTGCAGGTGAGGGTTGGGTTAGCCTGAGCGGTCAGAAGAAACAGATCCTGCATAAAGGCTCCGTCATGGTCATCCCTGCCAATATGCCCCATGAATACGGCTCCTCCGAAACCAATCCATGGACTATTTATTGGTTTCATATGAAAGGAGAGAATGCCGGTTCCTTCTTTGAAGGCATAGATCAATATACGATACCAACACTGGTATCCGTTGAAAAATCCGCCAAGATCATCGAGCTATTTCATCAATGTTATGATCTTCTGCAGAAAGGCTACTCCCTCAACCGCATTATTTATGTCTCGCAACTGGCATGCCATCTCGCGGCGCTCATACGATTCTCGCAGCAACAACCCCATGTGCCAGGGAAGCAGAAGAAGAAACACGATCTGGAGCTCTCGCTCCAATTCATGAGCGATCACTTGGAGCAGAATATATCCCTGCAACAATTAGCGGATCAAGCCAATTTGTCGGTTCCGCATTATACGCATGTGTTCAAAAAAACGACAGGCTACTCCCCCATCGATTACTATTTGCGACTTAAGATTCAACTCGCATGCCAGTATCTGGACCTCACCGAGCAGAGTATTAAGGAAATTAGCATTCGCCTCGGGTTTCAGGATCCCTACTACTTCTCTCGACTGTTCAAAAAAATAATGGGGAAGGCTCCCCTCGTGTATCGCAATACACGAAAGGGGTGACTTCCCCCATTCTTTTCCCGCTTATATCAAAGCCTTCTACTCATCTGCAATAATAGCAAAACCGTAAATATGAACAGCTCGGCCTTCATCATTGTATAGACGGAATGTATTGTTGCCCGCTTGCATCCAGATGCGAATTTCACGCTGATCTTTGATATCCCATACAGGGAAGCCCCAGCCGGCGGTGTTGTGCAAATTGGTTCTGTACGTGTGCGCTCCTCCGTTAAGCTCTATGCTGAGGTCTCGGCTTTCCCCTGCACAGTAGTCAAAGCGCATCAAATAATAGCCATCCTTAGGAACCATAATACGGTCAAACTTAAGCTCGCCTCCATTGCCTAGACCTGTAGCCTTCTCCACGCCTGCTGTATCCAGCACAAATTCTGCGCCACCGCTCAGGCTGCCTTTTCCAACAGGAACATACAATTCTTTTGGAGGATTGTTATCAATAATATGGAATCTTTCCAAAGCGGGCACAGCTCCTGCAATACGCTCGAAGAACAACGCGCTCTCCCCGCCAGCGAAAGGAAATACCACATCTTTGGTCATGAATATTTTATTAGAGCCGCTTTGCGGCATGGCCATGTCCACTTTGTTGATTCCGTCACTGACACGCAGTGTCCAAGGCTCTGTTGCTGCATAGAACAGTCTTATGGTATGAGGCGTGTCCGTTGTTTTCACTGAAAACACAACACTGCCATTCAGCAATACCGCTTCCTGTTCATTGTCATAAACGACAGGCTCGCTGCCTTTCAGCGTTTGTCCCGCCAGTGCCAAGTACTCTGTCCTTGCGTCACTCATGTAACCGGAACAAATTCCTGTTGGCAAGTCCGGGATTTCTTTTGTGATATAGATGCCGGCACCGCCGCCTTTCAGCAGTGGTAGCTCTAGTACATCAGCAGAAGTCACCTTGATGCGCTTCACCTTCATCAATTCGCCGCTGTAGTCATCCTCATAAAGATCAGCCTCAAACTCACCTTCAGGCAGGAAATCCATACTCAGACGCAGAATCATCGCTTCGTCTGTTATGCAGCCAATCAACCACTCTTCTTGGGACCGGCGCATAATGGCTGCATGATGACCTGGAAAACCAGACAACACCTTGATCTCATCGTAAACAGGCTTCATGCGGCGCAGAAAATCGGTCCCTTTCCATGCCTCCAAATAATAAATCGATGCTGCAATATGGGCAGCGCCTGATTCATAAACGACGGAAAGCGCCATTTGATGCCCTAGCGTCGTGTTGCGGTTTTTGTTCGAAAACCCGGTCGGCGTATAATCCATCGGACCGATTACATTGCGTGTAAAGGGAACCGTACAATTGTGTCTTGCGTCCGGCAAGCCGCTCCACATATAATGTTCAATTCCCATAATCCCTTCTGCCGTCATAAAGTTCGGCCATGTGCGTCCTTCGCCCATACATTTGGTCGCCCCATGGAAATTAATCATCAACCGATGTTCCGTCATTAAGTTTGCAATCATCTCATATTGCCACATCGTATGCTGAGAATCGTTCTGGAAGAAATCGACCTTAAGTCCGTCTACCCCGCAGCTTGCCCACAACGGAATTTTCTCTTGTGCCTTCTCAGGGGTGTCGATATACTGCATGGCGCTCCACAGCCATACGACTATCCCTTTCGAGTGGGCATAATCGCACAGCTCTTTCAGCCACGTAATATCCCAGTCCGCATCCACGGTGAGTCCTTCAAATCCGACCGCTGCCGCATAATCTACAAAGCGCTTCTGCTCTGTATATAGCTGTGCGCTATTCATATATTCCCACCAGCCCCACAAACAACGCCCCGGCTTGATCCAGCTTGTATCTTCCATGACAGAAGGCGGATTCAAGTTATAGTTGATGGTGGTATTCACCAATTCGTTTAAGTCGTCTGTCACCACAATGACGCGCCAAGGAGAGGCGAACGGAAGCTTACAGGAGAGCGGTCGCCCCATTTCTTCCGGAGCGAATTCCAAGGACATGGTCCGCTCTCCGGCTCCGCGCAAATGACAAGAGCAATAGCTGCCATCCGTGTTGTATACCTCTGCTTCTGTAATCATGACCCAGCCGCCATTGTCAGCGTGGAACAAGCTTGGCATCCCGTAATCTCTGCCTTCTTTGTCTTCCCAGCCGGTACGGTCATAGGTACCTTCATAGCTGTTGACCCAATGCTGCAGCCATAATTCATTGTAGGCCTCTGCCAAATTAAAGTTTGTTGCTTCACGCAATACTTTCATCGGTTTTTCTTCATTAGACAGTACTTGATAGCGGAAAGCAGCCCCATCATCATAAGCACGCGCGCACAGCACGAACGTATAAGCGCCACACTGGAACTCTAGCGTCAGCTCATTCGCATGATTCTCGTAAATTGCTTTTTTGCCCGCTGGTATAGAATAGCTCTCATCAACAACAGCACGAGCTTCCTTTACAAAACGAAAGCCTCCTGTGAAATCCTCCAAGTCACTTTCAAAGCCAAGCTTGCTTTGCTCGATGGCCGCTTTGCCATTGCGCTCAACCGCGTACCATAATTCCTTCTCGGCATTCTCAAACACGGTGAAACTAACAGCATGATTAGGCGAATACAGTTTCCACATAGATGCAATCTCCTGTCCATTCGTATTTTGTTTTTTATTCCGGCAACAAGCGCACCATACAGCTTGCATAATCATGATTAAGTGTAATCGTGAGTCCGTTGTTCATCAAAAACGCGCCTGAATAGCTCTGCTTCTGCTGCCCTTCTATCTCTACCAGATAACTTGTTTTCGCATCCAGCCCTCTTGGACGAATCGTAAATGCTGTGCGCCAGCGAGAGGGATGATCCAGGAATGCAAACAATACGCTTTCTTCTCCATTCTCGTACTGCACGGCCTGCAATCCGTCCACTGGCAACGAAGCCAGCCGGTGTAATTGCCCAAACTGTATAATGGAACGAACTTCTTTATAGAGCGCTACATATTTTTTCAGAAGCTCCATTTCCTCTTCTGTACTCTCATTCAAATTAAGTCCAATGCCAAGCGCACCGCACATGGAGATATGCAATCGGAACAACAGCGGCATGGCACGTTTGCCATTTTTCCCCGAATCCGTCACCCAGGCACGCATATATTTGATTGGATATAGATAGCTATACCCTTCCTGAATAGACAATCGGTCCAGAGGGTCCGTGTTATCGCTTGGCCAGAATTCGTCAAAGTATGGCATAGCGCCATAGTCCACGCGGCCGCCGCCGCTTGCACAAGCCTCCCACTCTACCTCGGGATGCAGCGCCCTTAATGATTGGATAATATGGTAAAACCCCTTCGTATGCCGGTACCAAATCGTTTTAAATTCACTGCGATCCAATACAGCAGAAGCAACCTCGCTCATCCCTCTGTTCATATCCCATTTGATATAGGAGATATCATTCTCCGTAAGCAACCGATCAATCTCCGCAATAATATAATCCTGTACATCTTGCCTGGTCAGATCCAGCATATACTGGTAACGCCCCTCCATCACCGGACGACTTGCGTAATGATACACCCAGTCTGGATGAGCGCGATACAAGTCACTGTCAGGATTCACCATCTCGGGCTCAATCCACAAACCAAATTGCATGCCGCAGCTCTTCAGCTTTTGGGTCAGCGGTGCCAGTCCGTTTGGAAACTTTGTTGTGTTTATCCGCCAATCTCCCAATCCCGCATGATCATCGCTGCGCCGTCCAAACCATCCATCATCCATAACAAAGAGCTCCACACCTATCTGTGCGGCCTTCTCTATAAGCTGAAGCTGCCCCTGCTCATTCACATCAAAATAGGTGGCTTCCCAGGAGTTATATAAAACGGAAAGAGGCTTATCTGCCAGAGGCTTTGGCATGACATATCGTCTGGAGAACTCGCCCATTGCATTCGACATTCTATCAAATCCATCCGGTGAATACCCCAGATACAGAGCCGGTGTTTCCAGAGTTTCCCCGCCTGTCAATTGCCATTCAAAGTCGGTATCGTTCATCCCCGCCAAAATATTCAAATACTCGTAGGGGGTTTGCTCCAATACGATTTTGAAATTTCCTGACCATGCCAGTGCGCCATAATAGACCTCTCCATATGTTTCCCCCGCATTTTGATGCAGAACAAAGCTCGGATTCGCTACATGACCCGTAGCGCCGCGCAGACTTTCCAACACCGTTTTTCCGCCCGTTATTTTTTGCTCGAAAGCATCAAAGTCAGAATTCCACATGCCGTTAAAGTTTTTCAGATTCCAGCCTGCTCCAGGCAACGAGCCTTCTCCCGAATGCAGACGCTCCACAGTAACGACTTCGGTTCCACAGTTTTTAACTGTGCGACGCTTTTCAATAATATCTACATCTTCATACACCTTGTAGTGCAGGGACATTTGAAGCGGATACACTGTGTCTTCCAGGGTCACGGTGAGTTCGTCATTGTCAATCGTATGCCCCACATAACGATAACGAAAATCTCTTACACCATCGGCAAACGTTACTTTGAAAGAAGTTTCCTTGAAACGCATCGTTCCAAAAGAGGAGCATTCTTCTCGCTTGACATCATTGAGGGGATGAAAGCCCTGCTCCCATACATAGGGCTCATTCTTAAAATCCTCAATCGCATCTATGCGTGCGCCCCAATAGAGATGCCGCAAGAGCCCTTCCTGATCTACACTAAAGCTATACGAGCAGTTTCTTGTGTTTAGCAAAAAAACATTGTTTTTTCCTATGATGATTGCCATCTTGTATGTCTCCTTAGAAAGCGAATTCATATTCTCAAGCGTGAAACTTTTACTCCCTGGTTAAAATACACGGGGCAGGGTACAGCTTGCCCACTCCGCCCCGTAATCATAGCGATACTTTCTTGGATTGCTACATGCTTATTTCTTTTCTGCCGCGTTGTACAAGTCCATACGAACTTTATAGTTAGCTGTATAAATATCTTCAATCTTCACTGCATTATTGGCTTCTAACTCAGCAATCATTTTTGCATACATACCGTCAATTTCACCCTGTGAGTTTGCATACACCATAGAGGAGAAGCTATTGTCGATAATATCCTTGATTTTTTGCTCACTCAATGCGTCGGGTGAGCCTCCCTTTGGACCTAGATCATCATAAAGCGCGGTATCCCAAGTGGAGCCTTCCATTGCTTTCAGCGCATGTTCATTCACATTATCTCTGTTGTAACGGAACATTAAGTCATAAGGAGTGCCGTCTTCGCCCAATCCATTCCGAACCATCCATGTCCATTTGCGCGCGCCTGTTGTTTTTGAGAATTCTTGCCAATCAGCTCTAATGGAGTCGAGCGCTTCTTGCGTCGGTACATGAACGCCGTTCTCCATATTCCAGTTCATGCCTTCCTTACCCCACATCAGCAAATACTGACCTTCTTCGCTTGCGAGGAAGTCTAGAAACTTGATCGTTTCAACCGGATTCTCATTCGCCACTGTAATACCAATGCCGTCCCAGCCCAAGGAGCTGCGAGGGCCAAAAGTTGTTTCTGCTGGATCAACGCCTGGGGCCGTTACTTTAAACCCGTAGAACAGTTGATTGGTATCCTCTCCGTGCTGAGCGCGGAATGCCGTGTTGGCATCATTGACGATACCGCCCGCCGTCGCAAACACACGTCCGCTGACCGTTTTCTGCTCATAGTTTTGAGACTTATTGATGCCCCATTCACGGTCTAGCAAGCCTTCTGAATAAAGAGTGTTGATGAACTTTATCATCTCTAAGTAACGCGGATCTCTGACTATAAACTCAAGACGGCCATCCTTCTCATAATAAGTTTTCATCCCATACATCGCCTTGAATGAACCAATGATAGTAGGCATGTGATCTGCGTTCACGGTCATCGGTATAGAAGGATTTCCGTCTACAGTTGGATATTTCGCTTTAAATTTTCTCAGCAAGTCCAAAAATTCATCTTGTGTAAAGGAATCTCCAGCCAATGCGCGCTCGCCATATCCGAACTCTTCAAGGATATCCATACGCATATTGATTGCCCAGTTTGGATCTGGATCCAAGCCGTACCAGTTGTTCAAATAATAATTTTTGCCATCCTCATACACGCTTTTGGAAAGCACGTCACCATAACGCGCCTTGATGTTCGGAGCATGCTCCTCAATCAAATCATTCAGCGGAATCAATGCTTTACCGGCAATGTATTTGTTCATGGTTGCTTCACGTCTGTCAATGACAGCAATATCAGGCAAATCTCCGCTGACTAGCATCAAATTCAGCTTCTCATCCGGATTACCGGTAGGTTGCTGAATCTCAATAAATACACCTGTGCGTTCTGTAATTTCTTTTGCAACAGGGTTAGTAAACGGATCACCCACATTTTTGTCAAACAACGTTAAGGTGATAGGCTTCTTCGTTGTACCGTTTTCTTCTCCCCCTTTGGGAACGTTCTCATTTTTGCCTCCGGTACTGCATGCGCTCATAAGCATCGTGCATGCAAGCAGCGCTGCCATGATCATTCTTTTTCTCATTCTGATACCCTCCTATGAATGAAATAGCTTCTTGGCTTCCAGCTTGCTTCCCTGCTGCATATGCAGGGGGATTTATATTTCAACCATAACCTGAACCGGATGTCAGATTCGGAATATGGGCGAAAACAAGACTTCGATTGGTAACGTTTAGCCTTTTACTGCCCCGATAAGCATTCCTTTCAGGAGGTACTTTTGCAGTAATGGATACATAAGAATAATGGGCAATGTCGCTACCATAGTCACTGTCATACGGATACTCTCGCTGGATACCGGCATCTTACGCTGTTCATTGGCAAGCTGCTGTGCCGCACTTAACATGTCATTGGTCTGGAATTGATTCAGAATTTTCACCAAAACAGCTGATAACGTTTTCAAATCAGGGTTATACGTATAAATGTAAGAATCATACCACGCATTCCAATGAACAATGGCTGAGAACAAGGTGATCGTAGCCAGTACCGGAGTACACACAGGTATAATGACTCTTAGAAAAATCTGAATGTCATTGGCACCTTCTATTTGTGCCGCCTCCTCCATTTCTTTGGGCAAGCCCTCCATGTAGGTGCGAACTAATATCATCCAAAATATACTCATTATCCCGGGGAAGATAAAAACCCAGAAGCTGTCGATCAGATTCAAGCTGCGAATGACCATGTAAGTGGGAATCAATCCGCCGCTGAAATACATCGTAAATACAAAAAACAAATTTATTCCACGCCAGCCTACCAGTTCTCTTTTACTTAGCGAGTAAGCCAGCATTGAAATGCAAGCCAGCGTAAGAGGTACTCCAATTACCGTTCGAGCGACCGTCACACCGATGGAATTCAGAATTTCTGCATCCTTCAAAACCGTTTTATAACTGCCCAGGCTGAATTCGGTTGGCCACAGCATAAATTGTCCATAAGTCGGGTCAGAAGCATCATTCAGGGACAATATGAAAATATGCCAGAACGGAAAGAAGGTAACAATGAACAATAACAATAAAAATCCGTAAATGATCATATTCCCTGTAATGGTTGCCAGCGTATAGCGCTGTGACCACTTGCTTCTAGCGACTGTGGGTGCAACTTCATTATTCATTTTTTCATTCCTCTCCCAGCCGTATGCACAAATGGTTAGAACAGATGCGTTTGGCCCATTTTTTTAGATATTTGGTTTACCGTTATCACCAGAATAAAAGCGATTACTGATTTGAACATGCTTACAGCAGCTGCATAGGAGAACATGCCATTCTGAATGCCATATCGGAACGCATAGGTGTCAATGACATCCGAATAGGATCTGTTCAGTGAATTACCTAGTAAGAAATATTGATCAAACCCGGTATTCATCAAGTTGCCGATGTTCAAAATCAACAGAATAATAATAGTAGGTCGCAGCATCGGCAGTAATATGTGCCAGATTTGCTTCAAACGATTGGCGCCGTCCACTTTCGCAGCTTCGAACAACTCCGTTGGAATGGCAGCGATGGCAGCCATATACATGATGGAATTGTAGCCCATATCCTTCCAAGCATTCGAAAGCGCTATAATAATCCAGAACATCTTGCCTTCCTGCATAAACAAAATACCTTGTTCTATAATTCCGATTTTCATCAGCAGCTGATTGACAGGTCCCTCAGCGGATAACAATGTAATCACAATACTTGCAGCAACAACCCATGAAATAAAAAATGGTAAATAGGAGGCTGTTTGGACCGTCCGTTTGAACCAGGTTATTCTTGCTTCATTCAGCATTATTGCGATTATGATAGGAAGAATAAACCCTATCGACAGTGTTAGCACACTCGATACCAGAGTATTGCGCATCACGATCCAAAAATCTTGTCCTGAGAAGAAGTATTGGAACCACTGTAATCCCACAAAGTCCGCTTTAAAAAGCGAGCCCCAGAAATCCCCTAAAGTCGGCTGATAATCTACAAATGCCATGTACAAACCAACCATAGGAGCGTAAGCGAACAATGCTGCCCATACAACTCCCGGAATGAGAAGCAAATAAAAGTATCGCTGCCGAACCATTTTTTTAATTGTAGGATGTTTAAGAAACGGAATTTTCTTGCTGCTTCTATCCATCTCAACTTCCATTCTCCCGCCTCCTTATCTCCAATTTAACTTTATGAATTCATCATATAGAATCTTGTTTTGTATCGCTATATCACGATTTTCCGATTTCTATCGCAAACAAACGACCTTTCACTATATCATGTGTTTTGGTCCGACTTACAACGCATTCATGGATTCCGGATCAATTGACATTACCTACATTCGAACTTATACTCTGTTCTATCATCTAACGATATGCAAGGAGGATCTATGTACAATATCATTTTAGTCGATGACGAACGGCTCACTTTAGACACTCTTGCAAATTATATAGATTGGGAACAAATGTCCTGCCGTGTCGTTGCCACTGCCAGCAACGGACGAGATGCATGGAGCAAAATAGAAGCCATGCAACCGGATATTCTCATTACCGACGTGAAAATGCCTGTCATGGACGGCATTGAGCTCTGCAAACAAGTTCATACTCGCTTCCCTAACATTCAAATCGTTTTTCTAAGCGGATACAATGAATTTGATTATGCTTGTGCCGCGCTGCAGCATGGTGCCTGCGGGTATTTGCTGAAGCCCGTTGACCACGAAGAACTGACTGCCACGATGAGGATGGTTCGTCAGCGTTGTGAAGAACAGAAGAATCGATTCAATTCCACCTTATTGACGTCGGGAGAATACCTGCGTGAGCTTCTTCAAATCGGGGGTAATCTGCTCTCCGGCTTGGCAGACGAAGTTACTACTGTATACAACCACCATTTGCATCTCCCTGCGGAAAACAAAACATTTTATTTTGTATTTATCAGTATCGACGAATATAGCCTGCTCGCAGAGAATCCGCTTGTATTCGATGCGCCTTCCGGTGATTTCTCCACTGTGGAAAGATTAGAATTTTTCATCGCGGGATTGCCCAGCTACTCTCCCGGTGTATTGACCAAATTGCGCGATGGCCAATGGCTTTTCGTTACCAAGGAATCAGACCGTACCGTGTTTACGCATTGGAGAGATCAGTCAGCGAATGCGCAGCGTTGGATATCCCTGTTCCTGACAGACCACCCGCAATCCTTGCTCTCCTTTACCAATCAATGGCCCAAGATGCTGCAAACGCGCAATCAACTGGTTGCTATTCACGGCACAGGACTGATCCATGACAACTGGGAGAACATGCAAGCCATATTGCGCAAGGAACCCTTTCCCAAAACAGAGCACTTGATTGCCGCCGTGCAACAAAATCGCAGAGACCAGGTTGAAGAATGGCTCCATGACTATTACGATGGCGGTCTGCCACCCGGCAATATCAGTCAAGTTTTTGTAGACAGCGTTTCCGTTTTTAATGCGGTGCTGTCTGCGGTTGCGGCTAACAACCGTCCTTTGCAACAGTTGTTTGAAAACGATTCCAAATTCTTCGAGCGCCTTTCCCTGATGGAAAGCATGCAATCGATGAAGACACACATGCGGCAATTACTGAGCATTATGATGGACGAGCTGGAAGCATCCCCCGTCGATCGCCATATCGAGATTGTCAACGAAGTATGCAATATCATACAACAAAATTATGGAGGGGTGATTTCGATTGATGTGCTTGCTGAGCTCATCTACCTGTCACCCAACTATCTCCGAACGATATTCAAGGATGTTACGGGGAAAACCTTACTCGAATATGTAACTCAGGTCCGCATGGACCATGCTTGTCTCATGCTGCAGGAAACTAATATTAGAATCCATGAGATTGCCAAGCAAGTCGGCTATGAGAGCCCCTCGTATTTCGGCTCTGTCTTTTTCAAACGCACGGGGCTCACCCCTAACCAATACCGTACACACGCGAAAAAGAGACCACGATCATGAAGACATTGAAAAGGCTGTTCAACAATTCGTCTTTGTTACAGAAGCTGCTGGTCATATTTCTTACCGTCACGATCATTCCTCTTATCTTTATTACGGTGTTCTTCTATGATCGCACGGAGCAACGGCTGCTCGAATTGACTTATGAGAATATGTCTAGCAGCAACCAGCAAATCAGCAGTAATGTCAACGCTCACTTGAATAATCTTCGCCAGATTTCATCTCTAATCTATACAGATGAAAACTTACAAGCCTATCTTACGCAAAATTACACAAGAGACTATTCTTTTGTCGAAGCCTACCGGTATATCGATGGACTCTTATACAGCTTGCTTACTGCGAACAACAACATTGCCAGCATCAACCTTTATGTAGACAACAAGTCGCTTCCGGAGGATGGTCTGT
This sequence comes from Paenibacillus sp. NPDC057967, assembly GCF_042887015.1. NCBI lineage: Bacteria > Bacillati > Bacillota > Bacilli > Caryophanales > Paenibacillaceae > Paenibacillus > Paenibacillus sp. NPDC057967. Next base: position 432,730 of record NZ_JBHVQB010000001.1, read on the forward strand.
TTCTCAAACATATCTCTCTTGAAAATTTACCGCTTGAGTACTTAACTCAATTACAACAAACCTACGGCAACAATATATTCAGTAATGTGATTCAGGACAAAAACGGGAACAACGTGATCTATCTTGGACGTATTCTCAACTTTAACGCACAAAGCCATTTTTACGGCATGGTGACGATCGGTCTTAATGAAGAGTTACTCTACAAGTTAATCGAAAAAGAAGAGCAGAACAAAAGCGTCTATTTGCTCAATGAAAAAAATCAAATCATTTCAGCATCTGATAAATCGCTTCTAAACCTGTCATTCAGCGAGGCCATCGGCCCCGAGTTGTCCATCAATCAAGAAGTCGTCACCATAGACGGACATCCCCATTTGCTGGTGTATAACACCATGCCTCATGGTTGGAAGACCGTTTCTCTCACACCCATTGACGAAATCATGAGTTCATCTCGTCAAACAGCTATGCAAATTGTTGTCATTGCGCTCTTTAGTATTGTCTTATCCATCTTAATGATCATTGTCATTGCCAAATACCTGTCGCTCCGCCTGCGGAAATTAAACCGTCAAGCGGCACAAGTAGAGAAAGGGAATTTCACCGTCTTGCTTACGGATTCCAGCAAGGATGAGATTGGTCAGTTAAACGCGGCTTTCAACAAGATGAGCACACGTCTCAAGGATATGATTGATAAGCTGTATATCAAGGAAATTGCCAAGCGCGATGCGGAGCTTTATGCCTTGCAAAGCCAGATCAATCCCCATTTTCTGTATAATACGCTGTCGGGTATTTCCTCTCTGGCCATCCAAAACGATGATATGGAAGTAAGCAAAATGTTAAACCATCTCGCAAGATTCTATCAGACATCACTAAATATGGGGCATCAATATATTACGCTGGAGAAAGAAATCGCCCTTACCAAGCACTATCTTGCCATCCAGCATATGCGCTTTGAGGATAGCTTTATTGAACGTTGGGAAGTAGACGAGAGCTTGTGTAAGCATGAAACGTTAAAATTGTTATTGCAGCCTTTTGTCGAAAATGTCATTAATCATGCCATCTATGATGATCAACAATGTCTGGAAATCAACATCCGTATTTACAAATCCACGCACGCTGGTGTTCCAGCGCTCTTACTTGAAGTAGAAGATGACGGCTGCGGAATGTCTGCTGAACAAGTGGACACACTGTTATCCACAGAATCGAAAGCCGGATATGGAATCAAAAACGTACATGAACGTGTGCAGCTTGCATACGGACCAAACTACGGTGTAACCATTCATAGCCAAGCTGGATTGGGCACAAAAATTACCATCATGCTGCCTTTGCAGCAACATGATTAAGTAAATCCTGATTTACAGGCTGCTCAATCGGCTTCATAGGAGTAGGATAGTCAGGTTCGTGCTATAATGGTGATCATACCAATTACATTCATCATTCTGCCGAGATGGCGATGATTAAGGAGATTGAACTTTGACTAACAACCATGATATTGGAGCAGTTAGCGAACTGCCAGAAAACTTCGAGGAGCTCAAACGAGCGGCCAATCGGACGGGAAGCTGGAGAGATAGACTGAATGCGGTGAACGAATTGGGGAATTGGGATACAGCCCCTACCATTAAGCTGCTGCAGCATGTTTTGACAGGTGATCAAGTGTTCCAGGTGCGCGAAGCCGCATACCGCAAGTTGAAGCAGCTGGGTGAAGATGTGCAAATGCCTGCCAAGAATAAGGGCGAGCTGTTTAAAGGCCTGAACAAAGTTTTGCTGCGGATTAAGAAAAGCCTACCTGTTGGTCACACCTTCGAGCAATTTAAGGAAAAACTGCAAAAGACACGTCTGGATATTTATGATACTTACGAGGGCGACAAAGGTACTGAGTTCGACTCCTGGCTTCGTGCAATTTGGGAGGCGCCAGCTAGAAGATAATCGCCACATGCCGAGCGCACGACAAAAAATGATTCCTGTTTCGTACAGGAATCATTTTTTTGTCGGTTGCCTACGGTATTAGAATTCCGATGTTATCGATATCAGGCGCATAACTGGAATAAGAGAACTTAATCGTATTGGTGCCCGCGTTCAAATTCATGGAAGTAATATAGCTTCGAACAACATTCCAGCTTCCTGAATCCAGCCTTAATTTAAGCAATGTGTTAGCACCGCCATTGAGACTGTAGTTAATCCATCTCTCGTCGGCCGCTAGAAAATTCAATTTAACTTGATAAGCACCCGCTGTTGGCACGGTTACATTGAATTCCACAGTGCCTGAATTATTGCCCAGATTGCCCACTTTATTGCCGTTCGAGCAGTTGACGCAGCTTACAACAGAAGCAGCACCGGCAAGAGCAGCGCTTTCCGCTTCATAGTAAGTATAAGGATCATCTGGCATACTAGGCACGGTATTCTTTGAAATCAGTACCGCGGCTCCTCCAGTTGCTAGAAGAGGAATCGTCAGCGTTGAAGAGGCTGTCACTGTACTTATTTCTTTACTTATGGATTCTCCTGTCGCTCCGTCCTTATATACATAAGCCGTGTAGTCTCCCGGTTCAAGGTTCAGGCTTGAAAGGGGAATCGTGATTGTCCTCGCGCCAACGGTCATCGCCCCGATATACCAATCCGAGCCACTTTTCCTTGCCATAACAGCGTGGCTCCCCGGGAAACCGTCAAGGAGCTTGGTCTCATCCCATGAGGCAGGCACAACACGCAGAAGCTCCGTACCTTTCCAGTTGGCGTATATATCTATGGAGTCGGCATAGTTTTGAATCTTGGATTCATACACAACAGCCATCGCCAATTGGTGGCCTTGTGTTGTATTTTTGTTCGTGTTGCTAAGAGCAACAGGGGTGTAGTCCATGGAACCAAGCACGTTTCTTGTGAACGGAAGCGTAGTATTGTGAACAGCGGTTGGAGCCGGCGGCCAATACAATTTATAGCGTTCGGAGCCAAGCACGCCTTCCGAGCTTATGACATTAGGCCAAGTACGTTCTTCTCCGCCCGGTTTTGTGGAGTTATGAAAATTCACCATAAGCTTAAGCTCGGCAGCATAATCGGCTACCGACTCCAGGAAGCTCATCCCGACCTGCGACTCATTGGCCGTCATGTCCACTTTTACTCCTTTAATGCCCCAGCTCGCCCATTTACGCAGATTCATCCTGCTTGCGCCATATGGGGTATGGACATACGGACTTGCCCATATGAATATGCCCACATCCTTTGTCTCGGCGTATTGGACTAGATCCTCGATCGTACCGTCGGTCCACTTCACCCATCCGGCGTCAACGGTGACATATTCCCATCCCATTGAAGCTGCGAAATCCACATACTCCTTTTGGCGCTCGAAGGAATAAGGCACTTCGCGATAGCCCTCAGGAACATTCGGGTCGCCGTAATAGTCCTCGCTCCACCAGGACCATGCTGAGATACCCGGTTTGATCCAGCTGGTGTCCGGGATTTTCGACTCTGGATTCAGGTTTTGCACCAAAGTTGAATTGACCAGATCATTCAGATTGTCCGTGACGATCACTGCCCGGTAAGGACTCTGGAATGGCAGCGCAACCTGCATCTGGTTTCCATACATAGCTTGGTCGGCTCCGCAGGAAAACCTCATGTTCTGCCCTGGGCTCCCGGTAAGAACCGAAGGGCAATAAGTTCCATCAGCGTTATATACATTCGCTTCGGTAAATAAAGCCCAATAAGAGTTGCTGTTAATCGATGCCAAGAAAGGCATTGAAATCGTACTGGTATCTAACGTTGTGGGAGCGTAATACTGCCAAGTCCCCTCGTAAGTATTGACTGGCGGGTGACCCCATCCGCCTGTTCCGTTAGGGAAATTGTATTCGGTATATTCCTTCTCGATGAAGGCCTCTCCCATCCCCGGAATAGCGTATCTGAAGCCGAATCCATCATCATATACCGTCATGTATAAGATAAGCTGAGCCGAGCCTTTCGCAACGGTGTATTCCCTTTGTACCGCGTTATCTTGGTTTACACTTTTTTTGCCGCCCGGTATAGAATAAGTATTGTTCCACGAGGTTGTGCTGGTGGATACGAATGACATTCCCGAGTAGAAATCCGTATCGGTGGTCTTTAAGCCCAAGCGTGATTTATCAACGATTGCCGCCCCATTTTTTGTAACGCTGTAGTACAATTGTCCGCCTTCCAGGTACATCGTCGCCGTGAGTGTGCCATCAGGCGAGGATGTGGAGTACTCCGTTCCGGTATCAATTGCAAAAGCTGAAGGAACAAACGTAAAAATCATAGTCAATACCAATATGAGACTTACTGCTTTCTTAAATGACATTCTTTTTCCTCCTTTATTAATCGCTCAAAGCTAAAGAAGTACAAAAAGCAATCGAACCCCTGCAAGCTTGCTGCTAAGAAAGACCAACATTTTCGGAAGCTTGGCTGATCATCTACGAATGCCCTATAGAGTTAAAGCATCGGTCCGTAGGAAAGTAATTTGTTAGCTTGTTTTGCAAGGGTTAGTTGGGCAAGCGCTTTCATTTTACCTCCTCCTTTTCAACCTAAGACCGATCCCCTGACTCTATTATCGGTGGAACAAAGAGAGAGATTCCATAATAATTTCCTCTGAATCCTATCGGAAACGAACAATCTTACATGGGCGTATGTTGGCATCATGATCTTAGGTGCGTATGCAAACGAGAAGCCTTCCTGAATGGCGAGCCGGTCGCTCAATGTTAGTGGGTGTCCACTTTCCTTGACGGAGGTCTAGTTTTACAAGGTATTTTCATCGTTTTAGTTGTATTTGGGCATTACAAAAACCTCATGCATTAGTAACATGAGGTTCCAATTTAAAGCCTAATTTCTTGAAAGTGAGATCAGTTATTTAAGAACAAACTTTCAGAAGGCTTCCAATCTCGTGCCAGTTCATCAGCCTTCTCTAACCATCTTGTAATACGTCTTTCAGGAGATACGCTCTCTCCCCAATACTCAACAAACAAGGCATCATCCATCGTTAGTGAAGCTTCGACCATTTCAGTTTCAATAAGCTTTAAAGCCCTCATTATGTAGATGCCGCCATTATCGTCATTCTTTGGATTAGCAACACTACCCGCAGAGAATAGGTCTCTAGCTTGATGACACAGCACACCATGGTATGTTAGTAAATACAATACAAGATCATCGTATTTATCACGTGCTCGTCCAGACTTCACAATTTTGGGACATAGCAGTGCTGCCTCAGCACGAAGCTTAGTTTTCTCAGGAGTGGTCAAATTAGTGTATAGTCTTGCTTGAATAGGTACAGTGTGCTCGTCAGTTTCCTTCTCCTCAATCCACCAAAGTCTTCCATCTGGATGAATTTTCCTTGCATAAGCTCTTATATACTTCATTTTTTCATGCATAGGAAGCTTCCGAAAGTCATCATAGAGAATTCCCATTTCTTCAAATAGTGATTTCTTGACTGCAGTTTTTTCACTAGGCAATTCAACCTCAAAGCGAGGAACATGAGAGGTGCGGACGTGAATGACACTTTGCTCGTACTCTCCCCAACGAACTTCTGGCGTACCACCCATTTTCCCAAAAACCAAATAAATATGCTTGACACTTTCAACTCGCTGAGTTTCAAGTACACTATTGGCGACACTGCGCCAAGTGTCATTAGTTGTAAACTTTACTTCAACACCAAACTCTCCCATCGCAATATCAGGGAATGCCTGCGGATGGGGATCAAGATCAATCAGGAAAGATTCCGCAATTGTCATATCACGCAAAACCTCTCGGACACGATTTTCAAACTGTGGAGACGTTTTAAAGCCCGTAGTCTGGGCTTCAATAGTCAGTTGTGTACAACATCTATCCAACAACGCTTCGAACTCTGCTTTTTTCAATATTATTCCCTCTAATCACAACTTCTACAGATTTGGCAATATGCCAAGCTAACACAGGGGGAACGGCATTGCCGATTTGCCTTTCGGTTTCTCGAAGCCCTGCGGAGAAACGAAAACTATCTGGGAACGATTGAATCCGTGCTGCTTCACGCATTGACATTCGCCTTGGCAAGGAATAGTGAAACTGTATATTCCCATGGCACTCCGCTCTGATAGTATATCCCGGTCTATCGGCAATAAGGCGTCGATTACCTTGCTCTCCACTGACCTTAGCTTTGCTCCAAATATGTGAAAAATCCTTATTTTCCTCAAGTAGCTCAAGATCACTAAGAGCTTCTTTGGCAGTGATATGCTGAGTGCAGGTAGGCTCAGGTGGAGTAAACTCTGATAATTCCCGCCTCGTTCCAATAATAAATACGCGTTCTCTTGTTTGCGGAACACCATAATCAACGGCATGATATAACTTATAACTAACATTGTAACCCAGCGATCCAAAATCCTCCAGTATTTTCTTTAAAGAATATTCATTTTGTTTTAACAACAATCCACCGACGTTTTCAGCAATAAAGACCTTGGGTTGGATCCTCTCAACTGCCTCGACAATTGCTGTATACAGACTACTCCGTTCTCCATTAATACCCTTCATTTTCCCATTTATAGAAATATCCTGACAAGGAAATCCTCCGATTACAACATCCGCATAGGAAGGCAATTCATCCAACTTCTCATTAATGTCTCCAAGAACAATATGCTCTCCGATGTTCCTCTTATACGTCTCGCAAGCGGCAGGGTTAATCTCGTTCGCCCAGATAATATCAAAACCTGTCTTATCATAGTGCTTGCCCAAGAAGTCGAATCCCCCAATAATCCCTAAATCCATACCACCACAACCTGAGAATAAAGAGACAACAGTAATTGGCTTCATCGTTGTACGTTTTTTTACTGGATACTCTTCATCACTATCAACAACCCAATTACGACCTATTTTTTGCGCGGTTTTCAACACGCCTTTTTCAGCCATCCGACGGAGGGTGTCTCCACTTTTGTTATGTTTCTTGGCATACTCTACGAGTGATACTAACACTACGATTCCTCCTTAGTACTAGATTCTCAAATTATACACGATATCGTGTACAAACTCAACATAAAAAGGAACGTACATTCTCTTTTTTCCAAATTCATCGTTTGTTAAATCCCTACAACAACTCGGTTTCATATCACTTCAAAAAAGTTGGTGTCTAAAGCGTTCTACTTAAATAGAATAGAAGCCTAATCTGTATAGGATCAGGCTTCTGGAAAGGAGAAGCTAGGAGTCAACTCTCTGCCACTGAGCAATACTATCACATCTTAGTACTTACGAATCTTCAATATTAGACACTCCACATGTGTTACAAAATAACAATAAATGAAGTGTCCCCGTACAAGGTTTTATGAACTGAGGTCTAGGCGTTCCCAATTATTTGTAAACACGGCATGTTGACACTACACATTCAAAATGACTCCAATCATTAAACGATAATATATATCTACTTATTCAGCCTCCGCAGCTGCTACCTTCGCATCGACAGTCTCCAGGTTTTGTGGCAACAAATTAAACGACTCTCTAAAAACATCTGATATTATTAATCGCCACATAGGGGCTACTGAGTCCCATTCATCAGTCCAACTCGTGGTAATGTGAGCAAATGCTTTATAAGGCTTTTCACTAGAAGGAGGAGTGTAGCCAAGAACATCCTCTATACAATTCGCAAGCATTATTCTCCTGTTTTAATCACCCACAACCTCAAGAATCGGATCGTTAAATATTTCTGCCCGTTCCTTTCCTTCATCTTTATCATGAATAACAATAGGATTGATCCCCATAGCTCTTAAGTACTTTACAAGGGCAATTATTGTCGCTTTTCCCCTTGCTTTAATAATTTGCCAATTACATTCTATATCTTTCCTTACTACCTCGGGCATTCGACTTAGAGTTTCCCTAAGCACGATATCCTCGGTATCTCCCTCAACCACTAACACATGTTTAGAGAAAAACACTATGGATATATGATCATCTAATATCAACAGCATTTTAACATATGTTTTATCGTCATTTTGAAGCCTCAAGAACTCCTCACTGGCGTTAAACGCATTACATCTCAGTCTCTCTATTTTAATCTGACCATTATCGCCTGTGTACTCATCATTTTCTCTAGATAGAGAATTTAAAATCTGCAAAGGCTTTTTGCTCGAATCAATCATATAAGGAGAATGAGTTGTGCAAACAATTTGATTGTTACGAGTTCCTGCCAACTCGTATATTGTATCCCTCATTTGCTTCGCAGCATTGGGGTGCAAATATATTTCAGGTTCTTCAAAACCTATAATTAAAGGTTTATGCTCTTGTCCAGCCGTTTTTCTATTGTTACGCAAATTTCGATACCTTAGTAGGGCAAAAACAGCGGATCGAATCATTCCTGTGCCCTACAAATTTACAGGTGTATTGATGTTACTAAACATGGAAATAGTAAACTGTGGTTTAATTACTTTATCCGCATCAGCTAGATTAGTAAGCGCTCTTAATCCAGTATTAGGGAAAACCTCTTTCATAACACCATTTAATTCTGTCATCATTTGCCCAAACTCACTCTGGGCATTCTTGGGATCAAGCTCCTCTGCGAGCTGATTCAAAAATAACTGGGCTTGTTTATAATTATTTGATGAGTCTCTTACATCATTAAATAGCTCAACTAAAGTGGAAACTAACGCACCTGAATTACCTGAAAGTTCTTCTGCCTTATCCTGAGCAGGAATCAGTAAAAACTTAGGAAGATTAATTAACACGTTTGCAGGAATGCCTCCTGGATTCTTAAACCACTCTTCAATCTCCTCATCATACTCGTACAACTCTTCAACTTCTTCAATAATAGTCTTAACTTTTGCAGTTAATTTCTTATCGCGATCTACTTCCGAGATTTTTGTTTCTACAGAAGTTAAGTCAAGCCCCGCATCTATGTACTGTCCAACTGTACTGCAAATTTCAAACTATGTTTTTACTTTCTTCACCTGCTGACGCAATTCGACAGTACAATCTGAACCGGGAGTAAACGTCTTCCTATAAATTACTCTTAGCCCGGTCTCTCCATCGTCTTTATTATACTGTAATACTCTCCCCTTAAATCCCACCCACTGCTTGGCTTCTTCCGGCACATCCCTAAACTCGGCAGTTAATACTATTTTGTCTGATCCACGTCTGGTTAATTCTCCATCCATATAAGAGAAAAACTCTTCATCAGAAATTCTTTTTATATCATTCAAAAGTATGTTAAGCGCTGCCAGTACTGAGCTTTTACCTACATTGTTTTCTCCAATGAGAAAAGTTGCATCTGAAAATAATACATTTGTATCTGTATGTCTCCTGAATCCCTCAATCTCCAACTTGTACAACCGCATAGGTAGTTCCTCCTCTTCAGCTTTGTATAGCTATATTTCGCCCATAAATTCCAAAATCCCCCTTTATCAATAGTGATTTGGAACTAAAACCACCATAGCTTGCAGCCACACCTCCATGATGAAAGTGGCTCTTTCACAATTAAGAGAGACATCATAGCCCCGTTTAACACATTCGTCCCAATGGCATCCAAAATAAAAGCTCAAACGCCAAGAGCGCCTGAGCTTCGTATAATAGGTAAATGTGGCTCCAATATACTATTGCCTAATAAGCGACACACAGCACTCCACATGAACCGTCCAAGGAAACATATCCACCGGAGTCACTTCCACGGTCTTATACCTGCTATCCTCCAGGATGCGTGGGTCATTCTCGAGTGTGGACGGGTTGCATCTGACGTAGACGACGCGCTACGGCTGAACTCGAGATTGTCTTCAGCGGCGTCGAGATGCAGTGCTTATGTGAACGCTTTAAATTATAGTTAGGAGAGTTCAACCTCTCAACTATCAAAGGATTTTTATTCGATTGCTTCTGAGCCTACAATTTCCACAGCGCTGATTGCTTGCATTGGATTTCATTGTAAAATTATTTACTCCCCAAAAACAACTGATGTACAAGCTGTTCAAACGGGGGAAGTTCATTCATTTATAATCTTATTCTTCCGTCTCCTGTTCATCATCCATAATCAATGCCATTATGACATATGCAAGCTGTGCTCCGTCCTGCATCCCCTGCCAGTACAAGTATTCATTCTCCATTTCTTGCTTATAATGACATATATCTTCCCATTCAGAGAATTCCGGTTTACTTATAATAGTTCGATCTGAAAATAGCTTTTGAAAAGCCAAGTCCTTTTCTTCCCGTATTCTCCTAAACTCAGGATCCAGTGCTACGCGAGCGAAAACATCATCCAATCTGCTTTGCAGGATACTTTTAAACCATGTCGGAAGCTTCAAGGCTTGTTCCTCCTCGCATAGTGTCCTCCTGATTTTTTAAGCTTCTTAAGATGTAGACGCAATATTAACTTATCTACTTTTCGACTAATGGCTAGAAGCTCTTCATGTTCAGACAGAGGAATTAATTGTTCAATCAACGCTTCGCCAAGTGTATTCATCTTGTGCTTTTCCTGCTCTATTCTTTCATGCAAATGAAACATTGTTTAGCCTCCCTCTCCTCATCTGCCAGGAGGTTCTTTTCAATGCTTCATTATGTGTCTCCTCGCAGTTTACTCAAATTGTACGAAAAGACACTGTTGTTTTAATGCGAATATCGCAGTAAAACAAAAAAAATATCGGATCACAATTCCTCAATTACGTAAGGCAAAAAGGATGAAACAAACGGAATCCTTGGCCAGTTTGCAAAGTTTGGAATGTCTTCTTAACTGCACTGGAATCAAAATAGCAGCTTCTTTACTAGAATGCAGAATTAATGTAAGGTGAGGTAATACAAACCTTTATTTGGGACTATAACTTGATTCAGGAGGGCATTCAATGTCAAAATATGATTTCCACTCATTACTTGAGCCTCTCGAATTTGAAAAGTTAGTATGTGACATTGTCCAAAAAAGAGATGCCATATCATTGAAAATGTACAAGGAAGGTCGCGATATGGGGATTGATGGTTTATATATTGATGGCGATATGAAAGTCATTGTTCAAACCAAGCGCTTTCAAACTGACTTCAAAAGACTATATCGTGAACTAAAAAACTCCGAATTACCAAAAGTACGTAAATTAAAGCCTAATCGATATATAATAGGAGTTTCCATGGACTTTTCCCCATATGAGGAGAACCAAATTATTGAGTTATTCGAAGGGTTTATTCTCAATAATCATGACATTCTAAGTAACAAAGATATAAACAGATTCCTCGAAGATCCAATACATAAACAAACATTACTTAGATATCCAAAACTATGGTATCCTAATGCAAATATATTGGAAAAGGTATTAGTCGAATCTGTGCATCGTGCTGCCTATAGAGAATCCTCTGAAGAATTAAAAGAAGCTATTAAGGCTGCCAAAACTTTTGTCCCTACACAGATCTATTACGAGGCACTGCGTAAGAGTTCTCAAAATCATGTAATTGTTATTTCGGGAGAACCCGGAGTAGGGAAGACTACAATGGCTTATATTCTGGCTTTAGCTTATCTTCAACCAAACAATTTAGACGGTTTCGTATGGGCAAATTCCATTCATGATGTATATGCAATGCTAGAGGATGGGAAACAGCAAGTTATTATTTTAGATGATTTCTGGGGGAGTATCTTTTTAGGAGAACAAACACGTCGAAACGATGAAAACCGATTAGATAAACTCATTAAACGTATAGTTCAGTTTCATGGAGAAAAATGTTTAATCATGACAACCCGGGAGTACATTTTACAGCAAGGATTTCAAAAACATCCCTTATTGAGAAAAACTCTGGACCGATACGCACTAATATGTACGCTTGAGGAGTACGGAGACGATGAAAAGGCTAGTATCCTTTATAGCCATCTTTACGCATCAAATCTTGAGTATGAATATGTAAACTATTTATATTTGAAAACTGATTGGATTGTACATCATCAAAATTACAATCCAAGAGTACTCGCGTTATTTTTGAATAATAAATTCGATAATGATTGCTCTCCTGATGAATATTACGGATTGTTAGATGACTATTTTGATAATCCTGAAGAATTTTGGGAATCTATCTATATGGATCTCTCTACTGAATCACAAATTGTTTCTTTACTTTTGCTGATTTCGTCAACCCCCATGCATCTAGAGAGTATGAAGCACTGCTTTGAGAAATTTATAATGGTTTCAAGCAGCATTATGAAAGTTAAGAATATCGACGAATGTATTGCAGAACTTGAGAAAACAATGATAAAGAGTTTTTACAGCGAGGAATACGATGCAATACTCTTGAAATTCAACATGCCTGCTGTACAGGATTTTTTATATGAGTACTTACAGAAAAATTGCGAGAGCTTAGTTCCGCACCTCTTAGAATGCTGTGTATATTACAATCAACTCCAATTTTTACTAGAACATCTATCCGATTCTTGCAGTAATCGAATTACAGATCTTATCATTGAACATTGTATTGTACACTATGACGAATATAATGCGAGCATTCTAGAATATGATGGGAGTTGGAACTGGAACATTGACCATTTCGAAGAAAACGGAGGTAATTTAGACCGATTCTTCCACTTGCTTCGTTGCTGTCAGCCAAATAAGCATCCATTACTGTACCGTTTTTTGGAAACTGAAATAAAAAAGTATTGCTTAACAATGGGCAATGGCGACCTAGAAGCTCAGTATAAGGACTTGCATAATCTGCCCGATATTATTGATCGTTGTGTGAAATTAGGGATGACTTTCGATGGGGATAAAATCATTAGTAAATATTACGAAAATGCATTCAGTGTTTACCACTATAAAGCAATGGATCAATTTCATAATGTATTCCCAGAGGAGTATTCTTTATTTTCAAAAACTCATTATACAAAAATTAAGAGTAATTTGAAGAATAAAATTCTTTTAGAATTAGACTTCCTCAATACATATGAAATGGAAATTGAACTAGATATGCTCATCGATAATACTCCAGAACTTCTGATACAATTTGGATTACGTTATACTAAACAATTTGGGCTGAAAATATATAGCTTGTGTGGAAGAGAGCCATTTTTACCTGAAAATAATGTGAAACAAAATAATACATTAGATAGCAATCCAGATTTGAATCAACAAACTCTAGAGGATGTTAAAAAAGACGCAGAAAATTGGCTGCTTGGGCCTTCTGAAACTTATTTAGATGATGATCAAATAGAGGAAATTATCTTAAATAGTGATCTTACATCTCCTACAAAAAAATTATTGAAAACTGTACTGAAGACTTCGACACCACAATATATTCATAATTTTTTTAAAGCCAAAGAATCGCTTAATCTTCTTATCGAAATATTATGTGTCCCTGATCCACATATGCCAGAGAAAGAAATTGATCTTATCTTCTCAATCCTGTTACATATCTCTCAGGAGAATGAGTTATTAATGAACAATCTTGTAAGTTTTTGCGCTGAGAGCTTGGCTTTGTTTATTAATAGGGACGAACCAGTTTTACGTGCAACCCATTTCTTTACAAGTAACGTTTATACAACCTATCTAGAAGATAATGAACAATTACGCGAAGTTATATATAAATACCTAATTATTAAAGATGAGCAATGGATTCGTTTTCTCAATATTCCAATCTTTATTTTCTGTAATGCGTTTATTATTTGCTTTGGCAGTGAAGAAGAGGAGTTAGAAGCGTGCTATTCGGACATATTAGGGGATAATTTTAAACGATTAAAACAAGTGATCCAAAATGGTTCCAATAAACAAATCAATATTTTATATGCAGATTACTTTCAATATTATTTTAAGAATTATGAGTGGGAAGGTTATATGTATCGAATGTTCGAAGAATTAAAACCTTACCATTTTAATCAGACTTTTGTTGCACCAATGATAAAGAGTTATCTTGATAGGTTAGGAACCGGAAATCTTACTAGTAAAGTTTTAAATGTTATCTCCTATAGCGAGCTAGAATTTAAATACAAGGCTTCTAGAAGTCCATTATATTTTACCAACAAACTAAATGATGAGCTTTGTATGATAGAGCATTTGGGAATATCAGTACTTTGGGATGCTGATTTCCCATCTCAAATAACTAAAAGAAAACTAAAAGAGTTACAAACAGAAGAATTAGCACATCAAGACGGTGATAGATGGAGAGTACTAGTATATAAAATTAAAGATGTTGATCTGCTAAAAGAATTAGGTGTGTATGACGCAGCATTAAAATTCCTACGGGAAGTAGAGGGTACATACTCACGATTTATTGATGGTGATTACTCAACAATAAAGCCACTGTATTAGTGTGTGACTCTAATTCGAACTAGTATTCGTAAGACTGCAAATAATCCGTGTGTTTTACGTAATATAGAAGCAACAGCCCTCAACCGTTGAATACAGCGGTGGGGGGCTGTTGGTTTGTATATTTTCAATGAAGGTTTAAGGCATCCCCGTTATTTAGAAATCCGATGTAATGGCATAGTATACTCCACATGGCTGTACCTGGCGAGCATCATGGATCTTATACAGCCGCAAAATCGTTGGATTTCACATGGATGAGCTAATGACGAAAGAACTGGTGTTAACGGCGCTGGACCGTGCCCACAGCCAGCAGCGACCATGCGAAGAGGTACTGCATCATTCGGTGGCAGTCAGTATGCTTCCCATGACTACCATGCGCGGCTGCGCACAAACTAGATGAAAGGCAGTGTGAGCCGTCAAGGAACTGTTACGATTATGCGTGCATCGAATCGTTCCACAGTGTGCTCAAAAAAGAACCTGTCTACTTGGAAAAATTCAAAACGCGCAAAGAATGTACCTAAGGATGTACTATACCGGTTTTAACACTGATTTATTTCGGAGAATTTTGTAATTTCCTTTCCTCTCGTAATCTTCCTGAAAATCAAATATCCACCCCTTCTTTTTAAATGCGGTTAACAGCTTAGCATTTTTTTCATTGATTTCATATTTAGGTCGGGTACGATTCTCGAAAATCTTTTTATACTCATCCAAACCCAACATTTCAAGGTACCTCCTACATGCTTCTTCCTTCATGCGGTGCAAAGAAAATATGAATAAATCAGTTTTTTGACTATCTTCCAAATCATCCGATTCAATTAGGGCTTCCAGCAGTTTATCACATATCTGCATAGAATTAATGATGATATGTGCAATATTCTCCTTTGCCAATTCATAAATAATTTGCTGTATTTCATTTGCCCAATTTTCATAAGTTACAAGCAAACTAGAAAGATCACTAAAATCAAAGTTATTTCTCAAAATATGTTCAACTATAGACGTAGAATATCTTTTATTCAAAATAGATATTGGTTCATTTGTAAACCCAAGCAGCCTAGTTTTAAGATCGTCTGTAATATCCCAAGCAAGTAACTCAACTATTTCATCTATTTCAACCTCTTCACTCGTCATTATATCTGCATATACATCAATGTTTTTTCGGATAAAGTATACACTCTCACTTGGATAATGTTCCCGAACAAATTGTAATGTCTCCAAATTCATAGAGATAATATTTTCATCAACAAAAACTCTAAATTTCTCATTTGATATACCCTCTACCTCAAATATTTCATAAGAAAACTCGAGCGAACTCAATGTCTCCCTATATTTATGAGTCGACAGTTGATTACAAACTATAGCTGTATCAAAAAATTCTTCTGACTTTTCATCACCAAAATCTTTTTTTGCCTGGGAAAAGTCTAAATGAGAGTCATTTCCATTTATGAAGGAAATTAATACATTATCTAACGACTCGCTAGTTCCAAAATATAGAAGTATGTTTTCTTCTGAATATTTAACTAACCGCTTACTTAGAAGAACATTCCATAAGCTAGTATCATCCACATCGTCGATTAAAGTTATAAGAGTTTGTAACAAATCTATATATTTTCTTTTCTGATCTGTAGAAACAGTCTCATTGTTTAAAATTATCAAAACAACATTCTCATCATCTTTAATTACACCATTACTGTTTGCTAACACCTCGTCAATATAAGCACACGTATTTTCATGAGCATATTGTGCTAATGGAGATTCTGGATTAGAGCGCACTAAAGTATAATTTCGATGATAGAGATCATTCTCATCTTCAATATCATAAAAAGTTTTAAGCATGAGTGATAAATTATCAAAGTTAATTCTATACAACGAATTATTATAAATCTCTATTAATAGCTCTGTATTTGCCTTTGTGATTCCAATAAAAGAAACATTTAATTCAATTAATCCGTGAATTAGTTTATCAACTACTGGATCATATATATCGAGGTAGTCAACGCTTGATGAAATGTAATCAGTAAGGCATTCTTCAGAATTAACAGCCTTAATTTCATCAACACTAGAATAGTAAAGTGTATAAATCGAATACAAGCGTGTCTGGCTCTCTGTCATCTTTTTTCTTTCTACTACGGATTGAAACATTTCTGGCCATTGCTGGTTAAGACACTTGATGAATGCTTCAATTTCCCTAGCAGTATCAAAATATTCACCAATAAACTTAAAGTTTCTTGTTTTCTTAAGTTGTTGTAAAAACCTGTTAAGATATATTTCATGTTTAGGCGTTTGCAAAAGATATTGAAGCAAATCGAAATTTAAAATCTCTTCCTGATCAAAATCCACTTCTCGTAGTCTAGCAACTACTAATTTAGGATTTTTTAATTGATAAGTGTGTTCTTTTGCCATTTTATCTGTGATACTGCGTAAAAACTTCTTATCTACTCGTGTGAGACTATGCTCATAGAAATATGTCATATAGTCAGGATATGTTTCATCAATATAACCATTGCGTATAAGATACTTCAATAAATCGAAATAATCACTCCTTTTAATTTCGTGAAAATTTGTTTTATCACCAATCTCATTTGTCGTTGTTATTTTAAAAATAGCGTCTATATTCTCCCTAGTAATAATCTCATTTAATTGCTTATTATTTGTATAGATTATTTCCTCCTTAATATCGGATAGTTCATCCTCTAACTCTGACAGACGATTATTTTCAGTAATATCTATACTGTTTTGACGAGCTGCAACTTCTTTTTCAAGCTTTTTTAATTCCTTTTCTCGTTCTGGATGATAATAACTTTGATTTATCTGAGTCCTCTTAGATTGATATACAAGGTCTAATTCCTCCTTAAAAATTAAATGTTCATTTTTTGCTCTTGAGATCTCTGCTTCTTTTGGCGCGACTAACCCACTTAATCTTTCAATCTCTTGCTTTACAAAAGTTTCTTTTTGAGCAAAGAGAGCAAATACCATGCCTTGATTCAGTTGTAAATCACTAAAGTCCCGTGGGAACAAATTCTTATATGCTATCATCGCAAGCATCTTGTTACAGTTTAAATCTGTTGTATTTAGCCTTTTATAATAAATAATGAACTCATTATATATGTTTTTAAGCAGCCTCATATCATCAATATACAAGGAGAGCCCCTGTAAAAAGCTCTCATCAAAAAGCTCATAAATACCACCTTTTTTGAAATGTGATATAAACTGATCATATGAATTTGAGCTATCAACCACAGGAACAACAGGCACTATGTATTCAAAAAACTTAGTACGGTCTTTTGAGATAAAAATATCATCTCGCAACAGATAAAAGAACCTTAGCGGTTGCTTCCTTTCCTTTTGAAGCTGGATATTGGCTAACGTATTAATCTCACGTAGTCGCTCAAATATCCTACTTACATTGAAGCGATCCATATCCTCAAACACGATAACATCTGCTTTTACGTTCTCAAACAAATACAAAACTTCATTTAGGTATTTATCAAAATAGGATTCATTACTTTCCTCAAATATTTCAATTTCATTTCCCTGTAGACTAATTTTCCTGAACATGTTCTTATTCATTTGTAGCTTCACTATTTTATAAATGAAAATAGAAGTTACTATAATACATAAAGCACCACTCACTAAAAGAACGTAACTATTTGTAGACAAGTTTAACATTTTCTTTAATTCAGACATTGGCAAAGACGAAACATATCCGTTCCATTGTTCAAATAAGAAAATATGTAGCAGAGCTAAAAATAATAACATTGTTGAAATCGTGATAACTAGAAAGTTTCTAATGCCAACCTTTCTTTTAACCTTAAAATTAGTTTGAGGGATTTTATCTGATGGAATCTGGTGAATAAGTTGATTTAATATTTTTCCTTCTAGAATAGATTCTTTAACTTCTTTTTCTTCTTCTCCTTCGGAGGTTTCAAAATGAGCAAGTGATACATGCACAAAACGCAAATCACTCCGGCTTTTCTTATAAGATGCTATAACACTGCTTTTACCAGCACCATATGCTCCAGATATAGCAACATTATAAATATCTGAGTTAGAAAAGATGTAGTCAAACGCATCTTTATAAACGTTTAATTCTACACCATCATTAGGCGTTAGTTTTTGAAATTCATATTTGTTATCATACTCACGTGTACTTTTTCTTTTGAATACAGTTTTTGTAGAGTTATATGCTTGTGCAACAATTCTCCAAAGACCGCTCCATCGCTTTTTCACCCACTCTATCAAAAATATCCCCTCCTTCTATTATGAAGAATATCCATATGTTATAACGTAATTTTATAATAATTTCTCATGACTTGTTTTTTGTCTACATCTTATTGCTTTAGGATTGTTGTTACTCCGACCAAATCCATGTCAATCTATTTTGAATATCTATGAAAATTTTCTATTGGACTACCTTTCAACAAAATATGCCACTTTATCAAGATATTCTACATTTCTCGAGCATTCCCTTTCTAGTCTACAAGAGAATTAGTAAATAAGTACTACCGCAAGTTGACGATACCCCCATTGGACTAACTGCAATCGTATATCCATCTTGACCAACCTTTGGTTGACTGTGCAAATTTCCCAAACGTGTCAGTGCCCATTTTACTGCTTCGCTTCCGATTCACCCTCAAGCAAATCACAAGTCACCAACTCAAAAGAGAGCACCTAAGAAGGTGCTCTCTTCAGGCTGTTGACAAAGCCCCGGTTTCCGGGGCTTTGTCAACAGCCTGACCCTCTCTCTAGAGAGGGTCATCCCGCCTTAACTTCTCATCGTTATTTTCCGTTCATAACTAGTAGTGAACAACACTACACATGCTCCGTATGCGGGAAGCGCTCTCTGCTGCGGCATCTGTAATAATCGCCTTATGCCGAGTAGAATCAATATTTTAGTCAACTCTTCCAGTTCTATTCACTTGATTTACTTTACCTTATCACGAATTTTGCGGCAGTTTTACGGCATGCACCTCAACAAGACTATATAACCGAAGGCTTATTATTAAAGAATGTCGTAAGCTTTAATAGCCCGTATTTTATAGTTAATATGCCTATTGTAATCCTCACTTAGCAACTCGTTAACATGATCCTGGCAGTTTTGATAGATATCATACTCTACTCCAGTGACATCAATAATTGAAGTTTGGTTTAATCCTTGAAGAATCATATTAATTATTGCAAACTTCGATAATCCAGTGGCAGTAAAGGGGTTTTTAGTAAGGGTTTCTACTTCTCTTCTAGAGTAATACTTTTCTTTGACTTTGTTCAGCATGGTTGTAATAAAGGCATTGGTTATAGGCTTATTAGTACTTGTTAGAAATAGATTACTGTAAGTCGTTTCCACTTTGATTCGTTGTTCATAGTGCCTTTTTAAACACTGAAATAAGGAGTACGGCAATTCAAGTTTTATTTCCCCATCTGGACACTTGTCACATTGGATATTTAGAAGTCGTCTTTCATGATCAAAATCACCAAGTGATAGTTCAACTATCCTGTTGAATTTGAACCCATACAGAAGAAGTAATTTCAAGATCAATTTAACTTGCATTGCTATCGGGGTCTCTTTTGTCCGAGAGTTCAATTCACTATATAAAAATCTAAACTGATCCTCGTCAATCGGGGGATTTGCCTCGCGAGCTTTTAGTTGACGGCTTAGTACGTCAGGTCTTCCCTCAATTTCTTGACTGAGTTTAGTGAACGGCTGGATATTTCTTAAATTTTGATTAGGATATCTTTCGTTTATTAGTTCCTCAAATAGCCTATTCAACGCAATAAGAAAATCATCTATTGCACTTTTACTTCTTACATTTGGATTACTCAGTATGTAATACTCTGTACTTCTAACAACATCATTACGAGTAAATTCATGTCGAAACAAGGTGTCTATATCAGCAACATAAGCTTTTTCTTTAAGTAGATAAGGAACTAAGAAATCTCGTAATTTGGGCATGTACTGATGATGCTCATGCTGAGAAAGGTCTGCACCGAATTCCCGTAATTGCTTTAACAATGCTTCTTTCAACTAAATCTCCCCCTAATCTCATCACTAATAGTCCATTATCGAATAGAATGCTATCTTACATATGGAACGACAATATATTGAGTGCTTAATACAGTGTAGAAAATGAAAATCGAAACAATAAAGTTTATTCATTCAGAATTTTAACTAACTTGGAAACTCACTTAACTTGGGATTGTAGGTGGAGTCATCTCAATTCTCCCCGCATGAACCTTATATCTCTGTGTTGAAGCTCCCCCCCAAGTCCTATGCGACCCTAGAATCTAGTTCAAACCCTATTACCCCGAAATATTCTATAATTGAAAATAATTGATACCCCCTACATCGGTACAAGCTCCCGATGCCCCAGCTCTGTACAGTTCCTCTAAATGTCTCTTAGAACTTCATCCATTTGTTCTTGTTCAATATTACGTCTCCATGCTTCAATTGACCGTTGTACTCTTTGCTTATGCTTTAAATAAGTTAATCCAGTTAATGCAGGAAGCAAAGATTCTAAAAATGCGATTTTTACCTCGATGTGTGGAATCATGCTCCCCCATCCACCACCATAACTTCTTGATTCTAATTCAATTTCTTCAAATAAAACAGAATCTGTATTTAATTTAATGAATCGTAAAAGATGTTTCTTGCGACGTTCATCTGAAAACTTTGCATCAACAATAGATGAAAACAATATTTTCATAAACTCTGAATTATTATAATTGATGCTTATGAAATGAGACAGCCACTCGTCCTGACGTATGATTCGATTTCCTGATCTATCCCTAACCATGAAAAGGTGGGCTATATGTCCTGAAACTTGCCACGAATAAAGCCCCTCAACATTGCAATACGATTTAAAAATATGATCAGCGAGTTGAATATAGTCATCACAATCCCAGACTGCAGATATGCGCTTTTCATCTTCATGCCTCCAAGAATCTCTACCCTTCAAAGTATAACTAATAAATTCATCAATAAATGAAGAGTCCATAAGTATAAAATTGACGAGATATTTGCCCTTATGATCGGTATTTTTCTCGCAGGAAATCTGTTTAAAGTATATTTCTTTTAACAAAGCCACATCACTTTTAAATCGGTCATGTAGTATATCTGGATCAGTGCCGCCATCATATGAACCAAACATGGTATGAAAATATAATGAAAACATAAAGGAAGAATAGTCGTATTTTTTCGCAATAATTCTTCCTGCTTTTACGAATACTTCGTCATCAAATTCTCTGTATTTTTCTAAAAATTCAATTTCTCTAGATGGTGATGAAGTAATGTTGCCCTCGTGTAAAGATAAAAAGTCATATAGCATCTGCACAAATTGCTTCGAAATAGCTTCAGAAGGCAAATTTCTAAAGAATGAAAAAAACCATGCATTTTTTTGATCAAATTCAAATTTGTTAATTATTTCATAAGTTCGATCAACTCCAACCAACTCAAATAGCTTTTTCATGATAGGATCGGGATACAGGTTTATAGGAGTATTATGATCTAGATAAGCATCAACGGCATACAAATAAAGTTCTTTATTAATTTCGAGATAATCGAATGCGTACTGTAGCCCACCAATAATGTCCCACGTGTCCTTAAAGTCACACTTCTCATAACTAACACATACTCCCAGCATATTTTGAATTGTTTCTTGGTTAGCATCCCTTAACAAATATCGAATGTCAGATTCTTTTAACTCTTTTTCCTTTTCCCAATCAAACTCTTCTAGATGGCGTTCGCCCTTTAACAGTTTATAAATTAAAAAATCAGGACTATTTAAATAATCATATAAATGTGGCTGTACCTCTATACCAAGACGTTTACATTGATCTACTACTGTTTTTGCTATAATGCAGTGTGAAAGTCTACGCGGGGATAAATGATTACTGAAAAAACGGATTATATACGGGCAATCAAATTGTACCAGTTCTTTTTCAATTTTATCTTTGTTGAAGTATCCATATTCTTTAATTATAGTTTCAATTTTTAGTTTATACTCATCGTATTTATATAATTTAAATAAAGCACTCCAGATCAATTCTCGATATTTTCGAGAACCATCACTTAGTTGAACAGGTATTTGATACATAGTGATTGTATTTCCTCTCCCTGTCTCTGAAGGCGAAAAGTGCAACTTTAGTAACTGAGCAGCTACTCTCACAAAAAGGATGCATATTGTTTCATTTTTCCATGCATCAGCATGTTCAATAAATTTGTTTATCAATTGGATCTGCGTCCAATAGTCATAGCGATGTGAATTCTTTTTAACACCGAACGAGTTGTTAATTGTATGATAAAAATTCATAAACCCTTGCGGCATTTTTTTGTAATATTCGAATAATAAATCCAAAGCTTCTGGCAGATCATTTTTATCGTAGAATCTGCCTATAATATTTAAAACATCGTCATTTACGCTATTATTACGGCTTTCTTTCTCGAAATCGATAGAGTTAATGTCAAAAAAACCTTGAGGTAATCTATCAATTCTTTCTTTCAGCATCAATAATGTTTCAGTTGGCTTTATGCTATGAAATATTTTGACAAATTCAAAGAACAGCGGACTCTGTGATTTTTCAAAATCATCCCACACAATACGTATTTCTTTTTCAAGTTGATTGTGTATAATCTCAGAAGCAAAGATATTGCCAAGAGTGTTAACTGCATTAATTACACGTGGTTGATAACTCTCGAAACAAGCTTTTAGCATTTCTGATAACGGAATGATCCGTTTGTTTATAAATACATACGCAAGTAGATAGTTGCCAAGACACTGATCTGATATTTTTGCAGCCTTATCATTGTATATGTCCACCAATTCCAACTCGTGTAATCTATGGGAACATGAAATAAATGAAGTATCCGATATACCTATCTTCTCTAGTAGAGGCATTAAGCTTTCCAGACGTTCGAGGTTTATTGCTGTCAGGAAAGCAATCATTCCTGCCACTGCGCACAAATCTCTATCTTGATCGAAAATATTGTTTTTAATGAATTTGCCATAATACCCTTCATACAACTGAGTTGCATCATTAATGCTAGATAATGATTGTGTTTCAACCGCAAGCCTTCCTGCAAGAATAGCAAGCCTCGCATTTCCTTCGGCAATTCTAACAATCTTATCAAGATAGTCTGAATTTAATATTTTCAAATTAACTTCTAAAAGCTTCTTTATTTCTTCGTCCGAAAATGTGCTGATTGTACAAACGTCTGGAATCGTAAACTCTCGAATGTCATAAATGGTTGTCTGTTTTGCGTAATCTCTCACTGTCATTACGATCTTCACATCGTACCCTTGTTTATACTTTGTAAGGTACTGCAGCGCATGTTGTAGTCCCGTAATTTGATTCGCGTCATCGATCATTAAAAGATATCTATCGGGGGTATCTAAAAATACTTTTAAATCTTCATATATAGGTAGGCGATTACTTTGAACACACAACAATCTATAATTGTTTTCAAATGCATATGTTTTACAACACTCTAATGCTAACCGTGTTTTTCCCACTCCGGCAGGTCCCGTTATCAATATAACACTGGATTTTTCTATTTTAGTTAACAATTCGATAGTTTCTTTTTCTCTAAACTGGAAGGCAGTTGAAAGTGGAGCTGCCATTCCATTCGAATCATAAGCAAATATAAACTCCTCAGAATTAAAAATCTGCTCAGTGCTTATCGAAACGCCTAAGAAATCCCGCGATATTCCGTGGAATCGGGTATAAAGGTTACTGGCTAGCTCATCTACTCCATTTAATTGAAGTAATACTCCGTTAGACGAACAAAGATCGTGTAGCTGTTTGCTTTTTCCTGCAGACAAGGTAGCTGATGTATGGAAACAGATAATTTCCGCAATATTTGATAGCTCTACTCCCGTTTTCTCGAATTTTAAGCAGTCGAAAATATCTGCGTGTATCTTTTCATAAATATTTGATTGCTGAGTAGTGTACATAACAAAAATGTACTTTCCACTAGGATCATGAAAATATGTATCCGGGATTCCTTTTGTAGTTTTCATGGTGCCAGATTTCATCCCTAAGGATAATACATTTTCGTATCCTAATTTAAATAAATACGCATCACATAACTCTTGAAATGCGCCCCCATCAAGCTGCAATATTTTTTGTTTAATATCTGTCAACTTCGACATTGAATATACCTCCCATGTTGTAAGTAGGATTTAATCTCAAAGTTTTCAAAAATCACTTTCAAAAAATTAAGCTATCTATATATCCCATTTTCCAATATTATAATAGAAAACCCAAGCAAAGTTTTTTCCTGAGTTGAGGAATATTTATATTCACTTGAACATACATGGGATTATGCACTGAAGAACGACCTCCATTATATGACTCCACGATCTGCGCCATACATCAGCTAAACTACCCATTAACCAAGGCTTACATGCCAAGGTTGTTTAATGGCATTACAACATATCTGCAACTATGAATGTATTTAGCCTTGCTCAGCGTTCTACCGACCAAGCTGCGGCTGATAAATTTGAAAAACTATTCTCTATTGACATTAAAAAAGAACAGATGAAGACGCTGAGTTAAAAAGTTTCACTCTCGGCGCTATCTTCTGTTCTTTTTGCTCACTCATTTCAATTTACAGCAATTTTAGGACCTCCGTTCAAACGCCTCTGTTACACCACTTCACTAGGCATAGCGTTTTAGCCCGCAAACCCTTATACATCAAGGCTTCCCGCTTCCTATATCATCCCTAACGAGCAAACAAACACTCTCCACATGAACCGCCCAAGGGTAACGCCTCCTTTTTTACCGCTTCTGTTATAGTACCACGCACGAAACCGCACCAATTGTAGATTTTTGCAGTTCTGTTGTACTGGTTTGATAGACTTAGGAGCATTTAACATTATATTTCACATCAATTTCACAATTGTCCTTACGATTATAAATCATTACCAAGCATATAGGTGTATATGTCCACGAACGCATGTTCGCTACAAAAAGGAGGTCTTTAGTAGTATTATATTATAATCTGGAAGAACTAATAAAATCCTTCAGCCGATGAAGAAATTTCTTAGGAGGTTGACAAATGTTTGATCAAAGGCACTATGTACCCATTATTAAATGGAAACGAGGCGAACAGGTAGCTCTTGAAAAACTACCACATCAAATCAAATCACAATTCACGCCCTTGATTGAAATTGTACCAATAACCTACGATTACAAAAACGACTGTCCTAAAGAGACTATTGACCAACATCTAGGAGATTTTCAAGACCAAATTCAGAACACATGGGAAGCTAGAATCCCTTTTTTTATTGATTTAGATTATCTTGATACCAGTGACCGCATGCAAGACGGCAGACACCCACTAAGCTATATCTTCGACGAAATACGTAGTGTAGAATTTCACGGCATTCCAGTAACAGGAAGCAATAGAGACGTAGCATATCAAGATGAAGTTCGTGAAATAAACCGGATCGATAACAATGGTGTTTGTATTAGATTGACCGACGATGACTTTATTGGAACAGAGCAAATTATAAATACGCTACTTACATCACTAGATATTTCTGAAGCCCAGACTGATTTAGTAATTGACTTAGGTGAGATTACCACAGATGAGGTGCGTTCATCAGTAATAACAACTTTAGCTGTTATTAATTCAATATCGAACATTCACGCGTTTAGAACACTTACAATAACTGCAAGTGCCTTCCCCTCAAACCTATCCAAATTTGTTTCAACAGGTAGTTCTGGATCTGTCCCCAGAGATGAATGGAATGTTTGGAGAACTTTATACGCCAATAGAAATAGAATTACAAGGATTCCTACTTTCGGAGACTATACGATCAACAGTCCCGACTTAGTTGAAATGGATCCGCGGCTTATGCAAATTGCGGCGGGAATAAGATATACGGGCAAGAATGATTATTATATATTTAGAGGGGTCTCTGTTAGAAAAGCTGGATCAGGAGGGTGGGGACAGGCTCAAGCTTTATGCCAACAAATTGTCGCTCACCCTGGCTACAGTGGTAATTTGTTTAGCTGGGGAGATACTTATATTTTTGATTGTGCTAACGGAGCGGCTTCCACAGGTACAGCCGAAACATGGAGACGAGTTGGCACTAACCATCACATTACTCTAGTAGTTAATGAACTCGCCAACTTTTCCTGGACTTAAGAACGCATCTTACTTCATATTGTAATTCCTTTTTAGGCACATTCTCAGCCAATGCTTTCCATATATATTCCCGAGGCTTGCTCATTAACCCTTTATGCAAGCCTCTTTTTTTTAGCAATTCTATAGCTTCATCTCGCCATAACAATTGCGCAATTGCATACGGATCGATCATTTTATTTTTGTTTGCTCTTCGTTCTCTGTATAAAATTATATTTCCTCTTGCATTAGCTTTAACCCTCAGAATCCCCCACCACGGAGGTATTTTCTCTCGTACATCTTCTATGTATTTCTCGCTTACAACTAAAGTCACTGTATCAAAGACCCTATTATATGCTTCAGTTTGTCTGGGTAGTCGTTCAAGCGTATCACTCTCACTTTTTATTTCATAGCCATTCATTGCTCCGTTTATTACTGCAACATCAATTCTTGCTTCACCTTGACAAACACCTAATTCATCTAGAATAAGTACGTCCTCTTCATTTGAGTGTTCTCGGCTCAACTTGGTCATCAAGACCGAGCGAATATCAATGTCACGTGTTTTCATAAAATTCATCCCTTTAATAATATTTGAGCACGGAACACTACACACTGTCTCGAATGCAAACCTATTTTATCACAGTCACCTTAGTCCGTCATCAAGAACTCGCTTGGTCATCTCGCACGTTCCATTCTCGTTGACTTTGGTACTGCTCGTGCTACAGAAACGCTGGCAGATTATATGACCAGCCGAAGTCCTAGCAGGACGAGCTACTGTCTTTTTACATTTTATATTAATATCCGGCCGCTTCTCTGATGATCTGTATTTTAGGTAGCTCATTCGAGATGAGGGTGGTCATCTACATATCGTGAAGTCTTTTCATGACTTCATAAACAATTTTACCAGCAACAGCTTCTGCTTCTTCATTCGTTAGTTCGATAACCGTCGACGCCATCACTTACATACAGGCTACTCACACTTCATCATGAGCGCCCCTATCTGTGGTTCCGTTCGTTCATCAAAAAGCACGGGCTCCGGTATATCCGCTTCCACGATCTGCATCATACCGCCGTGACTCTGCTCATTAATCAGGGCGTTCATGCAAAAATCATTTCAGAACGGCTCGGGCACGGCGACATATTCACAACGATGAACATCTACGGCCATGCGCTTCAGAGTGCGGACCAGATAGCTGCCGACAAGCTTAAATTTCTGTTTGCGGATCAAGCTAAAACGCAAAAATAAGACGCTTAGGAGCCCGGCTCCTCGGCGTCTCTTTTTCTTATGTCTTGTGTAGAATTATCACCATTTACTATAACGAAATTAGCTTATTCACATCAAATTCACATCAACGTCAGCAAAAACACTCTGTATTAGCATAGAATTACAGGCTGTATCAGACCACTCAAACCGGTTTCAGTTCTATCATTTCGCCCTTCAGTACTATCATCTTTTCAGGAGAGCCACACTCTCCACATGAACCGTCCAAGGAAACATATCCACCGGAGTCACTTCCACCGTCTTATACCCGCCATCCTCAAGAATGCGCAGGTCACGCGCTAGCGTGGATGGATTACAACTCACATAGACGACGCGTTTCGGCTGAAGCGCGAGGATCGTCTCCAGCAGCGCCGGGTCGCAGCCCTTGCGCGGTGGGTCGACGACGACGACGTCGGCTTCTACGCCTTCCTTGCGCCAGCGAGGCATGACGACCTCGGCAGGTCCTGCTTCGAAGCTGGCATTGTCGATGCCGTTCAGCGCAGCGTTGCGCTTCGCGTCTTCGATCGCCTCTGGCACAATCTCAACGCCGTATACATGGCCGGCCTGTCTCGCCAGGAATAGCGAGATCGTGCCAATGCCGCAATACGCGTCAATGACCCTCTCCTTGCCGCTCAGCGCCGCATATTCCACCGCCTTGCGGTACAGAGCCACCGTCTGCGCCGGATTGATCTGATAGAACGAGCGCGCTGAGATCGCGAATCGAATCCCATCCAGCTCATCATAGATGAACTCGCTGCCCCACAGGACGCGCGTCTCATCGCCGAAGATCGCGTTAGTATGCTCTTCGTTCACGTTCAGCACGATGCTCTTCAGTCCCGGCAGCGAAGCGCGCAGATGCTCAATCCACTCTGGCTGGCGAGGCAGCCGCTTGCCGTTCGTCACTAGCACAACCATGATCTCGCCGGTCACGACGCCGGTACGAGCCATAATATGACGCAGAACACCCTTACCCGTCGATTCATCATAAGGCTGGATGCGCAAATCCCGCGCCACCTTCTTCACGACGCGGACGACCTCGTCGTTATGCTCATGCTGGATCAGGCAATCGTCCATATCGATAATGCGGTGCGTGCCGCGCGCGTAGAAGCCGGCAACCAGCTCGCCATTCTCACCAGCTGCACCTACAGGCACAGCTGCTTTATTACGGTAGCGCCACGGATCATCCATGCCGATCGTAGGATGCACGATAACGCCATCCTGAGCGTCTCTCTCACCAGCTACACTCAGCTTGCCGATACGCGTCAAGTTATCAATGACATGCTGCCGCTTCCAAGCGAGCTGCGCCTCATAGTCGAGATGCTGCAGCTGGCAGCCGCCGCATTCCTTGTAGATATCACATGGCGGGTTAATCCGGTCCGGGCTAGCCTTGACCAGCTCCTGCAGTCGTGCGTAGCCGTATTGCTTCTTCAGCTTCATGACGCGCACGCGCGCCTGCTCCCCGGGAAGCCCGCCTTGAACAAACAGGGTAAAGCCGTTCGCCCGGCCTACCCCGTCACCATCATGCGTCAGGCCGACCAGGTCGACCGTGACTTCTTCATTTTTTTGAAACGGAGTGTCGTAGCTCGGCTTGGCCGGTCTCGCGTTCCTCACGTTTCTTCCTGATTTTCTAGTCATATAATCTCCGTTCTCTCATGCTTGCAGTTTGACTGTCCCCTTACCGATACGTCGATTCGCCTGTCTCGTCCGCGAAGATGCGCAGATGCGAAGGAAGCACCGAGAAGTGGGCAGGCAGCACGCCGCCGTATTCGCCGTCCAGATTAATCTGCACATAATCCGGTGTCGTTACCTTCAGGCTATTCGTGCGCAAATGAATGACATGCGGATCAGACAAGTGCTCACCCCGAAGAGCAAGCGTGACGAGCCTAATAAATTCCGCCAGATTCATCTTCCGAATCAGGAGTACGTCCAGCAAGCCGTCATCTATCTTGGAATCCGGCGCAAGCCGCTCGAAGCCTCCTACGGAGTTGCTGTTGCAGATCAGGAACAACATGAACTCGTCATGGAATTCCCCCACGCCCTCAGCTACAAACTTCAGCTCCGTCGGGCGAAGGCGTGTCATCTTCTCCAGACCCTTCATATAATAAGCCAATTGCCCAACCATCGTCTTCAGCTTGCTCGGCACATCATAGGTAAGCTCCGTCAGTGACCCGCCGCCAGCAATATTAATGAAATAACGCTCATTCGCCACGCCTACATCGACAGGTCTTGTATACTGTCCGATGATCAGATCGCAGGCATATTCCCAATGCTTCGGGATACCCGTCGCGCGTGCGAAGTCATTCGTCGTCCCGACAGGCAATATGCCCAGCGGCGGACGATTCGGCTTATTCGCAAGTCCATTGATGACTTCGTAGAGCGTGCCGTCACCTCCCGCTGCAATGATCATGTCATAGCCTCGATCTGCCGCATCAGCGGCGGCAAGCGTCGCATCTCCTTCGCCAATTGTCGCATGACAAGTCGCCTCGATACCGCCTTGATCCAGTCGCTGCAAAATATCCGGGAGCCGTCGTTTCATCTCTTCTCGGCCCGACGTCGGATTATAGATAAGCCTCGCGCGTTTCATTGCAACTCGCTCCTCCTTAATGGAACAACACTAACCATAACCGTTACGGGACAACCAGCCTGCCATCTGCCGGTGAAGCCATCTCTCGATTGCGGGATGAGGCAGCATGGCGCGGCCATTGTACCGGTAGGCCAATCCTTCAAGTCTTGCGGGTATTACTTTATTGGTGAAATAGCCTTGGCTTAGGAACACAGGCACGACAAGGACATCATCCACATCTTCCTGCCCCTGAAGAGCCTCCAGCTTCCCCACTGCCTGATCGGGGAGCAGCATGGCATAATCAGCCCTGCCGAATCCGCCGCGCCTTCGAACACGCTCTGCAAGCCCGGACAATCCGTCCTGCCAGCGTTCATGGAAGACTGGCTCCTTGCTGCCATGGCCGATCAACAGCACAGCCTCTCGCTCTGGGCAGGTCGACAGATTCGAAATATGCGAATATAACATCTCTGCAATGTCTTCGTCATCATCAATGGGAGAGCCGTAATGCACATTCGCCTCCACACGAAACAAACCCAAGTCTCCTTCAAAATCAGTCAGCGGCGCAAATCCGAACGCCTGACCGATCTCATCGACATGGGTACTGCCGGAAGAAACGAATAACGGGAGCACGAACATGTCCGTCACTCCCTGTCTCTCCAGCTCGTCTATACCATCCTGAATAAGTCTGCCCTCAACGATCTCCAAAAACGCAGAAACAACGGGCACATGAATGCTGCCCGATGCTTGGCGTACGGCTTCGTCTATAAGGTCGACCCAACTTTTTTCCCTGGAACCGTGACTAACGACCAGAATGCCGGGATTCATGTGGAGCCCTTCCTTCTAGCGGCCCAATCTCTCTAGTGTCATTTTATATCCATCGTTGCCGTAATTCAAACAACGCTTGACCCTGGAGATCGTCGCTGTGCTGGCACCTGTCTCCGCTTCAATCTGATTATAGGTGCTGCCTTTGCCAAGCATACGGGCTACTTCCAGACGCTGCGACAAAGATTGTATCTCGTTAACCGTACACAAATCATCAAAGAAAACATAACATTCCTCAACCGATTTCAATGTAAGGATCGCTTCAAATAGTTGGTCTATTGCTTTATCATTCAGCTTCTTCAGCTGCATTCGCATTCACTCCCATGAGTACTATTGCTATCATTGTAAAGGTTTAAGGATTTTTTTTCAAACGTTACCGTATTCACGCTTTACAGGATGTAAGAAGAAAGGCCCGTCCGATGCGGCATTGTCATCTTGCGACAGGGCATATATCACTAATTTTATTCCATAACCGGGCATTCGTCCAATCCACCTCTTAGCCTATTCCATAGACTAATAAAAAAAGGGTTGTGATCTCCTTGAATCATCATCAATATCCCGGCGTCGGCAACCGTGGAGGCGCTGGGCGTGACCAGGATTATGCGCATCGGCAAGGGCAGAATCCACTCAGCCGACCTTATAACGGCCAGCAAGGCGCCTTTCCTTATAACGGCGATGCCGCGCCGCCGCAGAACGTCCATATCTCGCAGACGCAGGCAAGCCCAAGCCTGCTGCCGGCCGTTATACCGCCGAGCCAGCCGCCCGAGGTGCAGCCGAAGAAGGGCTTCTCGCTTTCTAATCTGACCAGTATGGCCAATCTGAATGAAATCAAAGGCTTTGTCGACCGGATGGGCGGCCTGGATGGCATATTAACAACCATTACCAAGGTCCAAAAGGTCTTCGGCAGCATCACGCAGATGGCACCGCTTGCGAAATTATTGATACCCTCATTCGGCAAAAAAGGCTCAAAGGAAAGCAGCGGAGGAAGCTCAAGCAGCGACCGCAGACCATCCAGGCGCAAGAGCCGCCGGACCGGAACAGGCAGCGGCAGATCCAAGAGCGGGACGGCAAACAGACGACGAAATACAAAAAGAAGACGTTAATCCCATCTAGAGCAAGCAAGAAGGACAGCTATCGCCCTTAACCGGGCGCCAGCTGTCCTTCGTCTTCGTACGAAGTCCGATACTACAGGAATAACGCTTTAATGATCCAGAAGAAAATCATAGCAAGGAAAACAGTAATCGGGATCGTAATGACCCATGCGATCAGAATTCTGCCCGCAACACCCCAGCGTACAGCGGAGAAGCGCTTAGCGCTGCCCACACCTAGAATCGACGAGGTAATGACATGCGTTGTACTTACAGGCAAGTGAAGCATTGTTGCAGTCAGAATAACCGCTGCAGAGCCCATATCAGCAGCAAAGCCGTTGATCGGTTCGATCTTGAATATTTTCGTTCCCATCGTCTTGATGATTTTCCATCCGCCTACAGAGGTTCCGAGCGCCATCGCTGTCGCTGCGGAGATCTTAACCCATAGCGGAACGTCCATATCCGTCTGGATGCCGGCTGCGACAAGGGCAAATACGATAATTCCCATCGCTTTCTGCGCATCGTTCGTACCATGCGAGAAGGATTGGAACATGGCCGTAATGACCTGCCCGGAGCGGAAGCCTTTGTTCACGCTATGTGGACTTGCATTCGCAAATATCTTCTTAAGCAGCCACATCAGAATAAAGCCAGCTGTAAAAGCAATCAGCGGTGAAATCAGCAGAGCTTTCAAGATATCGGTAAAACCCGATGCATTAATCGAGCCCATCCCTGCACCCGCAATAACCGCTCCGGCAAGGGAGCCGATCAGCGCATGGGAAGAGGACGAAGGAATGCCAAACCACCAGGTGATTAAATTCCAGGCTATTGCGGCAAGAAGCGCGGCAATGACAATTTCGACCCCGAACTCCAAGTCAGCGGGATTGGCGACGCCGCCCCCGATCGTCTTGGCTACTCCTGTAAAGGTGAGCGCGCCGAGGAAGTTCATAACAGCGGCCATCAATACCGCAACTCTAGGCTTCAGCGCACGAGTAGATACGGATGTCGCAATCGCGTTGGCCGTGTCGTGAAAACCGTTAATAAAATCAAAAGAAAGCGCCAAAAAAACAACGATCCATAACACATACAATTCCATAATGACGACCCCTACTCCCTAAAGTTAGCTATTGCGCATGATGATCGATTCCAGCGTATTGGCTACATCCTCGCAGTAGTCGGTCGTCTGCTCAAGTCTTTCGTAGATTTCCTTGCGCTTGATCAGCTCAATTGGGTCCTTCACGTTAGCGAACAAAGTTGTAATCGATACACGAAGCACGTCATCGCCTTGATTCTCGAGCTCATTGATAGCGATGCAATGCTCGCGGATCGCGAGTAGTTTTTTCTGTGTCAACAGGTAGATTGCGCTCTTGATCTGATGCGTAGAACGTACGAGAACGTCTGCGAACAGCGTAATGTACTCGTCTTTCTCGCGAATATGGTACATTTCGAAACGGGAGGCGCAAGCCTCGATGCCATCCAGCACGTCGTCAAGGGAAGTCGTGAGTGCCATAATGTCCTCACGTTCGATTGGCGTAATGAACGTTTTGTTCAATTCCTTCAGTATCGTATGCGTGTACTGGTCGCATTGGCTCTCGAATTCCTTCATTCTTTTGGCGAAGGCCGTTACGTCAGATAAATCGGATACACCTTTCGCAAAGTATTCCGTCGCCTCAACGATTGTGTCTGCCATTTCCTCGAGCGTTTTAAAGAAAATATCCTTCTTCTTGAACATGTCAATCCCCTTATCGACTTAGAATGTTAAGCTGTCTGTGACACATACCTGAATCAGTTTACTACCGAATTGTTAACGGAGTGTAAACATTCATGAAAAATTTAATCATATTTCTTGAACCTTAACAATAAAAATATATAGTTTTGTCCAAAAATGACGAAAAAAGATGCGAACCCGTCCGGGATCGCATCTTCTCGCCGATCTTCAGAACGCTGGCGAGGCAGGCTCGCTACGTTCTTAGTATTGCCCATTGCAACCTTTTTATTGCTGATTTAGAACCACATGGTCGGCCAGTGCCGGCTTGTTCGGAACGATGTGAATGTACGTCTTGCCAGGCAGGAACGACACCTCGCTGCCATCCTGGCTGAACCGGATCATGCCGTCCGGACTGCGAACCCACTCGATATCGATCCGCTTGCCCTTCTGGAACAGATAACCCGCTCCGCCCGATTGCAGATCGACCGACAGCCTGCCGACATTATCCAGCGTTTTGTGTCCCGTCTCGAACACAACCAGATTGGTCGCGCTGAGCTGTTCATTGTTATTCAAATCAATATGCGGCTCGTCGTTAATGCTTCTTTTGTACAAGCCGCTTGCTTCATCATATATGTATCCGACCTTATAGCTTTGCATTAAGAACGTGATGTCGATTTTTGTCGCGGATTCAGCGCCTGCTTCTACACTCCCTGTAATGGTGCCCTCTGCTGTGAAGGGGTAAGTGGCTACCGGCAAGTCGTTCTTGTAGCCTTTCTTCTCTGCACCCTGGTGCATCTTCTCCAAATTCGAGTACAGATTATGCGGAGCCTTGCGTTCCTTGCTTCTCCAATAATAAGGACCTGCATTCGTAATCTCGTCCAGGTACGGCTTGCCTTGCTTTTGCAGAATGCCATAGGCTTCCGGGCTGCCGCCTGCATGAACCATAATCGCCCCGTAAGTATCCGCAATATCGATCAGGTACGCCCGATTGCTTCGGATCGGACCAATCGTATCCTCCATCGCATCGGTACTCTGGTAGACCGCAACAAGTCTCGTTATCCCGCCCTCCGCCAGCACTTCCCACACGACATCCGCATTCGTCAAGCCAGACTGCGGACGGGCTGCCGAGAAGTTGTTAATCAACACCGCAATGGGGCGATCCTTGGCTTCATCATCCCGTTCGACACCGGTTAGCGGAGCCGAGAACGGCTTCGGCGTTGGATCAGGGGTCGGCGTATCTGTCACGATAGGGGCAGGCGATTCGGTCGGATCGGTAATAGCGGCTTTATCCCCGCCGCATGCCGCCAAGAGTAGGAATAGACTGGCCAGAAGGGCAGCCGTCGAAGTTCGCAATCCGAATTTCATTCTAAAACCCGCCTTTACTAGATTAATAGGAGATCATCCGTATACCTGTTGGAATCCGCTTACACCTCATTTTTATTTAATCACAGATGATCCGGCTTGTCTCGACAAAATTACGGATTAATTGATTAAAATCCCATTAATTGAGCAAATTATCTCCATCTCCCATCGAAACGAGGTACGTACATGAGCAGCGGAAGAGGTCAAATCTCGACCTGGCTTTCATTCTCCATTCTCATCTTAAGCGCCGGCCTCGTCTCTCATGTGATGGCGATACCCGTCATTCTTGGCGTGTCCGGGCGGGACTCCTGGGTGGCCGTACTGGTCGCTGCGCCCATATTCCTGATATGGATATTTCTCATCTTCGGTATTGTGAGAGCCCTCAAGGGACAACGCCTCCCCGACTGGATCGATAGACAATTCGGCATTGTACCGGCATGGATGTTCCGGTTATCCGCCGTTGTGGTCCTCTTTATATCGGGGTCTTACACCCTTCATGACACCTCGATGTGGACGGTTACGACCTATATGCAGCAGACACCGCTTCCTGTCATTATCGTTGCGGCAGCCCTTATCTCGATGATGGCCGCTTATGGCGGCATCAAGTCGATTGCGATGACGGCAAGCATCCTGCTGCCGCTCGTTCTGCTGCTAGGCTATTTCGTCATGAGCTCGAATATGAAGTTCAAGGATTACAGCAGGCTCTTGCCTGCCTTCGAGAACGGATGGCAGCCGGTCGGCAGCGGTCTGATCTATGTTCTTGCCGCGCTATTGGAAGCGTGGATCTTGCTGCTGTATCAGCATGAGCTGAAGTCGAAGCTCCGATGGTGGCATGTCCTCCTGCTTGGTTTGTTTCTCGTCAGCATGACGCTGGGACCTACGATTGGCGCGATTGCCGAGTTCGGTCCGGCGGAGGCAGCCAAGCAGAGGCATACGGCCTTCGAGCAATGGAAGCTGCTTACTCTCGGCACGTTATTCCAGCATGTCGACTTTATGTCCATCTACCAATGGCTGTGCGGCGCATTCGCCAGAGTGTCCATTACCCTTTATTTGATCGTCGACATGCTGGATGTGCGCAGGCCAAGGAAACGCCTTGTCGTTCTCTCTATAGTCACGCTTGCTATGATCGTGCTGTCCATGCTCCCATGGCGGGATGATGAGACGCTGGCTTACTTGCAGTACATTCATTTTCCAGCGCTGCTGATCTATGTCGTTGGCATTACGTTATTGCTGGGGATCGCTTCCCTCATTAGCAGATGGAAGGAGAGCAGACGCCATGATCTCGACCGATCACAATCATGATGGAGAAGATATTCCGAAACCGTTCGACGAGCACATGCTGCGCAGCTGGTTCCAGCTTAGCAATGATGTCATCATCTTCAACCATTCGTTCGGCACTCCTCCTGCTACGGTAACAGGCCTGTTCATCTATTGCAGCGGCATGATCGAGACGAACTTGATTAACGATATCGTCTTGCCTGAGCTTAGACGGGTTTATGCCAAGACCGAGTTCATACGCAGTGAAGCGATTAACATGGCGGCGGATCTTCAGTGGAATTCGCTTGATTACGTCCGCGACCGCCTGAACCGGCTCAAGCTGGCTTCGTACGTCTTCGAGGGCCATCTGGTGTTCTGTCTGCCCAGCCTTCAAGCGATGTGGACGATCGATATCGCGAACGTTCCTTCCCGTCCCCCGGAGGAGTCCTCGACCGAGGTGTCTATTCGCGGACCGAAGGACGGCTTTACGGAGCAGCTGTCCGCCAATGTCGCGCTTATTCGCAAGCGGCTGCGTACGAATACGCTGGCGTGTGAGTACTATGTGCTGGGTACGCGAACGCTGACCAAAACAGCCTTGCTCTACATTAGCGATATCGCCAATATCGAGACGATTGACAACATCCGCCGCAAGCTCAGCAAGATCGATGTGGAGCAGATTATCTCCACTGGCAACCTGGAAGAGCTATTGGCATCAAGCCCGATTACGCTGTTTCCGCCGACGCATTATACAGGGAGGCCGGACTTCGCTGTGGAATGCTTGCTGAATGGGCGATTCATCATTATCGTGGACGGCAATCCGACCGCCATCATCGCTCCGATCAATTTGTTCCTGCTGATGAAATCGCCGGAGGATTCCTACTTTCCGTTCATGTCCGCCAATATCGGCCGCATGCTTCGTTTCTTCGGGCTGCTCACGACCATTTTTCTGCCCGGCTTCTACATCGCGCTGACGACATTTCATTCCGATCAAGTGCCTTTCCCGCTGCTGGCCACTATTGCGATGGGCAGGCATGGATTGCCGATGGAATCCGCGCTGGAGATGTTCTTTATCATGGTCCTGATGGAGCTGTTCCGCGAAGCCGGGGTCAGGCTGCCAAGCTCGATCGGCCAGACCTTGACCGTTGTAGGCGGCCTTATTATCGGCGATGCAGCCATTCGGGCGGGGCTGGTCTCCCCCATGATGATCGTCATTACCGCCATTACGGTCGTCTCGGGGTCAACCCTTGTCAATCAA
Source organism: Paenibacillus sp. NPDC057967 (assembly GCF_042887015.1). Lineage (NCBI taxonomy): Bacteria > Bacillati > Bacillota > Bacilli > Caryophanales > Paenibacillaceae > Paenibacillus > Paenibacillus sp. NPDC057967. The sequence goes on from NZ_JBHVQB010000001.1 coordinate 470,350, forward strand.
TCGCTGACCAGCACGACGATTCTGCTCCGATTTTTCTCTTTTCTCATGGGTGCGACGCTGGGCATGTACGGGTTCATTCTGTCCGTCATCGCCTTCGTCCTCTACTTGTCCAATGTGTACTCCTTTGGCGTCCCTTACCTGGCCCCAGCCGCACCGCTGAAGCTGAGGGAGATGATGGCCGCATTATTCAGGCTGCCCTACCAATGGAGAAAGAAAAGACCGGAATATCTGAACACCTCACAACCTGACAAGAGAGGGAACAAGCCTTGAGAAGACCGATAGCCATTGCGATTCTGCTGATCTTCTGCTCCACATCGCTATGCGGCTGCTGGAGCGCTTCTGATGTAGAGAGCAAGTCGTACGTAAAGGCGCTGGGCATTGATTATCATGACCATCAGTTTATCGTCTACGCCCAGATGCTCGATTTCTCCAATATTGCCAAAAGCGAGACCGGCGGCAAGAACAGCTCGACACCCACTACCTACATCGGTCGCGGCAAAGGCTCAACACTCAACAATGCGGTCAACGACCTGTACCGCTCTGCGCAAATTCCGATTACCTGGGGACATATATCCGCCATCATTTTATCCGAGCGAGCGTTGAAGACGAAAGGCATCAAGATGATTGATATGCTGAACCGCTATCCTGAGGTTCGTTATAATTTGTGGATTTATGCAACCAAAGACCCCATGGAGGAGCTGCTCGCAGCCTTTTCTCTGTTCAATATGTCTTCGCTGTATACGATCCTTCATAACCCTCTGCCTAATTACAACCAGCACTCCGTTATCCCGCCGATTGAGATGTTCCGGTACATCGCGGATTATAATGAACCTGCTATGACGGCAAGTCTCCCGATTATCGGAATCAATCGCGTCATGTGGAAGGATACCGGCAAGCCCTTAGAGATGCTGACCATGGCCGGCATTTATTTTATCGCCACCAACGGAGATATGTCCTTCTTCAGCCATACCAAGCTGAGTGGCTATCAATGGATGCAGAAGGGAACGAACCGTGCGCCGTTAACTGTCGAGAAGGATGGCATCGAATATGCGAACCTGAGCATCGGCAGGCCGAAAATCAAGATCAAGCCCATCGTCGAGGGTGACGAGGTTTACTTCGATATTAATCTCAAGCTGCTTGGAGCCATGTACGAATACAATGAACCGCTTAACTACAATGAGATGGTAGAGCTGGCGGAGCAGAAGGTATCGAGACAGATTCGGGATGTCTTGCTGGAGGGCGTAAAGAATGGCGTTGACATCTTTAGTCTGGGGAAGAGCCTGTGGCATGAGGATGTGAAGGAGTGGAAGCGCATCTCGCAAAACGGGAACAAAATCGTAGTGAAGGATAACTCCATACGACACTTGAATGTGGACATCGAGATTCCCTACAACGGGAAATACAAACGAATCTCCACGCCTCTGCCCAAAGAAGAACGCGCTCTCCAGAAGGAGAACGCGTCAGGGGACAGCACTGATTAATCGGCAGCTAGATGGACCAGTGATGCCATTCTTGCTGCTGGCGGTCAAGCCGCTCCAGCCACTCTGAGGTTACGCGAATCGCTTCCTCCTGATGCGGGCGGCTGGAGTACGTATGATTGGCTTGAAATATAATTTCCTTGTCGCACAGCCCCTCGCTGCGGGTCCAGAACACCTTCTGATACAGGAAGCTGTAATCGACCGGAATCAGGTCATCGCTGGTGCCATGCACCAGCAGGACCTCGCCGCCGAAGCGCGTCGCAGACTGAAATGGCTGATGCTGCATGAGGGAGTCGAAGAACACCGGCTGCAGCGTATAGCCCGCATGATCGGTGCTTCCCGATTGGATCGCATCATCATAGCTGTCGCGGCCTACGATGCGCACGATATCATTGAACGGATACGCGACAGGAGACCATAACACAAGCCGTTTGACCCGTTTGTCCTTCACGGCGGTCATAATGGATATCGCCCCGCCCAGACTGTGGCCAAGCAATACGATGCGGCGGGGATCTACGCAATCCATCCCGGCAATATAATCAATAGCTGTTCGCGTCTGATCCACCATAGAGTCGAAGCCCAGCGATCCATAATCGCCATTGCTCTCGCCGCAGCCGCCGTAATCAAATCGAAGCACGAACGAGCCTTGCGCAGCCAGCGCTCTGGCGGTCTTCACGAATAGACGATCTACGCCAACACGGCTCCCGATGAAACCGTGGCAGATGATGATCGCTTGCCGTTTGCCCGAATCCTTGCCTGCGTTATTAGGCTCAATCTCAGTCGGATAGTGAAGCGTTGCCGTAAGCTCCAATCCCTCATGTCGTAATATCAACTGCTTCTCCATGTCCGTACCTCCGCTTTTATATACAATAATTCCTACCCGTATACTATGAATTAATTAAATCTATACTAGCACCGATCCCTTCGGCTGTCAACGCCAAGATTCGTATCTGCATATCACGCTGGCACTAAGGGGCAACCTAGAGAAGATTTCTCCGGCTTATGAGAAAGCTTCTATCGAGGCCTTACAAAGATGAGCCACCTACAGGTTTGCATAGCAAACCCGCCTCGAAAGCATAAGCTGGGTCTTATCGCCAAATCGAATTTATAGGTCCGATACACCCGCGGAAATCTTATCAATTCTATTGTGGTAACAAATAAACAAGACCTCCGACTGGAGGTCCCATCTTGTATATGGAGGTGCCATATGCCTGCCTGGATTGCTTGGCTCAAAGAAAATTGGCTGTCTATCATGTTAGGCGCGGGAGCCTTGCTTGCCGTGATCTACGTCATTGCGAACCGCAAGCTGCTGTTCTACAAAGAATAATTCACCCTTAACCGTCAGCTTTCTGAAGGAGTGGCAGATGAATCGTCACAATCGTTCCGGCTCCACGCTCACTGTCGATGGCCATCCTGCCGCCGTGGAGCTCGACGATCTCCTTCGAGATGGCAAGCCCCAGACCGGAGCCGCCATGGCTGTTGCTCGCCTTATAGAACTTCTCCATGACATGCGGGAGGTCTTCCCGGGCAATCCCGCTCCCCGTATCGCTGACCGTCACGACGGCCAACGTCTCTTCGACGGTAGTCGATACGCGAATCGTCCCCTCTGCCGGCGTGAACTTGAACGCATTGTCGATCAGATTAATAATAACCTGCTTGAGCCGGTTCGCATCCCCATTCACCACTAGAGGACTGCCCGCATAGGTAGCAATCAGCTTCACCTTCGTCCCTTCCTCGCGAACCGCGAGCTGGCGTACCGTCTCCTTCACCGGACTGTTCAAATCCAGTGTCTCCGTATGCAGCTCCATCGTACTTGCAGACAGCTTCGAGAAGTCCAGCAAGTCCTCCACCAGTCCCGCAAGCCGCTCTGTCTCCTTGCTAATGATCGAGAGACCCATCTTGACCTCCTCGTCATCCTCCTTCGGCTCACTCTCCTTCAACGTCTCGCTCCAGCCCTTTATGGAGGTCAAAGGCGTACGGAGCTCATGGGAGATGGAGGAGATAAAGTCGTTTTTGAGCTTCTCCCTCTTGTTGAGCTCGCTCACCATCGTATTGAACGTCTCCGCAAGCTGGCCGATTTCGTCATGGCTTCGCTTAGAGGCACGCTTCGACCAATCCCCCTCCGCCATATACCGGGCAGCTCTGGTCAGCTCTCGAATCGGCATAACGATCCGCTGAGCAAGGAATAGACTAAGGCCAAGGAACAACAGAACGACCGCAACGCCCACAATGAACGTCATTCGGATCAACTGGGCGACCATATCATCCACTTGCTGTAGCGAAGACGTATAGCGGATCATTGATACCACTCTCGCTTCGTTCCAGAGTGGCGCCGTCACCGATATGACACGTTCGCCGAAGTAGGGATCAACGCCGGTCCAACTCCCCGTCTCGCCGGTAGACGCCGTCTTCACATCGCCTGTCGCATACCGGATATTCGGCGAGAAGCCGTCCGAATCAATGCGCAGTTCGCCTGCGCTGTTCAGCAGTTGAATGCGGGTCGGCCCTCCCTCTGACATGTACTGGAGCAAATAATCCGCCTGATCCTGCAAGGTCAGCGAAGACAGCGATCGGCTGTGAAGCGCCATCGCAGACTCCACCCGCTGCTTAACGGAGCTCTGTGCGCTGCCGTAATAGTAATTCCACATCAACGCGGTGAAGGCCGCGCCAAGCACGCTGACGACGAGCACAATAAGCAGCAGATAGCTCCATACCATCCGGGTCTGAACGCTTCTCATTCCGGCACGCTCCGTTTCCACCGGTAGCCATAGCCCCATACCGTCTCGATGACGGATGGCTCAGAAGGATTGGATTCAATTTTTTGTCGGATTCGGCGTATGTTGACGTCTACAACCTTAAGATCGCCCACATAATATCTGCCCCAGACTTCAGTCAGAATGTGATCGCGGCTGACGCTCTCCCCTTCCCGCTCCATGAGCAGCCGCACGAGCGTCCATTCCGTAGGCGTCAAAATAATCTCTTCGTCGTTCTTCCATAATCTTCTCTCTGATACCGACAGCCGGAAGCGCCCGCTGACAAGCTCCCGCTCCACATATAGCTTCTTGATAGCGTCGGTATGCCCCGCAGGCTCGCCGGTACCGCCGCCTTGCTGTTCGGATAATCCGTTGCCCCTCTCATCTTCCTCGCTGCCATGCTCATCGCCTTCAAGGGAGGATGAAGGCAGCATACGACGATGGAGCGACTTGATTCTGGCGATCAGCTCTCCCGGACTGAACGGCTTCTGCACATAATCGTCAGCGCCAAGCTCCAGTCCGCGAATCTTGTCCTCCTCCTGCGACTTGGCCGTCAGCATAATGATCCCGATGCGGGGATACTTCGCCCGCAGCCGCTCGCATACCTCGAAGCCGTCAATCGTCGGAAGCATGACATCCAGCAGCGCGATATCGAATGGCCCTTCCGAGTCGGCAAGCGCAAGCGCATCCTCCCCGTTCTCAGCCTCTGTTACTTCCATCTCGTTTCTTTTCAAGTTGATTCGAACAAATCCGCGTATGGACTCTTCGTCCTCCAATAACAAGATACGCATCGATTCACCGCCACTCATCTCTGTCATCGTGTACTATCTTCAAATAGGAAGCGAACTGCGCCTCCGCCTTTTTCATATTCGTAAAAATCTCTTTGTCTTCCTCCGGAAGCGTATCCGGCACATCGGCTACGAAGGACACCAGATACACATTGCCGCTGTCCTGGGCGAGCTGCCGGTAAGGACGATGCTCTTCCTTCCAGGCCGCTTCAACATTGCCCCATTGCTTAATGGGAACGACATACAGCGTCGCCAGCTCCGCCTTCAGCTCCTTGGCTTCGTTCCAGTAGTCGAAGGTTACGATGCCATAGGAAGCGGCTGGGGGCCTCCCCATTGTATACGAGCCCGTCCACTCCTCCGGGATATCCAGCTTCACGCCGTACGTATAATCAAGAAATTGTTCCGCAATGACATGAAATTCATCCTTCCCGTCCCACTGCATCCACTCGTTCATCCAGATGCTCTCTGCATAAGGAACGCCCTCATAGCCGGGCGACTCCTTCGACCATTGCAGCTCAATGATGGAATCACCGTTGATGTCCCCGCTGACGGTGGGCCTTCCGCTAAAGCCTTCGAGGCCAAGCCTTTCACTCGGGTATACCAGCTTCAGCTCCTGATTCTCCCAGGCATACATATAAGTCAACATACTGTGGGCGCCTGTGCCCCCTTCCAGCAAGAGGCCGTTATGATTCTTCGATACTTTGCCGACAAGCAGCCGCTCAAATGCGTTCGTGCCTTGCGGCAGCGACATGTTCAGCACGCGGTTCAACGCGTTTTTTTGCCACGAATAGATACTGAGGTAATGTGACGGCATCTCCAGCTCGCCGCTTGTCCCCAGCGAATCGATAACGACTAGCTCCTGCCTGCCGTTGCCCATTAAGTCGCCGACCTCCGCCTGGCTGTACGGCAGCGATTGAAGCGGCTTCAGCGTCAGCCTGCCCTTATCGTTGCGCACAGCCTTGGAATTGAAGGAATACAGCTCCAGCACATTCGGACTGTCGAATGCGCCGATCCAGCCTACGAGCAGCTCGTACTCTCCGTCGCCGTCCATATCCACCAGCTTGAGCCAGGCGATATCCCTGGCCAGCGGCTGCTCCACAAGAACGGACTGGCGCCAGCCGTATTCGGTCTGGCGAAGTACGACAATCTCCGGCGTGCTGTATTCATTGTAGTAGGTGACGACCGCTTCTTCGACGCCGTCGCCGTTCAGATCGAGGAGCCGGATTGCTTCCCTGTAATCATCGCGATGAGGAATCATCAGCATGCTGAACCGGGGCAGCGCCTTCTCGATCGCAGCGGACAGCTCCTCCTTGTCCTTGGCGATAGCCGGCTTCTGCAGCAGGTCAGCCGGGGCTGCCGTATATCTGCAGCCAGCGGCGACAACCGCAAGCGCCAGCAACGAGAAGAGGAGCAGGGATGCACGGCTCCCGCTCCTGATAAGTGAATATGTGTTTTGAACCCGGAAGCGCTTCTCCATGGGGTCTCCTTTTCGGTTTGCGGTTATTCAGGTATCTCGTCGACGGTGACCATCGTGTAGCCCATCTTCCGAAGATCGTCGATCACGTACGGAAGCATGTTTACCGTATTGCGTATATGTTTCCCGCCGAATGAATGCATCAATATTATACCATTAGGCTTCGTTTCTTTTCGAATCATGTCTCTCATGTCGGCGACCGACGTTCCAGCCCAGTCCCGGGTGTCCACCGTCCAGCCGACCATGCGGCGATTTTGCTCCTTCATCACTTTTTTCAGCGTATCCGATAGAGCGCCGTACGGCGCACGGAATAGGGTCGGCGTCCAGCCCAAAGCATCGTTAAGCGCTTTGTCAGCGTCATTGATTTGAGACAGGATACCCGATTTGTCCAGCTTGCTTAGATCCTTATGAGATTGGGTATGATTGCCGATCGCATGGCCTTCCTCTTCAATGCGTTTCATAATTTCCGGATATTTCTCCACTTGTGTGCCTACAACGAAGAATGTCGCCTTGACACCCTTCTCCTTCAATGTATCCAGTATGGCCGTTGTGTACTTCAAGTCCGGCCCGTCGTCGAACGTAAGCGCGACGCGTTTCTCATCCTTTCCAGGCGGTGTGACGGCCGGCTTCTCGACATCCTTGCCGCCCTCTTGGCCCTTCCCGGCTTCATTGCCAGCGGTATTGCCGTTATGTTCATTTCCCTTCGATTCAGAGCCGGTCGTTCCGCCCTTATCATCCGGGTTCGTATTTTCATGGTTAGTGTTACCTTGCCCATCCTTGCTTCCGTTGCCTTGCTCTCCTGTATGACCATTACTGCCGCCATTTCCAGGTTTTACGTTATTGCCTTCCTGCCCACCTGACTGTCCATTGCTGCCGTTTCCACTTTCCTCGCTGTCTCCAGGCACATAACCGGTGGTTGTGCCTCCTTTGTCAACGTTATTCCCCCCTCCCGAAGCATGCTCTCCGATGATTTGCGAACCATTTTCCTTCGACGGAATGATAGCCGATAAGCCGAATGAGCTACCAGCCGTACATCCTCCTACCCATGCGACAATTGCGACCAAAATGATGAAAGCTGCCAGTCTGCGCTGTTGTTTTTTTCTTGTTTTCATCTTATTCACCTTCTATTCCGCTGATATCTCTATGATAGTAGATTAGAAGAATGAGAGAGTTACAAATTAGTAACACCATTCGAGTCGAGTAGACAAAAAAGGAATCGGTTCCCAACAAAAAGACGCCCAGGTTCTGTCGAACTCAGGGCGTCTCGTAGTCATGGCTATCCATGCAGCCTCAACTATGTTGCATATAAAAGAAACTATACAAGCGCCTTCGCCGCAATATCCGTGCGGTTCTGCTTGCCTTCGAACTGGATAACACTCGCTGCCTCGTATGCTCTTGCGCGCGCCTCTGCGATATCGCGGCCGCGTCCGACGATGCCAAGCACGCGTCCGCCGCTTGTGACCAGCTCTCCATCCTTCATTGCCGTACCGGCATGGAATACGAGCGCTCCCTGCGCTTCCGCTTCCGCGATGCCTGTAATCACGCGGCCCTTCGGATAAGAAGCCGGGTACCCTTCAGATGCAGCCACTACGCACACTGCCGCCTCGTCGCTCCACTGAATGTCCAAATCAGCCAAGCGGCCATTCATCGCTGCAAGCACAATGTCAACGAGATCGGTCTTCAGCCTTGGCAATACAACCTGAGTCTCCGGATCGCCCATGCGCGCATTGAACTCAATCGTCTTCGGACCGTCCTTCGTAATCATCAGACCTGCGAACAATACGCCGCGGAACGGACGTCCCTCGCTCACCATTGCTTTCGCCGTCGGATTAATGATGTTGACGATTGCTTCGTCGATAATGCTTTGCTCAATATGCGGCAGCGGCGTATATGTACCCATGCCGCCTGTGTTCGGACCTTTGTCGCCGTCGAAGATCGGCTTATGGTCTTGCGCCGGTACCATCGGCTTCACCGTCTCGCCGTCCACGAACGCCAAGATGGACATCTCCTGTCCCTCCAGGAATTCCTCGATGACGATCTGGTTGCCCGCGTCGCCGAACACCTTGTCCACCATCGCTTCGCGCAGAGCCTGCTCAGCTTCCTCCAGTGTCGCTGCGACTGTTACCCCTTTGCCTGCCGCAAGTCCGTCCGCTTTGATTACAATCGGTGTCGATTGCTCCTTCAAATAAGCCAGTGCCGACTCATAATCCGTGAACGTCTCGTATTTGGCCGTTGGGATATCATATTTTTTGAGCAGGTTTTTCATAAAGATTTTGCTGCCCTCAATCTCAGCTGCCGCCTTGTTCGGACCAAAGGCCGGAATGCCAGCCGCTTCGAAAGCGTCTACGATGCCGTCTGCCAGCGGATCATCCGGACCTACGAATACGAGATTAATGGCCGCATCCTTTGCAAATTGGGTCAGTTCGTCGAATTGAGATACCGCCAACGGCACGCATTCCGCAATTTGCGCGATACCGGCATTGCCCGGCGCGCAGTACAGCTCCTTCACCTTTTCGCTTTTCTTCAGTGCCCAACAGATCGCATGCTCGCGTCCGCCGCCGCCAATAACCAAAATACGCATTTTCGCAAACCTCCCAAAAAGTTTAAACGGAACTTTTCTTTCGGAGAAAAAGGATCGAGCGCTGCTCAGGGACCTACAGCGCTCATCCAGTTCTACCTTATCCATCGTCCCTTAGCTTGCTAAATTGATGCTGATACCCGCATCTTAGTGCTTGAAGTGTCTTACGCTTGTGAACACCATGGCAATATTGTTGGCGTTAGCCGCTGCGATGGATTCCTCGTCCTTAATGGAGCCGCCTGGCTGAATGATCGCTGTGATGCCCGCTTTGGCCGCCAGCTCTACCGTGTCTCCCATCGGGAAGAACGCGTCGGATGCCAGTGCGGAACCCGCAGCTTTCTCGCCAGCTTGCTCGATCGCAATGCGAGCTGCGCCTACACGGTTCATTTGGCCTGCGCCTACGCCTACCGTCATATCGTCCTTCGCCAGCAGGATCGCATTGGACTTCACATGCTTAACGACTTTCCAGCCGAATAGCAGCTGCTTCATCTCTTCTTCCGTCGGCTTGCGGTTCGTGACCACCTTCAGATCCGCTTCTGCCAGGCTGTGAACGTCGCTCTCCTGTACGAGCATGCCGCCGTCCACCGAGGTTACGAGCCATTCCGGCTTGCGCTCAGCAGCTGCCTTCAGCTCACCCAGCTTCATCAGGCGGATGTTCTTTTTCTTCGTCAAAATCTCCAGCGCTTCCGGCGTGAAGTCCGGCGCGATAATGATCTCCAGGAAGATGCTGCCCAGCAGCTCAGCCGTATCTGCGCCAATTGTGCGGTTCGCCGCTACGATGCCGCCGAAGATGGACGTCGGGTCTGCTTCATACGCTTTTTGGTAGGCTTCATGGATCGTTGCTCCGATGCCCACACCGCAAGGATTCATATGCTTAACCGCTACAACAGCCGGCTCGTCGAATTCCTTCAGAATCGCAAGCGCTGCGTTCGCATCATTGATATTGTTGTAGGACAATTCTTTGCCGTGAAGCTGCTCCGCTGTCGTCACATTGCCGGAAGCGGCAAGCGGCTTGCGGTAGAAAGCAGCCTTCTGATGCGGGTTCTCTCCATAACGAAGCTCCTGCACCTTCTCGTAGGTTACCGTATACGATTCAGGCAGCGGCTCGCCCGTCTGCTTCGACAGGTAGTCGGAGATAAGCGCATCGTAAGATGCCGTATGACGGAATACTTTCGCCGCGAGGCGCTTGCGCGTCTCAAGCGTCGTGTCGCCCTGCGCCTTCACTTCTTCCAGAACGGAAGCATAATCGGAAGCGTCTACGACCACGGTTACGAAAGCGTGGTTTTTCGCAGCGGAACGGAGCATTGTCGGACCGCCGATATCGATGTTCTCGATGGCATCCTCATAGGTAACATCCGGCTTGGCGATGGTTTCTTTGAACGGATACAGATTAACGATAACAAGGTCGATGTAATCCAGACCAAGCTCCTTCATCGCCTTCTGATGCTCTTCATCATCACGAACAGCCAGCAGACCGCTGTGGACAGCCGGGTGAAGCGTCTTGACGCGTCCGTCGAGAATTTCCGGGAAGCCCGTCACGTCGGATATGCCGATGACCGGTACGCCTTCCTTTTGCAACAGGTTGAACGTGCCCCCTGTCGAAATAATTTGTACGCCTTGGTTCGCAAGTTCTCTGGAAAACTCTACAATGCCCGTTTTGTCGGAAACGCTAATTAACGCTCTGCGAATAGCCACGCCAATGTCCTCCTCTTATTTGATCAATTGGAATTGATGCTGCCTTGTCTTTCTATACATTCTGAGTGAGCTCATAACAACTTGTTCTCTTGAATAACAAGTTGTTGAATCGAATAAAAACTTGTTCTATTGAATAGCTTCGCTTTGAAGCTTTGCTTCCGGAATTCATGTTGAGCCAGATTCATGCATGCTACTGGCTCTTGCCAACAGCCACCCTGCGACCCTCGATCGTGATAGCGCCTTGCGCGATCAGCCTGATAGCTTCCGGATACAGCTCCCGCTCCGCCTGCTGAATGCGGACGGTAAGGGAAGCCTCGTCATCCTCTTCCGTAACGGCGACAGCCGTCTGTGCAAGAATCGGACCGCTATCCAGACCGCCATCCACATAATGAACAGTAACGCCTGTAACCTTCACACCATGCTCCAGCGCTTGACCAATGGCATTAATGCCCGGGAACGATGGCAGGAGCGAAGGGTGAATATTAATCATGCGGCCCATGAAAGGCTCGACCAGCGTAGGCGTCAGAATCCGCATATAGCCGGCCAGGACGACCAGATCCACCTGGCGTGCCCGCAGCTCCTCCAGAATCTCGCTCTCGTAAGCCTCGCGTGACGGGTAATCCTTGGGTTTGAATACAAAGGCGTCTACTCCCGCTTGCGACGCCCGCTGGATGACGGGAGCAGACGGCTTGTCACAAACAAGAAGCTCGATTGTAACATCGAGCTTCCCCTCCCGCACCGCATCGGCAATCGTCTGGAAGTTCGTCCCCTGTCCCGACGCGAATATCGCGATGCGAAGCGCCGCCATTATACGTCAGCTCCTTGGAACGTTACGATCCGGCTGCCTTCCGTTACCGTACCGATACGGTACGCTTTTTCGCCAAGCTCGGCAGCGACGCTAAGCGCCTGCTCCGCTTGCTCTTCCGGAACGACAATGACCAGGCCAATGCCCATATTGAATGTTGTGAACATATCGCGGTTGCTGATGCTCCCTTTTTCCTGCATCAGGCCGAAGATCGGCAGAATCGGCCATGAACCGTAATTGATTTCCACATTTACGCCTTCAGGCAGTACACGCGGAATATTCTCGATGAAGCCGCCGCCCGTAATATGTGCCATGCCTTTGACGTTGACTTTCTCGATCAGCGCCAAAGCTTGCTTCACATAGATGCGCGTTGGCTCAAGCAGCACGTCGCCAAGCTTCGCTCCGCCAAGCTCATCCAGCTGCTGATCCAGCGAGTAACCCGCTTCTTCCAGCAACAGACGGCGAACGAGCGAGAAGCCGTTACTGTGAATGCCGCTCGACGCAAAGCCCAGAACAACGTCGCCCGGCTTGATGGTGGAGCCATCGATCATTTTTTTCTTGTCGACGATGCCGACCGTGAACCCTGCCATATCATATTCGTCTACGGAATACATGCCCGGCATTTCCGCCGTCTCTCCGCCGATCAGCGCACAACCGGCTTGCACGCAGCCTTCGGAGATGCCTTTGACGATCGCTTCGATCTTCTCCGGCACAACTTTGCCGCATGCGAGATAGTCGAGGAAGAAGAGCGGCTCTGCGCCTTGTACGATAATATCGTTGACGCACATCGCGACCGCATCGATGCCGATCGTATCATGCTTATCCATCGCAAAAGCCAGCATCAGCTTCGTACCGACGCCATCCGTACCCGATACGAGCACCGGCTCTTCATACTTGTCCTTGTTCAGACCGAACAGGCCGCCGAAGCCGCCCAGCTCTGCCATGACTTCAGGACGATACGTTCTCTTCACATGCTTCTTCATCCGTTCGACGGCTTCGTTGCCTGCCGCAATGTCAACGCCGGCCTTTTTGTACGCTTCTGACAAATGGGTCCACTCCTTTAATATCTAGTTCAACCGTTTAAACGTATGTTGCGTGTGCTGTAAGCCGAGTTTCTCGGCTTAGAAGCTGCTCCGCCAGTTAGCAGCTGCAGCTTTTGTCCGACTCTTCGTTCACTGGTGTCGGGTAGTCGTTGTCGAAGCAAGCTAGGCACATGCCGCGATTGTACGCGCCTTCGTTGCCGCCGACGGAATCGACAAATCCATCATCGCTGAGGAACGCCAGCGAGTCTGCATTGATCTCTCGGCAAATCTCCTCAACGGTGCGGAATGATGCAATCAGTTCCTTGCGGTCCGGTGTGTCGATGCCGTAGTAGCAAGGGTTTTTGAATGGCGGCGATGTAATCCGCACATGCACTTCAGTCGCTCCCGCTTCGCGAAGCAGATTGACTATGCGGCGGGAAGTCGTGCCGCGCACGATGGAATCATCGATCATGACAACGCGTTTGCCTTCCACGACTTTGCGGACGGCAGACAGCTTCATCTTAACGCCCTTCTCGCGCAGCTCCTGGGACGGCTGGATAAATGTGCGTCCCGTATATTTGTTTTTGATAAGGCCAAGCTCATAAGGAATACCCGTCTGCTCGGCATAGCCGATTGCGGCAGAAATACTGGAATCCGGCACGCCAGTCACGATATCCGCGTCCATAAAGGACTCGATAGCGAGCTGCTGTCCCATCCGCTTGCGTGCGGAATGAATATTGATGCCGTTAATATCGCTGTCCGGGCGGGCAAAATAAATATATTCCATCGCGCAAGTTGCGCGACGCTCAATCGTTGCATAGCGATCGATTTGAAGGCCGCTGTCATCCAAAATCAACAGCTCGCCAGGCTGAACGTCACGCACATACTCTGCGCCGATCGTCTCGAATGCACAAGTCTCGGAAGAGAATACATAGCTTTCTCCCAGACGACCCATCGCAAGCGGGCGCAAGCCATGGGGGTCTGAAGCAACGAGCAGCTTGTCGTTCGTCATGATGAGGAATGCGAATCCTCCAACGATGCGCTGCAGTGCTTCCTTCGCCGCCGTCACAAAATCTTTGGACGACCGAGCGATCAAATGCGCGATTACTTCCGTGTCGCTGGATGTTTGGAAGATGGAGCCGCTCATCTCCAGCTCTCGGCGAATTTCCGGCGCATTGACGATGTTGCCATTCGTTGCAACCGCAAGATCGCCGTCACGATAGCGAAAGATCAGCGGCTGAGCATTGCCCAGCTGGCTTTCACCGGAAGTGGAATAGCGGACATGTCCAATGGAGCGGTCGCCGGAGAGCAAGTCCAGCCGGTCCTTCGTGAATACTTCCTTCACCAGTCCCATGTCGCGGAAATAATTGAACTTGCCGCCATCCTTCGAATCCGCGGTGCAGATGCCTGCGCTCTCCTCGCCCCGATGCTGCAGAGCGTGAAGTCCATAATAAGATAAGCCTGCCGCGTCAGGATGTCCGAATACGCCGAACACCCCGCACTCCTCACGCAGCTTGTCAAAAATATCGTCACGGCCGATGCCCTCGTTATAATGATCGCCTGTCCATAACCATGGAACAGACTTTATTTCATCAGACATGGAATCGCATCCTTCCAAACCTTCTCCAGTTGTTGTACCGGCGCATTGATGCCGGCTTTGCCATTGACGTTAATGGTCAGGCTGCTGCCTGTTACGGTTCCGATTGTCGCATGCGCCACGCCTTGCTCCGACAGCCAAGCCGTCAAAGCGTCTGCTTGATCCGGTTTAGCCGACAGCAGGATACGGGATTGCGATTCGCTGAATAGCAAATGGTCAGGACGCAGGTCGCTTGTCAGCGATACGCTTGCGCCGATGCGGCCGCTAATGCAGGACTCAGCCAGCGCGACAGCGATGCCGCCCTCGGACAAGTCATGCGCTGACGCGACCAGACCCTTTTGAATAGCGCCAAGGACAGTGCCCTGTACGTTCTTCTCAACAGCCAGATCGATCATTGGTGGTCTGCCGGAAGCAGCGCCGTTCAGCACGTATTGCAGCTCGCTGCCGCCGAACTCTGCTTTTGTCTCGCCGACGAGGATGATGACATCGCCTTCAGCTTTGAATTTTTGTGTCGTAATATGGTCATGATCATGCACAAGGCCTACCATGCCGATAACCGGCGTCGGGTAGATCGCACCTTTGGCATTCTCGTTGTACAAGCTAACGTTGCCGCCGATAACCGGCGTATCCAGCACCACGCAAGCCTCGGACATGCCGTCTGCGGATTTCTCCAGCTGCCAGAATACTTCCGGCTTCTCCGGGCTGCCGAAGTTCAGGTTGTCCGTAACTGCGAGCGGCTCAGCACCGGAGCAGACAATGTTGCGCGCTGCTTCCGCAACTGCAATGCGTCCGCCCATTTCCGGATCAAGGAATACGTAACGTCCGTTGCAATCCGTTGTCATTGCCAGCGCTTTGCGCGTGCCGTCGATCGTGACGACAGCTGCGTCGGAGCCTGGCTGAACAGCCGTTGCCGTACGAACCATGTAATCATATTGGTTGTAAACCCACTCTTTGCTCGCGACCGTCGGAGAAGCCAGCACTTTCTCAAGGGCACCGTTCAGGTCAGTAATTTCTGCAAAAGCGGCTGTGTCGACCGATGCGCTTTCGCGGAAGTAAGCAGGTTCAGCAGAAGGCTTGTTATATACCGGGCACTCGTCTACGAGAGCTTTGACCGGCATATCCGCCACTTCTTGGCCTTGATGGAACAAGCGCAGACGTCCGTCGTCCGTTACTTTGCCTACTTTGGCACAAATAATGCCCCAGCGGTCAAAAATCTCTCTCGCTTGCTCTTCATGCTGCGGCTCGATAACGAACAGCATTCTTTCTTGCGATTCAGACAGCATCATCTCGTAAGGTGTCATGCCTGTCTCGCGTTGAGGAACTTCGTCCAGGTACAGCTCAAGGCCGTTGCCCGCCTTGGAAGCCATCTCCGCACTGGAGCATGTCAGGCCTGCTGCGCCCATATCCTGAATGCCAAGCACGATGCCGGAGTTAATCAACTCAAGCGTTGCTTCCATAACCAGCTTCTCCATGAATGGATCGCCAACTTGGACAGCGGTACGCTTTTCTTCCGATTCTTCAGACAGTTCAACCGATGCGAATGTCGCGCCGTGAATGCCGTCGCGGCCCGTAGCCGGTCCGACGTAGAACACAGGGTTCCCGACGCCTTTTGCCACGCCACGCTGGATTTTATCATGATCGATCAAGCCTACGCACATCGCGTTAACGAGCGGATTGCCCTCGTAGCTCTCGTCGAACATGACTTCGCCTGCAACCGTCGGGATGCCGATACAGTTGCCGTAGCCTGCGATGCCGCTGACTACATTTTCGAACAGGTATTTCACCCGATCATTGTTCAGGTTGCCAAAGCGCAAGCTGTTCAGCAAAGCGACTGGACGCGCACCCATGGAGAAGATGTCACGAATGATGCCTCCTACACCCGTAGCAGCGCCTTGGTAAGGCTCAACCGCCGATGGATGGTTATGCGATTCGATTTTGAACACGACTGCTTGGTTGTCGCCGATGTCGACGATGCCCGCGCCTTCGCCAGGTCCCATCAGGACGCGCGGTCCGGTGATCGGGAATTTTTTCAAAATAGGCTTGGAGTTCTTATAGGAGCAGTGCTCCGACCACATGACGCTGAACACGCCAATCTCCGTGTAGTTCGGCTTGCGGCCCAAAAACCCGCAAATCAGGTCATACTCATGGTCTGTCACGCCGAATTGCGTGTAAATGCGTTGATCCGCGATTTGTTCCGCTGTCGGCTCCTTAGCCGTTAACTGCTGCGCCATGTTGTTCCCTCCATGCATTCAAAATCGATGTAAACATCCGTTTGCCGTCTTCCGAGCCGAGCAGTTGATCAACCGCACGCTCTGGATGCGGCATCATACCGACTACGTTGCCTGCTTTGTTACTAATTCCTGCGATGTTGTCGACGGAACCGTTCGGATTCGTGTCGCCTGCGTAACGGAAAATGATCTGATCGTTCGCTTTCAGCTCAGCCAAGGTCTCGTCGTCGCAGTAGTAGTTGCCTTCGCCGTGAGCGATAGGAATATCGATAATCTCGCCTTGCGAGAATTGGTTCGTGAATGGGTTGGTGTTGTTTACCACTTCAAGAGGCGTGCCATGGCAACGGAATTTCAAGCCCGTGTTGCGAATGAGAGCGCCAGGCAGCAAGCCCGCTTCCGTCAGGATTTGGAACCCGTTGCAAATGCCAAGAATGAACTTGCCTTGCTCGGCTGCTTTCTTCACTTCGCTCATAACGTCCGCAAAACGTGCGATTGCGCCGCAACGAAGGTAGTCGCCATAGGAGAAGCCGCCCGGCACCAGAATGGCGTCATATGCGGACAGATCAGTCGCAGTATGCCACACATAATCGACCTGTTGGCCGACCGTGGACTCTACCGCCTTGTAGCAATCAATGTCACAGTTGGAGCCTGGAAATACGATTACGGCAAACTTCATGTCTCTTATCCCTCCAGTTCAAAGCGGTAATCTTCTACAACCGTATTCGCCAGCAGCTTCTCGCACATTTCTTTCAAACGCGCTTCCGCTTCAGCACGGTCGTTCGTGTCCAGCTCAACCTCGAGATACTTGCCGATACGTACTTTGCCTACTTCTGCAAAGCCCATGGAATGAAGCGCGCCTTGTACAGCTGTTCCTTGCGGGTCCAAAACGTTTTCCTTGATCGTGACGTAGACGGTTGCCTTCATAATTGCCTCCTGAATATGGTTGAATTTTGGATAAGTGTAGTCGTATGGCTTGCGATTCGACGGCAGGGTGGTAAGTTGCATGGTTCGTGCTTTGCGCGTCAGTGTATTTAAGTCGGTGAGACCGACTTGAAAACTAGTTAGTGTGGCTCTCGGACCGACTAAGTCGGTTGGAGCGACTTATTGGATCATTGAGCTGATGCGGAATGGATTAAGTCGGTTGGGCCGACTTATTTAACCACCGCTGCTCGTTCTGAGTCAAATAAGTCGGTTTTATCGACCTATTTGAACGTTTGTGGTGCATCTGGAGCTTTTAAGTCGGTTGGGCCGACTTAATTGAACTAACAGTAACTGAAGTAGCAATTGCAAGCCGAGTTTCTCGGCTTAGAGCGCCTCCCGCGCGGCTAGCGAGGCCTGCAAGCCGAGTTTCTCGGCTTAGAGCGCCCCAGCGCCCCAGCGCAGCTTGCAGCGCAATCCGCGCTGGCTACTTCAGCTCGCCGCCGGTCAGGCGGCGGTAGATCTCGCGATAGCGGGCTGTCGTCGCGATGACGACCGTCGCCGGCAGCGGGTCCGGCATGCTGTTGCGGTCCCAATCAGAGCCGAGCAGGTACGTGCGGACCGGCTCCTTGTCCATGCTGTCGATCTCCACGTCGAACGCGTAGTTCCCCTCGGACCAGAAGCGCGAGGAATCCGGCGTGAAAATCTCGTCAATCAGAATCACTTTGCCATCGATAAGTCCGAATTCGAATTTGCAATCTGCGAGAATGATGCCACGTTCCTTGCAATACTCATGCGCGAAGCGGTACAGCTCCAGGCTGCGGTCGCGAAGCTCGGCAGCCAGCTCGGCTCCGACGAGCTCGCTCATGTGCTCGAACGAGATGTCTTCGTCGTGGCCGACATCATTTTTTGCGGCCGGAGTGAAGATCGGCTCCGGGAAACGCTCGTTTTTGCGCAGGCCTTCCGGCAGCTCAATGCCGTTGATCGCGGATGTCGACTGGTATTGTCTCCAGCCGCCCCCCGTAATGTAGCCGCGCACCACACATTCGATATCGATGCGCTCGGCCTTGCGCGTCACCATAATCCGGTTTTTCAACAGCTCCGGCTCAGTAATGACATCGCCCAGCAGCGCTACATCCGTATGCACAACGTGATTCGGCTGCATCTCCTTCGTCACGTCGAACCAGAAAGCGGACAGGCGGTTAAGCACATTGCCCTTATCCGGAACAGCCGGGTCCAGCACATAATCGAATGCCGAGATGCGGTCTGTAACGACGATCAGGAAGTGCTCTCCCAGATCATACAGCTCGCGTACCTTGCCTTTGTAGACAAGCGGAGCTTTCACATAATCCACAGCGGTGGACAAAGCTTGCGATTGAACAGCCATGAACGCCAACTCCCCCTTAGTTCAAGCCCAAACGTGCAAATATCGTATCGACATGCTTCAGATGCCATGCCGGGTTAAAGCAATCGTCAATCTCTTCGGCGCTAAGCACCGATGTAATTTCAGTCGTTTCTTCGATGATGGAGCGGAACTGGCGCTGCTCCTCCCAAGCTTGCATCGCACGCGGCTGAACCGTGTCGTATGCCTGTTCGCGGCTGAAGCCCTTGTCGATCAGCTTCGTCAGTACGCGGCCGGAGAACGGTACGCCGTACGTCGCGCTCATGTTGCGCTTCATATTTTCCGGGAATACGGTCAAATTATTAATAATGTTGCCCAGACGGTTCAGCATGTAGTTCAGCAGCATCGTGGAATCTGGCAGGATGACGCGCTCAGCGGACGAATGGCTGATGTCGCGCTCATGCCACAACGGCACGTTCTCGTATGCAGTCAGCATATGGCCACGGATGACGCGGGACAGGCCGGACATATTCTCGGCGCCAATCGGGTTGCGCTTGTGCGGCATAGCCGACGAGCCTTTTTGTCCCTTCGCGAACGGCTCCTCCACCTCGCGGAATTCGCTCTTCTGCAAAGCGCGAATTTCAGTAGCGAATTTGTCCAGTGATGTTGCGATCAAAGCGATAGTCGCCATATATTCCGCATGACGATCGCGCTGCAGCGTCTGTGTCGAGATCGGAGCTGCCGTAATGCCCAGCTTCTGGCATACGAATTGCTCAACGAACGGATCAATGTTGGCATAAGTGCCGACAGCGCCGGACATTTTGCCGAACTGTACGCCGTTCGCCGCATGCTTGAAGCGCTCCAGGTTCCGTTTCATTTCTTCATACCACAGCGCCATCTTCAGGCCAAAGGTCGTTGGCTCGGCATGAACGCCATGCGTACGTCCCATCATCGGGGTATCTTTATACTGGATAGCCTTCTCGCGAAGGATCGAGATGAAGCGCTCAATGTCCTTCAGCAAAATCTCGTTTGCCTGGAGAAGCAAGTAGCCCGTCGCCGTATCAACGACATCCGTCGAAGTCAGTCCATAGTGAACCCATTTGCGCTCCGGTCCTACCGTCTCCGATACAGCACGCGTGAATGCAATTACATCGTGACGCGTCTCTTGCTCAATCTCATAGATGCGGTCAATCTCGAAGCTTGCGGATTTGCGCAGCGCTTCTACATCTTCCTTCGGAATAATACCTAGCTCCGACCATGCTTCACACGCACATAGCTCAACTTCCAGCCAAGCCTTGAATTTGTTCTCCTCGGTCCAGATGGCTCTCATTTCCGGTCTGCTGTAACGATCTAACATGAACCCTCACACCTTCCAAATCTTAGTTTCATTTATCCAATCAAGCGCTGCTTCCGTTGATTCTGCGAGCACATTGACATGCCCCATCTTCCGTTTGTAGACAGCGTCTTTTTTTCCATACAAATGCACCTTCGGCGCAAGGTTCAGCCGCTCTGCCGCTTCATCCTTCACAGCCAGCCTCTCAAGCAGCGGCTCGACATGCTGGCCCAGCACGTTCACCATAACGACGGGAGTCAACAGCCCCGTATCTCCTAGCGGCAATCCGCATACCGCGCGGATATGCTGCTCGAACTGCGATGTACGACAAGCTTCCATCGTATAATGGCCGCTGTTATGCGGGCGCGGCGCAAGCTCGTTTACATAAAGCTCGCCGCCTTGCGTAACGAACATCTCGACCGCGATCAGGCCCACGACGCCAAGTCCCTCAGCCAGCCTTACCGCAAGCCGCTCCGCTTCGCGAAGCACCTTGTCCTCCAATCGAGCCGGTACGATCGACAGATGCAAAATATTTTCCACATGAATATTTTCCGCAGGCGGGAAAGCTTTTATTTCTCCATTCGAGCTGCGAGCCGCGATAACCGAAATTTCCATCGCAAAATCGATGAATTGCTCCAGCACCAGCTGCGTGCCCGCCTTGGACAAGGCAGCAAATGCTTCGTCCGTCTCCGACAGATCGCGAATGACCCATTGGCCTTTTCCGTCGTAGCCGCCGGTCGCCGTCTTCAGCACACATGGCGTTCCGAAGCGCCCTACCGCTTCGCGAAGCTCTTCGCTGCTGCGAATCTCGCTGTAGGGAGCTACGCGGACACCCGACGCTTCAATGGCACGTTTCTCGCGCAGGCGATGCTGCGTCGTATAGAGCAGCTCGCTGCCTTGCGGCACATACGATTCCGACATGAGCATTGCCGCCACATCGGCGTCTACATTCTCGAACTCATACGTAATAACGTCTGAGCGGGCCGCCAGTTCGCGAGCAGCATCACGATCGTCATACGCAGCGACGATCTGCTCCGCAACTTGTCCCATCGGAGAGTCCGGCGTCGGATCGAGCGCTACGAACCGATAGCCCATGGCGCTTCCTGCGTTCGCCAGCATGCGTCCCAGCTGTCCGCCGCCAAGAATGCCCACCGTCGCTCCAGGTAGAATCGTTTTGTCATGAAGTGAAGCAGCACGGCTCGCCTTATCCGTTCCTTCGATCATAACGTCTCACTGCTTTCCAGCACTTCCGCCTTGATCCGGTCACGGCGAGCTTGGACACGGGCTTGAACGTCCGGGTCGAATGCGCCCAGGATCTGAGCCGCCAGCAAGCCGGCGTTCGTGCCGCCAGCATTGCCGATCGCAACAGTCGCTACCGGAATGCCTCCCGGCATTTGAACGATCGACAGCAAGGAATCCAGGCCGTTCAAATTCGAAGACTTGACGGGAACGCCAATAACCGGCAAAGTCGTTTTTGATGCGACCATGCCGGGCAAGTGTGCGGCGCCGCCCGCTCCCGCGATAATAACCTTAAGTCCGCGCTCTGCGGCAGATTCCGCGTATTCGAACATCAGATCCGGCGTACGATGCGCCGAGACGACCTTTTTCTCATACGGAATATTCAGTTCCTCCAGAACGTCGCAGGCTAATTTCATTGTGTCCCAATCCGACTTGCTGCCCATGATGACGCCCACCTTAGCAGACATGTGTTCAAACCCACTTTCTTTATCCAGATTGTTGTTTTATAAGCAAATAAAAAAGACCCGCAGCAATCTTCAAGTACGATATGCCAAGGACCTCTCGAGGAAGCCGTCCGCGATGGAAAGCTTCAATGAATGTTGCTGCATAAACGATGTGCGTAACCACCAGAGACAACACAAGGCTGCTCTTGATAAGAACAACCCTTCATCTGCTCGCGGACCGTCACGCAATGATTGAGCCTAAGGCCTATGCCCCCGCAAACCGGGTTCACAGACGTCTCACACCACTGCTTTTCATGCAGCTTATTCAAACTCGTAGTCCAGAAATAACGGGTTCCGGGTAGAGACATTCGGGCCTACCCCGAATATATACGAGAATGCGATGGAATGGGCGGCATGTTCCGCCTCAAGCCTATTCTAGTTTATCCAATCGCCACTAGCATGTCAACAAAATACGAACATTAAATGACATGTAATTGTAAAAGTTCGTTTTTTAGTCGTATTGAAGCCAAGATAACTGTCATCCGTTGCCAATAACCGTGCCAGCTTGCCCAAATTGGCTCTTTTCCATCTTATATGACTACAAGCCTATAACGCTGAATATAGATGAAGATAGAGAGTACATCGTGGGAGGGTGTTGCATGCAAATCCATACGGTCAAAAAGGGAGACTCGTTGTGGGAGCTGTCACAAAAGTATGGCGTACCGCTGGAGCATATTTATTCCGCCAACAGCTTTACGGCGCAAAGCCCGCTTGTCATCGGTCAGGCTGTTATCATTCCGACCCCTGGCGACGGACTAACACATAAAGTGCTGGTTGGCGAATCATTGTGGAAGATCGGACAACGTTACGGCGTATCGATTCAGCAGCTCGTGGAAGCCAATCGTCTGACGAATCCAGCCCTGATTATGCCCGGACAGATGCTTACGATTCCGAAGGTGGCCAAACCCGTCATAGAGGTGAATGCTTTTACAGAGAAGCTAGGCAGCAATGGTATTGAGCTTGTGGGCCAGATCGGCGATTATTTGACGTTTCTCAGCCCCTTCAGCTATCGCGTACAGATGAACGGCTCGTTGACCCCGCTTGATGATTCTGCGATTATTAACGCGGCTTACAGCAAACGGGTAGCTCCGATGATGGTTATTACCAATTTCGAAAGCGGCACCTTCAATCCGGATATCGCTCATTCCGTTCTGGCTGATCAAGACAACCAGTCCGCATTAATCGCCAACATCATGGATGTAATGAGAGAGAAAGGGTATCTGGCCATCAATGTTGATTTCGAATATGTGCCTCCTGCGGACCGCGAGCTGTACAACGCATTTTTGGAACGGCTGGTTGAAACCCTGCACCCCTATAATCTGCAAGTCTCCACCGCGCTCGCGCCCAAAATATCGGCAAGCCAGACTGGAACCTTATATGAAGCGCATGACTACGCAGCGCATGGACGAATCGTTGACTTCGTCATTCTCATGACGTATGAATGGGGCTGGTCAGGAGGCCCGCCAAGAGCCGTCGCTCCGCTAAACGAGGTGGTCAAGGTGCTGAACTTCGCCCTTTCCGTCATGCCTTCGGAAAAAATCGTCATGGGCATGCCCCTGTACGGCTATGACTGGACGCTGCCGTATGTACAAGGCGGCCGATGGGCTCCGACAGTCAGTCCATACGAGGCCGTCAACCGGGCAGCCAAATATGGCGCTACCATTCGCTATGATGAAGAGTCCCAATCCCCTTACTATCATTATTATGACGAGGAAGGCAAGGAGCATGTCGTCTGGTACGAGGATGCCCGCAGCGTGCAAGCCAAGTTCGATATTGTCAAAGCCTTTAAATTACGCGGCGTAAGCTACTGGGTGCTTGGCGTGTCGTTCCCGCAGAACTGGTTCGTTCTAGGCGAGAACTTCACCATTAAGAAGCTGGTGTGATACAAGTAGGCGTATTAAGGCATGTCCAAAAGTTCTTGATCGCAAATCCAGATGTACAATGTATACAGCGATTTAATGAAATAAGTTAATAACTTACGTTGCAGGTTATCCCATCAATTCCCCATCCATTTCAGCTTGTCTCGCAACATTAAAAAAGGGCCGCGGCATCATCAGCCGTCGGCCCTTCTATTATACTCGTGTTACAGTATAGCCCTTCTGTTCAAGCAGAGTAACCAGTCCATGCTCTCCTGCCATATGAAGCGCTCCAACTACGACAAAATAAGTTTCGTTTTTGCCGTCCTTCAGGAATGCGTCAATCTTCTCCGCCATCAGCACGTTGCGGTCCTGCAGCATCGCTTTGTAATATTCTGCATCGGCCTTCTGCGTTTGTGCAGCCATTGCGGTAAGCGTATCGAGATCGCCATTAATCCACATATCAGACAAGTCCCTTACTGGCTCATCTTCAACATAGAAGCTTATAATGGAACCAACTAACATCTCTTCTTGAATACGATCCGAGAAATTATTAAACATATTCAATTGGGATTGCGAATTCTCCAGGCCGATAATCGGAAGCTTGGACTTCTCCGCCAGATTCATGAAGAATTCATCGATGCCCAGCTCAGACTTGTATTCGCTCTCTTCACGTCTGAGGCTGTCCAGAACAATAGAAGCGAACCATGGCTTGTATTGATCAAGCGCATAGGTTGGGTATTCCAAATCCGTCAACAGCTCAGTGACATACTGATACGTCTCGGTTGAAACATGATGTGCCAGCGATGTACCATCTTGATACTTGCTAATGCTGTCGATAAAAGCAGTCATATCTTCTTCTTTTGTAAAATCAATCTCTAGAGCTAGATGATCCGCTTCCATAAATGCATCCATAATTTCATCTCTCAGAGGATACATGGCTTCGTTCGCCACATGAATGGAACCGAGCATGTAGACGGTATTACCGTCCTTCTCGACCTTCCACATGAAGCCGCGGCTTTCCTGTACGGTATCAATGGAGATTGTACGCTCTGCTTCATTCCAATCGATCTCATAGCCAGTCGCTTCTACAATGAAGCGAAGCGGCACATAAGTAGCCTTGTTTTGGATCTTAGGCGCTACTGTTAGTTGTTGAGGCTTGCTGTTGACGTACGCCGTTGTATGATCAATTTGAAGGCTGATAATCGCTTCATTTCTAGGATTAGTGCTTGTCGCCGTTACGACGCGGTTCTCTTCATCCCAGTCAATCTTAAAGCTCAGCTTTTCCAGCAGCATTCTGACTGGTACTAGCGTAGTGCCTTTCTCTACAATCGGCGCATTAGAGCCGAACTGCACTTGCTCGCCATCAACCCAGATGGATAACGGCTTGGAAGCGGCCCCAGCACCCGTCGCAAAGCTGAGTGCCATGACGAGGGCAATAAGGAGACTCAAAAACTTTTTCATCTCTGTTGCCTACTTTCTCTATAATAGGATATTAGTCTTGCTCAATAAGTAGCAATACCACATTTAAGAATACCTAGGAATCATTTGGAAAGGTAGCTATAGTTTTCTATAGTTGCGCGCACAAAAAAAGAGCCCCGCACATGCGGAGCCCTTCGACTTAACTATACATTGCTTTACCCTTGCATCCAGATCGTCTTCTCCGAAATCGGCGTACGCTTCGGCTCAGGCGGAGTCATATCGGGATAGCCCAGATAGATAAACGCGACAAGCTCTTCATCCTCGCGAAGCTCGAATGCTTCCTTCATGCGCGGATCGAACATCGGCGCGCCCGAGCGCCAGATTGCGCCAAGCCCATAGGCATGCGCCGCAAGCAGCAAATTTTGCACGGCAACCTGTGCCGCCGCAAGCTCTTCCTCGCGAACAGCTCTCGGATCGTCCCCCGGCGAGCAGATCGCCGCAATGACGACAGGTGAGCGGTATGCCTTCAAGCGCTCCTTGCGCAGTCGTTCTTCCAGCTCCTCGCCTTTAAGCTCAGGCGCATTCGCTGCTCCGATTCTGGCATATCCCTCGCCTAACGTCGATCTTCCTTCGCCCGTCATCACGACGAAGCGCCATGGCTGTGTATTGTGATGGCTCGGCGCCCACGATGCCGCTTCCAATATCGCTTCTAACACTTCACGCTCAACGGCATCCTGCTTAAGCCGGCCGATAGAACGGCGACCGCGGATCGCTTCCAGCACGCCTACGGCATTTGCCTTGGCATGAAGCTCCCCCAAATTTTGAACTGTGGTCATCCCCATCTCTCCCTTTACTCAAATAATGAACGGTATTGTCCGTACCCTTCTTCCTCCAGCTTATCCTTCGGCACGAACCGCAGGGAAGCTGAATTGATGCAATAGCGCAGTCCCGTCGGGTCTGGACCGTCTTCGAATACATGACCAAGATGGGAGTCGCCCTCCTGGCTGCGCACCTCTACCCTAACCATGAAATGGCTGTTATCCATATGCTCCGTTACAGCCGACTTCTGAAGCGGCTTTGTGAAGCTGGGCCAGCCGCAGCCTGCGTCATACTTGTCCTTGGAGCTGAATAACGGCTCTCCCGACACGATGTCGACATAGATGCCATCTTCCGTATGATCCCAATACTCGCCAGTGAACGGACGCTCCGTGCCGCTGTTTTGCGTCACCTCGTATTGAATCGGTGTCAGATGTTTCTTCAGCTCACCGAGATCCTTCTTCATCTTCCAATGGCTTGAGATAAAGGAATCGCGCCCGGAGCCTTTGCGGTACATTTTATAACGATACGGATTTTTCTTATGGTAGTCCTGATGGTA
Source organism: Paenibacillus sp. NPDC057967 (assembly GCF_042887015.1). Lineage (NCBI taxonomy): Bacteria > Bacillati > Bacillota > Bacilli > Caryophanales > Paenibacillaceae > Paenibacillus > Paenibacillus sp. NPDC057967. The sequence continues at coordinate 496,756 of NZ_JBHVQB010000001.1, forward strand.
ATCTTCCGCGGGGTAAAAGTCTCCGGCAGGCTCGATCTCCGTCACAATCGGCTTATCGAAACGGCCACTGGTCTGGAGCGCCTCCTTTGAAGCTTCTGCTTGCTGGCGCTGCTCTTCCGTATAATAGTAGATTCCCGGCCGGTAAGAAGAACCCCGATCGTGGAATTGGCCTCCAGCATCCGTCGGATCGATCTGACGCCAGAAGATGTCGAGCAGCCGCTCATATGAGAATAGAGAAGGATCATAAGCAATTTGCACGGCTTCCGTATGCCCGGTCGTGTCAGAGCATACTTCCTCGTAGGTCGGATTGACGGTATGTCCGCCCGTGTAGCCCGATACAACGGATAAAATGCCCGGCATTTCCTCGAACGGCGTAACCATGCACCAGAAGCAGCCTCCCGCGAACATGGCCAACTCTTTATTATGTTGTCCCATGAGGATCATCCTTTCCAATTGACGTTTCTTCCTAACTATTTCATTATACATCACGAACATCTGTCCGACAAAAAAGCGGCAAGCCACTACCAATAATTGTCTATAGCGAAGTTGGCGAATAATGGCGACAAGCCGCTCTGGCGTTTGTTACAATAGGATGACATTCGCAACCTTTATGCCGCTATTGGTCGTTAGTAGTATAGACGGACAAGCCGCGACTGGCGCATGCCATGCAAGCAGCGGCCGCAATTCGCACAGGACATCCCTTTTCACGTTCGTTCATCCATCGCACATTTCCAGAATCAACAGACTAAAGAGGTGAATGAACACAATGAATGATTTGCAATTAGAGCATGCATCCTCAAGCCGCAAGGAGACGGGTACGCGCAAGAAGAAAAACAATGCGTCGTTCCTGATTTTCATCGGAATTTGGATTCTATTAATTGGAGGCGGCCTGTTCGGCGCCAAGCTCTACAGCGACAAAATGCAGCGGGATATAACCGCCGATATCGAAAGGCAAACCTCCGCACAAATCGCCACTATGCAGAAGGCTTATGACGACCGGTTGGCCGCCATGGAGACTACCTATGCAGGCGAGATCACGCTGCTGAAAGAAAAGATAGATGCGCTTAACGAGCTTCTAACCTTCACGAAAGATAATGCCGACAGCAAGACGGACAACAGCAACAAGCTGTATACGCAGCTGAATGAAGTGAAGAAACAGTTGAACGAACTGAAGAAAAGCTTGGATGTCCTCAAATGAACATAACCGTAAAAACATTGAATCGTACGGCGCTGCTGGCGCTCTCTCCTTTTATTGGCATTCTGCTATGGCTCCTTTTCTCTACGGCAGCAATTGAGCTGTCGCAAGACAGCCTCACCGAGTCGGGCGTGGAGGAGCAGACCTCAGACCGCGTTTATATGAAAGAAGCAGCAACTGGCCTCGACCAGGCACGAGACATTGCCGTACATACCAGCCAATCGATTAAGACGGAGATCGAGCTGTACAACAAAACCAATGCGGAAATGAATGCGATCGCCAAGACGGCAACCGCCCAGGCCAAACGACCTCTCCAAATCTATGACAGCAATATTACAGCCAAGCTCGGCAAGCCTGCCGCCACCATCAATACCGACAAGCTGAGAGCCCAGCTCTTCTATCTGAAGAATGACAGCTTCCGAAGCTATGCGGTCAAGATCCAGCTGAAATCGAATGACGCGATGAAAATGGTGATGGGCGGCTCCGAGCTGGGAAAATCCATGACGACACTGGAAGCAGTCAAGCAGCATAAAGCAGCAGTTGGCATCAATGCCGGCGGTTTCGCGGACGGCGGCGGCAAGCGGTACCCGCTGAGCACCACCATTGCGGATGGCGAATACGTATCCGGCTTTCAGGCTTCCTATTCCGATCTCTTCTTCGTTGGATTGAGTGACAAGAATAAGCTGATCGGAGGCAAGTTCACAAGCAAGGATCAATTGGATGCCAAAAAACCGAAGTTCGGCGCTTCCTTTGTACCGGTTCTTCTGAAAAGCGGCGTGCCGCAGCAGATTCCAGCCAAGTGGCAGACGAGCCCTAAGCGTGCGCCGAGGACGATCATCGCCAATTATAAGGATGACCAGCTTCTGCTGCTTGTCACGGATGGCTACAACGAAGCCGGAAGCTCCGGCGCAACGCTTGCAGAATTGCAGACGCTGCTCCGGGGTTACGGCACAATCGATGCCTACAACCTCGACGGCGGCGGCTCCTCATCGCTTATTTTCAACGGCAAAGTCATTAACAAGCCATCAGACGGCAATCTACGCAAGCTGCCGACACATTTCTTATTTTTCAAATAAGGGCGGAACGCCTTGGTCCGGAGAGAATCGATATTCTCACCGGCCAGGCACTCCGCCCTTATGTTTTGCGACGCAGCTTCAGGCCGATAATCGTCCGCAGCTGATCCATATCCAGCTCTGATTCCAGCTTTAGCCGCTCTGCTTCCAGCGGCGTCACCGGATAAAATCGAATCCCGTCCCCTGGCTTCAACTGGGCAAATACCGGAATATCTACGGAGGCGACTTGTCCAATACGTGGATATCCGCCTGTCGTCTGCCGATCCGCCAGCAGCACGATCGGATTCCCGTCCGGCGGGAGTTGAATCGTGCCATGGACGACAGGCTCGGATATAAGCTCCGTCATGCCCTCGACCAGCGTCAGACTACGTTCGCTTTGCAGGCGGTATCCCATCCGATCTGAGGATGAACCGATACGGAACAACGCATGGTACAGATTCCGCTGCCCTTCAGCCGACATCAGATGCTGATGCTCGCCCGGCATAATTCGGACGGCATGGACGTCTCTCGACGCAACGGCGAAACCGCCGGCATGCCATAACGGCCACATCAGCCCGCCCGAAGGCGACGCCTTTAGCTTGTCGATGACTAAGGCTTGTCTATTCTGCAGCCTTGCCTCCAGCCGATCCCCCGCGCGCAGCGTTCTGCCACCCAATCCACCGATGCCCCCGCGCAAGTACGTGCTGCGGCTGCCCATGCTCACAGTCGCCTCCAGCCCGCCGGCAATCGCTACATACGTACGACAGCCGGACTGGTAATGGCGGAACGATAGAACCGTTCCCTCGGATACCCAGACTGGACGCCATAGCGGCACTTCATCCCCTGCGTCTGTCTGGACTCCCATATCGCCGCCGCATATCGCGATCCATAGATCACGCTCCGCCCTCAGCTCCGTACCGGTCAAGGTCAGCTCCAATACAGCCTCCGTATCCTCATTGCCGACCAGCCAGTTCGCGACGCGCGCCGCCGGCACATCCATTGCGCCGCCAATGACAACGCCATACTGCTGATAGCCGTAACGTCCAAGGTCTTGAATCGTCGCAAGCAGCCCGGGCTTCCGTACTGTCAAGCTCATCTTCCGCCTACCTCCTGTCCGTGATGAGAGCCACTCCTGTACAGGGCTTCCCATTCCATGAATTGACGCTCGCTGATCGCCTCGAATTTCACTTCATCGCCTGCCCTTAACAAGCTCGGAATGGGCTGATCCGGCAGGAAGAGTGGCAGCGGCGTTCTGCCGATTAGCTGCCAGCCGCCGGGCGTTGCCAGTGGATAGACGCCGGTCTGCGCGCCCGCAATGCCGACGCTTCCAGCTGGTATCCCGGTTCGCGGCGTCTTGCGCCGAGGCGCGGCAATGCTTGATGACATGCCGCCCATATAAGGAAAACCCGGAGCAAAACCAATCATATACACGAGGTACAAGCCGCTCGTATGAATGGAAACGACCTCTTCCTCCGGCAATCCGCAATGATGGGCCACCCCCAGCAAGTCCGGTCCGTAATTCCCGCCATAGCAGACGGGAATCGTCACTACACGCTGCTGCTGCAGGCTGTTCTCCACTTTCTCCTGCAACTGAGACAAGAGCTCCTTCACTCGCGCGCATACCGTGTGGAATACCGATTCATGCCCCCGCTCCTGCGGAGACCGGCTGCGCCATATCGTAAGCGGATCATAATGAACGGCAATCGCTGCGAACGATGGCACGCATTCGATCATACCTTCGAAGCGCTTCGACTCCAGAAGCTGCATCACGGCCATGATCCAACGATGCATGCTCTCGTCGATCGCTTCTCCCGCACGGACCAGCACGCTTGAGTCTCCCAGCGGCACGAACTGAACATTACGCCATTCCTTCATAGAAGCTCCCCCTTATCACATCCGGCTGCCAGGCGCCCCAACCTCAATATTCGCCGCTGCCAGCGCCGACCTCAAAGCTATTACATGCTTATACGCATCCGGCGTGTCCCCATGCACACATACGGTATCCGCTTGTATCGCAAGCGGCGTTCCTTGCCTGGACATGACCTCGCCGCTCAGAACCATATCGACTACTCGGACGGCCGCCGCCTCCGAATCATGAATGACGGCGCCGGGCAGGGAACGGCCCGTCAAGGAGCCGTCTGATTCGTAGGAACGATCTGCGAATACTTCCTGAACGACACGAACTCCAATTCTCTCGGCGGCGCGTATAAGCGCACTTCCTGCAAGCCCATACAGCAGCAAGCTTCCATCCACCTTGTATACCGCTTCGGCAATTGCCTCCGCCAACGACTCGTCTTGGGCCGCCATATTATACAACGCGCCATGAGGCTTCACATGCGCCAGACTAGCTCCCTCCGACCTTGCAAAAGCTTGCACGGCCCCGATCTGGTACACCGTCATCTCATAGGCTTCACGAGGCGAAATGTCCATCCGTCTTCTCCCAAAGCCCGCCAAATCAGGCAGCCCGGGATGCGCGCCAATGGACGTGCCGCAGTCTATGGCCAGCTTGACTGTGCTTCTGATCGTGCCCGGATCGCCTGCGTGGAAGCCGCAAGCTATATTCGCAGACGATATATGTCTCATGATCGCCTCGTCTTGTCCCAATGAATAGGCGCCAAAGCCCTCGCCCATATCGCAATTCAGATCTATACGGCGCATGCTCTCCCAACACTCCGTTTCATCGTTTTCCTTCATTATACCGCATGACCTCTCTATGCAGAACGAACTCTCTCCGCTGATGATTGAAGGTCACAAGTGTTCGATCCTGATCCTGCCTCCTAACGGAACGGAGAGACTCTATGCTTCGTTTTTTATTTGTTTATAAGTTCTAACGGAACTAGAATGCCTTATTTGTCCCATCCGACCCATATTTTGTTTCATTGAGAGCAAATAAGGGCTCTCTGTTCCTTTACGTTTAAAATTGGTAGAAAAACGGGCAAATAACGTCTCGTAGTTCCCTTACGAATTTCAAAAAATAAACAATAAAAAAAGAAGCAGCGCCGGCCCAGCGCTGCTTCTTCGATCATTTGATTATTCGCCGCCCATAAAGGCATAGCGGGCAATAATGAGAATAGCTAGTATCCACATCAGGATGTGGATTTTGTATTTGCCTTTGCCAGCGATATTCGCTACAGCTGCCAGCAGTACGTACGATACGATACCGAAGGAAATACCGTTTGCGATGCTGTATGTGAAAGGCATCATGGCGAATGTCAGGAATGCCGGAATCGCATATACCATGTCAGAGAAATCAATATCCTTCACAGATTGCACCATCAATACGCCAACGATGATCAATGCCGCGGAAGTTGCTGCGCCTGGCACAAGAGCTACGAGCGGAGCAAGGAAGATCGCAAGCAGGAAGCAGATGCCTGTCGTAACCGCAGTCAGACCGGAACGGCCGCCTTGCGCGATGCCTGCGGAGCTCTCGACAAAAGCAGTTACTGTGCTTGTACCGAGAATCGCGCCGCCGCCAACGCCGATGGCATCGACCATCATCGCTTTGCCGACGCGCTTCTTGCCCTCTTCAGGATTTTTCATAATGCCTGCACGGTTGGCCGTACCAACAAGCGTACCGAATGTATCGAACAATTCAACGAATGTAAATGTCAAAATAACCGTAATGAGACCCACTTCAAAAACGCCTGCAAAATCAAAATGCCATACGTTCATTTCGGAGAAGTTGGGAATCCATGTTTTTCCTTCGAGCGCATCGCTAAAGTTCACATGACCCGTAAGCAGCGCAATTACTGTTGTACCCAAAATACCGAACAGAATCGCGCCAGGAACGCGGAGTACCATCAGAATCGCGATTAGCGCTACAGCAATCAGCGTGAAAATAACGGTCTCATCTTGGAAGCTGCCGAGGCCAATCAATGTCGAACCATCGTCAAACGTCGTGATGTGCATGAGACCACTGCCTTTAAGGCCGATCACGGCGATGAACAAGCCGATACCGACAGTAATGGCATGCTTCAGGCTGTCTGGAACAGCCGTGACCAGCATCTGGCGAACTTGCGTAACCGTAAGAATAATAAAGATAATACCGGAAATAAAGACGGCTGTAAGTCCCATTGCTGGCGTAATCTCTTTGCCTGTTGCAGCTGATGAGATGACGACAGCAGCAAAGTATGCATTAAGACCCATGCCTGGCGCTAGTGCGACAGGGAAGTTGACGAATATGCCCATTGCGATGGTGAAAATACCCGCTGCAAGCGCAGTAGCCAGGAAAACAGCATCCCAGCTAAGACCTGTCGGCGTCAAGATTGCCGGATTGACAGCCAAAATGTAGGCCATCGTCATGAAAGTCGTCAGCCCCGCCATGATTTCAGTTCTGACATTTGTTCCCAGTTCCTTCAAGCGAAAGAAACGTTCCATTTTGATAAATACCCTCCCAAAATTGTGTTGGAACAAACAAAGAAGCCTAGTTAAAAATGCTGGAGTGCATTTTGACTAGGCTCTGCAAAAAGGTGAAAGCGCCATGCAGGGCCGCTGCGATGGGCTTCCACTCTCTTCGTAGCCTGATCATTTACGGTGATCGAGTAGAGACTCTCAAGCCGATTCTTGAGATTATACGAAAAGTTCTATGCATTTGTTATTATTCGTCTCTCATCATAAAAGGGAACAGCACTTTTGTCAATAACTTTCACGAACAATTACTCGTTTTTTCTCCAAATCATTCGTGTTCATCCAAAATATTTCCGTTATTAATCATTTAGCATCGGAAATAGCAGCTTCAACTCGTCATCGGCAGGCCGTCTGCCATAATCGGCAATTTCGAACGGCTCCGCGTAGACGGTGGACGCGGATTTATTATCGCCGTACAGCCGGTCCAGCGCTGGCAGCATTTCCGAAGAAACGTCGATAAAGCTGCTCCAATAATGCAGAATGTATTCGCGCCGCTCCTCCCAAGTGCTTGGAACCTCGTTCAGCAAATTGCGCTGCCAAGGCGCAAATTCATAGAATTGCGAGGCGTGGGCGTCACAGCTCAGCAGCTTTTTCTTGATCGTCCGTCCGATATCGACGACGATATCAGGCGAATAGCTCGCGCGCTTGCCATAGTCCGGCATCAGCAGGAAGAGCGGCGATTGATCGAGGCTTGGGGCATCCGGCACCGCATTCGGCACCTTCGCAATGAAGTCCGCAGCGTCGCGTACGATTTTCCCCGCATTCCGGTTGTCGACGTGGCCCGGACCGTCCGGATGGAAGGTAATGACGATATCTGCTTTCCAATTTCGAATTTGACGGATGACTTCCTCTCTTACTTCATAGCTGTTGGACAATCTGCCGTCCGAAATGTTCAGAATGCTATATTCAAGGACGCCCAGCCGCTTCGCCGCCTCATGGGCTTCTTCGGTTCTTCTGTCGACAAGCTCCTGGCCGCTAAGCGAATAGTGTCCGCAATCTCCGTTCGTCAAGGATACGAATTTCACCCGATGGCCCAGCTCTGCGAATAAAGCTGAAGTGCCTCCCGCGTAAATTTCCGCTTCATCCGGATGTGCTGCAATTACGATTATATTTAATGTTTTAGTCATTTCTCTCTCCTCCTAGGTGTCAAACCAATCTCCGGCTTTTATCCTTTTACTGCGCCAGCCGTAAGTCCTTTAATAACGGTTTCCTGCGAAAACATGTATAGCACTAGCAGCGGTATGATCGAAATCGTGATCGCCGCCATCATCGCCCCGTAATCGGTGCCGTAGGCGTTGGATACAAGAGACAGCAGCACCGAGATCGGCTGCATATCCCGGATCGGCAAGTAGACGAGCGGCAGCAGCAGCTCATTGTACGACCACAGGAACACCATAATCGAAACGGTAGCGAATATCGGCATGCATAGCGGAATCGTAATGCGATAAAAGATTTTCCAGATCGACGCGCCGTCCATGACTGCCGCTTCCTCCAGCTCGCCCGGCAAGGAAGCCATAAAGGCGGTCATCATAATAATCGCAAAGCTGAGATTGCCTGCCACCTGCGGCAAAATAACCGACAGATACGTCCCGTTTAGGCCAATCTTTTCAATAATAATGAAGTTTGGAATAATAACGGCGAACTGCGGCAGCAGCATGCATATGACAAAAAGAAACGTAAAATATTTTTTGCCCCTGAACGAAAAGCGGGCCAAAATAAACGAGGCCAAGCCTCCAAACAGCGCAACGCCGAACACGACGGAGCCTGATATGAGCATACTGTTCATAAAGCCTTTGACAATATTGATGTTGCCGTATTCGTTCAGCTTCAAGTAGTTCGAGAAAGCAAAGCTTTCGGGCCATGCAAACGATTGGGTCAAAATTTCTTCCGACGATTTGAAGCTGTTCAGCAATACCCATAACAAGGGCAAGATTGTCGTGCTTGCCCACAGAATAAGCAGCGCGTATACGACGAATTGGGTCAACCCCGGCTTTTCCATTTTATTAACCATCTACTTATCACCTTCTTTAGCGGGCTGCTCGGCATGTTTTTAATAGCTGACAGCCTCTTTTTTCACCAGTCTGTTGAGCAGCACCGTAATGACGATGCCAAGCACCATCATCGCAATGACGATCGTACTTGCGTAGCCCGCGTTTTGGCCGTTGAAGGCCTTGGCGTACATATAAGTGCTGAGCAGCTCGCTGGAATTGAGCGGTCCGCCTTTGGTCACAATGTACACGACGTCGAACACTTTGAGCGCCCCGGCAGTAGCGAGCGTCAAACAGGACGCAATCACGTCACGAAGGAGGGGTATTGTAATGTAGACCGATTTACGCCAGCCCGTAATGCCGTCCAGCACAGCCGACTCATAGATGTCTTCCGGGATTTTGGACATGCCGGTCAGAAAAATAACAAAATAGAATCCGACGTATTGCCACAAAATCGGAACGAGCACCAAATAGATCGCGCTGTTCTCTGTCAGCCACACTTGCTCGGACCATCCGAGAGCCCTCACGATCGCGTTCAACAAGCCGTAATCATAGTTGTAAATTAGCGAGAACATGAGGCCGATAGCGGTTCCCGAGATTACGATCGGAAAGAAAAACACCGTCCGGAAAAATTTGAAGCCTCGTTTGATGCTGTCTGTCAACAGTGCCAGCAATAGGCCGCCGCCCGCTTGCAGAAATACAGCACCCAATATGAGGATCAGCGTATTTTTCAAAGCAATGCCGACGATGGGGTCATTGACCAATTCCTTGTAATTATCAAGCCCGATAAATGTTTTATTGTTGGAAAAGTTATACCATTCGGTAAAGCTGTAATAGAGCGATTGAATGAGCGGGTAAAGCAAAAACGTAAACAGTAACAGTATCGTTGGCGCCAGGAAAAGCACAATGTATCTCTTGTCCCTGAAGATCACGACTGAACGCCTCCTCTTTCCTTGAGCATAGGAGAGCGCCGGAACTAGTCTGTCCCTTGTCCGGCGCTAACGGATTATAAATTATTGAATTTTATCGTTGAGCTTTTTGGCTTCGGCCAGTACTTCCTCAGCCGTCTTTCTACCTGCGCTTACATAGCCGATGCCATTCAGAAATTGGGTATACGATTCACGAGAAACATAAGAGTCAATCGGCATTACAAAGTCTTTAGCTGCGCTGACCATCGCGTTGCCGTCAACAAGCAGCTGCGCTGTATTCTCAGATGCCTTTGTTTGTACCGCATAAGTGCCGCCAATCGCCGCAAATTCACCCGCAATATCCGGCGACGTCATAAATTTGATAAATTTCAGAGCCATGTCGTATTTTTCTTGATCCTTACTGTTTTTCATATACCAGCCGGAACCGAAGCCTGATACGATTACACCTTCGCCCTTGCCGCCCGGCACGAGCGGGAACGGGGAAATTTGGATGTCCGGATCTTGAGAAAGACCGGCCGCAGTCCACGAGCCGTTGAACATCATAGCGGCTTTGCCGCTTGCGAACAGCGATTGCGCCTTATCGTCATCCAGCGTCAGCGAATCCTTAGGGAACGCATTTTTTTCACTGAGCTCCTTGAAGATGTTAAGCGCTGGCGCCCAGGACGGATCATACGCTTGTTGCTGGCCTTCCGGTCCTACTTGCGACAGAATTAGCGCCTCTTGCAGGTATGGGGTCGTTAGAGAAGTCGCGAATGGAATAATATCGGTCGCCGCAAACGTATCGACTGCCTTCATGAACGCTTCGTAAGTCGACGGAGCCTCCAGATTGTGCTGCTCGAACAGCGCTTTGTTCCAGAACAGTCCTTCGTAGAAGCCGATGTACGGAAGCGCATACAACTTGCCGTCGTACTTGACTTTATCTACAATGCCGGCGTTGAACTGCTTCGCCCACTCTGGATCCTTGGCAAACTCCTCTTCCCACGATACGATACTGTTCGAATCGGCAAGAATAGCCGTTTCACTGCCATTGAAGTAAAACAGCACATCTGCCAGGTTGCCGGTTGCTGCGTCCGCTTTCACCTTCGTGCGCAGTGCCTCCTGATTGACCGGCGTCGACTCGTCAACGATTCTCACGCCCGGGTTCTCGTCCTGGAATTGCTTAATCGCTTTCGTCCATACCGGAACCCAAGGATCTGAACCTGCAAAGGATGTCGCCACGCGGAGCGATATCTCTTTGTTGCCGCTCTTCTCTGGCTCCTTCTCCGCCTTGTCGCTTCCGCCGCATGCCGCAAGCAGCGTCGACAACAGCGCCATTACTACTAACAGTCCAACCGTTTTGTTAACCGCCTTTTTCTTCATTACTCAACTCTCCTTCTGACTAAGTTCTTTTATTGAAACTTGCCTGCCGGCTATGCGGCAATCAAGCAGCAACCAAAAATAAAGCGCTTTAAGTTACTTAAGTTTATTAATTAATTAGGCGAAAAGAAACGCTATAAAGCGCTTGCTTTCCTCCTACTCCTTCAGCAGGTCGCGGAATATAGTCTCCAAGCCAATCGACAGGCCTCCGAGAAGCACCGCTTTCGTTTTGAGCCCCGTATTCACAATATTGGCAGTCGTTCCCGGACGCAGACGCTGCACTTCCGCTTGTACGGTGCCGGTATATTCGGAACCCAGCGTTACAAAGCCGCCGCCCAATATGACGGTCTCCAAATCAAGCAAATACAGCATATTCGCCACAAACACCGCTATCGCCCGTGCCGCCTGGCGAACATGCTTGACGCACAGTTCGTCCCCCGCCTGCGTAGCTTGAATAATAGCGTTGAAATCAGCCTTGCCGTTAATGCTGCACGTTACGCCGGCATCGATATCGGCTTGCACGGCGTCAACCAACGCCTTAACGGAGGTCCACTGCTGCAGCCGCATCTTCTCCCCCTCCGCTTCGGGAGCGCTTCCGGAAGCATTCATGACATAACCTTCGATCTCGCCCGCAGCGTGGCTGCTGCCCGAATGGAGCTTGCCGTTCAATACGATGCCCAGACCGACGCCGACATCCGCGCTGACAAACACCGCGTTGTCCTTGCCTTGCGCGGCGCCGAAGCTGATTTCTCCAATGACCGCCGCATTGATATCCTTCTGAAGCTGGACCTTGGCGCCGAATCTCTCCTCAAGCGGCGTTCTGAAATCGACGTTCCCGAGTGCCTGCAAATATGATCCGCACTGGACCATACCAGCTTCGTTATTGACCCGGCCCGGCACAGAGATCGAGATGACAAGCAACCGGCTGGCGTCAAGTTCGTTTCTGCTCAGCAGCTCTTCGATCTTTTCCTGCAGAAGCCCAAACAATTGCTCCGTCTCAAACTGCTCCAGATCGAACTTGACCTCGGAGATGACTTCCGGCTTCAAATCAGATAACGCAACGGTAATGCAAGGATTGCTCAAATCAATGGAGATGATATAGCCATATCTCATATTCAGGCGAAGACGGCTTGCCTTCCGGCCGACTCCCGTGGAATCATCCTCGGTTTCCCTTACTATTCCGAGCTCCACCAACTGATCCACGTTTGTACATACGCTCGGAACGCTCAGCTTCAACAGCTTGGACAGCTCGCTTCTCGTGGCGTTGTCATGTCTGCGGATCGTATCGATTATTAAGTTTTGATTGGTGATTCGGACATGCTTTTGCTTTGCGGATACCTTAGACATTTATAGCCTCATTTCATATTGCATATTAATTAATTAACTTAATTAAATAATGTGAATGGCCCATCTGTCAATACCATTTTTCTGTACTCCTGAACGGCTACGCGAAATGACATAAGCGAGATTAATGGTTTATTGTACCATCTTTCCGAACGAAACGTTTTCATCACATTTTAGATACGTTGTCTGCGCATATCGAGGCGCCAATTGCCGCATCCTGCCCACCGCAACTCTTATGAGTTGCCGCTTGCAGGATGCGGCTCATCTATTCGTTACTCCACTATGAACGGCAGCAATACCGCCAGCCCTATAATGACGATGATAAACAGCCAGCCCAGCTTATTGCCAAAGTTGAGCGTCCAGCCAATGCCGAACCTTTTTTCGACGAAGATAGCCGGGTCCTTGGGATTAAAATAAATCTGCCCCATCTTCCAATACTGGTCCAAATCCTGTGTTGGCACCGTCTGGCTTTGATTATCCGAAGCATGCTTCAGCCTGCTGCCGCCCTGGCCAGTGACGAAGGAGAGAATAATGGAGGAGATCGTGATGACGCCGACAATGCTGAATGTCGCAATCATCGTTCCGTTAATGCCCCATTCCTGCAGTTGTCCGATCGGGAACAGCGCAAGCAGAGCCATTACCGCAAAGCCCGTAAAGATGAGATAACCCGACCAAATTCTGCGGAATTTGATATTGCGGGCTAGTGAGCCTTCCGGATCGCTTCCTTCTACAATCTGCTTGCTAAGCCCGATCGCATAGTTGCTAAACAGAAATACGATAAGCAGGAAGGCTTGCACAATGCCTGGCCACATGACGGACATGTAGCTTTTCTCCACACTTCGCGTCACTTCGCCATCCATCCCATATTTCATCGCAATTTGTGACGGGAACTGATCATAATACAATACACCGATCAGGACAGTAGCCAGAATAAGCAGGACATGCGGAATGAACCAAAAGTTAGATAACGTAAGCTTCGCGTTTCTGAACTTGGTGCTGACGACGACGCGCTGCACACTCTCGGTGTTCCAACCTTTGACCGATTTCAGGCGTTTCACGGCATAATGGTTTTTCAAATACATCATGAAAGATAGAATGAGATAGCCGAATACATGAGCCATCAGCAGAATGCTCCAGCTCTTATCATCCGTTGTCCCTCGGGAGAAGATCAGCAGAGAGGCTGTCAGAAGGACGCCAGCGCCCCCGTTCACCCATATAAACTGATTACGCAACCCCTTAATATCCGCGTCCTGCTGCGCCGCCTCCGGCACCGTCACGCCGAAGCTCTCGATGCGCCGTGTCAAAAACGGGATTATCGTCGAAATAAACACAATAGGCACCATCAAAGTTAGTACCAGTATCATCATCCAAGTATCATTCATCCTTATCCGCCTCCCAGTTCATTAGATCTCATATCTTCGTATACAGCCGAGCATACTGCATCGAGCTCTTCCTTCAACATCCCTCTGCAGATCGCCTCTGCGAGCAGCGGCCGAAGCTGCTTCGCCAGCCGTTCCTTGAACGCTGTGTCTGCTGGCGGGAAAGCATCCGGCTCGATGACGACGCCTTGCTTCCGATTGATCTGTACGTAGCCGTCTTGCTTCAGCAAATGATAGGCTTTGTTCACGGTATGCAGGTTAATGCCAAGATCGGCAGCCAGCGATCGCACCGAGGGCAGCGCTTCACCGGGCAGCAGTTGTCCTCTTGCTATGCCTTCAATAATGCCATTTACCAGCTGAGTATAGATTGGCGTCTCCGATTGGAGATCGATATCGAGCAACAATGTCTCATCACCTCAATCGTTTGTCTGTTATATATCAAGTATAACAACTATAACGAGTATACGCAATACTCATTTTCCACAATAAACTCGTGAATAACACAAAGAGGCATAACCCCGCGGGGTTATGCCTCTTTGGTGGAAGGCCTGATCTTATTTGAAGAAGTTAGGCAAGTATTCTTTATTAGCTTCAAGCATCTCTTCCAGCAGCGTTTTCGCTACGGATACGCTTGGTACAAGCGGATGGTGAACCAGTGCTTGCAGCGCAATGCCTTTGTCGCCGGAAATAGCCGCTTCTATGGTCAGGGACTCATACGTTTTCACAGCATGCAGCAGTCCTGTTACATGCGCAGGCACGTTTTGCAGCGGAATCGGGATAGGTCCTTGCGCCGTTACAACACAGTTAACCTCAATGCTTGCATCCTCAGGCAGGAAGTCGATAATGTTGCCGTTGCGAACGTTCAGCGTCTGGATGTCACGTCTGTCCGTGTAGAGGGAATACATCAGGTTAACCGCTGCTTCGGAGTAGTAAGCGCCGCCGCGTTGCTCCAGCTGCTTCGGCTTTTCTTTCAGATTAACGTCCTTGTACAGCTCGAACAGCTCGGCTTCGACACGGCTTACCACATCAGCACGTGTACCGTTTTTCTCCAGCGATGCTTTCATGTCCTCCAGCATTTTGTCGGTCATGTAGAAGTAACGCAGGTAGTACGTCGGAATCGCGCCAAGCGAGCTCAGGAAGTCTGCATCCCAGTCAAACGCTGTAACGTTGGAAGCGGTGTACTCGCGGCCTTTGCCGATCAGCTCAGGCAGCTTGTCTTCGCCATTCACATAGGCAGCCGTTACCCAGTGCAAGTGGTTGATGCCTACGAATTCCGGCAATACGTCGCGCTCGGTAACACCGTATTCCTTCGCCAGGAACTTGTAGAAGTTGATTGGCGAGTTGCACAGACCGACTGTTTTGACTTTGCTGTATTTCTGAACGGCTTCTGTTACGATACCTGCCGGGTTCGTGAAGTTAAACAGCCATGCGTCCGGAGCTAGCTCTTCGATGTCCTTACAGATATCGAGAATAACCGGAACAGTACGAAGCGCTTTGAACATTCCGCCCGGGCCAGTCGTTTCTTGGCCGATTACGCCATGCGAGATTGGGATATGCTCATCGCGTTTTCTTGCTTCCAGCAAGCCGACACGCATTTGTGTTGTTACGAAGTCTGCGCCAGCAATCGCTTCGCGGCGATCCAGCGTCAGATGTACTTCCATCGGCAGGCCAGCTTGCTTAACCATACGTTTTGCCAGCTCGCCTACGATTTCCAGCTTATGCTTGCCTGCTTCAATATCGACGAGCCACAGCTCGCGGATTGGCATCTCATCGAAACGCTTGATAAAGCCCTCTACGATTTCCGGTGTGTAAGAAGAACCTCCGCCGATAACGGCGATTTTCAACGCTTTTTTGTTAGACATAGCAGGTATTGCCTCCCTTAAGTGTTATGATTTGTGTTCAAGACTTCTATAGGTACACTTGAATTAAAAAGTAATGCTTCTTAATTCTGCATCTGTTGCGGCGTCAATCTCAATTCCGCTGTTGTCCATTGCGCTCATGACTGCGCCGATAACAGGGTCAACAGCCAGCCTTACTACACTTGCATTCGGAGCCGTCTTGGCTAGCACTTCCTTGATCGCGTCAACCATATGCGGCGAGCTGCCGCGCGACATAACGCTGCCTATCAGCACAACATCGAACGTATCCTCCTGCATGCCGAGACGTTTGATTAACGCATTGACCGCATTGGCGTGCTCGAAACCAGCTTCGCGCAATATGCGAATCGCCACCGCGTCGCCTTGGCCTGCCGCTTCAAACATCAGCTTCCCCAGATCCTTCGGCGGGCGCTTGCCATTGTCAAGCGCATCGTCATACATCTCCTGCACCGAAGCGTAGCCGAGCTTCTCTGGCACCAGCTTCGTCAGGATGGAATATTCTTCGCGTCCCTCCCAGCTTCTAATCGCCGTGCGGAATGCATGTACAGCCAGATCGGAGCCCGAGCCATGTCCGTCGCCGAACAAGTATCCAAAGCCGCCGTATTGCAGTTCCTCACCCTTCGCGTTGCGCGCTGCGGAGTTGAAGCCTGTCCCGCTAATAATAACCGCACCGTACGAGCGGCGTGTACCGGCTCTCATGCCGATCATCGTATCACAAGCAATTGCATGTCTATCATACCCGAGTGAAGCAATCATCGGTCTTAAAATCGCGTAATCCGGTTCACGGTCCGCACCGGCAAGGCCGAAATACGCGTACGTTACTTGCTCCTTCGTAATACCGGCTTCATTCAATGCTGCATTGCAGGCAGATTCGATATTGGTGCGAGCCTGTTCGAACGCTGTCTGGTGGTTGCCGTTGCCGCTCAGGCCCTGGCCCAGCACCTTCCCCTTCTCGTCTACCAGCAAGGCATGCGTCTTGGTGCCTCCTGCGTCTATACCAAGAAAAATGATATGTTCCACGCTCCTTAGCTATTCCATAACTTGGACTTCGTATGCTTTCTTGTCTTGATGTATCCATCATAAAACAAAAAACACCGTCTCTCTAATAAGAAAGAACGATGTTCTAATACTATTTTACTGTTTTATGACCGAAGCTCGGATGGAAGCTTGCCGATATGCTGCTTGAACAGCCGGTTGAAATTCGACAAATTGCGGAATCCGCATTCCGATGCAATATCAATAATCTTCCCGTCGGTTGTCTCGATCAGCTCTACCGCTTTCGATAACCTCAGCTGGATCAAATAGTCCATAGGCGATGTACCGACGACTTGGGTAAATAACGAGCTGAACCTTGAGCTGCTCAAGTGCGCACGATCGGACAGCTCCTTCAGCGTCCACGGATGCTCCATACGCTCCTCCATTTCATGCAGTACGTTCCGAATGGTCTCCGTGCCTCTGGCATGAAGCGAGCCATTGCCTGAATCCTTGGAGAAATACCGGTTCACATACGCAAGAAATCGAACCAGCTGAGCCCGAACGACTGCTTCGTAATGTGGCTCCTTGCGCAAATATTCCTCTCTCATCTCTGCCAGCAGCGACCACAGCTTTAAGAGCTGAGGATGATCCCTGTCGAGCACATTATCGAACCGGAAGCCCATCTCACGGAATGGAACCAGCAGCTCAGTATCGTACCTCTGCTCCAATGCCAGGTAAGAAGGATCGAACATGACGATGCCCATCACCAGCGATTCCGTCTCCACTGCCCGGTGCAGATCATTGGAATTGATGAGAACAATATCTCCCTCCCGGAAGTCATATCGAGCGCCATTGATCAGATAATATCCGCTCCCCCTATAGATGAAATTAATCTCTAGCGGAGTATGCCAATGCAGCCGCTGGAACGGCGGGCTAACGCCTTCGGTCTGCGATACAAGTATCGGAAAGCCTTGCGGCAAATCTATATGATCCCGGACTACGGGTGGTGACAGCTTCATGGATGGGTCCTCCTGTTAGTATGCCTGCAATTATTGTACATTATAGCAGAGGTGGCATAATACGATCTATCGGTCAGAAGAATTGTAACTGTTAGAAAATTTCATCGAACATCTTCACCATCATTTCTAATCGTTGCCTTGGTCGAAATCCATCATTTCCAGTCCTACGAACGAAAAAAACTTCTTTCCTTGCTAATCAAAGCAAGAAAAGAAGCTTTCGTATTTTAATACAGATCAATAAAATATGTACTGATTTAAAAATCCGATACTTTTTAATTTATATAAGTCCGTCACTTTGGTTTCACAAGTCCTTACGACCACGTATGAGTCGCAGCTGCTTGTCGTTTTAATTAACTTTTCTCCTAATAAATCTACCCCAAGGTTAACCCAAATATTATTTTCAGTCTCTTTTTTTATTTTATTCTTAAGAGCCTCATGATAATCTTCAGTTGAGGGAACCGTAATAACCAGAATAACAAAAACAATGATTAACGCTGCCGGCAACCATTTTTTCATGTCTAGATCCTCCAATATCTGCAGTCAACTTTTAATAAACCCTATACCGATCAAAGACCATTAATAATTCGTATTTTGTTACCGCATGGACTTTAGACCCATCTAGTTCAATGCTCCTACTCTACCATATTTTATATAATCCGGCTATTATAGAGATTGAATTATTTTCTCCATAAAAATACTCCCTTCTATCTGCGGCATAACACAGATCAAAGAGAGTCATTTTTTACACGAATGCCACCATATCCACTCGATCGTTGCCGTCGGCTTGGAGGTTATGTCATAGACAATACAGTTGACATTGTCGACTTTGCTGACTGTTCTCTATTTGCAATAACTCCCTGAAATCAGTTTTAATAATCTGAACTTATTATTACCTCACTTCTTAGGCCTATTTTTGATAAGCACAATAATTCCTCCTATACAAATTCCAACAATAGCCCAACCTGCAATAAATAATATCGAATTCATAATACACACTCCTTAGCTGTTACTCTTTTTAGTGATTATATTTTAGTTAACACAAATAGTAATGATATGCTATTTATTCGTTCATTAGCGAATTGTGAGAAGAGCTCACCCGCAAGTCTTCTTTTATATCCGATCAATAATTATAGTTTAACACTCTTTAATCCTTCATTATAGTGATCAGTTTGTAACTATTGATCATATTATTTCTCCAGAAACCTCTTAGAGCTGTTTCATATAACGGTTCTCGAGGTAGCGCGGCACTTATATATGCGATTGATACTCATACAAAGTAGGGCTATCCCGCAAGATCAATTTAATGACCTTATGGGATAGCCCCTTGTTTCCATACGAATGATTGCGTTAGAGGAAACGAACGGCTGCGAGCATTCGTCCCAGAACGACTGCGGCTTGTGCCCTCGTCATGCTAACTTTGGGAGCAAACCGCTCGCCGTCCATTCCTCTCAAGATACCGATACGCGTTAATCCGGCTGTTTGACTACTCGCCCATGATGCGATAGAGTCACCGTCCGAGAAGCCGTCTAGCAAAAGTGTATCTTCGTCAGTCGCGCTCACAGTGAAACCGGCGTAGGACATCGCCCTGGCGAGCAGCACACTCATCTCTTCTCGGCTCACTGTGGCATCCGGTCGGAAGCTGCCGTCCGCATAACCCTCTGCCAGACCCGCAGCAACTGCGGCGCCTAACCAGCCCTCGTACCAGGCGCCTGCCGACACATCTGCGAATGACGTTGCTCCCACGTTTTCCTTGAGTCCCAGCGATCGAACAAGCAACGTCATAAATTCGGCTCGGGTTATGGCGACCTCCGGCTGGAAGAACGACTCCGACTTGCCTTGTATGAGCAGCCGCGAAGCAAGCCTGTCGATATCGGCTTTCGCCCAATGCCCTTTAATATCTTCAAAGGTTTTTTCCTGTTCCCCCACAATCGCGAACAGGCCGGTATAGACGCTGCTGATCATCGCTCTCTTCACGCCGTCTTTCTCCTCGAATCGGGCCGGAACAAACCGGATATCGCCCGACTGCGAATCGTACATGACGGCCATTGCCTTCGACAAATCCACCGAATCACTTAGTTCGAGCGTTATGGCGGCATAGGTATTGCCGAACTCGCTTAGCTCAAAATTTTTGTTTCCTGCCTGGATGATGAGCTGAAAGTCTGCCACTTCCGTTAACGTCCTCAATCCTGCCGAACCGATCCGGTTGGCGAAATCGATAGCTTCGCGGCTGTCTTCACGGTTCATGCTCACGCTGAAGGATATATCCGCCAGCTCGAAGTTCAGCCCCTCGGCCAACTGAGTGAATTTAATCCGCAAAGCGCTGATCGGCACCTCGAACGAAACGCCTTCCGCCTTCACCGTCCAGATCGACGTATCGGCTTGAAGCAGCTCCAGCAGCTGTTCGGCGGTTATCGTTCCGCCATCAGCACCCGCTTCCCCTCCGCTCTCCTCCGGCGGCAATGAAGGAGAAGGCGTTGGTGTTGGTGTTAATGTCGGTGTTGACGTTGACGTCGGTGTTGGCGTTGACGTTGGTGTTGACGTTGACGTCGGTGTCGGTGTTACCGTTGGTGTCACTGTTGACGTCGGCGTCGGTGTTGGTGTCGGCGTCGGTGTCGGTGTTGACGTCGGTGTCGGTGTTGACGTCGGTGTCGGTGTTACCGTTGGCGTCGGTGTTGGCGTTGACGTCGGTGTTGACGTCGGTGTCGGTGTTACCGTTGGTGTCGGTGTTGACGTCGGTGTTGGTGTCAGCGTTGGTGTTGACGTCGGTGTTGGCGTTGGAGACGGCTCTTGTCCGCCTTCGCCACCGCCATTTTCCCAAGCGGGCACATCTCCCGCCAGATGATATACCTTCACATTATCGACGAACAGCTTCGCGTCCGCCGCGCCGTAACCGGAGCCGAATAGAATCGTATCTATGCTGTCCACTTCCGTGAAGAACGGCACTCCTGCTTCCGCCAACACGCCGTCGAAATAAATATCGTACGAATGATTCGGAATATCGATGTCGAGCTTGACGACATGCCACTTTTTCAGCTTCGTCGGAGCATTGGCAATAATCGTATTAGCCGACGCATTCGTCCCGAAGTAACGCAAATAATTGTTGGAGCTTGACGTCAAGCGCACAGCTCTCGTGCTGCCGGACAACAGCTGGAACTCCGGGTATTTGCCTCCGGCCAGCTCTTTGTATGACCATTCCGCTATAAGACGGCCCGATTGCGGCTCGAAGGTGCGTGATATAGTGGCTCTGAATGTAGAATCGTTGTCGTCGAGAAGCACGCTGCGATTCCGTTCCTCTTGGTCATACCAGACGTATACAGGCGCACTTTGCTCACGCTGAGTGATGATCCAGTCGCCAGGAAGCGCACCAGCTTCATACGACTCAAAACCATCGACAACGAGTGGCGCCGCCCCCGTGACGTATACCGTTATATCGTCCACATAAGCGACCGCATTCTCATTGTGCCATCCCGACTGAAATTGAATGCCGTCCACCACGTCGACATCGTTGATAAAACGGTATATGCCTGGAACCCGCTCACCATTGACGTAGAGCATCCATTCCTGCCGTTCGGCATGAAGACGAATATGGATCGTATACCAGTGAGCCGGCTCCGTTACAAAGAGCAGTTGCTCTCCCCCACTGGAGTCTACACGATACAAACCATCCGGCTTTGCCACTAACTCTGTCGCGATCTGATCCTCTCCGATCATGCGGAAACGCAGTCCGCTGTTCCCTCTCGGATCGGCGTATGCCCAGGAGAGATCGAGAATTCCCGCCTGCTCTTCAAACCGTCCGGTCACCGTAACCGCTCCGTCTGGATTCCGGTCCATCAATTGCAGAACATGATCAGTGTCACTGTCACTGTCAATTGCGGATACGATGCCAAGCGTAAGAGGATCCTCTTCGATACTTAACCTTGCTGGTCGATTACCCGGCTGCTCTTGATCGAAAAACGAATGCACATGCGCGATCGGCTGTTCCGCTCCTGTCGATGCCTTAACATTCTCGATAGGCGGAACGTCCTCTTCCGCATCCGGCCTCTCTTTCGCAGGATCGAGATCGAACGACGCATGGAACGAACGGCTGAAGGAGCCTTCTACGCTCACGAGCAGCTTGATCGTCGGATGAAGCTGCGTCACGATCACTTCCTCGTCCGCAGACAACACGGAAGCAGCCGAACGGTCAATTTCGAGCTCAATGACACCCGAATTGACGAAGCTCGGATCGGACAGGGCTAAGTCGAGCGTAGCGTCCTCATTTTCTTTTAGCATAACCGATGCTTGCCTGCTCGAGGTCACGCCGGCCGCCGTTGTTGTCCGGTTCTGCCAGAAGTTAATGCCGATCTGATTGCGGGATAGATCCCTCACCGCATGA
The DNA here is from genome assembly GCF_042887015.1 of Paenibacillus sp. NPDC057967. Taxonomy (NCBI): domain Bacteria; kingdom Bacillati; phylum Bacillota; class Bacilli; order Caryophanales; family Paenibacillaceae; genus Paenibacillus; species Paenibacillus sp. NPDC057967. Next base: position 518,652 of record NZ_JBHVQB010000001.1, read on the forward strand.
GCCGCATCGGAATTTTCGATAATGCTTATCGTTGGTGACTCGGCGAATAACGCCGTTTCCTCCGCAGTCCGGTTAGGAAGCAGGACGTAGCTGTATGTCTCATTCGTCGGATTCGTCCCGTGATCGAACCAGATCGATACATAATTGCGGGTTCGAATATCGGCAGACGTACTATCGTTCCGGTTAATATCGTACCAGGAACCACTGTTCGCCGTACGAGAGGCGTGGAGCGTCGCCGAGTCCGGGAAATAGTAACCGATGTCGGAGCCAGGCATATTCCCCTCCAGATTGGCCCAGTCTACGCCGGTTAATGTATTAGACCAGCCCAGATCGGCAGGCGCCGCATCTCCGTCGACGATAAGCGCGTTCGTGCCGTCATCGCCGATCTTGCGCTGCTCCACAATCGTTTCGATCACCCTTCCGTCGCTGCTGGTTATGCCCGATCCCAGCGCCACGATCACATCATCGAACATAAACCATGATTTGTTCGCTCTTAGTGTCGTGCCGACTTGCTGCAAGTTCATCCCCGACACGCCGTCGGTTCCGAGCATCGCACCTCCGGCCCAAGTGTTGTCCGGCGTTGTCTCTCCATCTCCATACTGATAATGATCATTTGTTCTCGGCCGGGTATCCACGGTCGTCCCCGGAAGACGGTAACGATTGACGGTCGGCCAATAATCGTCCGAGTATTGTTTGGCATCGCCGTTGTACAAGTAAGTCATGCCATCTCCGGTATACCAGCCTTCACCGTTCTCTCCATTCGTCAACTCGTAGGTCGCGATTCGGTTAGAGCTTTTGCTGATTCCTAAGGCGAAACCGTCCGCAACGTGAACCGTCCGGTTCATCGCCCCGAACTCCTTATGAAAAGACGAACCGCCTTGCGGAACGATCGACGCGTCTTCCATAATATTCTCGAGCGGGGCGATCAAGTCGAGCTTTAAGGCGGAGTAGACGTCCAAGTCTGGATCGGTGGACAGCACCCAATGCTTGATCAAACCTCGGATACGAAGCGCCTCGTTCTCTGGAGCAGACATCGCGAGTCGGAGCATCCCCGATATCATGCCGATCGTCGCGACGTGACCGCTGAGCGCTTCCCTTGCGATCGCCCTGCCGCGCACCATATCCATCATTTCGCCACGGTATACGACCGGTGCGACCGAATCAAATAACCAGCTGTACACATTCTCCACATCCGCATCCATCACTTCCCACGGGGACTCGTCCAGCAAATAAAGCAGCTGCCCCAATCCCCGAATCAACACTTCTCCGTAGCTTCCTGTATACGGAATCGTATTGTGCTGGATAAACGAACCGTCTTTATAGAATCCATCGCCCTCCACCACATAGTTGAACAACGGAGCGATCTGGACCAACACGTCATTCAAACGATCTGTGTCCTTGGTGAGTATGCCCATCAGTGTCTCGATCGTCATAATATCGGATCGGTTGGCGCCAATCTGCACGAATTCCGGGCCCATAATATCCCCGATGAACTTATCTGCCGTCCGAACATACCGATCAATCTGCTCTTCGGACAAGTCGTCGTACAATATCACCATGATATCCATAACGCGAAGGGGAACGCCAATGTCGAAATTCCACCAGTTGCCGTATTCCTCGATATGCTCGTTGTATTCGTGTTCATATATCCAATCCAGCGCGGAGATGATGTCCTGCTTCATTGTAATATTGTGGTATAAGCTACCCCCTTTCGTGGAATACGCATAGGCCATATCTCTCAAACGTGTCATGTATGTGTTGATAAAAGAGGAATCCGTCACCGACGGCGGCACATCCGTCCAAAGCGATGTCCGTCCTTCGCCTCTTAGCATCGTCTCCCACCTCGTAAGGGCCAAGTCATTGATCGAGGCGATCTGCGCCACGATGACGGGTTCTCCAACATCCAGATCATGCCCGCCGTCGAGCACCGCCTTCCACTTGAGCCTCAATTCATCGAACGCGTCAACAGGCACATCAGCCTCTGTCACTTCAACCTCGATCTCTGCCGTGACCGTCCCGGCTAGGCTCGTTATAGAAGCCGTTATGATCGCAGAGCCCGGGGCAAGTCCAGTTATGTTTCCGTTCGCATCGACGCTGGCTGATTTCTCATTGTCGGAAGCCCACTGAAAAACCGGGTTCGTCGCATCTTCCGGCAAGTAACGGGGAGTGACGGTTATCGTATCTCCGACATCGACGCGGGCCGAAGGAGGGAGCGTAATGGACTCGATCGGCGTATTCCTTTCGACGACGGTGACAACGCTTTGCGCCGACGGCCCGTCCACGCTTGTCGCCGTAATAACAGCCGTGCCTGTACTGACAGCGGTTACAATACCGTTCACATCGACATCAGCGACCGATTTGTTGTCGCTGGACCATATCATCTCTTGATTCGTTGCCTGGGCCGGAATAATCGTTGCAGCCAGCGCTGCCGTCCTTTCGGTTTCCAATTGCAACGAAGCTGGCACGACCGCAACGGATTCAACGGCCGTATATTCGCTAACGGTCACAACGCTTGCGGCTGCAATCGCATCATTTTCTTTGCTTCTTGCGGTTATCACTGCCGTGCCTGCAGTGACGGCGCTGACCACACCCCGATCGTCAACCGTCGCGACCTCTGGATGATCCGACTCCCAAATGGTATAGCGGTTCGTGCTATCCGCAGGCGAATATGTCACCTTAAGCTCCGCCTTATCGCCCGGCACCATATTTATTGCGCTCCGATCCACAGACAGAGCTTCAACCGGAATCCAGTCATACACCTTGATATCGTCCATCGTCATAACGCCTTCCGTATCCGCCGAACCAAGCTGGGTGAAACGGAAGGAACGGAAGTTGTCCCATCCGGAGAATGCAGCAACCGACGCTCGAAGCTCGCCGTTCACATAAGCCTTTAACTCCCGTGAAGCCATATCCGCATACAACTGAATATGGTACCAAACGCCGCCTTCATACAGCCCTAGTTGCTCCGTAGCGTTGGCCCCGCTTGAGGACGGATAAAGCAAAAGAATCTTTCCGTTCTTGTCCATCGTGACGCGGATTTCACCGATGGTTGTTGTGTTCGGCGATTGGGTCAGTGTTGCCGTGAACAACCTTCTCTCGAGCGCCGTATTGTCGAACTTAAATCTGCCTTCCATCACGATAACCGAATTTGCGCCTCCGCTTCCCGGAATCGTCAAGTTGTTTTTCTGTATATTCGGATTGTTAACGCTTTGATTCGGAGGTATGTTCGAGACGATGCTCATGCTCCTGCCTTCGACACCAGGCACAGTCTCGCCAATGCCATATACGGAGCCCGCTACCGTACCGAAGAAGCTCCAGCTCCCGCCTCCGTCCGAAGTGCTCGTCGGATTCATGAGCGATGGCTCTGCCGGATAATCGTCAAAATTCAGATGAAGATATTTGTTCGATGCGGCTTCGATCGTGCCGATCCAGCCTCCTCCCGCAGGAGCAAGCAGCGAACAAATCAATGTAATGACCACCAATAATGCCGTTTTTCTACGAAACATACATCATCCTCCTCTTATGCATTCATAATCTTGCCGGTGGAACGATTCAGCTCGCGGAACAGGTCAACAATTTGATTTGACATCTTTGAATAGACGGAGTCAGTCGGCTCGTCAGCATTCCCCTTTCTTATTTCAGCTAGACTATGAAACAGATATAGCCCGTATATGTACAATGGAGTAGACATAATCGGGCTATCTATTTTAAGCTTGAGGATCAAACTCATCATTTGTCATTTTTAAATAGGCTATCAAGTACTGCTCTAGCTTCTCAGATACAGGATGCTGCTTGGCATGGTCCAAATGAAGTGGGGAGCATTGTAAGGGATCCGATCTCAAATCATACAGTAATCTTTGTACTGGAGAATCAGGCGTATATCCCTTATCTACAACATAGGTAAAGCTTCTGGATCGTACCCCTCGCCATCCATAGTGCAAGTGATTTAATCCATGCTGTTGAAATCGTTCGATGGCAGCCATCTGGCCTGGGAACGCACTTATATAGGCTACCTCGGCCCACTCATCATCAGGTCTTCCTTGCTGCTCATCAAGAATATGGGATATCATGGATTGTCCTTGTACAGAGCTTGGTATGTCCAATCCAATTAAATCCAATAGAGTTGGCATAATGTCGACCGTATTCAACACACATCGCGTACGCGCTGGCATTATTTGCTGTGGGTAGCGAATCATAAACGGTACACCAATTGATTCCTCATGCCAGGAATGCTTGGCAACTAAGCCATGCGCCCCCATTAGCTCACCATGATCAGCAGTAAGCACGACTATCGTATTGTCTGTCAAATGTAATTGCTCCAGCTTATCCAGCACTCTCCCGAATTGCTCATCTATTCCTGTAATGGCTGCATAATAATCTGCAATCATCTGCTTCCAGACACTAGCTCCACCAGCTACTTCTTCACCGGTATGCACTAGAAACGGGTCCCGGATCACAACATTTGGCAATGGTTCAATAGACTGGCTCTCATACAGCTTCTTATACGAATCTGGAACAAGATCAAATGGAGAATGTGGCGGATTCCAAGATATGAATAAGGCGAACGGCTCGTTGCTCTCCTGTACGCTGTCCAAATATTGCAGGGCCATATCCGTCTCATGTTTGACTGACCATTCATCAATCTGTATCATTTCCTCAGAATCCTGCCAATAGTGTGGAGTTAAATGCTCATCATACGTTCCATAAGAATACCAGTAGTCGAATTGATGACGCTTTGCTCCCGGTGGCGTATAAGCATCCCAATCCCTCGCCCCAGACCTCGGAAGCAGCTCGAAGTTTTGCTCCGGGCAATCCAGATGCCATTTGCCAATATAAGCCGTAGCATAATCCGCTTGCTTCAGAGCATCACTTATGGTTACTTCTGATTGCTCCAGCCCTATTGTTAACCCAAGCTTGCAGTTCGTGTATACACCTGTACTTAATGCGTATTTCCCTGTCATTAAGGAAGCGCGATGCGGCGAACAAATAGGCGTGCATGTTATGGACTGTTCAAAGCATAATGATTGCTCGGCGAACTGGTCAATACGGGGTGTAAGGACAGGCTCTTTTCCCATAAACCCTACTGCATCCCTTCGCCACTGATCTGCAAATATATAGACGACATTAGGAAGACTCTTCTTCATAGGATCACCTCTTACCCTTTTACTCCTGAACCCACTACTCCCTTAACAAAGTAATCCTGAGCCAACATATATACGAGAACCGTAGGTACAATAGAAGAGACTGCTGCTGCCATGAGCAACGAATATTCCGTATTGTATTGACCAATAAAATGCTGCATCCCCAGCTGCAAGGTGAATAATTCATCCTTCGTCAAATAGATTAACGGTCCCAAGAAGTCATTCCACGTATGCATAAAGGAGAAAATAACTAGCGTTGCAATGGCTGGCTTCATTAAAGGAAGAACGATTCTGGCATATATGCCAATCTCGGAAAGCCCATCAATCTTGGCTGCTTCTAGTAATTCATCTGGAATGGAAGAGAAGAACTGCCGGAAAAGAAATACGCCAAATGGATTAACTATACCTAGCAATACTAGGGCCGCATGCGTATCAATTAGTCCGAGATTCTTCATTAATATAAATTGTGGAATCATGATGACCTGATAAGGAATCATCATCGTGCATAGGTATAAGAAGAATAGGCCATCTCGTTCGGGAAACTTTATTTTTGAAAAGGCATATCCCGCCAAAGAACAAGTAACTAATAAAATAGCAATCGTGATCACAACAAGCTTAATCGTATTCCAGTAGTACAAGTGAAAAGGAATTTCCGTCCAGACTTTATAATAATTTTCCCAGTACACGGTTTCTGGAATCCATTTGATTGGGAATGTAAATATTTCATTATCCGCCTTAAGCGATGATGACATCATCCACAGAAACGGAAACACCATCGTGATCGACGTAATAATCAACGCAACATATAGAAAGCCCTTCTTGAACAGGTTAGATCTTCGTACAGATGGTTGTGTGCCTGCTGCTTGACTCATTACTCTCAATCTCCCTCCACCATCGTGATACTCATATTAGTAGTTAACCCATTTTTTTTGTGCTCTGAATTGAATGAAAGTGATGATAAGAATGACTAAGAACAAGACATAGGCCATGGCTGATGCATAGCCAAAGTCAAACTGCTTAAATGCCGTATTGTAAATCGTGTATACGAGCACCTGTGTCGAGCGCCCTGGCCCGCCTTGTGTCAATACATAGATCATGTCGAACACTTTGAAGGAATTAATAACGCCCATAATAACGGTGAAGAAAATAACCGGAGATAAGGAAGGAAGCGTAATATGGAAAAACTTATGAATGATTCCTGCCCCATCCAGATCAGCAGCCTCATACAAATGATCAGGTATGCCTTGCAGACCTGCCAAATACAAAACCATATAGTAGCCGATATGATTCCAGATATATACGATAGATACCGCAATTAATGCCCAGCTGGTTGAAGAGAACCACCCCGGAGGATTATCCATGCCTAGATTCATCAGAATCGTATTAACGGGACCTTTTGTAGGATTGAAAATTAATTGCCACACCACTGCTACTGCTATCGTCGATGTCACATAGGGTAAAAAAACGGCTGTCCTAAACAGCTTCAGCCATTTGATCCCTGAGTTTAACCATACAGAGACAATTAGAGCCAGGAATAGCGTAATTGGCACAGTGATAAGCATGAAGACCATGCTATTCCTGAATGAAATGATGAAATTATCATCATGGAATAGCTTTGTATAATTATCAAAACCGATAAATTTAAAAGCACCAAATCCATTCCATTCCACGAAACTCATTCCGAATGAGAAGAAGACTGGAATAAGAATAAAGGCTAGAAAACCAATAATATTGGGCAATAAGAACATGTATCCATTGATTCGATTGCGCTGTGTCATCGTTAAAGGCTTCTTACCGAACAAGTCTACCCTCTCCTTTAGAAGAAAAGAGCCTTGTCTAGAAGACAAGGCTCTTCATATAATCTAAGCCCTTCTATCGATGCATGACATCATTGTAGTTATGCTCGCTTATTATTTAATGGAGAATTGCTCCTCATAGATGCTTGCCCATTCCTTCTGAACGCGCTCTTCCATTGTCGCTACAGCTTCTTGCGGCGTTTTGTCACCGATGAATACTAGCTCGCCTTCTTGCAGGAAGATACCGTCGACGACAATCGTTTTCACACCTGGCAGCATAGGGTATTCCGCATATTCGCTTGTTTCGTAGAAGTAGTTCAAATGCTCAGGCTGTCTACTTCCGTCGCCGTAGAATGCTTGTTTCACAGCATCGTCTGTGTAGCCGGTAACGAAGCCTTTGGCAGCGAATACTTGCGCACCTTTGCTGCCTGTAAAAAATTCAACCACTTTATAGGCTTCTTCTTTATGCTTAGAATTTTTATTGATCATTAGGGCTACAGGTGTAGCTAAGCTTGTATTGCTCTCAACGCCCTTTGGATGAGGAATAGGTACTACATCCCACTTAAAGGACATTTTACCTTCATCCTCAGCTTTTCTCAGCTGGGCTACATGCCAATCCCCAATAATACTCATTGCAACCGTTCCACTTTGGAAAATGGCATTATAATGAGCTCCAGTAGACTTCGACTCCGCCCACGGCATAATAGAGCCATCCGCCTCCATATCCAACCTTAATTGCAAGGCATCAACGAATGGTGATAGATCCTTGTCGATGACAGTTGCACCTGATTGAACGGCAGACATATACCAGGTCTGGGCCCAAGTGTGCAGGAATGCGCCATAGGTTTTATCAGCACCCGAGCCAGATGTAACCTTAGCAGCTAGTGCGCGAAATTCATCCCAAGTCATATCAGCGCTTGGATACTCGACGCCTGCCGCATCAAAAATATCTTTGTTATAGAACAACATCCAAGGAGATTTGCGAAATGGCAATCCATAAATATTACCGTTAATGGTCATTTCTTTATACAGCTCACCATAGCCGGATACATCCGTATTATTGGATTTAATATAATCATTAAGAGGCTCAATAATTCCTGTGTCCACCATCTTGTCTAGTATCCCGCCGAATAAGTCATACTCTACTCCGCCGGATAATTGAGTTCTTAATTTTTCATAATATTGATTGGCTGGAAAGCTAATGAACTTGATTTGAATGTTAGGATGTTCTTTTTGGAACTCCGCATAAGTAGCTTCAAAGGCTGGCAAATCATCAGGTAAAACGGGTATCGTAAAATTCACGTTTTTGTCTGTACTTTCTCCCGTATTAGAGGATGGATCCGCATTCTGATTGTTACTCTCATTCGTTTTAGAATTACTACTACATGCAATCAAAGCGCTTACAATTAGCAACAAAAGCATCCCTGTAACAAACTTTCTTTTCAATTTACATTCCCCTCTCGCCCATGCTATACTTGCTCACAACAAAATTATAGTTTAATTCACAATTTGTTTTAAGTTGAAAAAAATATACCCCTTTTTTAATTAAAACTAATAAAAGAATGATGACTTACCCATCACAAAAGTATTCCTGTAACAGGTTTTTTTTCAATTTACATTCTCCTTTCGACCATGTTATACTTGCTCACAATAAAATTATTAATTAATTTACAATTTGTTATAAGTCGAAAGAAATATACCCCTTTATAAATTAAAATTACTAAAAGGATGATGACATATGATCTATTTATCCTTATTTTTTTTAATTTATACCATTGCATTAACCTATAATAAATCCAAAAACATGATAACCATTAGCTTAATCGGCATCATCATTGGTTGGTTGATTTCCATTTTCTCGTATTTGTTTTATTTAAGTAAATTCAACGTATACTGGGCGGTTATCAATGATTTCTACAATTTCAGCAAAGGCACTTGGAATCGCATTGTATTAGAAAACGTTGATGCCCTCCTATTCATTCGTTTACTTAATTTTGGTATTTTACTTTTTCTTTTTAGCTTTCTACTCTTTTCAATCTCCTTCACCCATAGCAGAAGCAGAATCAATAAGCTTTACTATTACATACCATTAGCGATCTTATTTATCGTTCAACTCTGCTACTATGATCCTTTCATACAACTAAAGCTTCAGAATCATTTCTTCTCGTATGACCACGCGTCAGGCATGAATTATAAGCGTGTAGCTAACATCATTGATATCATCTTTCAATGCACGAAATTTGCGCTAATTATGATTACATTCAGCTTGCTTATTCATTATTTAATCAAAAATTTCAGAATTCATTTTATTAGGCAATATACGATTTTTAATATTATGTGTTTATTTCCAATCACTATCATTCATATCATGATGTTCTGGTGGGCACCTGCCGTTCTCATACGAGCAACCCATATTGACAGCTTTCATAATTATTTGAAGCCTCCCATGAATGCTGTTTTATTCAAATATAATATTTTTACCATTATTTCTCTGATCGCCTTTGCTGCCATGGTTTTTGCCTTTTCCAGATATCAAACCAAGCAAAAGCAGCATCATGTAGAAGCCGACGAGATTAACAAGAGGATCAATACCGCTTCCCTGGGCGTCAAAGCATTTACCCATTCGATTAAAAACCATTTATTAGCTATACGCTCTGAAACGGAATATTTAAAGGAAAAATTCAAGGATGATGCCGACACGCTATACAGCCTTGAGCTCATATTCAAATCTTGCTACTACTCGTATGACATGATTAACAATGCATCTAGCAAGCTGGAATCGATTGATATTGTGTTAAAGCCGGTAAAGCTGCATATTCCAGTCGAGCTGGCTCTTCAGAAGCTGTCATCAAAGGATCAAGCGGTGAATATTGAAGTTATTCGCTTATCGCATGGAAGCAAAGCTTTGCTCGACACTGCTCACATGACTGAGGTTTGCTTCAATATCATTAAAAATGCTCTAGAGGCCATGCATCAGACGAGCGATAAGCAGCTTACGATTACCATTGAGGATCAGGACAAATGGGGTTGTATTTCAATAGAGGACAACGGACCGGGGATTCCGCCGGAAAATCTGAATGAAATATTCTCCCCTTTCTTTTCCACCAAATCATCCGTTAGCAATTGGGGAGTAGGTTTATCCTACTGTCATAAAATAGTTACATCTCATCAAGGAAAAATCGAAGTTCACAGTACGGTTAACAAAGGTACGAGCTTCAAAATACTTCTCCCTTTACATTAAATTGGCTGGAGGCTGAGACTTTATGGAGAATATTAAATTAATTATTTCTGATGATATGGATGCGCATCGCAGAAGGCTTGAAAGAATTATTACGAAGCAGCCTAATATGACTTTACTTGCTTCCGTAGACAGCGGTGCAGCCACGATTGCTAAGGTGGAACAGGAAGTTCCCGACATTATATTGATGGATATTGAAATGGAAAGTAAATATGCGGGCATCGAAGCGGCCAATAAAATTCATATCAGCTATCCTCATACGAAAATCATCTTATTAACGGTTCATGAGGACGATAATATTGTATTCGCAGCCTTTAAGACAGGCATCGTGGATTATATCATCAAGTCATTTCCTGAGGAGGAGATTGTCGAGGGGATTATTGCAGCCTATCGAGACGATTCACCCATACGTCCCATGATTGCCAAGAAGCTACGTAACGAGCTAGTGCGGTCTAAAAATCATGAATCCTTGCTGATGAATACCTTGAATATCATCTCCACTCTAACAGCTAGTGAGCTAGAGGTGCTGAAGCTGCTGTGCCAGAACAGAAACCGCCGGCAGATTGCTCTGCTCAGATCTGTTGAAGAGGAAACCATCAAAAAGCAAGTAAATAGTATTTTGCGTAAATTTAATAAGAATCGTACCAAGGAAATCGTAAAATTAGTTAACGAGCTGCAAATTTTTAATTCCATTTCTTATTTCAACTAAATACCGCTATAAGGAAGGACATTCCTTACTCCAAGAACTGTCCTTCCTCTAGCTGCTTGTTTACCAGTACGGATTCCAATCCTTCAGCACCCTGATTAAAGCCTCCATATAGAAGTAATCTCCCCAAATCGTACATTCATCCACACCAAGATCAATAGGCAGACTATATACGCCATGTGCCAATATCCCTGTGCCCTCTTGTCTTTCCTTGATCACATAGTTCTCTGTTAATGATGTCAATATAGCTAACGCTGCTTCTTCATACAAATGACGATCACTATCTAAGACTGGCAAATGATACGCTAATTCTAGCAAGCCGCATGCAGCAATAGCTGCGGCGGAAGTATCACGCTGCCCGTCCTGTTGTAAAAACACTAGATCCCAGTTGCAGATTAAATCCTCTGGCAAATGATTCAAGAAGTAATTGGCTGTTGCTTTGGCTTGCTCGATGTATGCCATATCCTTCGTATAACGATAAGCTAATGGCAAACCATACATCGCCCAAGCTTGGCCTCTAGACCAGCAAGCTTCATCCGCATAGCCTTGTCCAGTCCAGCCTCCTAATGCTTCACCCGTATCAATATCGAGTCTAAACATCTGATAGATGGCTCCATCCTCACGGATCATATGTCGGGCCACATTATCCATATGCCGTTTGGCTTTCTCATAATAGGTTTGATCGCCTGTTACTTCGGCGGCCCAGAACAGCAGCGGAACATTCATGGCGCAATCGACAATAAATACACCCTTTTCCTTATGCGTATCATCTTCTAAATAACCGCGAACCTGTATAATGCCTGATTTCTCTCTAAATCTCATCGCCAGCAGCTTCGCCGCATCAAGAGCAATATGCTTGGACTTCTCATCCGCTGCTAATTTATAGCCAGCCACACAAGATAAGCTATATAAAAAACCAATATCATGATGATTCAATATATCTCTAGTGACTAAACGCTCTTGGAAGCTATCCACATGCTTCTGCGCCACCTCTGCGTATTTATCCTCAGTTGTAAGCTCATAGGCCAACCAAACCATGCCGGTCCAGAAGGAAGAGGTCCAATCCGAATAATAGGCCAAATCCGCATTTTTGACAGGCTGATACTGAAGGTCGACAGAGTGTGCTGACGGAAATTGATCTGTGAATAAGGCTAGATTACGCTCCACTTGCTGAATAACATCCTGCAATGCCTTCTCATAAAATGATTTATTGTTGTTGCCTTGAAAACGCTCCTGCTTCTCAACCTTTGCTGTCTTTGGTAGGTTAGCTGTCATTTAATGATTCCTCCCACAATGAAATAACAAAAAGTTAAGATGATTATAGCTTCTCTATCTCATTGAGATAAGGAGTAAATATTATGCCCCCCCTTATCGCGCCAACCGAAACAGGCTGCTTCATCACGATCCGAAATCGCGATGAAGCAGCCTTTGATTGACAGAGCCATCCTTTCGACCGACTGCTCTGATTATGAAAATTAACGGTTCATCCAGCCGCCGTCTACGCAAAGCACATGGCCGCTCATGTAGTCGGATGCCGAGGAAGCAAGGAAAATAGCCGCGCCCGCCAAATCTTCGCCGGTTCCCCAGCGTCCGGCAGGAATGCGCTCCAAAATTTGAGTGCTGCGAACCGGGTCATCGCGCAGCGCTTCCGTATTGTCCGTGGCCATATAGCCCGGAGCAATCGCATTCACCTGTACGCCTTTCGACGCCCATTCGTTGCCCATCTGCTTCGTAAGGCCGACAACCGCGTGCTTGCTCGCTGTGTAGCCCGGCACGTTGATGCCGCCTTGGAACGACAGCATCGATGCGATATTGATGATTTTGCCGGAGCCTTGTGCGATCATCCGCTTGCCTGCTTCCTGGCTTAAGACGAAGACAGAGTTCAGATTGACATTCAGAACATCCTCCCAATCCTTGTAGCTGTGCTCAGCGGCAGGCGTACGGCGAATGATGCCTGCATTGTTCACCAGAATATCGATACGGCCGAATTCCTCAACCGTCTTGTCGATAATGCCCGACAACTGGCTGCGGTCCGATACATCCGCTTGGATCGTAATCGCTTTGCGTCCAAGCTCGTGCACCTTGCTGGCCGTCTCTTCGGCCGGCGTGCTATTCGTTACAAGCGCAAGTTCCGCGCCCGCTTGCGCAAGCCCGACCGCAATCGCTGCGCCTAGCCCGCGGCCCGCGCCCGTTACGACGGCAACTTTGCCCGTCAGGTCAAAATAATTCATGAATCTAGTCCTCCCTCATTTGCTACGCACGCACCATGCGGACGCCTGCATTCTCGTATTTAAGCGCAACAGACTCGTCAATCGCCGCATCCGTAATGATCGTATCAATATCGCCCAATTCGGCGAACGTAATAAGCGCTCCCCGGTCGAACTTGCTATGGTCGGCCAGGCAATACACGGTCTTCGCACATTCCATGTACACTTTTTTCAAAGCGGCCAGTTCTTCCGTAAAAATCGTCAAGCCGTACTCCAAGTGGATTCCGGTCGCTGACAGAAACAGCTTGTGAACGTTCAGCTTGCGAATCCATTCATTCGCCTCCGTCCCGATCAGCAGATTATTCTGGCGGTAGCCGCCGGGAACGATAAGCCGGATCTGGTCTTTAACCGTCAGCTCTCTGATAATAAGCAGATCGTTCGTCAGTACCGTAAGCGGCATATTGCCAAGGCGCCTAGCAATCTCAAGCGTGGTGCTGCCGGCATCGAGGGCGATGATGTCGCCCTCTTCGATCTCCGCGATCGCTTTATCTGCAATCGCCGCCTTCTCCTTCTGGTACTTCACGTTCGGAATTTGGAGCGGGAGAAGGCTGTCTTCCCCTCCCGATTCCAAGACTGCCCCGCCGTGAATCCGGCGAAGCAGTCCCTTTTCTTCCAGTTTCTCAAGGTCCTCGCGGACCGTCTTTTCCGTAACGTTGAATTGCTCACTAAGCTTGGACACCTTGACGCTGCCCAGCTGCTCCAACTGCTCGATAATATGCCGATGGCGTTCCGCTGCAAGCATCGGCGCTTATTTCAAGTCTTTCATCGAGATGAATTCTTGATCCGAGAACGTGTAGTTCTCACCGGCCATCGCCCAGCAGAACGCGTAGTTGCTCGTACCTGCGCCGGAGTGGATCGACCAAGGCGGAGAAATAACAGCTTGCTCGTTCGCTACGACCAAATGTCTCGTTTCGCTAGGCTCGCCCATCATATGGAATATGCGAGCTTCTTCACTCAGGTCGAAATATAGGTATGCTTCCATACGGCGGTCATGCACGTGAGTCGGCATCGTGTTCCAGATGCTTCCCGGCTTCAACGTCGTCACGCCAAGCATCAGCTGGCAGCTTTGGATGCCGTCGGCATGAATGTATTTGTTCAGGACGCGCTCGTTGGACGTTTCCAGCGAGCCCAGATGTGTGGGATTCGCTTCTTCTGCCGTCATTTTGCGGGTCGGATACTCAGCATGAGCATTGGCGGATACGATATACACTTTCGCTGGATCGTTTTTGTCCTTGCTGGCGATCTGCACGTCTTGCTTGCCTTTGCCGACATAAAGCACGTCAAGCTTCGAAAGCTCATAAGCTTCGCCGTCTACGGTAATAACCGCAACGCCGCCGCCAATGTGCAGCAATCCGACTTCACGGCGCTCCAGGAAATATTCGGTCTTCAGCGTTTCCTGATCTTCCAGCCTCAGCGCTTCGCCAACCGGGGACGCGCCGCCGACGATCAGGCGATCATAATGGGAATATACCATGTTGATTTTATTAGGCTCAAACAGCCCTTCAACAAGAAACTCTTGGCGCAAGCGTTCGGTTGTGTACGGTTTGACGTCAGTAGGATTAGTAGTATGACGGACTTCCATTCGGAATAGCCTCCTTAGATTCATACCGGTGCGGTTGAACGATAAGCGAACCGATATGGTTTGTTTTTGTTCGTTTTCACCATAACACACTTTTTCGAACATAAAAAGACATTTTATTACTGCGAACAATCAAATTCTGGATAGCTATTCCTCGATTGAGCTTGAAATCCTGAAGCCATTCCTTCATTTTGGTCATAAAAAAACTCCCTTCTATCTGGTAAAAAACACAGATAAAAGAGAGTCATTTTTGGCACTTTTTTGTTGTAGGTGACCTTGAACTTTCAACACCATCATCGCTTAGAAGCCTTATGTATCAAGGCCTCTAAGCGATTTGGTATTAAATATTCCCAATCTATTCCCACTCAATAGTTGCTGGTGGTTTCGAAGTTACGTCGTAGACGATACGGTTGACGTTGTCAATCTGACCTGAATTTATCAATTCTTTTTTGGATTGATTTCAAAGATATTTGGATTGAACCACAAGATAAATAGTTCTATAATTTCAGATTAATACATAAATTAGCCATAATTGCCATGTTGATTTATTGCGCAAGAATATTACGTGTAAACAAAAACTAAGGAGGGTTAATGATTATGAAAAGGAAAGTTACTGTTTCAGCACTTATCACTGCTTTATTATTTAGTATTCTGTTTTCAGCTGGGGTCATCAATGCTTATACTACTACTACATATAATCAGATATCGGATTATAATCCAAGTTCAATGATACTACAGGGTACGTTATCGGATCATACTTATACTAACTATCATGAATTTTATGCCCCTAAGTCAGGATACGTAGAATTTATGGTATACTATGGGCCAGGTATTAATTCCATCGGATTGAATACGCAATTACTAGACAGTAGCTATAACGTTTTATATTCAGGTTTGCACACTTCGAGATACGTGAATGCTGGAGAAAGATATTACTTGAAAGTAACTAGTCAAGGAAAAATTTACAAACCCTATGATTCTTCCTTTTCCCAAAATTATATTTACAGTGCTTTTTATACACCTTAGTGATGGGAATACTTTCTATCTTTAATAACATAAAGTTATAAGTAGGTGGGGATAAGCTTAAATAGCTTGTCCTCTTTTGTTTGGATTAATGAGATTAGCTGGGCAAAATATAGACTAGCCTAGGAATCAATATCTAATCCTTTGTCTGATACAGAAAATTTTTCTTCTGTGTTGCTTCAAAGCAAACTCAAAAAAAATGAGAAACCCGCGTTTAAAAAACAACACGTGGATTCCTCTTCCATCTTAGCCACCTATACAGGTGGCTAATCTTTAAATATACGATCTAAAGCTTTTTGTCTATCTTCCTCACTTGGCATACTATACCTTGAAATCATCTCAGCACTCGCATGTCCGCTTAGAAATGTACTTCATAATATGCATTGAAGTCACTTCTTCCGCTTCCTCAATATCTAGCTCCTCCTTAGTAAACTCCATCCAACGATGAAATCTATACATGCAACCTGAGATATCTTCCTTTTCTTCTGCCTTGGATTTCTTGATTCATCTTAAATCATCAATCAACTCATTGATTATCGACATAAAAAACTCCCTTTCATTTGTTAAATAACACAAATAAAAGAGAGTAATTTTTGAAGACCAATAGTTGCAGGCGAATGAAATAAGATTTTCAATCGTTGACTGAGACCCCTTATACAGCAAGGATTCTCAGTCAATAATCAATTGAAAAACTCCCAAATCACTCCCACTCGATTGTTGCTGGCGGCTTCGATGTTACGTCGTACACGATGCGGTTGACGTTGTCGACTTCATTGACGATACGTACGGAGATTTTCTCCAGCACGTCCCAAGGAATACGAGCCCAGTCCGCTGTCATGCCATCGATGGATGTTACGGCGCGGATGCCAACCGTATAGGAATACGTACGCGCATCACCCATAACGCCTACGCTCTTCATGTTCGGCAGAGCCGTGAAGTATTGCCAGATCTCGCGGTCAAGTCCCGCTTTGGCAATCTCGTCACGCAGAATCGCATCGGATTCGCGTACGATGAGCAGCTTCTCTTCCGTCACTTCACCAAGTACGCGAATCGCCAGACCCGGACCTGGGAACGGCTGACGCCATACGATAGCTTCAGGCAATCCGCACTCTTCGCCAACTTTGCGAACCTCGTCCTTGAACAGAGCCTTCAAAGGCTCAACCAGCTTGAACTTGATATCTTCAGGCAATCCGCCTACGTTGTGATGCGATTTGATCGTTTGTGCCGTTGCTGTGCCGCTCTCTACGATATCCGTATACAGCGTACCTTGCGCCAAGAATTCGAAATCGTCCAGCTTGTCCGATTCTTCTTGGAACACATAGATGAACTCGTTGCCAATAATTTTACGTTTTTGCTCTGGATCGTCGACGCCTTTCAGCTTGCCGAGGAAGCGTTCTTGGGCATCGATTTTCAGTACCTTCATATCGAACTTGCCAACGAACGTTTCCATTACGCCCTCAGCCTCGCCTTTGCGGAGAAGGCCATGGTCAATGAACATGCAAGTAAGCTGATCGCCGATTGCTTTATGAAGCAAGATCGCCACAACCGAAGAGTCTACGCCGCCGGAAAGCGCGCAAAGCACTTTTTTGTCGCCAACTTGGTTACGAATGTCTTGGATCGTGTCTTCGATGAAGGATTCCATCGTCCAGTTGCCGTCGCAATCGCAAACGTTATAAAGAAAGTTGCGGATCATCTCATTGCCGAATTGGGAGTGACGCACTTCCGGATGGAATTGCACCGCGTACAGCTTGCGGTCCGCGTTGCTCATGCCTGCAATCGGAGCGTGCTCCGTGCTGGCATCTATGTTGAAGCCTGCAGGCGGCTCGATAACCAAATCGCTATGGCTCATCCATACCGTTTGAACACGGTCAAGACCATGAGCGATGTGGCTGCCCTCTACAAATTCCACTTCCGCTTTGCCGTATTCACGCTTGCCAGCGCGCTCGACTTTGCCGTTCAGCTGATGGGACATCATTTGCATGCCGTAGCAGATTCCGAAGATCGGAATGTTCAGATCATAAATCGCCGGATCGACGAGTGGAGAATTTTCTTCGTATACGCTTGCCGGTCCTCCCGAGAACACAATGCCTTTGGGCTGCAATTCACGGATCCGTTCTACCGACGTGTTGTAAGGCAGCAGCTCGCTATATACGCCCAAATCGCGAATACGGCGTGCAATCAGCTGGTTGTATTGTCCTCCAAAATCAAGGACAACGATCATTTCATTTTGCTTCGTCATTACCGAGCCTCCCTCAATTGATGTAGTAATTATATATAAGGCCCTTCAAGGGAGTCAAGGCGATAAAGCCTGCCATCTCGGTTCGCACACCAGATTGCGTAGAATGAGATTCCCATTTCAAGGGATTCATCCTTAATTTGTGAATCCAGTAGTATCGGAGATTGGTGGAATACGCCCTTTTTCACGCGGGCTAGCTGCTGTTAAAAGGGGCTTTTTTCGGTCATTTGGTCAGGTTTGGTTATGTAGTGGTTTGTGGTACTGCTATTTCGGGCTTTTCGCCTGTTTTGGGCATTTAGTGGTTTTTGGCAAGGCTATTTCGGGCTTTGTGTCTCTTTTGGTCATTTAGTGGTTTGTGACACTGCTATTTCTGCCTTTTCGCCTGTTTTGGTCATTTAGCATTTTCTAGAAACCCTACTCCTTACTATGAGCTCTTTCTCTCCAAATTATAGCAGCACTCAGATACAATCGATACAAAACACACAGCTTGTGCTAGTCAACTACCTTCCCTTCTGTCCTCACAAAAAACTGTCCCCTCAAATCCAACTTGAGGGGACAGTCATTGAATGCCTATGGTTGAGCATCACCGGGGAGCAGAGGCGCAGCTTGCTTCTTGCTATGCCTGGAATCCTTCCACGCGGAGAGCTTCGTACAGACGCTTCGTAATTCCTCATTACTCGGCATATCGGCTAGCTGTCCAGGGGCTCCGAAGCTTGCTGCTTCCAACCACTTTGATAATTTGTCCAGCTCACGGCCCAACTCCGCATCCATCCGCGAGCTAAAAAATCGAACTAGCTCCCGAATCGTGATCGCTTCCGTAATCTGTTCCAGCTCTTCCCTATACTTAGGAGAAGACTTTCGCTTCTGCCACAGCAGCTCTAGCACAGCTTCCGCTACGTCGATCAAGCTGCTGCGCTGCCACTCCACGGCTGCCATGGCCGCGATGGCCGTTTTTGGACGACGCGGTCCGAGGCCGGGTTGATCCTCTGGTGTATCTGCAACTGCTTTTTTAGTTGCTGAAAAGCCTGCGCCAGAATCTTTCCGTGGTGAACCTTGCTCGGATTCGAAATCATGCCTTGTTGCAGCGGCGATGCCCGAGCCAACGTCTTTCATTGTTGCCGTTGAATCTGCAACGGCAACATCCCGAGGCGCCGCGCTGGCGAGCGCCGCAACCTGGGCGCTTGCCGCGCGATAGCGCCTAAGCGCCAGCAGCAGGCGCAGCCGCTGGCGCTGCGCGCCAACGAGCACGGCGGCGGCTAGCGCCAGTGCCGCCAACACCGCAGCGGCGGCCGCAAGCGGCGCCTCCGCTGCGCGGGTCCAAGCTTGCGCCGCCGCATCCATGGCGGCGCGCGCTCCGCGGGAGACGGCTGCGGCGGCTCTCTCCGCAGCCGTCTCCAGGCGCTCGGCCAGCGAGGCGTTGCCCGCGCCTGCCGCAGCGCTTCCGCCAGCGGCGCCATGACCCGCCGCCGCTGACAGAACATCGCCGCCGACAACTCCGGCGGCGGAAGCCAGCCCGGCGACGCCGTCATAACCCGGCGTCGGATCGAACGGCACCCAGCCCGCTCCGGGGAAGTATACTTCCACCCAGGCGTGGGCGTCCGTGCTCCGCACTTCATAGAGCTGGGTCGCGTGCTTGGCAGCGCTGCTGCTTGCTTTGCGGACATTCTCTTCGCTCACCGGCGTGCCCGGACCAAAGCCTTTGACCCATCTCGCCGGTATCCCCTCCGAGCGCAGCATCACGACCATCGCCGTAGAGAAATGTACGCAATACCCGCTCTTCTGCTCGAACAGAAAATGATCCACAAAATCCGCACCGGCAGGCGGAATCTGACTTTCCGATTTGGAATAGCGGTACGTATCCTTCAAATACTGCTCGATCGCCTTCACCCGATCGTATCGGCTCGTCACGCCGCCACCCGCGATTTCCGCAGCCAGAGCGCGGACGCGGCCCGGCAGCGTATCCGGCAGCTGCAGGAATGGAGCTAGCTCCTCCTCTGTCCAGCCCTTCGCATCGCCCGCTTGTCCTTGCGCCACCTCGGAGTCGGGCTCCAGCGTCCTTAATGTTGCCGCATCCGTTACCGGCAAGCGGCTTTGTACCGTATATTGCTCCAGCCTTATCATGTCGGACTGTGCATATAGCGCATCCAGCTTTTCGTTAAATGCATAGCTGCTCAATTTGCGGCGCGGGTCGGAAGCTATAAGCTCCGTCACACGTCCATTCGTCCCCGACATGAAGATCGGCATCGCTGGAATCGGTCGCTCCCAGATGATCGTTTGCGAGATAATGCCGTCATCCGCCTTGCTTGAATTAGAGCCTGTTTGGCTGTCAGTGGTCGCGTTAACGCCCAATCCGTGTTCTTGCATACGGACAGGCAGCAGTCCGAGCTCGGTATCGGCATTGCTCCAGCCTCTGCCGTCATAGACCGCCTTCGCCTCGCCTCTCCAATAGGTGCTAAGAGGTGAATAGCCCCAGAATACAACAGCCGGATGATCGCTGATCGCTCCGCCAAGCGTCGTATCGTCAAAGCCGTAGCCGGTCAGGCCGCTGCCCAGCGCAGAAGCATTCATCCCCCGCAGCGTTGTAACGCTTCCCCCTTCACGGCTCAGCGAAGCGATTCCGCGCTCCAGCCGTTCCGTCACCGAGGATGTCCAGCGCGCGGGTTCCATCGTCCGCTCCTTGCCCCCAGCGGCTAATAGGGCAATCCCTACAAGAATAAGCAGTGTGAACAAGGAGCCCGCAAGCCACTTGCCCTCCACCTGCTTCAAACGATCCAGGCCTGCGTCCAGAATCCGTCTTGCCCGCGGCACCGATACGATGGCTGCCAGCAGCAGCCCTTCAACCGCTACGCGGATTAAACCGTCCAGCACATCCATGCCAAGCCATGCATACAGCGCCAGCAAATAAAGCATCGAGAGCGCAGCGATGCCGAGCGCAGCCTGCCGCAGCCAGATCAATGCCTGAAGCGCGGGCGCAAGCATCGCCCAGCCTACGAACAACATCAATGTTCGAAGCTCTCCCGACATGGTCCACAGCCCGCTTTTGACAATCATCGTAATCTGCTCGGCGATCAGGACGGGGAATCCCAGCAACCATTGCACCGTTGTCTGACTATCACCTTTGAACAGCCACATCAAAGTAAGGAGAATCAATATCGCATGCACCACTACCGACCAAATGCCACTAATACGGAAAATACCTGCCGCCAATATACATCCAATCACTGCAAGCAAAGGCACAGGCTGATAGAGCACCGGCCACTCTCCCGCGCTCGTCCACGGCAGCAGCCATTCCGCCAGCAAGCCGAACAGCAGCAGACTCGTAATCATTCGGTAGAACAGTGAATCCTCCGCTGTCATGCGGCCATCTTCCTTATCCCAAAGCATAGGCGTCCTCCCCCTTACCGGCGGAAGCCCATGCTTCCTTGCTTTGCGCCGCATGCAGCCAATAGCAGCGGATGCCGCCAGCCTCCAGCAATCGACCAGTCTCCCGCATCGCAAACGAAGGAACGGCGCTTCTCGTTACCCCATACAGCTCGAGCTTGAATCCGTATCCGCCAGCCTGTTCCGCAAGCTTCAACCAGCGACCCGCATTTTGCCAGTCAGCAGAATAGACGGTGAGCATCCGTTCACCCTTATATCGTTCATCCTCAAGCTCAGCCAGACCCGACCATTCCTGTTGCGTATCTGAAGGGGTCAATCGGGCAAGCATATGTCTCAGCTCCGATATTCGCATCCATTGCTCCGAGCCAGAGGCTCCCGTTAGAGGATAGGTCCATTCATTTGCATAAAGCATGACGGAACCGCCCGCTTCCGAGCTCCGCTGAACATCCAGCAGCGTCCAACTGATGCAAGCATCGAACAGCCGGCTGTCTTTGCCATAAGGCGCGGCAAATTGATCCATCCACACAAACCGCTCTGTCCTGCTCTCGTCGCCATCATGCAGCTTCGTATACAGACCGCGGCCTCGCGCGGCAGCTCTGAAGTCCAGATGCCGAAGTGAATCCCCTTCGCGGTACGGACGGCTGTCCGGTCCAAGCCCAGCTTTGCCGAGCAGCTCCGCATACGCATCTGTCCCCTCGCTGACGAGGTTTGCGGACAAGGCATAAGCAGATGAGTCTGGCTGCCGACGGCCCGTTGTCTGAAATGGACTTGATCCATCGTTTTCCGGAAGCGTTGGCAGCACCACCAATTCCGTCTCCCATTCTATTTCTTTGCGGATTGCAGTCAGTCCGAACAGGTCTCCGCATGTTACCGTCACAGTTCCGAAACGGTGGACACCACGAGCCAGTTCTTCAAGCGAGTAGTGTATCACAGACGATTTGCCAAGCATTGGCGACAACACGGTTGTATACGGAATGGAGCGATTATTAAGCGCGCTCGCATTGCTGACCGTCTCTTTAATTGCGATCCACACCACCGGTACGCGCCACTTGCTCTCGAGGCTGAGCGTGACTTGAACGGATTCACCAGCTTCTATCTCTGTCTCCGATACCGTGCGCTTCAGCACTACGCTTTTGGCTGCCGCTATCGGCAGACCGGCGCTAATAACTCCTATGCCAGCCAGCAAAACGAACATAAACCATTCCACTGCTCCGCCTCTTGCGACAACTGCAACTCCTGCGCATAACAGCCCGGCGAACAGGACCGACCATGCCGCCCATCTCGTGCGATAGCGACTCCGGCCTGTCATACCCGTCTCCCTCTTCCGGAACCGGCTGTCGCTTCCTTCGGAAATGGCGTCTCTCTTGTCACACGGCGGATCAGCGCAGCAGCGCTTCCTCCTTGGCGCGGGGAACCTGTCCGCAATGCGATGCGATGAGCCAGCACCGGCTCTGACACGGTCAGCACATCATCAGGAATGACATACCCTCTTCCCTCTACATAGGCATGCGCCTGCGATGCACGCAGCCAATCCCTGAGCGCTCGCGGACTTAGCCCGAGCAGGACATCCGGCGATCTTCTTGTCGCCTCGCCAATCGCAACCATATAACGCATAAGCGCTGGATGCACATGGACTTGTCTTGCTTCCGCCTGCATTTGCAGCCATTCCTGGACGGCAACAACCGGGCGCAGCCTCTCCGGCTCCAGTCTTTTGCCATCGGCATATTGCTCCAGCATACGCTGCTCATGCTCAACACCGGGATAACCAATCGATAATCTCATCATAAAACGGTCAAGCTGCGCTTCAGGCAGACTGCTCGTACCTTCGAAGCTAAGCGGATTTTGGGTGGCAATGAGCATAAAGGGTACAGGAAGTCTTCTTGTTTTCCCTTCAATCGTCACCCTGCGTTCCTCCATCGCCTCCAGCAGCGCCGATTGCGTACGTGAAGAAGCACGGTTGATCTCGTCAATCAACACCACATTGGCCATAATGGGCCCCGGTCTGTAGACCAAGTCCTGGGTTCGCGCATCCAGCACCACCCCGCCGATGACATCCGCAGGCAGCATATCGGATGTGAACTGTATCCGTTTGAATTCACCGCCAACCGCACGAGCAAAAGCTCCCGCCAGCATCGTTTTGCCCACACCCGGCACATCCTCCAGCAGCACATGCCCGCCTGCCAGCAATGCCGTCAGCGTATGCTTAATCGTATCCTGCTTGCCCAGCAGCACCGAATCTACCTTGAGCAGCAGCCTGCGCAGCAGCGTCTGCGGCGGCTCAGCCCAATGCCTGGCATGCTCCGATTGCGGACCCTCGTGACCTTCATATAAATGGGAAGTGATCATACACTCTCTCCTCCTGAAAAATAAATCTATCTATTTTTCAGTGTCGCCAGCTTTATCACCCTTTAGACCTGCTAGATTCCCACTTTGCCCGTTAAATAGCCAGCTTTCCCCTCTATCACTACTCTTTGATCCAAACCTCACGGCGATCCTTCGTCATCGTATAGTCTTCGATATCAATGCCGAATTCGCCAAGCGTGGCACGCAGAGGCACATCGAGATGAGCGTCCGCATCTTCAGACGGCGGCCATGAATCCATCATCCAGAACAGCGATTTCCCAGACAGACTCGCTTCTACAACACCGGATTGCTCATCCCGCTCCGCAGCGCCTCCCATCCATTCCACCAATTCTTTCAGCGGCACATGGATAGAACCTGCTACAAGACGATATTGCCCTGCCTTCAAAACAAGCGAAGCCTCACCGCGATGTACAACTAGTGCAGGCTCTCTATCAGCTGACTGCTGGCGTGCTCCGCTAGCATCCAGCGCTTTGCCGAACTGGATAATGGCCGCTTTCTCCCCTTCCGACACTTTTCCCCTTGCCCACTTCGACTTGCTAGCCAGCTGGAATTGGATCGGCTTCACGCTATCATCGAGGGGCTCGAATGTGTACCCCAAATTTTTATAGTAATGAATAATGGCAGGCAGCGCTTTGACGGACGCTTCATGTCCCGCACTGTCATGGATGAGGACATTCAGCGTGTCGGCCAGCTTGGATTTTTTAATGTTGGCAATAATCTCCGCAGCCGGAACACCCCTGCGCTTGGAGTCTCCGCTGTCCACATTCCAGTCATGCACGCGGTATCCCGCCGCCCCCAGCGCATCAAAGTAACCTTGGTCAAAATTCGAATAGGTTCCTCCAGGCGCCCGCACCAAAGTCGTCCGCACACCTGTCGCCGCATAGATTGCATCGTCGGTACGCATGATTTGTTTCGCAAATTCAGCAAAGCTGCCGTACAGCTTCTCATATTTATGATTGTAAGTATGATTGCCGATCGTATGACCTTCGTCTACGATTCGTTTGGCAATATCGGGATTGCGCTCCACCTGCTCACCAAGGGCAAAAAACGTCGCTTTCACCCCTTCGCGCTGCAAAATATCCAGCACCTCCGGTGTATACTTACTCGGCCCGTCATCAATCGTTAGATAGACAACCTTATTCTTCGGCGGGCTCAGCGGCTCTGACGGCTGACCGGCCGTTTGAGAGACAAGCTTGATGCCTTCTCCCTCACCTGCCGTGCCATTGGTGCTTTGACTCGTCTTTTCACCGTTGCCATCCTCCGTCTGCTCACTGTTGCTGTGCCCCGCATTCCCCGAGTTGGCTTCTACTGAATTACCGGAGCTGGCTTCCGCTGATTTGCCGACGTTGTCGTCTCGCTTATCCTCGTTATTATTCTGTGTCGACTTATCATCATTCCCGTTTCCAGTAGATCCTTTCTCTTGTGCGTTGTTTTGGTTATTCTGCTTCTTGCCCGCTTGTACCGCAGCCTGTTCTAGTTCTTCCCCGTTTTTAGCCGCAGCTGGCTCCGGATTCTCTTTAGCTCCACCTTCTGCCGGTTCTCCTAGCAACGGACGGGCTTCATATTGATGGGACACGGTCTGAACATAGCTTGTCTGCTCCAGGCTGCGCGCCGCTTCACCTTTGTACAGTAGACCGCCTCCAAACTCCATCACGCCAAACCAAAATACCGCCGCACAAATAGATGCCTTCACTACTCGCCGCATCGTCATTTCCACCCTTCTCTATCATCAAAATGGTTCTTATTCGAATTGATAGAGTATATGAAACAAGCCTCTAGTAAATGCCACTAAATATTAATTTCATACCAACGCCAAAAGCCTCTTCCGAGGCTCATTCTTCAGCGCTTATGCGCCGTTGTTAGACTTGTTTCAAAAGTCACTTCACCCTACTCATTCGTCTAATCCACTCTCGATGACTTATTTCCTCACTCTATTATTTAGTTGGTTAAATAAGTCGCTCTCACCGACTTACTCCACACTCTACCGCGCTACCGGAGCATCTAAGTCGGTCTCACCGACTTACTCCACACTCTGCCGCTCCACCGGAGCATCTAAGTCGGTCTCACCGACTTACTCCACACTCTACCGTGCTACCGGAGCATCTAAGTCGGTCCCACCGACCTATTCCACACTCTGCCGCTCCAACGGAGCATCTAAGTCGCTCTCACCGACTTACTCCACACTCTACCGCGCTACCGGAGCATCTAAGTCGCTCTCACCGACTTACTCCACACTCTACCGCTCCACCGGAGCATCTAAGTCGGTCCCACCGACTTACTCCACACTCTACCGCTCCATCTGAGCATCTAAGTCGGTCCCACCGACTTACTCCCCATTCTACCGCTCCACCAGAGCATCTAAGTCGGTCCCACCGACTTACTCCACACTCTACCGCTCCACCGGAGCATCTAAGTCGGTCCCGCCGACTTACTCCACGACCATGCCCAACCGCCGCATCCAACAAGCATTCGTCCCCTACTCCAAACGTGTCCACCCTCATACTACTTACTAAACAAAAAGAGCGAGATTCGACGCTTTTTCAACGTCGATCTCGCTCTTTTTTCACTCGCTTGCTGCCAGCTGTCGTGAAGAATTACTACAGCAGGCTTACTCGTTCATGCTCCGCGCAGCTCACTGGTTTACTTATTCAAACTCCGCGCCGCCTCCAGCACTTCCTGCGCATGCCCCTTCACCTTGACCTTGCGCCACTCGCGGACGAGCTTGCCTTTGGCGTCGATCAGGAATGTGGAGCGGACGATGCCCATATACTCTCTGCCGTACAGCTTCTTCAACTGCCATACGTCGTATTTCTCGCATACCTTATGATCCTCATCGGCCAGCAGCAAGTAAGGCAGCTCTTTCTTGGCAACAAAGTTTTGATGCGACTTGATGCTGTCCCCGCTTATGCCAAGCACCACCGTATTGGCATCCACGAACTCGGAATAGACATCCCTCATATCGCATGCCTGTACCGTACAAGTCGCCGTCATATCCTTCGGGTAGAAAAAGATCACCACATTGCGCCCTCTCAGCTCCATCAGGGATACCGTCTCTCCGTTCGAAGCCTGCAGCTTGAACTTTGGCGCTTTTTTCCCCACTTCAAGTGTCATTGCATGCTCTCCTTCCTTATTCCTATGAACCCGCTCCGCGATACCGCTTCACGCCATGATTCCAGAAGGCCAGTCCCAATCCGAATACGATCAGACCCATCACCGGCGTAAGCAGTGCCAGCTGGGAGATATCGTCGCTCTTCTGCTCCAGGAAGTAGGAAGCCGGAATGACGCCGACGAAAGCGAATGGCAGCAGCCAGGTCAGCATAAAGCGGATGATTTTATTGTAAATGTTAACGGGATAGCGGCCATAGTTCTGAATGTTGTACATCAGCGGAACGATCCCTGTCGGTGCGTCGCTATAGAATGAGATCGCGTTCAGCGCCGTGTACAAGCCTGCGTAGATCAAAACCGCGCCAATGATGAACAAGAACAGCATAACCAAATCCATTATGCTGAACGGCAGCCCCATCTGTGACCAGCAATACGCCATAATCCCCGCGCCAACGAAGGAGCCAATCAGCGAAGGCGGATCGACATTCTCGAACAGCACCTGGAACAAGCTATGCGCCGGCCGGGTGAGTACCCTGTCCATCTCTCCCTTTACGATGTAGCGCTCACTGAAGTTCCAGATGCTGAACAGCGTACCGAAGATGCCATACGGGATCATGAAGAAGCCGTAGACGAAGACCACCTCCAGCTCCGACCATCCGCCGAGCGATGCCGTATGCTGGAACACGATTAGAATAAAGATCAGATTCATCCCCTGGAACAGCAGGTCGGAGATAACCTCAATCCAGAAGTCGGCCCGGTAGGTAAGCCGGGTTTTGGCGTAGTTTTTAATATATTCCCAAAATAACGATGCATATCTCACGTTTTAAGTTACCCTCCTTGCACGAACAGCCGCTTGCGCGCCGCACGCCATGTCAGCCAGATCGGAATAAGCAGCAGCAGGAACCAGAACAGCTGCAGCAGCATGACGCTTCCCGCCTCCTCAAGCGGCGTTCTGCCTGTGAAGAAGGAGCTTGGCAAATACGTGATCGCCTGGAAGGGCAGCCATTCCATAATGCCGGAAAGCCAGCCGGGGAAAAACGCAATCGGCACCACTACGCCGGAGAACAGATCAACCATAACGCGCTTCATCCGCATCATGCCTTCGTTATTTTCCACGAAGAAAGCGAACAGGCCGGTCATGATGTTGATCTGGGAGTTAATCAGAAAGCTGAAGAACAGCATGACGAGATAGATCAGCCATACCTTCGGATCAGTCGGCAGTGACACCGGAAAGATCAGACAGACGATGAAGAGGCCCGGCACCATAAAGAGCAGCAGCCGGAACAGCCCTTCTCCGAAGCCCTGCATCATTTTCACAAACAAATAGTTATAGGGACGGATCAACTGCACGGCTACGCTGCCATCCCTGATCTCATTGGCAATCTCGCGATCCAGGTTGTTGAAGTAAAATGCCCGCGCCATCCACGATACCGCAATATAAGTCGTCATCTGCGGCACGGTGAACCCCGCCAGCGTATCCTGGCTTCCATAGATCGCCTGCCACAGGAAGTAGTACGCGCCAATATTAATGGCATAAATAATAATGCCGCTATAATAATTAACCCGGTAGGCTAGCATCATCAGGAACCGGATTCGGATAAAATCGGCGTACGCGCTCATCATGATGTAGCGACTTCCTTCTTGGCGACATCCGCCGAGCCCGATTGATAGATGCCCCTGACAATTTCATCCGTGTTCGTCTCGAAAATTTTAATATCGCGAATATCCGCTCCGCCAACAACTCTTGCCATCGCATCCGATACGCTTACTTCATGCGGTACGAACAGCTTGGCCGTTACGTCGTTCTCGATCGTCCAGCCCACGTTGATGCCTTCCGTCAATTGCTTCAGCTTCGCGATCGGCGTATGCTTGGCGAATTGGAACTGGATTTCCCGTCCTTTGCTCCACTTCGTCTTCAGCTCGTCCAACCCGCCGTCATAGATAACCCGGCCGTCATCCAGCATAATAACCCGTGAGCATAACGCTTCAATATCCTGCAAATCATGGGTGGTAAGCAGAATGGTCGTGCCTTCCTCTTTGTTCATCTGCATCAGGAAGTCCCGAATTTCCGTCTTCACTACGATGTCGAGACCGATTGTCGGCTCGTCCAGAAACAGGATAGACGGATTATGCAGCAGCGATGCCACTAGCTCACAGCGCATCCGCTGTCCGAGGCTCAGCTTCCGGACAGGACGATTGAGCAGATCGCCCAATTGCAGACGTTCCACCAAATTGTCAAGCCGCTTGCGGAAGTCGGCTTCCGGCACTCTGTACACCTTGCGAAGCAACCGGAACGATTCGATCACGCCAATATCCCACCATAACTGCGAACGTTGTCCGAATACGACGCCGATGCCGTTCACGAACTTTTCTCGATCCCTATAGGGAACGAAGCCGTTCACCTTCAACTCGCCTGCTGTCGGGACCAGAATCCCGGTAAGCATCTTGATCGTTGTCGACTTGCCCGCTCCGTTCTCCCCTATGTAGCCGCAGATCTCGCCTTGCGGAATCTGGAATGAAATATCCTTTACGGCCCTTACTTCTCTATACTCACGTTTAAACAGATCTTTGAGCGCGCCAGACAAGCCTTCGCGGTTTTTTTGCACCTGAAAATCTTTGCGCAGATCCTTGACGTCTATCGCCAGCATACTGTTAACAGCTCCTCTCGGCTCGACATTTCCTGGGAAATAGCGACTATATTGTTCCCTATTTGATAAAACTTGCATCAGGTTGGTCCTGAGCTTTATAATTTTATGATATGTAATCATACATCAGTTATCTCGATGCGTAAACTGTGCTGAACCGATCCATCAATTCCATTCAAGGGTGCGGATATGTTCCATTCATACAGTCGGACAACATCGGATAAGGAACAATTCTAATCGGCGTAGAGTGAAAGGAGACCAACGAACGCAATGCGTACACGGTCAAGCAACAAAGGCAAAAAGAAATGGAAATGGGTTTGGATAACTCTCTCGGTCGTTGTGCTGCTTATAATTGCCGCCGCTGCCGTATGGGGTGCCGGTATTATCAAAGAGCTGGACAACTTCCAGAAGAAACCTGAAGACTCGATATTCAAGGGCATAGAGCCGGACAAAACAGTCGAGATTCCCAAATGGGAAGGCAAAGAGCGTGTAAACATCATGCTTCTCGGAGGCGATGCTCGCGACGCTGAGGAAGGCGAAATTGCCCGCTCCGATTCCATACTGGTCGCATCCTTTGATCCGGTTACAAAAAAAGCCCATCTGTTCTCCGTCCTGCGGGATACGTATGGCGAGATTGAGGGCTACAGAGGCCGCATCAACTCTGCTATTACGGTCGGCGGACCATCGCTGGCGATGAAGACTGTCGGCGAACTGCTCGGCCTGGAAATTCAATATTATGTCTACACCGACTTTGAAGGGTTCAAGTCTCTCATCGATACGATCGGAGGCATCTACTTCGAGGTTGAGAAGGACATGCGCTACACAGACAATGCGGACAAAAACCGCTACGATATCAATCTGAAAAAAGGATACCAGCTGCTGGACGGCGACAAAGCGCTCCAATACGTCCGCTTCCGTCATGACGCCATGAGCGACTATACGCGGACCGAGCGTCAGCGCAACTTCCTGAAGGCAGTCGCCAAGGAGCTTCAATCCACCTGGAACCTGATTCGGATGAAAGACATACTGGAGAGCGTCTCCCCTTACATCGAGACAAACCTGAGCGTCTCCGATATGCTCAAGCTGGGCCAGCTTGGTGTCGACAGCCACGTCGGCGGCACGGCGCAAATCCCGCCAATGGAGCTAGTGCAAGAGATGAACGTCGGCGGAGCATCCGTCATCGGCGTTCGCGACAAGGATGCGCTGCTGGGATTCGTTCAAGAGATTCTCTCCACCGACGAGACGATTCCGGTTCCATCGGAGTCGCCTGACCCGAACGCCAGCAATTCCAGCGGCTCGTCAAGCGGCGGAGGCGTGTCGGGAAGCACTGGCAGCACGAGTAGCCGCAGCTAACGTATAACTCCATGGAGAAAGAGCACATAGGGTGCTCTTTTTCTCTTTCCCCGATTCGGTTACACTAATAAGGTTGGACAAGCGGACACGGAGACGGATTGTTGCACCATGCAGATCCGCGATGCCCGTAATTCACCTTTATGAAGATAGCTAAGCAAGCTTGTATGATAGAAAGGAATGATAGACATGTCGAAGCATAGACCAACCTCTGAGACTCTCTATGAAGAGGCTCTGCAGCATATTGTAGGAGGCGTGAACAGCCCTTCCCGTTCATTCAAGGCCGTAGGCGGAGGCGCTCCCGTCTTCATGAAGCGTGCCGAAGGCGCTTATTTCTGGGATGTGGACGATAACCGCTATATTGATTATTTGGCAGCATACGGCCCTATCATTACCGGCCATGCCCATCCCCATATTACAGAAGCTATCGTACGCGCCGCACAGAACGGTACGCTGTACGGCACGCCGACGGAGCTGGAGATCAAGCTCGCCCGCATGCTGAAGGAAGCCATCCCGTCGATGGACAAGGTCCGCTTCGTGAACTCCGGCACAGAGGCCGTCATGACGACGATTCGCGTAGCCAGAGCTTATACCAAACGCAACAAAATCATTAAATTCGCGGGCTGCTACCACGGCCATAGCGACCTCGTATTGGTAGCCGCAGGCTCGGGGCCTTCCACGCTTGGCATTCCGGACAGCGCAGGCATCCCGGCCAGCATCGCCCATGAGGTCATTACGGTGCCGTTCAACGATCTGACAGCGCTTGAAGAGGCGCTCCAGCGCTGGGGCGCCGACACGGCAGCCGTTATGGTGGAGCCGATTGTCGGCAACTTCGGCATGGTCATGCCGCATGAAGGCTTCCTGGAGGGTCTGTGCAAGCTGACTCGTGAAGCTGGAGCGCTGGTCATCTATGACGAGGTCATCAGCGCATTCCGCTTCCACTATGGTTCATCTCAGACCTATCAGGCATTTCCCGACCATGCAGCGATTGAGCCGGACTTGACGGCACTGGGCAAAATCATCGGAGGCGGCCTGCCAATCGGCGCTTACGGCGGACGCCGCCACATTATGGAGCAGGTTGCTCCGCTCGGCCCTGCATATCAAGCGGGCACGATGGCGGGCAATCCCGCGTCCATCGCAGCGGGCATCGCCTGCCTGGAGGTACTGCAAGAGCCGGGCATCTACGACCGGATGGAAGGACTCGCCTCGAAGCTGGCCAAAGGCCTTCATGCCGCAGCCAAGAAGAACCGCATCCCGCTTACGGTCAACCAAATTAGAGGCTCCTTCTCCGCCCACTTCTGCGATCATCCCGTTACGAATTACGACGAAGCGCAGGATACCGACGGCGAGAGATTCGGCAAGTTCTTCCGCCTCATGCTGGATCAGGGCATTAATCTCGCCCCTTCCAAATACGAGGCCTGGTTCCTGACGACCGCTCATACGGAAGCGGACATTGAAGCTACAATTGAAGCCGCTAATCACGCCATGGCATCCCTATAAGAGGTTGTTCAACTCACATTATAAGAAACTCATCTATAAGAGAGGAGCAGCATCCATCATGAATGTCACCACCCGCTTATCGGAAGCCGGCGATTTCGCTGCACTGGCGGAGCTGAACAATGGGCTCTGGAATGATGATACGTCCCCTGTCCCGATTCACTGGGACAGTGCGGAGGAATACGCCCAATATCATTCGCCCGGCTCCGAGATTGTAGCGATATGCAATAGTCAGCTGTGCGGCTATGTGAGTCTTAAGCAACCGACCAAGCTGGAATCGAACAACCATGTTGTCGAGCTGGCTATTGGTGTCGATTCCCGGTTCCGAGGTATCGGCGCCGGGAGAGTGCTGCTCGATGCTGCCTATAATTGGGCGAAGCAACACGGCAAGCGCAAGCTGTCGCTTCGCGTACTCTCGACGAATACGTCCGCTATTGCCTTTTATGAGAAATGTGGATTTCAAGTACAGGGCAGATTGGTTGAGGAATTTTATATGAACGGCCGTTACGTTGACGACATCTTCATGTATAAAATGATTGAGTCGTAACACGCTTAAATCCAATACAAAAGGGAGGCAATGCTGCTTTAAGCGGCATTGCCTCCCTTTCCTATATCGAAGCTATTCATAGGGTATTGCGATCAAGCGGTCATCCGTGCTGCCAGGCGAACCGCGTCCGTCGCGGTTATTTGTAATAAAATAAAGAGTCCCGTCCTTCAGCACCAGGTCGCGTATCCGGCCTTCACCCTTATGAATGATTTCCATCTCGCCGCTCTGGGGCGTATAGCGATAAATCGCCTCGCCGCGAAGGCCTGCTATGAGCAACCTTCCTTGATCATCAATGATTGTGCCAGACGGCGCGATCGCCTCGTCTCCTGTATGGTAGAGCGGTGCAATCATGCCTTCCCGATTGTCATCGCCAATGACGACAGGCCAGCCGTAGTTGCCAATCGGCTCAATCCGGTTAATCTCGTCATGTCCGCCGGGTCGTCCCGACGGCCCATGCTCTGTGCTGTACATAACGCCATCCTTTGTCCACGCCAATCCTTGCGGATTGCGATGGCCGTATGAATACACGTATGAGCCTGGAATCGGATTATCGTCAGGCACACTGCTATCTGGCGCCAAGCGGAGGATTTTCCCTGCGAGGCTATCCTTGTCCTGAGACAGCGCCTGCTCCTGCGCGTCGCCCGTCGTTACGTACAGCATGCCGTCGGGACCAAAGGCCATCCGTCCGCCATTATGATACAGATCGCCCGGAATGCCTTCCAGCAGCGCTCTCTCCTCGGCCCACTCCGAACCTTCCTTCTTCAGCAGAACGACACGGTTCAGCGTCCCCTCCGGTCCGCGATACGTATGGTAGGCATAGGCTAGTCCGGACTCTTGAAAATCCGGTGCCAGCAACAAGCCCAGAAATCCGCCCTCGCCCTCGTGGTGGACAGCCTTGCCCAGGCGGACCGTCTGACGGTCGATATCGCCGTCCTTCACTTGGACGATGTTGCCTTCCCGCTCGCTCATATAGATTTCATTCCCATGGAAGGCAATCGACCATGGAATACGCAAGCCGGCGCTGACCGTGCCATTGTGGGCTGCTGGGGGCGAAGGTTCTCCTGCGGGTTCGGATGGCGCAGGTTGTTCACCGTTGGAATTGCCTGATGAGGGTTGCTCCGCAGCAGTTGATGGCGATGGACCGTTCTCCTCAGACGGCGCGTCCGTCCGGCTGCATCCCGCTATCACAATCGCCAGCGTCATCGCTGCAGCCCCAAGCTTGATCCATTGTGTGTTCATCTCTCCTGCCTCCTATCCGGTCCTTGAATCATCCTTACCCTGTCGCTCCTGCTCTGTCCAACGCCGTCAGCAGCTCTTCATGGAAGTGGCCGTTGCTCGCTGCCACGTTGCGCACGGCAAGCGAATAGGAATCGCCCTTCGTATTGGTCACAATCCCGCCTGACTCCTGAATAAGCAGCACACCGGCTGCCATATCCCAGCTGTTCAGTCCAATCTCCCAAAATCCGCTTAGCCGCCCAGCAGCAACATAAGCAAGATGCAACGCAGCCGATCCGGCGAGTCTCAGATTGCGCACTTGCGGAGCAAGCTCGTTGATTCCCCGCAAATTAATCGGCAGCGCGTCATTCCGATCCGCAGGGAATCCCGTTGCAATCAGGCTCTCCTTTAGTGTCCGATCCGTCGATACCTGCATGCGTCTGCCATGCACGTAGGCTCCCTTGCCCTTCTCGGCGACAAACAGCTCATCCCTCACGGGATCGTAGACGACGCCGACGATAATGTCCCCGCGATAGGCAAGCGCGATAGACACGCAGAAGAACGGAAACCCGTGCACGAAATTCGTTGTACCGTCAATGGGATCTACGATCCATAAGTACTCCGAGTCGCTGGCTTCCTCCAGCGCCTTGGCGGAGGCTTCCGGCCCTGGCTCGCAGCCTTCCTCCCCCAGAAACGAATGATGGGGGAAGTGCGTGCCGATCAGCTTCCGAATGAGCCGCTCCGAACCCTTGTCCACTTCGGTGACAAGGTCATGCTCTGAATATTTTATTTCAAGGCTGGCGTAATTGCCCAGCTTGGTCATGATCCATTCCCCGGCCTTCGCCGCACAGTTAATGGCGACAGCCGTGAAGCTTTTACCGCCAACTACGAAGGCATTGTTCCCTTCTGTCACTTCGTATCACACTCCTCGCCGATTATTGGTCATCCCCTGGTGCGTTATAAATTTTCAGCAACACATCTATCATATTTAATACGTATGAAGCCCGTGCCGGGTTTCGCCTGCAAGTATGCATATCGGGCTTTATACATGAGCTACCCCTTCCCAAATAAGCTGAATCGATAACGCAATTAACGTGATCCGCAGGAGCCACAATAACCCCTTTCCGCTCATTCGCATAGCAATGTACGCGCCTAGCTTGCCTCCAATCCATGCCCCCGGTACAAGTGCCAGAACGAGCAGCCAATTCATTTCGCCTAGCGCAACATGCATCCCGCTTCCCAATATGGACGAGAGAAAGATGACAAACATGGAGGTGGCCGTTGCAACATGCGCCGGGAATCGGAACAAGAGCACCATGAGCGGCACGAACAGCGAGCCGCCCCCTATTCCGAACAGCCCGGATATAAGCCCGACGCCAAAGCCGATCGCCAGCGCAGGCAGCACAGCATAGCTGTAGCTGTGACGTACGCCCGAGGCGTCGACCAGCTCGCGCTTGACCGGCCACTCTTTCGTAAACGGTTTCATATAATCACGGGCAATCAGCAGTCCCGCCATGCCAAGCATGAACAGTCCGAATCCAAGCTGGAACACACCCATCGGCAGCTTACCGGTAATGGCAGCCCCGAGCAAAGCGCCTGGTCCGCTCGTTGCGAAGAACAGCCATGCGCTTCGCTTATCAACCAGTCCCCGCTTGGCATAGGATAGCGTTGATGCAAGCGCTGTCACAATGAGTACCGACAGGGATACCCCTACCGCAACCGCATGGTCGATAGGAGCTCCTATAAGAGACGGAGCCGTATACAGCAGAGCCGGGACAATGATGATGCCGCCCCCCAGCCCCACAATGCTGCCGAACATAGCTGCGACGACGCCCAGCAATACAAGTAAAATCCATTCCATAGCTAATCAGGAGAAATCTCGACGCTTGCTCCGTCCAAGACCTTAACTCCTACCCCTCTTTTCTCAAGGTCCTTCATATCCTCCATCAGCCGAAGCAGCGCAGCGTCCTTGCTCTTCGCCTCCAGCATACAATCAACCGCCGGACACTCACGCGCAGCAGCCTTCAGAAACTGGAGCAATGGCTCGGGCTCCACATAATCGGCATGGCCTCTTGGATCGGACAAGCTCTTCGGGCTGGATGCATGAATTTTTGGCGGCAAATCGCTATGCTTGGCAAGACCGAGGCGCCCCCGCTCCAGCTCCCAGGTACGCATAATGCGAGGCCATAGGCCGTTATAAAGCTCGTCCTCCTGAATGCCGCCCGTATTGACGGCATGATGATGGATATCGAGCACCATCGGGACGCCGACCGACTCGGCGGCTGCCAGCGTTTCCGACACGTTGAACGTCTTGTCGTCATTCTCCAGCGTCATCCGATGTTTAATGCGCTCGGACAATGCGCCGAATTGCTCGATGAACCTTGCTCCCGAGACCGCCTTGTCGCCATAAGCTCCTCCGATGTGGATATTGCATTTGCTCCTCTCATCCAGCTCCATCAGCTCCAGCATCCGGACATGATGCTCCAGATCCTGCTCCGACTTCGCCAGCACCTCCGGCCTTGGCGTGCTGAATACACAGAAGTGGTCCGGGTGGAACGACACTCTCATGCCGGTCTTCTTCACGTACTCGCCTATATCCCGAAAAGACGAAACCAACGGAGAATAAGCATCCCAATCCGCCACGCCCTCATGTGTGGCCAGCGGAATCAGCTTGGATGAAAACCGGTACATCGCAATATCATGGGCATGGCTATGCTTCAGGATGCGCAGCGTGCTCGTCAGGTTCTCCTCCGCAATGCGCTCAAGCCGCCTCAGGCCAGCTTCCCGGTCATCCAGGTTGGACAACGTTTTGTACGTCATCGTTCGGGACGGGGAGGCATTCTCCAGCAGCGTGCTCATGGCTACGAAGCCGAATCTGACAATCATACGTTACCCCCGCTCTCCAAAAAACATCTCATACGCCAGCGCCGTCTGGACGCGCGCTTCCTCATCCGTCAGCTTGCGCACCAGCTCCATCTCCACCTGCGTCACTTCTTCGCCTTGAAAATTAATTTCCGCAATCGATGCCGAGATACGCACAATCGCAATCGCCTCGTTATTCGGCGTATAAGCAATGACCTTCTGTCCCGTCGGATAAACGCGGAACCCGCTCTTTACCATTTTGCCCTTGCCGTATTCCAACAATTCATATAGTTCCTGCTCCGACTTGAATTTGCATACCGAATTGAATTCCGTCTGAAATCCCATCGCAACCTCATCCTCTCTTCACTCTATAATGGCATAGCCGCGCAACAGGCTCCTTGATGGGAGCATTGCGCGGCTTCATACGAACCCAACCTGCATCTTAGCCTTTAAGCGACTCTCCCGTAAAATCGATTCTCTGCTTGTCCCTGTGCCGCTCAAGCGCCAATTGGATCAACGTGCTCAGAAGCTCTTTATAAGGAACCCCTGTCTCGCGCCACAGCAGCGGATACATGCTGAACGGCGTGAAGCCAGGCAGCGTATTCACTTCATTAATCAACAGCTGGTTGTCTTCCTTCCGCAGGAAGAAGTCAACGCGGGACAGGCCCGATCCGTCGATCGCCTGGAAGGCGCGGACAGCCATCTCGCGGATGGATTCCGTCAATTCGGGCGACAGCTCCGCCGGAATGATCATCGTGGACTTGCCATCGATATATTTTGCCTTATAATCGTAAAATTCATTGGAAGGGGCAATCTCGCCCGGGACAGACGCTTTCGCATCATCGTTGCCCAGCACGCTGACTTCAATCTCGCGGGCATCGATAAATTCCTCTACGATCACCTTACGGTCGAAGCGGAACGCGTAATTGACGGCCGCGATTAATTCCTCGCGGTTCTTCGCCTTCGATACGCCGACGCTGGACCCCAGATTGGCCGGCTTGATAAAGCACGGATAACCAAGGGAGATTTCGCATTCCATCACAAAGAAAGAAGCATCCTTCTCCCATTGGGTCCGGTTGAAATGACGGTAGATGCATTGCGGCAACCCATCCTGCGCAAAAACCTTCTTCATCATAATCTTGTCCATCCCGACTGCGGATGCCAAGACGCCTGCTCCCACATAAGGTACATTGGCCATCTCGAATAAGCCTTGAATGGTGCCGTCTTCCCCGAACGTGCCGTGCAGCAGCGGGAACATGACGTCTACCGTCTCATCGGCTTGTTCGGATAGCGATGGGTGTCCGCTGATCTTCGCTTCGCCTGCCGATGCAAGCGCAGTGCCTGCTTGGTCGAGCGTGCTGAAAAGCGGCGCAAGCGAATGGCTGGACGTTACGCCCTGCTCGCCGCCGAAGCGCAGCGATTCCACGGAATCCGGCGCTGCCAGCATCGTCACTCCGCTTTTCCATTCGCCACGCTTCGTAATATAGAAAGGTTTGATTTCATATTGGTTATAATCAAATTCACGCATAACGGCAAATGCCGTCTGCAGCGAAACCTCGTGCTCTCCTGATTTCCCTCCGTACACGAGTCCGATTCTTACTTTGCTCCCCATAGACTATCCTCCGGTATGATATAATTTCCATTACAAGCTTTTGCATGCTCAAAGAAGATCGGGTATATGAAAAAAACGGTAACGGGTTCCTTTGGTCCAAGCGTAAGAGTCCCGATAATCCCAATAACGATGCCGGCTGGCGACCGTATTGGCATTTACTAAGGGTTGGCCGGCTGCATCGAAGGCCGTCACAATCGTACTGTGCTGATACCTTCCATCGCCGGTCCAGTCATATGTAATGACATCGCCAAGCTGTAATTGGTCGGCCGATTGCACTTGCTCAGCCCGAAGACCTGACTTGCGCGCAGTCGACAGATACTGGGTGAGCGAATTGGAGACTGCCCAGCTGTAGCTCCACCACTCCTGGCCTTTGCTCCGTCCCTTGTACCACCATCCGCTTCCCCTTTTACCAGTATAGTTCATAGGGGCATTGCCTGCAAAGATGCACTGGGAGACATAATTCGTGCAATTCACGTCGAACAACTCGTAAGAAGGGTTCCCTTCATTCCACCACCGATCGGCATAAGCCGCAGCCAAATCTCTCCTGTAGCGAATACCGGTAATCCGGTTTTTGAATTGAGGCATTAGGTCATAATTTAAGTAGGGTAAAGACGGCATGACATATACCTCGTCGTGTGAAATCGCTTCCGGCTCTTCATGCCATTCCAGCGACGATGCGCCATAGCGGGGCCTGCGCTCCGCTATGAGCGGCTCCACCTGCAGCACTTCCCAGCGGCTGCCCGCCGCCGAGAGCCACAGCCGTTCGTATTCATAGCGCTCTTCCATATAATAGCTGCCGCCCTGTTCCATCCTGCGCCTGATATGAAGCCGCAGCAGCACGGATACTTCGCTTGCGGATTCGTTCACGCGCACCAGCTCCGCCTTCGTCTCGCTCCCTGCCGGGAGGGCGCCGCGCAGCAAATCCCGCTCCCGCATTCGCGCAAGGCGGCCGGAGAGCCTCTCGCCATGGACAAGATCAGCCATATAATCGGTAAGCACGCGTGGATGCTGCTCCGTCTCGGCCTGATTATAGAGATTCACGTAACGGTGAATGGACGCCTTCCATTCCTCACGGTCTCCCGCCTGAAACACGCGCGGCGGCGCGGAGCTCTGTATGAGGGACGTCGGCTTGGGCTTCGTCTCAAGAAGATCGCGCCTGTCGCTCTGCTTGATTCGGACAGCTGTGGCAGGTTCCGCCTGCTGCAATCCACGGTCAAGCGCAGCAGCAGACGCGACGGCGCGGCTTTTGGGCTTGCGATCCGCACGCTTCTTCCGTCCGCCTGCGGATGGGCGGTTACCTGATTTGGACAATCGCGTTCCCTCCCGATTCTGCCTGGCGTAGGCGCTTCCTGCTCGAACGCCCCTGCGGCAGGGATTAACTGCTTCATTATATGAAGGCATTCGGTCATTCATGTACCTTTTCTGTAAGCGGCGAGGCATCCATTCAGGCCAGACAGGATGGGAAAAAGGCTAACATTGGACTTTACGTACCCCCACTTTTAACGTTATACTAGACACATAGGGTTTTTGAAATTGTGTTTCGTCTAATGAAACTACAAAATTTACTACATGAAAAGGAGAATAGCGATGTCTAAACAAAATGAGTATTCTGTTCGCACAACGCTGGAGTCGGGCGGCAAATCGTACGCCTACTACCGTCTGGGCGGATTGGAAGAGCAAGGCCTTGGCGACATTTCCAAGCTTCCTTTCTCGATCAAAGTATTGCTGGAAGCAGCGGTGCGTCAATTCGACGGTCGCGCCATTACACCTGAGCATGTGAAGCAGCTTGCCAACTGGGCTAACGGCCGCGAAGACAAAGAAATTCCTTTCATTCCTGCACGTATCGTGCTTCAAGACTTTACGGGCGTTCCGGTTGTCGTTGACCTTGCCGCTATGCGCGACACGGTGAAGAAAGCCGGCGGAGATCCGAAGAAAATCAACCCGCTCGTTCCTGTCGATCTGGTTATCGACCACTCGATCATGGTTGACGCATTCGGTACTCCAGAAGCTCTGGAATACAACACTAAAGTAGAATTCGAGCGCAACGAAGAACGTTACCGTTTCCTTCGCTGGGCACAAACGGCATTCGATAACTTCCGCGCTGTTCCTCCTGGAACAGGTATCGTTCACCAGGTTAACCTGGAGTATCTGGCATCCGTGGCAGCTACGAAGACGATTGACGGCGAGACGGTCGTATATCCGGACTCCCTGGTAGGTACGGACTCCCATACTACAATGATCAACGGTCTTGGCGTTGTTGGCTGGGGCGTAGGCGGCATCGAGGCGGAAGCCGGCATGCTTGGCCAGCCGCTATACTTCGTTATGCCTGAGGTTATCGGCTTCAAGCTGACAGGCAGCCTGGCAGAAGGCTCCACAGCGACTGACCTGGCCCTGACCGTTACAGAAACGCTTCGTAAAAAAGGCGTTGTAGGCAAGTTCGTCGAATTCTTCGGCCCAGGCTTGTCCAACATTAGCCTGGCTGACCGTGCAACGGTTGCCAATATGGCTCCAGAGTACGGCGCTACAGTCGGCTTCTTCCCGGTTGACAGCGAGACACTTGACTTCATGCGCCAAACGGGCCGCCAAGAAGATCAAATCCAGCTCGTTGAAGCTTACTACAAAGCGCAAGACATGTTCCGCACCGATGCTACGCCGGACCCGGTATTCTCCGATGTGATCGAGCTTGACCTGTCGACGATCGTGCCTTCCCTGGCAGGACCGAAGCGCCCGCAGGACCGCGTGGAGCTGACTTCGATGAAGGAAGCCTTCAACAGCATCATCCGCACGCCGATCGACAAAGGCGGCTATGGCCTGTCCGATGAGAAGATCGAGCAAGTGGTTCCGGTACAGCACAATGACGGCGTTCAGACCAAGATGGGCACTGGCGCAGTCGTGATCGCGGCGATCACTAGCTGTACGAACACATCCAACCCAAGCGTTATGCTGGGCGCAGGCCTCGTGGCGAAAAAAGCCGTTGAGCGCGGTCTGACTAAGCCAGCTTACGTGAAGAGCTCCCTGACGCCAGGTTCCCTGGTCGTTACGGAATATTTGAAAAAAGCAAACCTGCTTGAATCGCTTGAAGCGCTGGGCTTCCACCTTGCAGGCTACGGTTGCGCAACTTGTATCGGCAACTCCGGCCCGCTTCCTGACGAAGTAAGCAAAGCGATCGCAGACAACGATATGACGGTAGCGGCTGTATTGTCCGGTAACCGTAACTTCGAAGGCCGCGTTCACGCTCAGGTGAAAGCGAACTACCTGGCTTCTCCTCCGCTTGTTGTCGCTTATGCGCTGGCAGGAACAGTGAATATCGACTTGGCTAATGATCCAATCGGACATGACCAAGACGGTCAGCCTGTATACCTGAAAGACATCTGGCCAACAAACGCTGAGATCAAGGAAGCTGTAGCCAAATCCTTGAACCCAGAAATGTTTAACGAGAAGTACGAGAACGTCTTTACGCAAAACGAGCGTTGGAACGCAATCGATGTACCGGAAGGCGAAAGCTACGAGTGGGACGCGAAGTCCACTTATATCCAAAACCCTCCGTTCTTCGAGAACCTGGGCTCCGATCTGTCTGACATTGCTGACATTCCTGCAGCTAACGTACTGGCGCTGATGGGCGATTCCGTTACGACGGACCATATCTCCCCTGCCGGCAACATTACCGTTAACAGCCCAGGCGGCAAATACCTGATCGACAACGGCGTAGAGCGCAAAGACTTCAACTCCTACGGCTCCCGTCGTGGTAACCATGAAGTAATGATGCGCGGCACATTCGCGAACATCCGTATCCGTAACCAAGTGGCTCCGGGCACAGAAGGCGGCGTAACGACTTACCTGCCTACTGGCGAAGTGATGTCCATCTACGATGCTTCCATGAAGTATCAGGCTGAAGGCAAAAACCTTGTCGTTATTGCCGGCAAAGAATACGGTACAGGAAGCTCGCGCGACTGGGCTGCCAAAGGTACGTACCTCCTGGGCGTAAAAGCGGTCATCGCTGAAAGCTTCGAGCGTATTCACCGCTCCAACCTGGTAGGCATGGGCGTGCTTCCGCTTCAGTTCCAGGAAGGCCAAAGCTGGAAGACGCTTAACATTACAGGAACGGAAAAGTTCGATATCTCCGGACTTTCCAACGATGTTCAGCCTGGTCAGACGGTAACCGTTAAGGCTACACGCGAAGACGGCTCGACCTTCGAATTCCTAGCGATCGTTCGTCTGGACTCCCTCGTTGACGTAGATTACTACCGCAACGGCGGCATCCTGCAAACGGTGCTTCGCCAAATGATCGCCAACATGCAATCCTAATCGCGGACCTGCGGCACGGCTAAGCCAAGCCGCTTCCACGGTGATACAAACACTCCGTTCTCTCGCTTATGCGAAGAACGGAGTGTTTTTTTGTACTTGGGTCATCTTCCGAACGACCGATTAACGTGTCATCGTCCCCATACGTCTCGACGACTCCATCATAACGGGCGCATAATCACGCATCGTAGCCAGCTTCAATCGGCTGGCAGGCCCCGACACGGACAAGGCCGCCACCATCGCTCCCGACCGGTCGAAGATCGGCGAGGACAGCGCTGCCGCCCCCTCCTCCCGCTCCTCGAAGCTGGTCGCATACCCTTGAGACAGAACCTCCTGCAATTGCAGCTTATATTGCTGGATATCGATAGCCGAAGGCCATGTCGGATCATGCAGGATGCTCTCTTGCGTCGCAGGATCGGAGTAAGCGATAAGCACCTTGCTGGAGGCGCCAGCGTACAGCGGCAATCTGACGCCTACAGGAGCAACTCTGCGTACAGCCTGGTTGCTCTGAACGGCCTGCCTTCTGATCCGCTCCGTGCCGTCCCGCACATAGATGCTGACCGTCTCGCCCAATTGATCGCGAAGCCTGACCATCTCGGGAAGCCAGATGGTCGCCAGATCATCCGAACGCGACAGGTTGGCCGACAACTCCCATACCTTAAGACCCAAGTGATAGCGATCTGTCTCCCGGTCACGCTCGATGAATCCCTTCTCCTCCAGCGTAGCCAGCATTCGGTGCACGGTGCTCTTATGAAGGCCTACATGCTCCGCAATTTCCGTCATCGCCCAATCCGTCTTTGATGTAAAGCAAAGCAATATGTCAAGCGCGCGGTCCACTGCCCGGACCGTAGATTTCCCCTCTTCCAACTTCCAGCACCTCCTCGTTCTTATTGTTTGAGCCCTCATTGGCATCTGATTTGAATCTATACCTAAACGATTCGAGTTTCATCGGCTGAAACCCTCTTTCAAAATGATTGAAATTGATTCTCAATTAGTATACCTCATTCACCCGACAATCGTAAAGCATTCCGCAACATTACAGATTGATTACAAGCCCCTAACAATCACACGACACGAATTGACAGGCTGCTAGGACTTTACTACCATTAGTATTAAACGATACGATAACGCTTTCATCATAGATTCCAACAAAGGGGGATGCTAGGTATGAACACCACGATTACGACAACACGCCCTCTGGAGAGCTTCGCTCCTGCGCTGCCCGCTCCCGCCATTCAGACGGAACTCGCTGTCCTTCCGCGAGCAAGAACAAGCGGACGGCACAAGCATCTTCTATTCGCTTCTATTGCGGCCTTGCTCGCAACCGTCCTGATCGCCATCATCGTCTTCCACGGTTATGTTGCCTGGATGCTCGCTTATCCTTACGTCGCACCATTGTCTTCCA
Organism: Paenibacillus sp. NPDC057967; assembly: GCF_042887015.1. Classification (NCBI taxonomy): domain Bacteria; kingdom Bacillati; phylum Bacillota; class Bacilli; order Caryophanales; family Paenibacillaceae; genus Paenibacillus; species Paenibacillus sp. NPDC057967. The sequence goes on from NZ_JBHVQB010000001.1 coordinate 562,923, forward strand.
ATCCGCAGCATGCGATTGGAACAGCATACGAGGACGTTGTATTTCCCAGCCATAGCGGAGAGACGACCGTCAGCGGCTGGTATGTGCCTGCCGCCTCCGATAGCGAGGACAGCGCTGCTTCCACCCGGACCGTCGTATTCAGCCATGGCTACGGCGCCAATCGCGAGGAAGACTGGGTTCCCATGTATGATTTGACAAAGCTTCTGCATGATTTGAGATATAATGTGCTTCTTTTTGACTACGGCTATGCTTCCACGCAATACAAGGCTCCGGCAACCGGCGGACGCGAGGAGTCCCAGCAGCTGCTCGCAGCTGTCGAATACGCCAAGTCACGCGGAGCCGAGGACATTGTGGTATGGGGCTTCTCCATGGGCGCCGGAACGGCGCTGCAGACGGCCCTGCAGACGGACGAGATCGATGCAATGATTCTCGACAGTCTCTTTATTCCAAGCTCGGAAGCTTTGTTCGACAATCTCAATCAATTCGTTCCGCTGCCGAGATTTCCATCGCTGCCCCTCATTGAAACCATGATCCCGCTCTGGACGGGAAGCAGCTTCGGCTCCGTTCCAGCTGACGAAGTAATCGCGACGCCTTTCGATATGCCGATCTACATTATCCACGGCACCAAAGACGTCAAGGCTCCTTTCGGCACAGCCGAGGCGATTGCCGCCAACCAGAGCAATGCTCTGTCCCGTTCCTGGATCGTCCAGGACGGACAGCATGAGCTGCTGTTCCGCGCTCATCCTCGCGAATATGTGCAGCGCACGGCACTCTTCCTGAGTCAGGTCGACGGTCAGGTCCAAGCCAAACGCGAAGGTTGATCGAAAGACGTAAAAACGAGCATGCCCTCCATCCCAATGCTGCGGATAGAGAGCATGCTCGTTTATTCGTTAAAGCGATATGGCCATTATTGCTTAAGCAAAGCCAGAAACTCGGAACGAAGCGCCGAGCTTGTCCGGAATTCGCCGCGAACCGCCGATGTGACCGTCTTGCTGCCCGGCTTCTTCACGCCGCGCGCACACATGCAGAGATGCTCGCCTTCTACGACGACCATGACGCCATGAGGCGACAGCTCTTCATCCAGAATGTCGGCGATCTGCGATGTTATGCGCTCCTGAACTTGCAGCTTGCGTGTAACAGCTTCTACTAGCCTTGCCAGCTTGCTTAGTCCAGCAATCTTGCCGCTTGGAAGATAGCCGATATGGGCTTTGCCGAAGAACGGAGCCATATGATGCTCGCACTGGCTATAGTAGACGATATCCCGTACAATGACCAGTTCTTCATGCTGTTCGTCAAACGTAACGCCGAGCACTTCGCGCGGGTCTACCTCGTAGCCTGCGAATATTTCCTCGTACATGCGCGTGACCCGGGCAGGCGTCTCCAGCAGCCCTTCACGCTCCACGTCTTCCCCAATCAGCTTCAAAATTTCCTTCACATGAAACTCGATTTGCTCCCGGTTGTCCGATACCTTCGCATTGACGTAGTCTTTTCTTCCCGCCATTCGTCCTTCGCTCCTTCCGGCTCCTCGCTATAATCGCTATTTGCGAGGAAGCTTTTGGTTTTTCATCATATTTTGGGCGCGTGACATCTGTTGTTTATTCAGGTTGTATCCCATCTGCTTCGCCATGCGCTGAATCATCTCAGGATCGTTCTGCATCTTCTCGAGCTGCTTCCGCAAGTAGAAGACGCCCGCGATAAAGCCGCCTACGGCTCCGACGATCAGCGTTGCGATAGGAATTACGATATTATACCATTCCATCTATGTCACCTAACCCTTTCAATAATGGTTGATTAAATTTACTATTGAACCCTAACATCCCTGTATCATAGCATGTTCGTGCCTGTTCCGCAACGAATCGAACACGACATTTTGCATAAAAAATCGAGCCCTCGCCCGCGATTAACGCTAAGGCCAAGCGGCTCGATTCAACGTGTATTATTCTTGCTCCGCAGCCAGCATATGAATGGCGGAAGCAATCGCGTCGCGCGCCTCGGCATCGCTCTCTTCGCGCATCGCTTCATGCAGCGCTTCAGCGGCCTCTTCCCCTCCGATTCTGCCTAGCGACCATGCAGCCGTCCCTCGCAATACAGGCCTCGGGTCAAGCTTTAGCACGCCGATCAGATCGGGAACAGCCGTCTTCTCCTTGAAATTGCCGAGCGCGATGACCGCATTCCGCTGGATCGGCTTCTTCCCCCTCCAGGCAGAGGAAGTGAATCCGTACTGCTCTTTGAACTCGCGGTTGCCGATCGTCAGCATCGGAACCAATAATGGCTTCGCCAGCTCGTTATCGGGCTGCAGCTCCGGCTGATGCGTCCAGTTTTTGCCCCGGTTCACGGGACATACGACCTGGCAAGTATCGCAGCCGTACAGCCGGTTACCAATCTTGCGCATATATTCGTCAGATACCATGCCTTTGGTCTGGGTCAGGAAGGATATGCATTTCTGTGCATCCAGCTGGCCCGGGCCGACCAGCGCGCCCGTTGGGCAGGCGTCGATGCATTTGGTGCAAGTTTCGCAGCCTTCCGTCACAGGCGTATCCGGCGGCATTGGCAAATTCGTAATCATCTCGCCGAGATAAATCCATGATCCGAATTCAGGCGAGATGATCGCACAGTTCTTCGCGCTCCAGCCAAGCCCTGCACGCTCCGCTACGGCGCGGTCGGACAGTGCGCCCGTATCAACCATACTCTCCACTCTGGTCTCCGGTACGCGCTCCTTCAGCCATGCTTCCAGCCGCTCCAGACGGTTGCGAAGCACCTTATGGTAATCTTCGCCCCATGCCGACCTCGCCATAATGCCTCTTCTCGCTCCCGGCTCGGATTTCGGAGGATCGATCAGCTTAGAGGGATAAGCGATTGCAATCGCAATAATGCTCTGCGGATTGTCGAACAGAAGCGACGGATCGGTGCGCTTATCCAGATCCGGCTCTTCAAAGCCCGACTCTCTTCCCAGCTCCCGGTGACGGATCAGCCGGGCCTTCAGCGTCGTGAACACTTCAGCCGACGCTACGCCGACCGCATCGATGCCAAGCTCCTTCGCCGCATCCTTCATCTCTTGCTTCAATGTAATCCAATCGTATTTCATAGCCTACAACCGCTTTATCGCTTCACGGGCGAGCTCATCGCACCGATTATTGTATTCATTATCGCTATGGCCTTTTACCTTTACATACTCCACCGTGTGCAGCTTCATCAGCTCCCATAGCTGCTTCCACAAATCCTGATTTTCCACGGGCTCCTTTTTGCTGTTCTTCCAGCCGTTGCGCAGCCAGCCGTGAATCCAGCCCTTCTGGAAGCAATTCACGACATATGCGGAATCACTGTATACATGTACTCGGCAGGGCTCCTTAAGCAGATTGAGCCCTTCGATAACCGCCTGAATCTCCATCCGGTTATTCGTCGTCGCCCTCTCTCCGCCCGATATCTCCTTCTTATGCGCGCCGTAGAACAGAATCGCTCCCCACCCGCCGGGACCGGGATTGCCTGAGCAGGCGCCGTCCGTATAGATCATCACTTCTTTCAACTTCCGCACCTCCTGCTACAGCGTCTTCATTTCTTTAAGCGGCCATACGATAAAATCAGCCCTGCCTGTTATCCAGTCGCTCTGTACGGGACCGAAGCTTCTGCTGTCCAAGCTCGCCCGTTCATGCCGATTGTCTCCCATTACAAAGTACAGCCCTTCCCCAATCACAACGGGTCCGTAGCTTTCTCCCTCTATGATGGAATCGGTATAGCCCTCATCTACAAGCTCTCCGTTCCGGTACAGCTGTCCGCCGGCAATCTCGATACGGTCGCCCGGCTTGCCAACGACACGCTTCACCAGCAGCCGCTTCCCGTCTTCCGCTTCATAAGGGTCCTTCAGAACGACGACATCGCCGATATCGGGGCTTCCGAACAAAAAGACAAACTTATTGACGTAAAGCCACTCCTTCTCCTGCAGCGTCGGCTCCATGGAATGCCCTTCGACCGTAGACAGATGGAAGACAAAGTAATGAAGGAACAGAACGATAGCGATTGCAATAGCAGCCGTCTTCAACCAGTCCAGCAACAAAGCCTTCGGATTCATTCTTTCACCTCATTGCAGCTCGAGAGCCATTGCTCGTAATAAGCGAGAGCCGTCTTGTCCGAAAAGGGAGAAGCGCCGCGCTCGACGCGTCCCAGCAACTCGTTCATGCCCTCGCGTACTTTAACTAGAACGGACTGCGGATAATGATATTGATGCCTATGCTGCTCGAATTCGTCCCGATCGACAATATACCGGTTGCCGTCAGCCGTCCGGATGACATCCAGATCATAATCGATATAGGTCAAGATGCCATCATGAAGATACGGCGGCGAGGCGATGTTGCAATAATAACGGATGCCTCCCGTCTCCAGCAGCGCAACGACATTAAACCATTGCCCCGGTATAAAATAAGAAACCGCCGGCACTCGGCTTACCCATTGCTTGCCATCGGATTCCTGTATCGGCGTCTGCCGGTTAATGAGGACGATGACCGACTCCTCTTGATGTTCCTCTATGAGCAAATGACTCGGCACAATCCAATTCTGCTGCCAAAGCCGATGCATATGACCGTCATGCTTGAAACTTTTTATAATACAAGGTTCGAATGTGTTCATGCCTTTCGTGCTCCTCAAGTTCCTTATCATGCACTTTTTGAACAACCTCTTATAGTAATAAGAAAAGCATATCCGCAAGCCAATTGCAATGGCCTTACAGATATGCCCATGTCAAACACGAATGAATAACAATCTCTATCTAACCTGTTACGATACTAAGCTTTTGGAACGACCGGAAAAAATCCGAGGTTGCAAATCCCAATGATTCGTAGAGCGGGAGAACGGGTTCGTTATGCTCGTCCGCTGTAATCAGAATCTTGGATACATTGCGTTGCACAAAGCGCTGGCGCAAAGCCGTTACCAATCCTTTGCCGACGCCGCTGCGCTGATGCCCGGGCGATACCGCAATTCGGTAATAATAGCCTTTGTTGTTATCGATCGTGCCGATAATCATGCCGACGATTTCTGATTCTTTGACAGCGACTAGAACGAGATCGCTATCCCATGATAATTGACGAGCAAATGCTTCCATCGTTTGCTCATAACATTCCGTTGTCAGAACTTCTTCTAGCAGTTCCGTAAGCGGTTTGTAGTCGGACAACTGGAAGGAACGAACATTCATTCAATTAACACCTTCTACCATGTCATAGTCTCGTACCCGTATATAATACGACGAAATCATTTGTATTCCTTCTTTTTTCTTTAAATTTCTTTAAAAAATGTTTAAAATCGCCCGTTTTCTCATGAAAACGCTTTATTATAAGCGCTTACATTAAATATTGCTCCATTATTTCATGATATATTTTTCCATTCCCTATTAAGTTGTCGAGTGAGCAATTCCTTACGTTCTTACCGACCAGCCGTCAATCGTTCCCATTTTGCGTTCCCTGTTTCATTCTGCGCATAATTGTCTAAGGATAGGGATACGCTACTTTGCGGGCTTCAACGATGCCTGTATGCCCGTCTGCAACGGCAAGCGACTTTTTCAACATAAATGTTGATTTATTCGCTCCGATAGGGGATAATGAAGTGGATCAACTACATATTCAGGAGGTAATAATCATGGCACATCAACTACCTGCTTTGCCTTATGCGCACAATGCGCTTGAGCCGCACATCGATGCGACTACAATGGAAATTCACCACGGACGTCACCACAACACGTACGTGACGAACCTGAACGCTGCTCTGGAATCTGCTCCTGAGCTGCAAAACAAATCGATCGAAGAGCTGATCGGCGATCTGGCTAGCGTGCCTGAATCCATCCGCACAGCTGTACGCAACAATGGCGGCGGCCATGCGAACCACAGCCTGTTCTGGGAAACGATCGGCCCTAACGCTGGCGGCGCTCCTACTGGCGCTCTGGCAGCGGCAATCGACAGCGAGCTGGGCGGCCTTGAGGCGTTCAAAGCTGACTTTGCAAAAGCGGCTACAACTCGTTTCGGCAGCGGCTGGGCATTCCTGGCTGTAGCGAACGGTAAGCTGAAAGTATACAGCCTGCCTAACCAAGACAGCCCGATCATGGAAGGCGAAACGCCAATCCTAGGCCTGGACGTATGGGAGCATGCTTACTACCTGAACTACCAAAACAAACGCCCTGACTACATTGCAGCTTTCTGGAACGTAGTGAACTGGGACGAAGTCGGCAAGCGTTACGAAGCTGCCGTTAAATAATAACCGAGCACTGAAGAAGCCTCCTCCCGCATTGGCGGAAGGAGGCTTCTTTCTTGCCGAGGCAGCCCGTTAGACTTTCGCTTGCTCCGCGCGAAAGTGGCTGGGCGTGCAGTCGTAATGCTTGCGGAACACCTGCGTGAAATGGCGAACGTCGGGATATCCGACAAGCTCGGCGATTCGAGTAATCGACAAGTGGGGATCGGCGAGCAGCTCTTCCGCCCGCTCCATCCGCAGCTTCGTCACATACTCCTTGTAGCCGGTTCCTGTCTTTTGCTTGAACAGCTTGCTGAAGTATACCGGATTCAGATAAACAACTGAAGAGACAATCTCCAGCGACAAATTCTCCTGAAAGTTGCTTTTCATATATTGAATGGCGATGTCGATGACGTCGTTTTTGCCCGCCGCCGCAGGATCGTCTCCGGTATGGGCTTCCTTGTCCGTCGTATGGAACTTCTGAATTTCATCCGGTATGTTATAGAAATCGTATAGCAATTCGCTCATATAGAACTGATAAGGGACTTGCAGGCATCGCTCTAGCTGCTTGACTGCCTCTTGCTTGAATGCAGCACTCTTCATATCCTCCTGCAGCGTCAGTACCCCTACAAGAAAATCGCCGTCCAGATTGACGATAAAGCCCCTCCCGTGCCGCTCGATCAGCTCCGTCATCACATTCTCCACAATGAAATTGCCTAGCGTCAGCTCCGGATCATTGTCCAGCTTAATCGCCAGCAGATGAAACTGCTCATGCTCATCCCGTATGGAACGAAGGTCAAAATTGCCGATATCAAGCCCCTGCACCCATCTGCGGAATACCGCCTCGCGCAGATAGTTCAGATTTTGCTCCAGCAAGCCTCTGCCTGTCGGCCCGGCCGACTCCAGTCTCCACTCCTCCAGCAGCGACGTAACGGAATGAACCACTTGATCCTTGCCGAACGGCTTCAGAATATAATCCTTCGCGCCCAGGCGCAGCGCTTCCTGCGCATAGGCAAACTCGGAATAGGCCGATACGACAATCCACTTGATTCCTTTATGCGTATGTCTTGCCTCTGCAAGCAGCTCCAGACCGTTCATGCCCGGCATCATAATATCCAGAAAGACGACATGAATGCGCTCGCCATGAAGCAATGCGAGCGCATCATCCGCCGATGCAGCCGTGCTGACCGTTACGTCATCGAACACGCTGCTTATCGTTCGTTTCAATCCTTCCCGGATCGTCCTTTCATCGTCAACGATGAGTATGTGCATGTCTCTCCCCCCTTGACGAACTTCAGTCCTGTTATGCTCTAGGCATGATGGCAGGCACCATGACGGTTACCGTTGTGCCGGCATTCTCTTCGCTGTCGATACGCAGGCCATAGCCGGCGCCGTACTCCAGCACGAGCCTCCTATGCACATTAAGGAATCCCGCGCCGGAGCCCTGCGATTCACCATAGATGGCAGGCTCCACTGTTAGACTCTGACGCTCCTCCTCCTTCAGCTGGCTCCATTCCAGGCGTTCTGCGCGTTTCAGCGACAGCTGCAGCTCCTGAAGCTTCTTGGGAGGAATGCCTACGCCATCGTCGTGAATATGGATGAATACCGTCTGGCCTTCTCCCATTGCCGTGATGGTGATCGTCCCTTCGACAGACTTGATCGACAGTCCGTGAATGACTGCGTTCTCGATAAGCGGCTGCAGCGTCATCTTGGGCAGCAGGGTATCCATCAATTCCTCGTCTACTCTATGCTCGATATGGATTCGTCCGTCGGAACGAGCCCCGATTATGGTCATATAATAGTGGATCTGATCCAGTTCTTCCTTCAGCATCGCCGTCGAGCTGCGCCAGTCGCTGCTGTAGCGGAACATACGTGAAAGCGAATTAACCAGATTGGCCAGCTTCTCATTCTCCTGTTCGTCGAGCAGCCAGTAGATCATCTCTAACGTATTGTAGAGAAAATGCGGATTAACCTGCGACTGCAGCGCATGAATTTGGGCGTTCTTCTCACTCGCCGTCGCGATTTTGTTGCGTTCCACCAGCCCGTTGATTTCGCTGACCATCCGGTTGAAGTGTTCATTCATATAATTGATCTCATCATACGAAGCCCGGGTGTGCAATTGCGGGCTCAGGTCGCCTCTCTCTACCCGCCTCATCTCCTGCACAATCGACTTGATCGGCTTGGATACCGATCGGGACAGCAGAAATGCGATCACAATGGCGGCAAGCACAATCGCCACAGACACAATGACAAAGTACCGGTTCGCAGCAGCCTGCTCTACCCTTGCTACTGGCTTCGGCGTAACCGACAGCAGCTTCCAGCCCAGCTTCGGGTCCATTGCTGTCACAATGAGACGATCCTTATCGCTGGCATCTGCCGCATCCTCCATGAACGGATAACGATCCAACTCCATGAACTCCGGAGGCGCCGGCTCATCATCCGGATGCGAGGTGACGAGCAGAGAGCCCGACGACGAATAGACGTAGGAGCGGCTCTCCGGCTTGATCATCAGATTGTTCATCGAGGAGATGAAGGTGCGCGGGTCCGCCTCAATGACAAGAATGCCGAGCGGCCTCGTCGTATAGAGATTGGTCATGACCCGGCCGAAGGTGAAGACCGGCTCCTCCTGCTCCTCGCGAATCGTAAGCGAGTTCTCGCCCAGCATGCCGCCCCATACGAGCGAACCGTCCGACTCGCGCAGCTCCTTCATCCATTCGCTCTTCATAAAGCCATGATTGATCTTATGTGTCGTCGACTCGTAGCTGTAGACGTTGCCGACTGGCGATATAATGTGGATGCTCTTCACATCGTTGTAGCTGTAATAGATCGTGCCAAGCGCGCCCATCATAAGCAGCTGCTTGTTGAACTCATCCATCACTGTCGGTTCTTCGCGGGACAGCAGGCGCTGAATCTCTGCATTGCTCATAATCGATTTGGTCAGACTGTCATAACCTCTGGCAAGCAACGAGAAGTTATCCATCGCTTGAGACACGTTGCGCTGCGCGGCTTCGCCGACTCGCATGTCGATCTGTTGTGCGGTGTATTGATAGAAGATGCCGGTCAGAACGATCAGCAAAGCGAGCGTGGACAACAAGATCCACAACAAGAGACGCGCGCGAAACGTATTCAGCCGAATTCCAAACAAAGCGTTGCCTCCTAGCATGCAAGCCGCTTATCCTTTGACGGCCCCTGCCACCATGCCTTTCGTAATTTTGTCCGAAAGGATGAAGTAGAACGTGATGACAGGCAGCGCTCCAAGCACCAGATATGCCCCGATGGAGCCATAATTCGCTGTGTACTGCCCGACAAAGCTGTTCACGCCGAACGGCAGTGTCTTGAGCGAATCCGCCGACAAGAAGGTAGCAGCGATAATATATTCATTCCAGATGGAGATGAAAGTCAGTATGGTAACGGTCATGATTGGCGGCACGGTAATCGGAAGCACAATGCTGAAAAAGATCCGATAGATAGAAGCGCCGTCGATCATGGCGGATTCTTCGATTTCATGCGGTATTCCTCTTAGGAAGCCCGACAGGATAAACACCGCCAGCGGTATAGAAAAAGCAACGTACGGGATGATGATGGAAGCATGCGTGTTCAGAATGCTCATGTTTTTGAATATGACCATCAATGGCAGCAAAGTCGATTGAATCGGAATCATGATGCCGACCAAGAACACCAGCATCACGATATTGCCGTAACGCCATTTGAACCGGGTGATGGCATAAGACACCATCCCGCTAAGCACAATCGTAAGCACAAGTGTAATGCCCGTAACCCATATACTATTGCCAATATACTTCAAGTAATTGCCCGAAGTAAATGCGTCTACATAGTTCTCCCACATAAACTTCTTCGGCAGGGCAAAAAATTGCCCCGATACGATCTCACTGCTCGTCTTGAACGAATACAATAACAGCCATACCAGCGGATATAGCTGGGTGACGACCAAAATGCTCATAAAAATCCATGCGCCCGCGCGCCTTACAATCCGGAAATCCATCTTCGTCATTCTCCTTTCTCTAAGAGGCGGCTTCTTCCGCGCGCTTGAACGCCAGATTCAACAATACCGTCATCACGAGACAGAAGACGACCAGGAATGTGGAAATTGCGCTTCCGTATCCGTATTTGAAGGAATTGAACGTCATGTAGTACATATGTGTCGAGATTACCTCTGTCGTATTGGCTGGTCCCCCGCCCGTCATAACAACGATAAGGTCAAAGGCTTTCAGCGAGCCGATGACGGCCAGTACAACCGAGATTTTAATAACAGGCGACAGCAACGGGAGCGTAATGTAACGGTCGGCCTTGAAGCCTTCCGCCCCGTCGATGCTGGCAGCCTCGTAGATGTCGCTCGAAATATTTTGCACACCGGTAAACTGAATAAGCACATGGTACCCGATGTATTGCCAGAAGATAACGAAGCAGAGCGCGAAGATTGCCCAATCGGTATCGGCAAGCCATGTTTTGGTCCATGACTCCAGACCGAACTTCACGAGCATCTGATTCAGCATGCCCCCAAGCGATGCAGGGTTGTAGATCGACTTCCACAATTGGCCGATGACAACAACGGACAGAATGACGGGAAGAAAATAGCTGGAAATGAGGAAATTCGGACGTCTGACATAACGGCTGACCAGAATGGCGATGATGATTGCAATCGGCACCTGCAGCAAGGATGCGGCCGAGATGTACAAGGTCCGCAAGACAGACGGCCAGAAGATCGGGTCCTGTGTGAACAACACTTTGTAGTTGTTCAGACCGACGAATACCTGATCGCCCATGCCTGCCCATTCCACTAATGAATAATAGACCGATACCAGAATCGGCGCGAACACGAACGCCATATAAAACAACAGACAGGGAAGGACGAACACCGCTAAAGTCCATTTGCCTACTCTCAATACTCCGTTCACTAGCTTACCCTCCCATACGCTTGGAGCCACAAAGGGAACCTCACGGCTCCCTTTGCGTCACGCCTCTTTATTTTTTGTTCAATTCCCATGTTTTCTGATGCTCAGCTGCCAATTCCTCAACGTTCACGTCTTTAATGAGCAAGCTTTGCAGACCAGTCAGATGAGTTTGCGTGGTTGCCGGCTCGATCACGTTGTCAAAGTTCATGTCGCCGCCTTGAACTTCATTGAAACGCTGCATCGCGTCAACAGCCAGATCGGAGTAGCCGGCAGCCTTGAAGTCGCCTTCAACCTTTTGAGCCAGACCTACAGCAGCTTTATGCTCGAATGCCACTTTCGGGTAGTTCACCAGCAGGTATTTCAGGAATTTCTTGCTCTCATCCAGATGATCGCTGTTCGCGCCCAGCGCATAAGCTGTGCCTGGTGCGATTACATAGTCTTTCGAATCGCCTTTGCCGCCTACAGTCGGGAATGGCAGGAAGCCTACTTTGCCGCTAACCGTCTCGGATGCGTCAATAGAGGAGATCTCCCATGTACCCATGAAGTACATTGCTGCCTTGCCGTCACGGAACTGTTGGGAAGCCGTATTGTTGTCGTACGTAGCTGCGCCTTCTTGGTAAGCGCCTGCGTCGATCAGCTCTTTTGTTTTTTGCAGAGCTTCCACGAATATCGGATCTGTAAATTGCTTGTTGCCTGCTACTACGTCATCCAGGAATTTCGGTCCGCCGTTCACACGCTGCAATACGTTCGTGAACATAAAGGACAGCGGCCATTTGTCTTTGCCGCCCAGCATCATCGCTGGAATGCCGGCTTCTTTGAACTTAGGAATCGAAGCGATAATGTCTTCGAATGTGGTTGGCGCTTCTACGCCAGCTTTCTCGAACAGCTCTTTATTATAGAAAATGCCTGCAAGATTCATGTTGTAAGGAAGCGCGAATACATTGTCGTCGAAGGAGTAGTACTCCAGTACGCCTTCCAGGAATGTGCCCTTCAGCTCGTCATCCAGCATGTCGTTCAGCGGAGCAAGCACTTTGCCGTTCGCGAACGGCTGCAGCTGAGCGCCCGGGTTAACCATCGTAATGTCGGCTACTTCGCCGGATGCCGCTTGTGTTTTCAGCTTAACCTTCTGCTGTTCGGTATCCAGGCGATCCCATTCGATTTTGACGTTCGGATTTTCTTTCATGTAGTTATTTACGATTGCTTCTTCCACCTGATATTGAGGAGTCGACTTGTCTGTTTGCAAGGTTTGGAGAGTCAACGTTATTTTTTTGCCTTCAGACTTCCCGTCAACCGGTTTATTCGTGGAGCCTGGCTCTTTGTCGCCTCCACAAGCGGCAAGCGTCAAGGTCAGTGCTGCCGCGAGCACCAAGCTAATCGCGCGTCTTTTTTTCATTCTTAAAATCCCCCTCGAGTTGATATCGCTTACAACTATTACTCTACCCTTTTAGACCCGCTCTTCGAAATACAAAAAATCAACTTCTTGTGTTGAATTTTTCTACATTATTGGCTTTCTTGCGAAAGGTGAAGCACACCGTATAGGCAGATGCCGCATAAGATGCAGGAGGAAAATCGCCTAATGATTGATGAAGGAGATGGAAGGATCTCATGACGAATACTTACGACGCTATCCAGGAATTGCCCGTACCGCCGCAACAAGCACGGCCTTATGCCGTGAAGAGCGGCTGCGGTTGCGGAGGGGAACGCGCGCTGCTGCCTATACCCGGCGTTCTGCCGGGACCTTATTTCCCGGGACCGTGGGGACCCGGATCTTGGGGGCCGGGCGGACCTCATGGACACGGACCTTGGGGGCCCGGAGGACCGGGCGGACCTCACGGCCACGGGCCTTGGGGGCCCGGAGGACCGGGCGGACCTCATGGACACGGACCTTGGGGACCCGGGGGGCCGGGCGGACCTCATGGACACGGACCATGGGGACATGGAGGACCGGGCGGACCTCATGGACACGGACCATGGGGGCCCGGAGGGCCAGGCGGACCTCATGGACACGGGCCCGGATCTGGCGGTCACCACGGCCACGAACCGCGACCGCTAGAGCTGTCTGACTTCCGGCCGCCTGGTCATCCTCCCGGACAGCACGGCTCGGGTCAGCATGGATCAGGGCAGCATGGACAGCACGGTTCAGGGCATCATGGTTCAGGACAACATGGACAGCACGGTTCAGGGCAACATGGTTCAGGACAACATGGGCATCATGGTTCAGGGCATCATGGTTCAGGGCAACATGGACAGCACGGTTCAGGGCATCATGGTTCAGGACAACATGGGCATCATGGTTCAGGGCATCATCCGCATCACCATGGGCCATGGCCTGGTCCGGGACCCTGGGGAGGACCATTTGCGCTGCCGCTGGCAATTCCCGTCCCTGTACCCGTTCCAATTGGACCAGGACAACAAGGATTCATATCGGTTGTCGTGAACGGAGGTAATATTTATCCTGCCATCTCCAATAGCTATACCATCGTCTTCCGTCCAGGCCTTACGATTGGCGGCGCACTGGCCGAATCCGGCGTGATCGCATTCGCTGCCGACGGCACGATCGTCACAATCAGCGGGTACCCGATTTCCGGCAATATCGGCTATCAGCTGCGGCTGAACGGACGTATCATTCCGGCTGCCAGCATCCATCTTCCAATCCAGCCATCCGATACCGTTACGGTAGATATTGTATACAGATAAGTGCTATCCATGAAAAACGCCGAGAGCCTCTTGCGCTCTCGGCGTTTCTATTATTTGCGAATCGCTTTTCCTTTGCCGGACAACAGCTTCAGCTGATCGTTCTCGTATCCGACCTTATACGTAACCTGATATTTGCTAAGCACATTCTCGCTGTTTTTGCGTTCATCGACCGACAGCACTGCTGTAACCGTCGCCTCTTCTCCGCTGCTCGATACATGCAAATTATCGATAACGACATTGCGGGTCGTCAGATAGCCCTCGCGGAACTTGATATAGCTTGTCCCTTCCTTCCAATTGCCGCCAAGCAGGGAATAAGCGTACACATAGTCCCGGCTGTTCAAGCTGTCGTAGAAATGCCGGACCAAGTAATCCGCCAGCTGATCCAGCGTCGCCTCCTGCTGATGATCCTCTCTGTCTTCGGCAAGTGACAGATTGGGCAGCATCTCCATCGGCTCCCGTGACCAGCCTTCCACCATCGCCAGCACACTTGAGATCGGTATGCTGAAGCCGATCGTGCCCTCTTCCAGACCGGCGGAATTAATGCCCAGCACGGCGCCTGTCTTCATATCGACAAGCGGTCCGCCGCTATTGCCCGGCGCGATCGGCGCGGAAATCTGATACAGATCATTGTACGTATAAGGCTCAATGTGGAAGCTGCGGCCGACCCCGCTAATGATGCCGGTCGTTACCGTATTCTGAAAGCCGAGCGGACTACCGACAGCCAGCACGTCATCCCCCACTTCTCCCCGCTCGTACTTGACAAGCGTGAGCGGCTCTAAGCCCGCCAGCTCCGGCACGCGCACGACAGCAATATCCGTGTCTGTGCTAATCCCGATAACCTCTCCTTCAAGCTCGCGCGCATCCGAGGTTTTCACTCTTACATGCCGCACGCCTGAGACGACATGAGCGTTCGTAATCAGATCGCCTTCATGATTGTAGAGAAACCCCGAACCTTGTGAGCCCGTATCCGTCTCGATCATAACGACGAGCTTCTGCGTCTCGAATATGACATCCTTCAGCAGCTTCTTCACTTCGCCCACAGCGAGCAAGGGAGCCCCCTCCAGTTGCTTCGGCATCTCCGCCCGTACGGCGTATCCGGCAGCTGTACCAGCGCCTATGATCAGGAAGGAGCCCAGAATGCCGATCCATATGCGTTTGTTCATTCTGCTACTCCCCCCTTTAATCCAGGTACCACTCTGCTTTATCCACCACAACGGTCGTATCTTCGGAATAAATGCCGTAGACGGTTGTCGTGAATGTCATCTGCTCGCCAGCTTCGATATACTCCGGCGTTACGGTTGCTTTTCCCCGGCTTAACACAGCACCGTCCTTGGACTGAACGATCACCTCAACAACGACAGAATAGATCGCTCTTGTGGCTATGTTCTTGAGCGTTCCTTCGATCGTCAGATCGCCGAATTCATCCAGCGTTTTCTCCACGCTTACGACTTCGACAGCAGACGTGCGGTTGATCAGATCCTCTTCCGCGGCCCGCTGCATCGCTTGCTCGATCCGCTGCTGCTCCAGCCGCTCGTATCTGGTCTGCTCGTCCTTGATCTTGTTGAGCAGCGCAAGCAGCTCCTTGTCCTCTCTAGCCCATGCCAGAGAGCGGTTCACAGCAGCGGTTGCTCCTGTGAAGTTTTTGCGGGCAAGCAATTGCTCGACCTCTCTGGCGGTAATATCTTGTATAGAGACGATGATCTGTCCACGAAGCTCGGCGGCTTCCTCTCCTATTAACCCATTCACAACGTTGAGCATCTCGCCCAGCTCTTTGACTGTCGTCAAAGCCTCATACTCTTTTGTAAGCTTCTGAAGCGTCAGCTTCATATTAAGCTCGTCCAGCTTCTCCCTGAGCTTGTCGTAGATCGGCTCCTTATGACCGCCAAACTCGGTTTTCAGCCGGTTCAGCCCCGTCTCCGCTTCATCGATCATGCCGATGGATAGCCTCGTCTCGATCTGCCCCGTCATCCGCTCAAGCTCCAGCACATGCTGAATAATCTCCACATCGGCGGCAAGCGCCTTGAAAGCAGGACGAGCCTCCAAGGCATCCTCCAGCTTCTCAAGCGCTACGATGTATTCGCCGCTCAGGGCAGCCGTCCTGGCTTCCGACTGAAGCCGAAGCACGGTCTCGTTCACGCCTTTTTCATATTGATAATATAGGATGACAGCCATAATGGCGACAAAAGCAAGCCCCGCAAGCGCAAGCGGAACTGTCCATCCGAGGCCTTGCTTGCCCTGCACCGCACTTGGCGTCGTACGTCCCGCAATGACGGCTTCCTCCGCCAGCTCAAGCGACGCCGCTCCTTCGGAGAGCGCCTCTTCCCAGTCGGCTGTCTCGATTATTCTATGGGAATGCAGCCTTCTTCCGCATTGACTGCAATATCTGGCATCCTCCGCATAGCTTCTTACGCAATGATGGCAATACACCTGCGTTCAACTCCCAGCCCTATCTACTTCTCTCTATGAATCCAGACTCTATTCTATAACAAATAGTAAATAATCTCCATTTTAAAATAGTGGAAGATATAAAAAAACGCCGCCCCCCGATCAGGAGACCGAGGTCGACGCCCCCTATCATCAGCCTTGGCTCATAAGGCCAAGACGCTCCAGCATATATTTTCGCACATCCGCAGCCAAATCTTCCCGTTCCAGGGCGAAATCGATCGTCGCCTGCACGAAGCCCAGCTTATCTCCTACGTCATGACGACGCCCGCCGAACCGGAAGGCGTCCAGCCCGATCGTCCGGTTCAGCTCCTGCAAACTGTCAGTCAGCTGAATTTCCCCTGCCTTGCCCGGCTTCGCCTGCTCCAGCAACGCAAAGATCGCGGGATGAAGCACATAACGACCGACGACCGCATAATTGGAAGGAGCGAGGCCAGGACCGGGCTTCTCCACAATATCCCGGACGGGCGCAAAGGGACTGGTTCCATGATCAATATCGACGATACCGTATTTATGAGTCTGATCCCACGGCACTTCCATGACCGCTACGACCGAAGTTTGCGATTGCTCATACGCATCCATCATTTCTTTCAGGCAGGGCTTCTGGGATGTCAGAATATCATCTCCAAGCAGCACGGCGAACGGCTCGTCTCCGATGAACCGCCTTGCGCACAACACGGCATGACCAAGGCCAAGCGGCTCTTTCTGCCGAACATAATAGATATCCGCTAATTGGGAGATCGCCCTCACAGTGGACAGCATCTCTTCGTTATGCCTTGCTTCTAGCTCCGCCTCCAGCTCCACCGACTTGTCAAAGTGATCTTCAATCGCCCGCTTATGTCTGCCGCTTATGATGACGATGCTCTCAATGCCGGACTCGACGGCTTCCTCTACAATATATTGAATGGCCGGCTTGTCGATGAGAGGCAGCATCTCCTTCGGCTGCGCCTTCGTCGCGGGTAGAAACCTTGTGCCGAGACCGCCTGCAGGAATGACCGCCTTTCTGATTTTGTTTGCCATGACTACGTATGCCCCTCTCTCTTCGCTTAGGAGTAGCGCCTTTCAACTATCATATCATTTCCGGGGGCCGGGAGCCATTGGAAGACGCCTATCTTATAGAATGACAGACGCTCATTTCCGCATATCCCCAGCTCTTGCATGAAGGTTCGATGAACTGTATTGACATTCGTTACAGTTTATAATAGCTTTGAATTATACAATGATGTTAAGACTCATGATTTCATATCATATTGGGGGATTATCCTATGCACAAGACGATTATCATCGGAACCGGCCCTGCCGGATTGACAGCCGCAATCTACCTGGCCCGCGCGAATATGGAGCCGCTTGTCATCGAAGGCTGGCAGCCTGGCGGACAATTGACCACTACAACGGAAGTCGAGAACTTCCCCGGCTTCCCTGACGGCATTCTGGGCAGCGAGCTCATGTCCAATATGCGCAAGCAAGCGCAGCGCTTCGGTGCCACGTTCAAGACTGGCTCTGTGAAGAGCGTTGATTTCAGCAAGCGCCCTTATACGCTGGAGGTTGAGGGGCTTGGCCAGCTGCAAGCCGACTCCATTATTATATCCACTGGCGCTTCGGCCAAATATTTGGGTATCCCGGGCGAACAAGACAATCTGGGACGCGGCGTCAGCACTTGCGCAACCTGCGACGGCTTCTTCTTCCGCGGCAAAAAGCTGATTGTGATCGGCGGCGGCGACTCCGCAATGGAGGAAGCAAGCTTCTTGACCCGCTTCGCGACAGACGTGCGTCTGGTCAATCGCCGCGAGGAGCTGCGAGCATCGAAGATTATGCAGGACCGCGCCCGCGACAACGAGAAAATCTCCTGGAGCCTGAACCGCACGCCGCTTGAGGTGGTTGGCGGCGAGATCGGTCTGAAAGGCCTGCGCGTTCTCAACAACGATACGGGCGAAGAGGAATGGCTGGAGGCGGACGGTGTGTTCGTCGCGATCGGACATACGCCGAATACCGGATTCCTCGGCGGACAGATCACAACGGACGAACAGGGCTATATCATCGTAAAGCCCGGCACGACAGAGACGAACATCCCTGGCGTATTCGCATGCGGCGACGTACAGGATAAGATCTACCGCCAAGCGATTACAGCAGCCGGCAGCGGCTGCATGGCGGCTCTCGACTGCGAGAGATATCTGGAGGCGCTGGCGCATGAAATGATAAATTCCTAATTTTTTTCGCCCAAGCTACTGGCGTAAAATGTACAATTAATGTATAATTATACCCGTTGAGAGTTCAAAATATAAAGGCACTGCTACCGCATACCTATTGTTCGATATACGCTTCGCGAGAGCGGCGCTGAACATTTTTAGGAAAAGGTACAACCTCGGCTGAGCAAGCAGAGGTTGTGCCTTTTTTCGTTTTTTCATCACACTTTTGGAAGGGGAAATCACCATGTTATTAGAAGCCATGTATCATCGTCCCAAGCAAAACTGGGCATACGCCTACGACGGACAAACCATCCACCTGCGCGTTCGTTCCAAACGCAATGATGTCACTCGCGTGGAAGCCATCGTCGGCGACAAATACGCCTGGAATCAAACGATCATCTCCGTCGATATGCGTCTGCTCAGCTCCGACGAGCGATTCGATTATTGGGAGACATCGGTCAAGCCGCCCTTCCGTCGTCTGCGTTACGCCTTCCGCTTCCATAGCGGCGAAGAAACGATCATCATGACGGAGAAAGAATTCACGCGCGAGCTTCCCGACAATCCGAACACGTTTTTCGACTTTCCGTTCATCAATCCGGTCGATGTCTTCGAGCCGCCGGCTTGGGTGAAGGATGCGGTCTTCTATCAAATCTTCCCGGAGCGCTTCGCGAACGGCAAGCCTTCGCTTGATCCGGACACCGTCGAGCCATGGGGCGGCAAGCCGACTCCGAGCAACTTCTTCGGCGGGGATCTGCAAGGGGTTATCGATCATTTGGACCATCTGAGCGGCCTTGGCATCAATGCGATCTACTTTACGCCGCTGTTCGAAGCGACCACCAACCATAAATACGATACGCAAGACTACTTGAAGGTCGATCCTCAATTCGGCAGCAATGAGAAATTGAAAGAGCTGGTGGACGCCTGCCACAAGCGCGGCATCCGTGTGCTCCTTGATGCGGTGTTCAATCATTCCGGCCGGACGTTCGCTCCGTTCGTGGACGCGCAGAAGAACGGCCAAAAGTCCAAGTATGCGGACTGGTTCCACGTCAGAGAGTGGCCGCTGCAAGTTGTGGACGGCGTGCCTAGCTACGACACCTTCGCATTCGAGCCGCTTATGCCAAAGCTCAATACGGAGAATCCGGAAGTGAAAGCTTACCTTTTCGAGGTAGCCCGTTACTGGATCGAAGAGATCGGCATCGACGGCTGGCGCCTGGACGTAGCCAATGAAGTCGACCATCAGTTCTGGCGCGAGTTCCGCCAGGTCGTCAAGTCGGTTAATCCGGAAGCCTATATACTCGGCGAGATTTGGCATGACTCCATGACATGGCTGCAAGGCGACCAATTCGATGCGGTCATGAACTATCCGTTCACGAATGCGGTGCTGGACTTCTTCGCTTACGGCACAATTAACGCCTCGACCTTCGCACACGCAATCGGAACCCAGCTTGCCGCCTATCCGCAGCAAGTAACAGAAGCGGCGTTCAATCTGCTGGACAGCCACGATACGCCGAGATTGCTGACGATCTGCGAGGACAATGTCGACAAGCTGAAGCTGGCCGCCCTGTTCCAATTCACGTACCCCGGCACACCTTGCGTCTATTACGGCGATGAAGTCGGCATGAACGGCGGAGGCGACCCGGACTGCCGCAAGTGCATGGTATGGGAAGAGGAAGATCAGGACCGGGAGCTGCTTCGCTTCTATCAGGATACGATCGGCTTGCGCCATAATCACGAGGCGCTTCGCTCGACCGAGCTGGCTTTCACTTATGCGGGACAAGAAGACGGGCTGCTGGCTTATGAGCGCCGCTCGGATGGCGAGCGTATCATTATTGCCCTTAACGCGCGCGAAGGAGCGGCAACACTCGCTCTCTCCCTCCCTTCTGCTGTAACGGCAGACGCCCTGCCGCTAGACATTCCGTTCCGCGGCTTTGCAGCCGCTGCTGAAGCGGCCGCAGATGCAGCTTCTACTGTAGCGATTGAAGAGGCTGCTGTTGTAGTCGAAGCTGCATCCAAAGCGTCGAGCGTGCCTGCAAGCCTGAGCTCCTCGAAGTGGACCGTCCTGCACTCCAATGTGGGAGCCATTGCAAAAGGCTCCGAGCTTAAGACAGGTGAAGACGCTCAGCTTCAATTGAAGCTTGACGGCTACGGCTTTGTTGTTCTGAAGCAAAAATAATGACTGTGCAAAGAGCCGTCTTGTCATAGACAGACAAGACGGCTTTGTGCCATAATCAACTTAAACGATTAAGTCAATGAATGGAGCTATGTTCATGAACAAATCCGGCGGCAAAAAAGCAACGATGAAGGATATCGCCAAAGCGGCTCAGGTATCGGTCGCTACGGTTAGCTACGTGTTGAACAACGTATCGGGCCAAACGATTCCCGGTGAGACCAGGCAACGCGTGCTGGATGCTGCTAGCGAGCTGAATTATGTGCCGAATCTGGCTGCCCGCTCCCTGAGTAAGCGGCAATCCGGGCTGGCAGGTATTCTCGTCAACCGCCAACCTGACGAGCAATGGTGGGAGCGCGCTGCTTATACTCCGTTCATCGATGCGATGGAACGAGAGTTGACCTCGCTCGGCTATCACGTCGTCTTATCCAGTCTGGATGCCAAGGCACCGAATATGGATATCATCGCGGAGAGAAAGCTGGATGCTGTCTTTGTGCTGGGAGCGCTGCAGGATACCTTCCATCAAATCTCCCGTCACTTTCCTACCGGAGTGCCGCTTGTCGCCATTGACAGCCCTATCGAAGATCCGTTGTTCTATCGCGTTCAATATGATTATGAACGAGCAGCATTAGCCGCAACCGAACAGAACAGCAAGCCTTGCAGCTTCCTTGTCGCTGACCGCGGTTCCATGGACGCAGCCGCTCAGTTAGGGACGCTGCTCTCCCTGCCTCCATCCCAAGTGCTGGTGTTGGAGACGGAGGATCAATTGCAGCCCTTTCTCGCCAGGCAGACAGGAGATGGAATCATCCTGAATGAATATGTCGGTCTGCTCGCTTCCCGGTGGATGAATCCAACCCGTTATACCGTTCTCTGCACAGCGGGAACTCCGGAATTGCTTCATTCGCTCCCCCGCTCTTCCTCTGTCTTATTCGAGGATCGGAAGCACCTTGCGGCGCTGGAGCTTATGCAGTCGCTGCGGAATGACAGTTATTCCGGTCCGCCGGACAAATGCGTCCTGATAAAGCCGCGTTAACACTTTTAATCCGGTTGCATATCTAGTTGCTGCTAACTCTGTTGTACTTGTTCGCGCCATCCCTCACACATCAACTCATGCAGAGCAGTCCGCTCTGCCTATTTCTTCAACTACTTAAACGTTTAAGTGTATATTAGTTTTACATTTTCCCTTATCTAAAATTGAGCCATTAGGAGGAGCTTCTATGAGCGAATTAGCAAGAAGCATGCCGGACCATCGTCCTGTTCAATCGGTGCCGGAAGCATCAAGCATCTGGCGCAATCGTACCTTCCGGACGGTATTCGCCAGCTATAGTCTGTCGCTGCTAGGCAATACCTTTCACAGCATTGCGCTGAACCTGTGGGTGCTACAGATGACGGGCAGCGCCAAGTTAATGTCGCTTGTCCTCATCACGCATCTGGTTATTAGCATGCTCTTCGGCTCTATAGCAGGAACGGTGGCTGACCGTGTTAATCGCCGCCGACTGATGGTTGCTACTGACTTATTCCGCTTTATCATCGTCGGAGGGATCGCTCTCTGTATGGCGCTCCCGGAAATCCCGTTTTTTCTTATCCTGCTCCTGACCGCTATTGTTGCCTTGGCCGGGGCGTTCCGAGGCCCTGCCTTCCAAGCCTCCTTGATTGAGATTGTTGGGAAAAACGGCGTTTCGCAAGCTGTAGCCGCTATCAGCGTATCCGACAACCTGATCCGCATTGCCGGATTTGCCGCCGGAGGAACCGCAGTTGCCATGTTCGGGGGCGTCTTTGCCGTGGCGATTGACGCCTCCACCTTCCTCCTGTCCGGCATGCTGCTTTTATTCGCCGGGCGCTTCCCTTATGCGGCGCCAGATCGGCAGGATAAGGTGAAAACCTCCTTCCGCACCGATTTTATCGAAGGCTTCCGCGTTGTCTGGAACAATCGTTTTGTGCGGGGGGCCGTCATGCTGCTGCCGCTCGTTATGTTTTTCTTTTTGTCCACGTTTATGCTGATTCAGGTCATGGCTGTGCAAGTATGGCAAGCTTCCCCGATTATATTCGGGCTGCTCGAAGCCTGCATTCCTCTTGGCTATGTGATCGGCTCTATTATCATTATGAAGTTCGACAAACGGATGCGTCATCGCGGCAAGCTTGCGCTTATTAGCATTGCGCTTATGGGGCCGCTCTTCGTAGCGATATCTCTGCTTCAATCCGCAGCTGCCGCGCTCCCATTAATCGGGCTGGTTGGCATACTGTTCTCCTTCAGCACAACGATTCTTTTCATTTTGCTCAGAGTCGCTGTCGATCCGTCCCTTCAAGGACGCGTGTTCGGCCTGCTTGGCACGCTGACTAGCATCGCCCCGCCTGTCGGGCTAGCCGTATTCTCCGCTTTGTCCGATCACTACGGACCGGCCATCATTATGACGTACAGCGGCATTGCCATGCTAGTCGCAGGGCTTGCAGCCTATATCGGCTTGCGATCGATGCGGGAATACAGCTAGTTATTGATTGATTCTACTAGTATCATGAATCGGATCAAATCAATGAACATGCCAAGCTTAGGCTGGTCTGCATTGATGATCAAGGCGACAATCAGCGGCAACCAACGCGCTATTCACATTTCTCTCAAACATGATCATGATCAATTCACAATCCATGGTCGCAGCTATCTATAAGCTGCAACATGACAAAGGGCATTCCCGCATAATCGGGAATGCCCTCTTCCTTATTTCAACACCGCCGTGCTGTATGGAGGAAGCGTCAGCTTCGTACCTTCAAGCTTCGCATCGTCCGCTGTGCTTCGGGCAAGTTGCGTAAACTCGCCGTACACATCGGAGGCAGCCAGCTCTGCTGTCTGCGCTTCGCCCGACAGATTATGAACGACGAGCACACGCTCCGTCTTCGTGACGCGAACGAAAGCACTCAGCTTGCCGCCCACAGTCTCCAGCTTATACTCCCCGATCGTACCATTGCGAAGAGCCGCCTCTTCGTTCCGCCAGCCGATCAACGTCCGGTAATGCTCCAAAAGCGAACCATCCTGCCCAAGCTGCGCCTCGACAGATACTTCTCCCGCTTCCTTGTTATGCTTGGAGGCTATCCACTTCGTCTGCCCTTCTCCGCCTGCGGGATCGCGATGCCACAGCATCGGTTCGCGGATATATTCATCCGGCTTCACGCCTTGCATGCCAATCTCTTCTCCGTAGTAGAGGTATGGCGTGCCAGGCAGCGTGAGCAGCAGAGCCGCCGCCATCTTCGCATGGTCGGTATTGCCGCGAAGCTCGCTCATGACCCGGTTCTGGTCATGATTGCTCAGGAACGGCGCATCGACGAATGTGCCGCCCGAAGACTTCTCATAGACTTTGTATGCACGCTCCAGCGAAAAGGCAAGATCAGGGTCTCTTTCGTTCCTCGTCCCCCCGATCAGCTTGTCGGCCAGATCGAAGTGGAACGCAGAGTCGAGCGCTTGATCGAAGTATGGCGCGATAATCGCCAGCGAGTCCCACACTTCTCCTATTAAATAGGCATCGGGATTGACTTCATTCATGCCTGTCCGGAACTCCTGCCACCACTTCTTGTTGGCAGCCTGCACCTCTGGCGAGCCCACTGTCGACTTAAAGTCGCCGTAAATATGCTTGGCCGCATCCAGCCGGAAGCCGTCAAGCCCTTGCTCCAGCCAGTACTGTCCGATCTTGATCATTTCTTCGCGTACCTTCGGTTCATCGAAGTTCAGGTCCGGCATGCCGTTCCAGAAGATGCCCAGATAGCGCAAGCTTCCGTAGCTGTGCCAAGGATTGCCGTCCACCGCACCATTCGTCTGCAGCTTGTCGCCGGCTTCGGCGAACGAATACCAGCTGCGATACGGGCTGCTCGCATCCGCAAGCGCCTCCTTGAACCAGGGATGCTCGCTGCTCGTATGGTTCACAACAAGGTCCATAATAACTTTGATATCCCGTTTATGCGCCTCGTCCAGCAATCGCTTCAGATCGTCCAACGTGCCGTATTCCGGATTGATCGCATAATAATCGGTTACGTCATAGCCATGATAGCTTGGCGACTCGTTAATGGGCATCAGCCAGATGCCCCCGATGCCAAGCTCCTTCAAGTAATCAAGCTTGGCCGTTACGCCGTTCAAATCTCCGATGCCGTCCCCGTCCGTATCGTAGAACGACCGGACGAAGATTTCGTAGTAGACCGTGCCCGGCTGCTCGTCGGCTTCGTAGGTTGCCTGCACCGCCGCATCTCCGCCCGCGCCCCCGTCATCCGGCAACGGCGAAGAATCGCTGCTGCTCGAACCGGCTGTACAAGCTCCAAGCGTCAGCAGTAGAACCAGTGCCGTCGCCAGCAAAGACGCAACCGTACTGCTTCTGCTTACGACGGTCATCCTTTCATCGCTCCGGCCGTCAGACCTTGCACGAGGAAGCGCTGCAGAATGAGGAACAGAATCGTAATCGGGATGGCGATAATGACGCTGCCAGCAGCAAACAGCGTAAAGTAGCTATTGGTCTGCGAGGCAATCAATTCGTACATGCCGACGGCCACCGTATAGTTGTCCTTTGATCGAAGCACGAGACGGGCGAATATAAAGTCACCCCATACGCCCGTAAACGACGTCAGCGCCACGAACGTCAAAATCGGCTTCGACAAAGGCATCATAATTTTCAGAAACACCTGCAGATGGCTGGCCCCGTCGATACGCGCCGCTTCGTCCAGGCTGCGGGGAATCGTATCAAAGTATCCTTTGACGATAAAACCTCCGAGTGCAGCCCCCGCCGAATAAACAAGAATCATCGCGATATGGGTATCCAGCAAATTAAGCTGCAGCAAAATGATGTATATTGCGATCATGCTCATAAAGCCCGGGAACATGCCAAGAATGAGCATAGCGCTGAGCATCGTCTTGCGTCCGCGGAACCGGAATCGGGACAACGCGTACATACTGAGCGTCATTAGAAATACGGAGCAAATCATCGTAAAAAAGGCGATTTTCAGCGTATTCATATACCAGATGTCGAACGTGTACTGCGTACCGGTAAACAGCGTTACGTAATGATCAAGCGTCCATTTTTCCGGAAAAAAGTTTTTGCTGTACAGGGACCCGCCTGGACGGAAAGAGGAGACGACAACCCATATCGACGGATAAAGAGCGCACACCGACAAGATGATCAAAATCAAATAACTGAGCGACAGCCGCACGAAGCTGTTTTTTTGACTCATGACAGCATATCCTCCTCTTTGAATGATTTGGTCCGGCGGAAGCTCCAGATCGAGATCGTCGCGATCATAATGAAGATCAGAATGCCGATAGCTGCGGACATATTGTATTTGTTATTGACGATCGTCAGATTGAACAGCCAGGTGACAAGCAAATCGGTCGAGCCCGCAAATTGATAATCCCCGTTAGCGGGACCACCTCCGGTCATCAGGTAGATGACGTTAAAGTTGTTGATGTTGCCTGCGAATTGCGTAATGAGAATCGGAGCCGTCGCAAACAGCAAATATGGCATCGTAATAATTTTGAACTTCTGAAAATTTGACGCTCCGTCCACTTCGGCAGCCTCGTACAGATCGCGCGGTATGGCCGTCAGGACGCCAAGCGCCAGCAGCATACTGACCGGAATGCCGATCCACATGTTGACGAGTATCAAGGTAACTTTGGCCCAAAACGGATCCGTCAGCCACGGCAGCCCTTCCAGACCGAAATAGGCAAAATATTGGTTAATGGGACCGAATTTGGCGTTAAACAGGTTGCGCATGACGAGCAGTGATATGAGCTGCGGGATCGCATACGGAATGATGAAAATCGTCTGCCACATTTTTTTGAATCGGATGCCCCTCGATTGAACGAGCAGCGCGACAAAAATGCCTCCAAAGTAACAAGTGACGGTGGCAAGCACCGCCCAAATGATCGTCCAGACGAGCAGGCCGTAAAACGTCTTGCTCCACGACTTCATTTGCAGCAAATCAATAAACGATTGGAATCCGACCCAGTCGACGAGCTTGGCCGGTGGTATATGGTTAGGCGCCGAGTAATTCGTAAACGCCAGCATAATCGAGAATAAGATCGGCATGATCGTAAAAAACAATACGCCGAGCACTGGGAGAGCCAGCATAAAATAAGGAAAATGGTTAACCGTTACATGATTCCACGAATTCGCAAAATCGCGTACCGCCTTGCCTTCGTCCCGCTTTTTTCCGTTTTGATATGCATCATAAATATTCAACGCATAAATCAACAAAAATACGAGGAACACCAGAATGACGATAATGCCCTCCAGCATCAAAAAAATGGAATGGTCGCCCTTGACCAGTTCGGTGGTCTTTCCTACCTTCACAAATTTCTGCGTCGTTTCCCCAAGCGTTACCAATCCCCAGATGGCGTGCCCTAGACGGGGAACCAGATAATAAAGCCCTAATGCTTGAACACAAAGGAAAAAAATCCCCTTCAGCCACTGCCGGTTGTACAGTTGGCCAAGCCCTTGCAGCGCTACCGAAAGTATGGCCGCGGTATTACGATGCCGCTTCATCATTGTCCGGCTCCTCTCTTTCATGAACGGAATGAACGGCTTCCCCGCTAATGGCGGGGAAACCGTACAGCATTCCAAGTTTGCATGTGCTGCTCTTAGTTCGTTCCGATGCTGTCCTTAATTTGAGCGACGGCATTATCGAGCGCTGTTTTCGGATCCTTGCCCTCATTCCATATTTCGGAAATCGCCGAAGTAATCGGATTCCATACACTGCCCATTTCCGGAATGGAAGGCATTGGAGTCGAGTTCTCAAATTGTTGAAGGAACGCTTTGACGATTTCGTCATTGGCAACCGCTGGATCACTAGCGGCTTCTTCATTCGATGGAAGCAAGCTGTTCATCTCAAAGTTTTTCATTTGCATTTCCTTTGTCGATAGGAATCGCGCCAGCAATTGCGCCGCTTGCGGATACTTCGAGTTGGCATTGACGTAATAGGCTTGAACGCCGGAGAACGACGTCATCGGATTGTCGCCGATTTTCGGCAGCGGAGCTACTCCGAAGTTAATTCCTTCACTCTTGTAATCGGCTAGCGCCCAAGGGCCGTTAAGCTCCATCGCGAGCGTTCCGTCGAGGAACAAGCCTTTTTTGATATCGAAGTCAATATCGCCGGTATTCAATGGAAGAAGCTTTTCTTTGATTTCCACCATCAGATTTGCGCCAGCAATCGCACCATCGTTATTTAAGCCGATGTCCGCGCTGTTCGTATTGTCGTCTCCGAACATGTATCCGCCTTGCGAAGCCAGGAATGCAAAGTTGTAGAAGAATTGCTGCAATTCCCAAGCAAACGCAAATTTGTTCTTGGACGGATCATTGAATGTTTCCGCAAAGGTGAAGATATCCTCAAACGTCGCGGGTGCTTCCGGGATCAAGTCTTTATTGTAGAACATGGCATACGTTTCAACTGAACGGGGATAACCGTACAAAATACCGTCGTAGGTAACCGCTTTGACCGTTTTTTCGGCGTTTTCGCTAACAACCTCTTCCTCGAATGCCGTATTCGGCAGCAGAAGTCCGGCGGAGGCAGCGCTGCCGATATGGTCGTGCGGGAACAGAAGCACGTCGGCCGCGAGACCTGCAGGTCCATCAGTCATCAGCTTGGCCACTTGGTCCGTATTGCCCACTTCTTCGAATTTGACCGGCACACCGTATTCCTTTTCGAACTCGGCGCCCATTTCCTGAAGGAATGCCGCTTGGTTGTTGGCGTCCCAAATAACCAGGCTCGCTCCGGCTTCAGGCGTCAACTGCGTATCATCGCCTCCCGAATTGCCTGGATCCTCCGTCGGCGTGTTGTTGCTGCCGTTTGCGGTCGGACTTGGGTTGCCGCCGCCTCCGTTGTTACCGCTGCATGCGGCTACGACAAACAAAGAAACGATCAGCGTCATGACAAACCATTTTTTCATTCTAATGATCCCCTTCCCCTGTACGTGGATATGTTCGAATGAATTCGCTTTCATATTCGTTGCGGCTTCAAACGTTCATTTTCATAAAATGCGGGTTTTTCCGGCATCTTATGCGATTCGCTATGACATTCAGCATGAGAACTCCGATATACGGAATGCCTTGCTTCATTCATGAAGCGAATATGCGCAAACGTTTGTACACTTTTCTCAAAAAATGGCGATTTCAATACATATCAGGATTGAAATCGCTTATTTTTCGGAAATCGGCTTTTTGAAAGCGTTCTATTCGTGTATTCAATATACAACATGCCCTATCATTTGTTAAAACGTTTGCACAGTTCATTTCGATCCATCTTTACAGAGAATACTCCGTTTTTCTTTCATTTAAACTCTATTACTCAGTTTTTCGTCATTTGTGAAAGTTGACGCCAGGATATATATTTACATATGAGCAAAAGTTGCATTAGGATGAACATAATATTCATTATTAGCGCAGTCAATTCAGGTTGCTCATTGGGGGCTCGCATGATGGTTACAATAAAAGACATAGCGAAGGCCGCGGGAGTATCGCCTTCCACGGTGTCCAGGGTGGTCTCGAACCATCCGCGAATTAGTAAAGCGACATCTATGAAAGTTAAAAAAATTATGGATGAGATGGGCTACCATCCGAATCTCATGGCGAAGAGCCTTGTGTCCAAGACGACAAGGACGCTTGCGATCATGCTTCCGCGCCCTGCCGAGGAGCTGTTCCAGGACTTCTTCTTTGGGGAGTTGTTGCGCGGCATTCTGACGCAATCCACGAGAGCGGGATATGACATGCTGCTTGCAGCCGCCACTTCTCCGCAGGATGAGAACGAAACGATCTCCCGTCTTGTTCTTGGCCGCAGAGTCGATGGCGTTATTTTGCTATCTGCGAGAACGAATGACCCGCTCATCGATATCTTAAACAATCATAACTTCCCTACTGTCCTCATCGGACGTTCGGAAGGCCATCAGAATATTCTTTCGGTGGACAATGACAACGAACAAGCTGCCTACGATGCAACCCAACATTTGATTATCCAAGGCCATGAGAGAATTGGCTTCGTCAGCGGACCGCCGAATTTGACGGTATCCCATGACCGGATGTCCGGCTATCGGAGAGCGATGCGCGAAGCAGGACTGTCGATGCGCTCTGAATGGATTGTGGAAGGCGAGTTCCTGCAGCAAAGCGGATACCGCGCCATGTCCTTCATGATGAGCTTGCCCGAGCGTCCCAGCGGACTTGTCGTCATCGACGATGTGGTCGGCTTCGGCGTGCTGAGAGGTCTTAATGAGCTTGGCTATACCGTACCTGATGACATCAGCCTCGTAAGCTTTAACAATATCGCATTATCCGAGCTTGCCACGCCGCCGATCAGCTCTATTGACATTGGCACCTATCAATTGGGATACACTGCCTCTCAACTGCTTATCCGTCGCATCATGGAAGAAGATATTCATCAACCTCGCATGATCATTCCGCACAGGCTGATCGTACGCGATTCCTCCATCCAAGCCGTAAACAAAAGGAGCTAAATTAATGACAAACAACAAGCCCTATTTGGTAGACGCCATTATCGGCAATTCCTCTTTCCTGGCCTCGCTTGGCCGCACCGGACGCATGTACCGGCTGTGGTGGCCGAATATTGACACGCCTCAGCATGTCGATGCCATGCGCACCGGACTGCAGGTCGAAGGTAAAGCGCTCACATGGTTCGACGGCGAGCAAGACGGCTGGCAGCATGAAGTTGCCTACATCAAGCGCAGCAATGTGCTTCGTGTGGACGCACGTTCTTCGGAGCAGCCGATTTCGGTGGAAAGCCTGCATTTTGCCGTACCGGAGAGCAATGTCATCGTGCGCCAGTACACATTCAAAAATGACAGTTCCGTTGCCCAAAGCTTCCGATTCCTGCTTCACTCCTGCTTCCTGATTAGTGAAAACGGGCTGTATAATACGACAATGTTCCAGCCTTCAGCCGATGCCTTGATTCATTTCCGCAACGGGTACTTTTTTTCGCTTTCAAGTGCAAACGTATGCGCAAAGTTCCAGGCCGGATTGTCCTGGGATGCGGTGCAAAACAGCGAGCTGAACGGCAATATGATCGATATGCGCCCTGATGGCGCAATGGCGTGGAATGTGTGCGACTTGCAGCCGGGTGCGAGTGTTACGATCCCTGTATACATTGCGGCGGGGCACAATGAGGAGCAAGTGCTTGAAGAGCTTGCGACGGCGAAAGGGAAAACAAGCGAGGAGCTTGCTAGTCTTACAAATGCATACTGGAACGCATACGTGGATGCTGCTGCGCCTTGTCCGATTGAAGGCGAGGATGTGAAGGAGCTGTATGAGCGCTCCTTGCTGATGTTCAAGCTCATGTCCGACGAGAAGACCGGCAGCATCATCGCCGCTCCCGAGTTCGACGAGAACTTCTCCCGCTGCGGCGGCTACTCCTTCTGCTGGGGCCGGGACGCCGCCTTCATTACGACTGCGCTGGACAAAGCCGGCCTGAATGAGCTGTCCGACCGCTTCTACGCCTGGACGCTGACCGCTCAATCTCCTGACGGCTCCTGGCAGCAGCGCCACTATCACGATGGCGGCCTTGCGCCTTCATGGGGCTTGCAGATTGACGAAGGCTCCTCCATCCTCTGGGGCATGTGGCAGCACTATCTGGAGAAACAGGATGTGGCGTTCGCCAACCTGGTATGGCCGTCTGTCGAGAGAGGCGCAGGCTTCCTGATGTCGTTCATCGATTCAGAGAGCGGCTTGCCGAAACCAAGCATCGATCTATGGGAAGAGCGTGAGGCATCCCATACGTACTCCTCTGCCGCTGTATACGGCGGCCTGACGTCCGCTGCGAGCTTCGCCGAGCTGCTGGGCCATGGTGCGCTGGCGAAGGACTGGAGAAGCGCTGCAGCCCGCATTGCGTATGTGATCATGGACGAATGCTGGAACGAGGAAGGCAGCAGCTTCTACCGCGGCCTTAACCTGAAAGTAAGCAAAGAGAAGTATGATGCTGCTGTCTCCGCTGGCTTCACCGGCCATATTGAGCAGCTCGACAAAGGTTACGAGAAGCATGTGCTGAAGCATGATCCGATCGTCGATATCAGCTTGCTAGGCATCTCTGTGCCATTCGGTGCAGTAGCTCCTGAGCATGATCGCATGCGCCGCACGGCTGACACGATCGAAGCGGCTCTGACCGTGCCGGGCGTAGGCGGGATCAAGCGCTATGAGGACGATATCTACATTGGCGGCAATCCTTGGATTCTGACGACGCTGTGGCTTGCCCACTACCGCGTAGCGACAGGCGACCTGGCCGCTGCCCGCAAGCTGCTGGGCTGGGTGATTGCTCATCGCACCGAGACGGGCTTGCTGCCTGAGCAGATCGACAAAGTAACCGGAGAAACCGCATGGGTGGTGCCGCTGACATGGTCGCATGCCATGTTCGTACTCACCATCTTCATGCTCGCTGAAGCGGAGCAGAAAGCTGCTGTCGCAGTTTCGAACTAATTGGATAGCGGAGGCAAGTTGGTCTGACCGACTTGCCTCCGCTATTTTTATGGCGGCGAGGGAACAAGTCTCGATCGAAGTGATTTCTTTATGCTTGTTAGTCAATTTAGAGAAACAACGGCAAATTAGTCACCCAACTCTATTTGTACCGTACTGTCAATATTTCGATAAAACTTCAGCTGCTAGCGACAAACAGATTGGTGGAATGGAGTTAACTGGATTGATAACACTGTAGCCATTGCATAGTTTGGATAATAATTCATTTAATGCTTTAATCCTATGTGGTATTCTTTACTATAAAAAGGACTACATAGGGGGACATAATGAATAATAGGTACGAGCAACTAGATTCAATTCGCGGCTTAGCTGCACTTACAGTTCTATTTGGACATGTTATGTATATTATTCCAGCCATAGCTGAAGGAATGGGAGATAGTTTTTTAGTAACCCTATTAAAATACTCACCGATTCATGCACTTTGGTCCGGTCATGAAGCTGTTATTGTCTTTTTTATACTTAGCGGCTTTGTCTTGTCACTGCCTTTCTATTCGGGGAAACAGCCAAGTTATTTACCATACATGGCAAAAAGATTTTCCCGAATATATATTCCATACATCATAGCGGTATTAGTTGCAATACTATCAAGCTCGTTTTTTTATTCAGGCAATGTGGCTTATGCAAGTTCTTGGTTTAACGGAATGTGGGGAAAAGATTTGACAGTAAGTAGTGCGCTTAATCATTTATTTTTGCTTGGAGACTTTGATCCAACTCCATTTAATACCGTTATATGGTCCCTAGTCCACGAAATGAGAATATCAATATTGTTTCCTCTCATAATGCTGATCATTCTAAAGTTAAACTGGAAGGCTGGTCTTGGTATTGGGTTCTTTTTATCGTGTTGCTTTGCTATATTGGGATTTCTACTAAAGCCGGAATATGGGACTAACATTTATATCACTCTGCACTATATCTTCATGTTCATCATTGGAGCATTGCTGGCTAAACATCGAGATTACCTTATTAACAAGTTCCAGGACATAGGAAGAAATTACAAGTTACTATTACTTTTTATTTCAGTAGGTGCTTACACATACCCGTGGTATTTTTATGATATCAAAATTCTACATCTTACCGTTATAAATGACTGGGTCGTATCCATTGGGGCTTCGCTTTTTATAGTCATTGGTTTATCTAGTCGTACTGTGGCATCATTTTTGGTGAAAAAACCATTGATATTCTTGGGAAAAGTCTCGTACAGCCTGTATCTTTATCACATTATTATCGTATTCTCATTAGTTCATATTCTAAATGATATTGTTCCATTGTATATTGTCTTACTGATTTCATTGCCAATTTCATTGATGTTTGCATATTTGGCTTGGCTATTGGTCGAACGACCATCAATGAATCTAGGCAGATCATGGGCCAGCTTTATTGTTAAGAGACAGCCTGCTCAATCAGTAAGCCAGCAAAGAGTACCACATAATTCATAACAAAGTGATTAAGATGGTTAATTTATAAATTACATAAAGCAATGATGTTTCTTGCAAAAAAAGAGGGCGCGTGGCAAACGCGCTCTTTTATGTACCATCGAAAGAAGTAACACAGTACAAAAAGAAGCAACTTATTCGTCCTTTGCTTCCAGTTCAGGAAGCAGTCCCATCCCTCATCTTCGTTTTCACACTTCCCGTCGTTTCAATCCTCCCCCATTCGGGTAATCAATAAAAGCGCCATAAACCATTATCAACAACCATGACTTCCCTGCACGCTTCTTAGCGTTTATCCAATAATGAGTATGAAAAAAGACTTTCCGCGTATCCTTGACAAATGACTATCACTTTGTAATAATTATAAATAAGGAATTGATCTAAATTACTTTATCCCCTTATATTCATTACCAGTCACCGTATCCCCTTTCCCGTTTTGGTACAAACTAGCGGGAGAACGAAACACGATACGACTTGTTAAGCTGAATGAATTCGTCATTCTACCATTGAAATTCAACTTACGAAAGGATGATTATCATGCATAAAGTACAACAACATCTGAACCGTCAAATCGCCAACTGGAGTGTACTTTATATCAAGCTCCACAACTACCACTGGTACGTCAAAGGCTCGCAGTTTTTTACGCTGCATGAAAAGTTCCAGGAATTCTATGAGGAAGCGGCACTTCACGTCGATGAAATTGCAGAACGTCTCCTTGCGGTAAAAGGCCAGCCAATCGCCAAAATGAGCGATTACCTGGAAGAGTCCAGCATCAAGGAAGCGGAAGGCAATGAGACAGCCGTCGAAATGGTTGATCAATTGATCAATGACTTCACTGTTATTATCGACGAGTTGAAGCAAGGCATGGAAGTCGCGCAGCAATCCGGTGACGAGACGACAGCCGACATGCTGCTCGCTATCCACACTTCGCTAGAGAAACATGTCTGGATGCTGAGCGCATTCAACGGCAGATAAACGCGGGGTACGCCCTGTATACAAACAGTTCCCCCAAAAAAAGCGGACCAGTTCACACTGGCCCGCTTTTTTCAGTAAATTAAATGGTTACTCTGAACTGCGTTGGATATTTGATATTCCGTCATTACCGCATCACAATTCGGCAATCGCCCAGCTTCTCTTCTGCCCAGATCGCTTCCAGCACATCGCCGTCATGAAGCGCCGCTACGCCTGCTGGCGTGCCTGTATAGATCAGGTCTCCGCCGCCAAGGCCGTAATGCTCTTCAATATAGTGCACAAGCTCTGTTATGCCGAACAGCATGTCTTTGGAGCAGCCGACTTGGACAGGTTCTCCGTTGCGCATCAGCTTGAAGGTGCTCTCTGCAAGCGCAGCCTCGCCCGGATATGGA
The DNA here is from genome assembly GCF_042887015.1 of Paenibacillus sp. NPDC057967. Classification (NCBI taxonomy): domain Bacteria; kingdom Bacillati; phylum Bacillota; class Bacilli; order Caryophanales; family Paenibacillaceae; genus Paenibacillus; species Paenibacillus sp. NPDC057967. The sequence continues at coordinate 597,824 of NZ_JBHVQB010000001.1, forward strand.
ATCCAGCGACCAAGCGGAGCGGAGTTTCTGAAGCCTTTGGCCGCAAGCCAAGGCTGGCCCTTCGCCTTCAGCTTGGATTGCACGTCGCGCAGCGTCATATCCAGTCCAAGCGTCATCGCATCGAAGCATTCGCTATCCGCCGCTCCCGGGCGATAGGATTCGCTTACGCGCAGTACGATCTCCAGCTCGAAATGCACCTCGCCGACATGAGCGGGCAATACAACTTCGTTGCCATCCATAGCCGCCACCGCATGGGACGGCTTCGTGAAGACGAGCGGCTCCGACGGCACCTCGTTGCCTAATTCGAGCGCATGCAGCCGATAATTGCGGCCGATGCAATAGATGTTCCGAATGCTTGTGTTGTTTGCCATGTCCGTATGACCACCTTGTCGTCTATATTGTGAACATCCCATTCCTTGATGAACAAACGTAATAACGGGTATACTCCCGAACTCCAACTAGCCGCGCTTCTGCGCTTCGATCTTCTCTGCGAGCTCATTTAGCTCCGTCCAGCGGTCCATCAGCGCCTCCAGCTTCTCTTCCGCTTGCTGTTGCTCAGCCGTCAGCTCTTGGAGCCTCGCGGAGTCGCTGCTGGCTGCCTCCATCGCCGCGGCAATCCGGGTCAGCTCTCCCTCGGCCTCTTCAATCCAGCCATCAATTGCTTCGAAGTCCTTCTGATCCTTGTACGACATTTTGAGGGCGCGTTCCCTTGGCTGCTGCTTGGACGCTTCTGTCTGACCGGCCGCCGCTGCACCTTTGCCGGCCCCCGCCTTGTCTACCGCTGGTTCTGCTTGCTCCCGCTTCGCCGCGCTGGACTGATAATCCGAATAATTGCCCGTATGATGCGTAATAACGCCGTCTTCAAACGCAATGATTTTCTCCACCGTACGGTCCAGGAAGTAACGGTCATGAGAAACCACGAAGACAACGCCCGGGAAATCGTCCAAATAATCTTCCAGCACGGTCAGCGTCGCAATATCCAGATCATTCGTCGGCTCATCGAGCAGCAGCACATTAGGCGCGCTCATCAGAACCCGCAGAAGCTGAAGCCTCCGCTTCTCACCGCCCGACAGCTTGGCAATCGGCGTCCACTGCATCGTCGGCGAGAACAGGAACCGCTCCAGCATCTGGCCGGCAGGAATGGCTGTACCATCCGCCGTCTTCACCTGATCTGCTTCCTCGCGGATATATTCGATCACCCGCAGCGTCTCATCCATCTCTTCACGCTCCTGGGAGAACCAGCCCAGCTTAACTGTCGGCCCCAGATCTACCGTACCGGAGTCCGGCGCGAGCTTGCCCGCAATGAGCCTGAGCAGCGTCGACTTGCCGCTTCCGTTCCGGCCTACGATGCCGACCCTGTCTTCAGGTACCGCTATGTAGCTGAAATCCGAAATAAGCGTGCGGTCCCCATAGCTCTTGGAGATTGCTTCGACTTCTACGATTTTTTTGCCCAGGCGTGAAGAAGCGACGGACAGGTCAAGCTTGCCGTCGGATGCCTTCGGCCCTGCCGCTTTCAAAGTCTCGAACCGATCGATGCGCGCCTTCTGCTTCGTCGTCCGCGCTTTGGCGCCGCGGCGAATCCAGGCCAGCTCGTTGCGCAGCAAATTTTGCCGTTTTGACTCGGAAGCAGCTTCGCGCTCCTCCCGCTCCAGCTTCAGCTCCAGGAAGCGGCTGTAGTTCGCTTGATAGAAATACGCTTCGCCGCGATCAAGCTCGATGACCCGATTGCTGACCCGGTCGAGGAAATACCGGTCATGCGTAATCATAAGCAGCGCGCCTCTGCGCTTCTGAAGCATCCCCTCCAGCCATGCGACAGAATCATTGTCGATATGGTTGGTCGGCTCATCCAGAATGAGCACATCGGACGGCAGCAGCAAAGCAGCTGCCATCGCAACACGCTTCCGCTGACCGCCGGACAGCGTCTCAACTTTGGCCTCATACTGCTGAATGCCCAGCTTCGAGAGAGCCGTCTTCGCTTCGTTCTCAAGCTGCCATGCGTCCAGCTCATCCATACGTTGGTTCGCGGCAATAAGCGCGGACTGAAGCTCCTCACTCTCAGGTTTCAGCGCAATGGCCTCCATCGCTACGGCATAGCCCTGAACAGCTCTGAGCTGGGGCGAATCGCCGCCCAGCACATGCTCCAGCGCCGTCTCTCCGGGCTGGAATACCGGGTCCTGCGCCAGCATCCGCACGACAACCCGGTTGCCGATGGAGATGGAGCCGGAATCCGCTTGCTCGACGCCAGCGATCACTTTCAGAAAGGTCGATTTTCCCGTTCCGTTGACGCCGATGATGCCGATCTTGTCGCCATCTTCTACGCCGAACGTCACATCCCTGAACAGTACTTTTTCGCCATACGTTTTCGTTATATGTTCAACTGATAATAAATGCATGTCGCTACCCTACTTTGTCCACATGATAGAGCCGCAAGAAACGGCTATCTGTATCATAGCACAGATCGACTTTCTTCCGCACCGAAACTGCCCTCTAAGAACGTCTAACACCACCCGTATCAAAAAAAGACCATCCCCTGAGGCGCGTACGCTTCAGGAGATGGCCACAATCTTTTCTATCGTTTAATTACCGCTTGCCGATCATGTTCTCAGGACGAACATACTCATCGAATTGCTCCGAAGTGAGAAGGCCGCTGGCAATCGCCGATTCCTTCAGCGTCAGGCCTTGCTTATGTGCATTCTTCGCAATTGCCGCCGCATTCTCATAGCCGATATACGGGTTCAGCGCCGTAACCAGCATTAATGATTGATCCAGGTTGCGTTTGATCACCGCTTCGTTCGGCTCGATGCCTACTGCGCAGTTGTCGTTGAAGGAAATCATCGAGTCCGCCATCAGCGCAACGGATTGAATGAAGTTGTACAGAATTACCGGCTTGAACACGTTCAGCTCGAAGTTGCCTTGGCTTGCCGCCATGCCGATTGCCGCGTCGTTGCCGATTACCTGGCATACCGCCATCGTCATCGCTTCGCTTTGAGTCGGATTGACTTTGCCCGGCATAATGGAGCTGCCCGGCTCGTTCTCCGGAATCGACAGCTCGCCGATGCCGCAGCGCGGACCGCTTGCCAGCCATCTGACGTCGTTGGCGATTTTCATCAGGTTCGCTGCAAGCGCCTTGATTGCGCCGTGCGTGTAGACCATTTGGTCATGACTCGTCAAGGAATGGAACTTGTTTCTCGCCGTAATGAACGTTTTGCCAGTCAGCGCCGTTACTTCCTCAGCTACTGCAACCGCATAGTCCGGGTGCGCGTTAAGCCCCGTGCCTACCGCTGTTCCGCCCAGAGCCAGCTCACGCATCGTATCTACGCTTTGAACCAGCATCGCGCGCGTATTGTCCAGCATGGAGTACCAGCCGCTGATTTCTTGGCCAAGCGTAATAGGAGTCGCATCTTGAAGATGGGTACGGCCGATTTTAACCAGATCGTTGAACTTCTCTGCCTTCGCATACAGCGTGCCGTTCAGCAAGTCCAGTGCCGGAAGCAGCCGGTCCTCTACTGCGATAACGCCTGCGATATGCATAGCCGCCGGGAACGTATCATTGGAGCTTTGGGAACGGTTCACATCATCGTTCGGGTGGATGCGTGTCGCGCTGCCTCTTGCTTCAAGCAATTGGTTCGCACGGCGTGCCACCACTTCGTTCACGTTCATGTTCGTCTGCGTGCCGCTGCCTGTCTGCCATACCACAAGCGGGAATTCGTCATCCCACTTGCCGCTCAAAATCTCGTCTACCGCTTCACCGATCACAACAGCCTTCTCTTCATCCAATACGCCCAGCTTGTGGTTAGCAAAAGCGGATGCTTTTTTCACGATGGCCATTCCGTATACGACTTCGATCGGCATACGTTCGCCGCTAATTTTGAAGTTTTGCAAGCTGCGCTGCGTTTGCGCGCCCCATAGCTTATCCGCAGGAACTTTGATTTCGCCCATTGTGTCCTTTTCAATCCGGTAATCCATTCAACAAACGACTCCTTTACCTAAGTAATATTAGTCCATGCTTGTACATCCTGTTTCTTTTATAACCCGAATCGCCACTCGAAGCAAGCGCTCCCAGACTCATCCGTGCCGGGAAGGACTAGACGCCCTTCGCATCCCGGTATGCCGCGATATAGGCGGCAGCTTTCTGCTCAATAATGGAGAAGTCTCCCGTCTTCACGGCTTCCTTCGTCAGATCGGAACCGATACCGACCGCAACCGCGCCGGCCTTGATCCAATCCTTCAGGTTGTCCAGCGAAACGCCTCCAGTCGGCATAATGTTCGCTTGCGGCAGCGGTCCTTTGATGGACGGGATGACGCTAGGCGAATACAGGTTGCCCGGGAACAGCTTCACGACGTCAACGCCAAGCTCAAGTGCCGTCTGAATTTCCTGAATCGTCATCGTACCCGGCATAACCGGAATCGCATAACGGTTGCACATCTTGATGGTATCGGCACTCAGCGAAGGAGCGACCACATATTCTGCTCCTGCCAGGATGGCAGCGCGAGCCGTCTCCGGATCAAGCACAGTTCCCACGCCGATAATCGCGTAATTATCAGCATCCGGCGAGACATCGCTGGAGTATTCTTTGGACAATTGCTCGATCGCTCTAAGCGCGAACGGTACCGTCATCGTAATTTCAATCGCCTTAATTCCGCCTTTGATGGCGCGGCGGGCCATCTCCGCTACTTCTTCCGCCGAATCGGCGCGCAAAACCGCAACAACACCCGCTTCCGTCAGCTGCTGCAGCACTCTAAGCTTTTTCATGATCCAATCCCTCTTCCCTTTATGTGGTTCTATGTTCGATAATAGACTTAACCTACGGCCCATTATAGACCTTTTCGGGAAGCGCATCAATCCGAAGACGTGCGCAACTTGTCATGCCGTGGAAAAACGATAGGTAAGGATGCGAGGAATGATGGGTGATATACTTCCGACTAACCGTACGCTTTCATTAAAAAGGCTGAACCGCGCGCTGCTGGAACGTCAGCTGCTGCTGCGTCGAAGCCGAATTTCTCCGCTTGAAGCGATCGAGCGTCTGGTCGGCATTCAAGCTCAAGCGCCGATGCCGCCTTATTACGCTTTATGGAGCCGATTGGACAATTTCGAACCGGAGTCGCTTGCGAATTTGCTGAGTAACAGGCAGGCAGTTCGTATTGCCCTTATGCGCTCTACGATTCATTTGGTAACCGCACGGGATGCCCGATTATTCCGGGCTGCGCTTGCCCCGATGTTGGAACGTACCATCATTAGCTATAACGGCAAAAAGCTTGGCGGGGTAGATCTGGCTCAACTAGCCCTGGCGACAGTCAAGCTTGCCACAGAGCAACCTATTACATTTGAAGAGCTGGGCAAGCAGCTGCAGCAGGATTGGCCGGGGCATGAGCCTTCCGTACTCTCTTCGACCGCACGCAACCTCGTTCCACTCGCTCAAATTCCGCCCCGAGGGCTCTGGGGGCAAGGCGGGGCTGCCAGACATGTGCCTTTGGCGCATTGGCTCGCGACCGGCCCTAACCATCAGGAAATTGGCGGAATCGGCGACTTACAAGAATATGCGAATGGCGGAATTAACAGCTCAGGTAAAGCTGGGGACGATATTGATGCAGCTATCAAGTCGATACTGTTCCGATATTTAGGTGCATTCGGTCCCGCTTCTGTTAAGGACATGCAGGCATGGTCGGGTATGACCCGCTTAAAGCCGTATATCCAGGAATGGGCATCGGAGCTTGAATGCTTCAAGGATGAAGCAGGCAATGAGCTGTATGATCTGTCCGGCGCTCCGCTTCCGCCAGAAGATATGCCTGCTCCCGTGCGTTACCTGTCCGAATTTGACAACATGCTGATTTCCTACAGCGACCGTACACGGATTATGCCTGCGGTGTACAAGTCAAGAATCATCACGATCAACGGTCTTGTCCGATCGACGTTTTTGATAGATGGCTTCGTTCGCGGCACTTGGACGATTGAGGAGAACAAAGAATCGGCGAACTTGCGGCTTCAGCCGTTCGAGCCCATTAGGGATGAAGATATGGAATCGCTCCGGGATGAAGGAGCTCGATTGCTCCATTTCGCCGCACCGGACAAGCAGCATCGCTTTTTAGTTGACCCTGTAAGTTGATCAGCGAAATAAATTAGAGTCCTCTATGTCACTTTGTAAAATGCGAAGCTCCTGCTCGATTCGCAGCCTGGATATGGCATGGATTTCATAATTCCATGCCATATCCAGGCTGCTACTCCACTGTTTATAGGTATAAACTATATAGATTATTTGTTTTATATATTTCAACTATGGCGATTAGACCGTTAAGATGAAGGTATCGAATCGATTCGACATCCAAAGGGCTAGTCTTTAGAAAAAATACGACTGTCAGATGACGAGGAGGGTTTCACATGGAGAACAATGTAAAAAAGCAATTTGATCAAGCCGCGCCAAGTTATGATGACAAACATGGTAAGCTGATCCCCTGCTATGAGGATTTCTACGGAGCTGCGGTAACTTGGGCAGATGTGGCTAATGATGCGCCTTATATTCTGGATTTGGGTGCTGGTACCGGCAGGCTCTCCGCCATGATGCTGGAGAAATATCCCGGCGCACATGTAACAATGGTCGATTTCAGCGAGGATATGCTGGAGAAGGCCAAGGCCCGTTTTGCCGGCCATCCCAATCTGGAATACATTGCTGCAGACTATTTGACCTATGAGTTTGAACGTTCTTATTGCGCTATCGTCTCATCACTCTCCATCCACCATCTGACTCATGAGGACAAACAGGTTCTATTCCGCAAAATCCATTCCATGCTGAAGCCGGGCGGCGTATTCGTCAATGCCGACCAGGCAGCGGGCTCCTCTCCCGCTTTCGTCGCCGAGTTCAAGCAGTTATGGCTTGAGGCGGTAACCGACACCGATCTGGAGCCGGAAGATATTGAGGCTTCGAAGAAGCGCAGATTGCTGGACATTGACGCCACACTCACCGACCAGTTGCAATGGCTGTGCGACGCTGGCTTCGCCGAGGTCGATTGCGTATACCGCAACCGCGAGTTCACGGTGTTTGTGGCCAGAGCTTGATGATGGTTGTGTCGGGATTAGCCGTGTGTCACAACGGTAATTCGCCATTTGGAGCGCTGAGGGACGTTTAATGGTTTCTCGCAACACTAATTCGCCATTTGGAGCGCTGACGAACGTTTAATGGTTTCTCACAACACTAATGTGCCATTTGGACCACTGACGAACGTTTAATGGTTTCTCGCAACACTAATGTGCTATTTGGACCACTGACGAACGTTTAACGGTTTCTCACAACACTAATTCGCCATAGGGAGCGCTGAGGGACGTTTAATGGTTGTCTCGCAACACTAATTCGCCATAGGGAGCTCTACCGAACAATTAGGCGTCTCTCACAACGCTATTTCGCCGACCCATCGCAATCCGTAACCGAGTCAGCGCCAATTTCCTGTAATAGTAGAACAAGCCGCGCCATTCCGGCGCGGCTTGTTCTACATACATACTAATTAGTCCATTCGACTTCCGACCGCATTCCTGCGTACATCTTCCACCGGCGATGGTGCAACTTCGGGTGGCAACCGTACACACAATTACTTCCGCTTCGTCAGCAACATGTTGCTGATGAAGGCTGCAAGCACGAGCGACGAGATGACGATAGCAAGCGGTACCGCCGTACCCTCGCCGCCAAGTCCGACGAGCGGCGCGGCAAGGCCGCCGAAGATAAAGGACAGCATGCCAAGCATAGCTGACGCGCTGCCTGCAGTTTGCCCTTGATCCTGCAACGCCAGTGAAGTAGTGGTAGCGGATGTGATGCCCAAGCTCGACACGACCAGGAAGAACCCTGCGACGATCATCGGCAAATCCAGCTTCAAGAAAGCCGTCGCAAGCAACAGCACAGAGCCGCATCCCGCCATTATAAGTCCGCTTATGAGCAGCTTGCGCGCTTCCACCTTGCCTGCCAGGCGCCCAGCGATTTGGCTGGCAATAATAATGCCGATCCCGTTCAGGCCAAAGATATAGCTGTACGTTCTTGGCGTGACGTTGTAGATTTCTTGCAAAACAAAGGACGAGCCCGAGATGTAAGCGAACATCGCAGCCATCATAAAGCCCTGCGTCATGGCATATCCCATGAAGACGCGATCGCCCGCCAGCCTGCGGAAGATCCGAAGCGTGTTGCTGAGGCCCCCGGATTGGCGGCGCTCCATCGGAAGCGTCTCTTTCAAGCCGAAGTAGATCGCGGCCATCATTAGCAGCCCGGACACGCTAAGAACCGCGAATACGCCTCTCCACGAAGTGAAGTTCAATATTTCCGCTCCGATCATTGGAGCGAGAATCGGGGCAGCCCCGTTAATGAGCATCAATAAGGCAAAAAACTTCGTCAGTTCTACGCCGGAATACAAGTCCCGCACGCTTGCACGGGCAATAACGATACCCGCCGCCCCGGCAAGACCTTGCACGAACCGAAGTGCGATAAATGTCCATATATTCGGAGAGATGACACATAGCAACGATACAACCGCATATACGGCTATACCAATTAAAAGCGGCTTCCTTCTCCCTGTCACATCGCTTATGGGGCCAACGATCAGTTGACCAAGCGCGATGCCGAGCAAGCAAGCAGTAAGACTGAGCTGCGCCACTGAAGCCGAAGCTCCAAGCTCTCCTGCAAGCGTAGGCAATGCAGGCAAATACATATCAATAGATAGTGGTCCAATCCCTGATAGCGCTCCTAATATCAACGCAATCCATAACCGCTTGGATCGACCGACTGGTGTAGTTGTCGCCTGGTTAACGGCGGACTTAGCGGTATTCATGATGGCAACCCTTCTCTCTTCTCTATAGCAGCACAAAAAACATAAGTCCAATTGTACTCCCGAAACTTTATTCTGACAACCGCGTAAAGGGATTAAACCCATTCCAGAAAGAAGTGATTTTCATGACCAATCGACCAATCATACCCATTTCTAGGACGAAGCTCGAATGGCTGCTCGACGGATTATCTCTGCTGGCTTTGGCAGTGCCTACTATCAATCTGTTTCTGGTGTGGGGAGATCTTCCGGCAAAGGTGCCAATCCATTTCAACGCGGCTGGCGAAGCGGACGGCTAGGGTGGTAAAGGCACTTCTCTGATCCTGCCGATCATCGGATTGCTCTTGTTCCTCGGGCTTTCGCTGCTGCGCAAAATCCCTCATCATTTTAACTATCCTACTGCGCTGACAAAGGAGAATGCAGAGAAAAAATACCGTCTCTCCATTCAAATGCTCAGCTGGATGAAATTCGAAATTTCACTGCTGTTCGGCATCATCCTGTGGAATCTCGTCCGTTCCGCGCAAGACCACACCAATGGCATGGGCTGGCTGATGCCAGTCGCTCTTGCTGCTATAATAGGCACCACAATCTACTTCACCATACAACTCGCCAAAAAGTAAGCAGATGCCGAGAAGCTTTCCCCCATGATGTTCGCGGCTTCCATGACGGGGAGACATTTCACCCGGTCAGGACCATCCCCCTTGCACATTACGACACGGATGCAAAGTTCCGGGTTGCCGATACTAATACGCTCATCCTCAGTGCAGCAATAAGCCACAACAAAAGAAGCTCGCCTCTCCCACTACAACAAGGAGAGACGAGCTTTTTGCCATGCACGCAGGATTAACCTGCCGACACTCCGTCCGCAGCAACACCTGAACGGCGCACCATGCCGTACAGAGCAACAAAGCCGGCTACGCCGACCAAAGCCATGATGGCTCCGGAGATGTACATCGACTGCGCGCCCAGGTTCTGGAACAGCCAGCCCCCGATGACGCCTGCCGCCATGCCAGACACACCGCCATAGATTAGCGCGTACACAGCTTGTCCCGAGGCGCGGTATTGCGCCGGCACTAGCAGCGCCGTAAGCTGCGTGCCGATATAATAGAAGCCGCCGAACGTGACACAGTGGAGCAATTGCACGAATATAATTTGCAAGCCGCTATCCGCGCCCGCCATCAGCGCCCATCTCAGCGTGAATAACAGGCTGACGAAGATCATGCAGTACATCATCGTTTTGGTATTGCGCTTCAAATAGCGGTCCAGCAGCAAAAATACCGGAATTTCAAAGATGGATGAGAAAAACGCCGCCCAGCCGATCATATCTGCTTGTCCGCCAAGCTCGGCGATATACAGCGCAATAAAGGTCTGGTTCATCGAATTGGGAATCGATAATACCAGGCCGAGCAGCAAGAAAAGCAGAAACGCCCTGTTGGCAAAGATGGAGCGATAATTCGTCTTCTCCGCCTTGACCGCAACCTTGGATTCTCCCTTCGGCAAACCCAGCGCGAACAGAATCGACATCAGCATCATCGCCGTATACAAAATCCATAACCGCTCGATGCCAATGTGTCCGATGACCGGACCGGATGCAGCCGCCAGAACGGCCCAGCCCATCGACCCCCATAACCGGAACGAGCCGAATTTGTATTTCGTACCCTCAATCGCATTCAGAATCAAGCTGTTGCTTTGCGAGAACATCGGCATTTGGAAAAAGAAGAAAAACAGCATCGCCGTATAAATAACCGTATCAGACTGTGCCAGAAAAACGATTTGCATAATGACCGTTGCGCCAGCCATCATAATAAGAATAACGAGCCGGATATTGCGGAATCGGTCACTTAAGTATCCCCATAACGGGTTGGCAACAATCGATACGATAGGGCCGCCTGCCAGCAGCGCGCCGATTTCCAGCGTCGACCATCCGATCTTTTGCAGATAGAGGGCAAAAAACGTGCTGTACACCGACAGAGCGCCATAGATAAAAAAGTTGAACGCCTTAATGACGTTGTAAGAACCTTTCATTAGAGGAATAGAAGCAACAAAATACCTGCCGCGAAGCAATAGTAAGCGAAATATTTCAGGTTGCCTTTCTCCATGATGTTCATGAGCCATTTCATTGCAAAATAAGTAAGTACGAGCGTAGCCAAGAAGGCAATCGCATAAGGGCCGACCAAGGATGACGAGATCGGATCACTGGAGAAGTCTTTCAGCCCCAATACGACACCGCCAAGGCTAATCGGAATATACAGCATGAAGGAGAATCTGAGTGCCGTCTCCTGTCTCATGCCTACTGCAATGGATGCGATAACAGTCGAACCCGATCTGCTGATACCCGGGATAAGCGCCACAGCCTGAGCCAATCCAACGATTAAAGCGTCCTTCGCGCTCAGATCGCCATCACGTTTTTTCCCTCTAAGGTTACGGATCAGCCATAAGGCAATACCCGTCACAAGCAGCGATATCGCTACCATCTTGGCATGCGAGAAGAGTCGCTCGATGTCCTCTTGAAACAAGAAGCCGATCAGGCCTGCCGGGATGGTGCCCAGCACAACATAAACAATAAACATAAAGTCCGATTTGTACTCCGCCTTGCGGGTACGGATGAAGCGGTATCCGTTCACGATCAACCGCCCGATCATCGCCCTGTAGATGAATAAAATCGCGATTAACGATGCCGTGTTCAGGAATACTTCGAATGAAAGTCCTTCTTGTTCCATTCCCATTAACTCACGGGCAATGATGACATGGCCGCTCGACGAGACCGGAATCGGCTCCGTGAAGCCTTGCACCGCGCCCAGCACCAAATACTTCAGCCACAAAATAAACTGTTCCATATGCTTTTTCGCTGCCTCCACTCTCTGTCTCTTAAGCTTTCTACCGTTCCTAGTATATACGATTTCCATAGTCATTGAAATTACAATACTGTCACATTGCTATCCGCGAGCTACGCATTCACGGCGCAAATCTGCTAGAATGAATAATGCATGCCATTAACCGGAGGTCATCGAATTGGATTACATCGTGTTGGACATTGAATTTAACGGGCGCAAATTCGCCAGCGATCTGCCCATGGAAGTTATCGAGATCGGGGCTGTGCGTCTCGACGCCTCGCTTCAACCTATAGACGAATTTACCGCATTTATTAAGCCGGTCTACTTTCCGAAGCTGAATTCCTTTATTCAGAAAAAGACAGGCATTCCGCAAGAATCCATTAATACCGCAGCCGGATTTCCGAAGGTCATTCGTGAATTCCTGGCATGGCTCGGCAAAAGCGAGCAGCCCGTGCTTGTTACGTGGGGCGGCGAAGACTTGAAGCGGATTGTGCTTGATACGCGCATGCATAAGATGGATGATGCCTACTGGCTAGCCATGCCTTATTATGATTTGTTGAAAGGCTATATCCGTGTAAAAGGCCTGACCAACGATGTCAGTGTGGAAGCCGCCTTAACCGAGCTGGGATTGTCTTCGGACGGTTCCGCGCACCGGGCGCTGGATGATGCCCGCATGACGGCCGATATCTTCCGCAGCGTATATGGTCAGCTGGACTTCAGTTATACGCAGCATTATAAGGATTTGTTCACAAACGCCAAGGAACGCAGGCTGGTGAAAAACGCAATCCGGCTGCTCCGCTCCCAGAAGCTGGAGCCGACATGGGAGTCATTTGTCCTGCACGTGCTGAAGGAGAAGGTGAAGCTGGATGATCCGCGCAAGGAAGCGGAGATGAAGAGCTACTTCCAGGCAGAGCTGGAGAAGCAAGCGAGCAAGCCCATACCTGCAGCCAAGCCGGCGAAAGCCATATCTTCTTCGCCAACCGATGCTCCTTCAGAAGATAAAGCTACCGACTCTAACCATTCTTCGCCACAGGACATACCCGCGCAAGCAACTGCCGAGACGGAGACATCAGATACAGAGCATCAATAGCAGCAATGGTCGCTTATAGATGAAAAAAGATCGCAGATCACGCCTCTTATCGGCGCATCTGTGATCTTTTTTGATTTAGCATACCTAGTCGTTAAACCTTTAATCAGAGGTTAGCATGAGCCTCATTTCGCAAGCATTTTTTAATTCGATTTCAGCATTTGTTGGCGCATATTTTGTGCAATCCGCACAATGCTCAGATTTGAATGGCTTCCCTGCCCTTTTCCCCAAAAATGCCTTTGACAGCGGGTGGCGGCGGGAGTATGATCTTCGTTGTATGCATGTTAACTTGGGGCCTTTATTCCCCCTTCCTACATCCTCTTAATAAACGAATTTATTGTGAAACGACTGGAGAGAGCATCACCTATGACACGCAGCTTGAAAGGCTTTACCGGTATTGAGCTTCTATATCTAATCGGTATTGTCGCCATATCTTTTTCGTCGATCTTTGTCCGGTGGTCTGAAGCCGATGTAGCGGTGATCGCCATGTACCGGCTTTATCTAACGAATATACTTCTGCTTCCTTTTGTATGGAAGTACCGTTCATCGCTGTTCCGGCTGAGCAAGCGGCAATGGGGCTGGCTCGCTGCTTCCGGCGCGATGCTGGCTCTTCATTTTCTGTTATGGATGGCATCGCTTCGCTATACGACCGTAGCTAGCTCGACCGTCATCTTGACGCTTGAGCCGCTTATGGTCATGCTGGGCTCGTACTGGCTGTTCCGCACGAAGGCCAACAGCATGATGTTATGGGGAATGGGCATCGCCATTGCCGGTTCGTTCGTGATTGGCGCTGGTGATTTCCGGTTGTCCGGCACCGCTCTGTATGGAGACGCCTTGTCCTTCTTCGGCACCGTCGCAGTCGCGCTTCATATGCTCATTGGCAAGAAGCTGCGTGATGACATGGATGCTTTTCCGTATAACTTCTGGGTATTCGCCTTCGCCGCATCCTTCCTCGCCGTCTATAACGTCGTTCAAGGGCACGCTTTCACGGGTTACGAAGCCCGCGAGTGGGGCATCTTCCTGCTTCTTGCAATTGTCCCTACGCTCTTCGGACATTACTTGTTCAACTGGCTGCTGAAGTATATGAACGCAACCGCCGTCTCCATGTCGGTGCTTGGCGAGCCTGTCATTGCCTCCCTGCTGGCATGGGTGCTGCTGAAGGAAGCACTGACCGCGTATCAGCTCGGAGCCGGCATCTTTATTTTGTTTGGCGTATGGCTGTTTCTTCGTTACGGAGACAAGGCCGAACCGCCTAAAGCCACACCTGTTAAGCAAAGTTTGCTTTGACAGGAACTAGGACAAAATAGTATAATTTTTGTGAATAATCGTATAAAATTCGAACGTGTTACCGCGAGGGCATTAGTTCAAGAAGAGATAGCGTTCTTGAGCTATGCCCTTTTTCTTTTCCATAAAATGGGGTGTATGACAACAAATGAGTTACATTCAGCGTATTGGTCGTTCATTTATGATTCCCATTGCTGTCATGCCTGCTGCTGCCATTCTGTACCGGTTCGGCAAGATCGAGTTCGACCATCCTTTTCTGATCAAGCTTGCAGCGATCTGCGAAGCCGCTGGCGGAGCGATCTTCGACCATCTTCCCCTGCTTTTTGCCATCGGCATTGCGATTGGCTTAACGCAGGGAAAAGGCGTTGCTGCTCTGTCCGCAGCCGTAGGCTACATGGTGTTCCAGGAAGTGATGCGCACGTTCGAAGTGATGCAATCCAGCGATCTGGCGGGGACGAATATGCAGATGGGCGTCCTTGGCGGTCTGATTACAGGGGGCATTACTGCCTACCTCTACAACCGATTCAAGGATATCCAATTGCCCCAGGCATTAGGTTTCTTTGCAGGCAGGCGATTCGTACCGATCATTACCGCTCTTACCATGACGGTGCTGGGAGGACTGCTCGGCTTCATCTGGATGCCGATTCAAGATGTCATCCAAGGCTTCGGACTATGGCTGGAATCAACGGGCGGCATCGGAACGTTCCTGTACGGTACGATTAACCGGCTGCTTATCCCTACCGGCCTCCATCATATCGTGAACCATATCTTATGGTTCCAGATCGGCGAGTTCGCGGAAGCCGGCGGGAAGATCGCACAGGGCGACCTGACACGGTTTTATGCGGGAGATCCTACGGCGGGCACTTATATGACGGGCTTCTTCCCGATCATGATGTTCGGCTTGCCGGGCGCCGCTATTGCCATGGCAAGATGCGCGAAACCGGAGAACCGCAAAGTCATTATGTCCATTATGCTAAGCGCCGCCTTCACCTCATTCCTAACAGGCATTACAGAGCCGATCGAATTTGCCTTTATGCTGGTTGCTCCCGCATTGTTCATCGTGCATGCCTTTCTGACGGGTTTGTCGATGATGATTATGCATCTGCTCGAGGTGAAAGTCGGGTTTGGGTTTTCTGCAGGCTTCATCGACCTTGCCATCAATTGGAGCCAATCAACTAACCCTTGGCTGGTATTCCCTGTTGGCGCCGCTTACTTTATCGTCTATTATTTTGTATTCTATATCCTGATCCGTGCGTTCAACTTCGCAACGCCAGGCAGGGCAGACGATAAAACGGAAGCGCTTGCGGAAGTGGGGCCGTCACCGGATGCCCCTACTCCCGAGCCTATTCACGAGGCCTTCTCCGAGGCCTCGGCTACCGTATCCGCACCTGCGGTCACGGCGCTTAGAACACCCAATATCAAGCTGATTGCGTACAAAGCGTCCGAAGTAACCGAGCTTATCGGCGGGTACAAGAATATGGTCGATATCGACGCGTGTATTACCCGGCTGCGTCTGACGCTGCATGATTCCGGTCTTGTCCAGGAGCAGAAGCTGCGTGAGCTGGGTGCTGCAGGTATCATCCGCATCGGAAAAAATGGCGTTCATATCGTCTTCGGGACGGACTCCGAGCTGATCAAGGAAGAGATTCTGAAGGCGCAAACCAACCAAAACGCTGATTGAATGGAGGGTAAGTGAAGATGGCCGCAATTGAAAGAAAGATCATTCATGTGCTTTCGAACAATGTCGTGATGACTAAGCTATCCTCCGGTAAAAATTCCATTGCATTCGGCAAAGGAATCGGCTTCAAACGGCAGCCTGGCATGGCCATTGGCGAATCCGAAATTACACAGGAGTTTTTATTGCATACCATGGAAACCATTGAACACTATGAACAAATCCTAAACAATGTCGATACGCGCATCGTAGGCGTGACGGAGGAAGTGATCGCTATGGCCCAGCAGCGGCTGGAGGGCGAGTTCTCCGAGCGGATTCACGCTGCGCTTGTCGATCATATCAACTTTGCCATCGAGCGCTGCCGCCAAGGCGTGCTGATTACCAATCCGTTCTCGTATGAGATCAGGCTCATGTACAAGGATGAATACGACGTAGCCTCCGAGGCAGTCAGCTACTTGAACGAGAAGCTGGATGCAGGGCTTCCCGAGGATGAAATTGCGTTTTTGGCCATGCACTTTCATGGCGCGCGCAACCGCGAGCGCGGTACGGAGACGCTTGCCGTCGTCAGGCTTGTCGCCAAAATAATGGACGAAGCGAAGGAGCTCGGCCTTTACTTCAGCGACTCCTTCTCCTCCCTCCGTTTTATTTCGCATCTCAAGGGATTGATTGACCGCGTCCGCAAGGAGGCGCATATCAAAAACCCGTTGCTGCACAAAATCAAGGTCGAATATCCGCTGTCGTACAGCCGCTCGCTCACGCTTAGTGCCATTCTGGAGGAGCAGCTCAAAAAGCCCGTTCCGGACGATGAAATCGGCTTTCTGACCTTGCATATTGAACGTCTGAACCAGCGCGAGCAAACCTGATTAAAAATAAAAGATTGACAGATCAGTAATTATTTATTAGTATTTGACACGTAAAACAAACCTCATACATTTCACGATAATGTGTTACCGAAAGGGCATTAGTTATCGAAGCAGGCAAGACGCGCTTCGTTTCTAATGTCCTTTTTTGGCATAAGGAAAGGAGGATCGTGAAATGACAGGCATTTCTGCAGCATGATTAACCCGCACTGCAAGCGCTTTCTACCACAAACATATTTTAAGGGGAGATTGAATCTATGAACACTTGGAAAAACAAGTCTTTGCTGGTCGCTTTGATTCTCGCGCTTACATTCAGCATGCTGGCAGCCTGCTCCGGCGCAAACAACGAAAAACCTGCACCTAGCAGTACAAACCAAGGAAGCGGCAACGGCGGCAATAGCGGCAATGGAGACGGTGGCAGCGAAGGTCTGACTGGCGACTTCGAAATTCAGTACTTCGTAGGCGGCTACGGCGACACTTGGTGGAAGCATGTCATTGGTGAATTCCAAAAGCAAAACCCGAACCTGAACATTAAACAAACGGCAGGCTCCCAAATTAACGATCAAATGAGACCGCGCTGGATTCAAGGCAACCCGCCGGATTTCGTCTACATCGACGGCGCAGGCTCCAACGAAGCGCAGATGGTTACCGACGCTCAACTGCTGGACCTGACCGACTTCCTGAAAGGCGCAACAAACGGTGACGGCGAGAAGATTCTCGACATCGCGATTGCGCAGCCAACTGATTACAACGGCAAAAACTTTACAATGCCGCTCGTATTCGGCTCATGGGGAACGTTCTACGACAAAGCTTGGTTCACACAGCAGGGCTGGGAAACACCGACCGACTTCGAAAGCTTCATGGCAGTGAGCGAGAAGATCAAAGCATCCGGCGTATCCCCGTACATCCATACAGGCGTATACCCTTACTACATCAACGGCGGACTGGTCAACTCCGCTATCGTATCGGCTAACGGCGGAGACGCTTCCATCATCTCCAGAATGGCAAGCCTGGAGGAAGGTATCTTCAAGAGCGAGCCGGTCATGAAGGCACTGGACAAAATCGTCCAAATCCGCGACGCTGGCCTGATCGATCCAGGCGCGATCGCACTGAACCATACCGATTCCCAAATGTCATTCCTCCAGCATAAAGCGGCGTTCATCCCGAACGGGCTGTGGCTGGAGAACGAAATGAGCAAAGACGTGCCGGAAGGCTTCGAGTTCGACTTCATCCCATCCGTTATGCAAGACAAAGGTGAGAAGTTCGTTGCAATTCCTTACACAGCATCTGTAGCCATCTCAGAGAAAGCGAAAAATCCGGAAGCGGCAAAAGCATTCCTTCAGTTCATTTTCACGAAGCAATTCGCTGTTGACTGGGCAGAGATGACTGGCGCCATCATGAACGTAAAAGCGGATCTGGAGAACTCTACGGCTGGACCGGTCGTGAAGACGGCTATGAACTACTTCAACAGTGACAACCTGGTTGTAGCACCAGCACTAATCGTTAATGCAGACGTAGAAACGGCTCTGCAAGACAGCATCATCGCCTTGCTGGATAAACGCATCACGACTGCAGAGTGGGGCGAGCGCCTGGAGAAGGCAGCAGCGGCAGCTAGATAAGCTTTAAATGCACGGCGGGCAGCGGCAGGTTCTCTCCTCCCTGCCCGCATAATGATTTCACAAGGGGCGTGTAAGCCATGACAGCCAAACCAACATCCCATCGACTGAGACGTTCCCTGTTCATTCTGGGATTTATATTGCCAACCTTCATCCTGTTCAGCGTTATTACCGCTTATCCGATGCTTAGAGGCCTTTATATTAGCTTTTTCAAATGGTCCGGTTATTCGGGCAACATGTCATTTATCGGTATAGACAATTATAAGAGGATGTTTAAAGACGAGATTATCGGCACAGCCATCTTCAATGACTACTTCCTTGTATTCTGGAAAGTCGTTCTTATCCTGGCAATCGCAACGTTCCTGGCCGTGGCGCTGACGCGCATGAGCATTAAGCGAACCGGTCTGTTCCGAGTCATCCTGTTCTTCCCGAACCTGATCTCCGTCGTCGTCATCGGCGTCCTGTGGAGATATATCTACAACCCGTCCGATATCGGATTTCTGAATGCTTTTCTGTCCTTGTTCACCAGTGAACCTGTGACGACGGTATGGCTGGGTCAGACCAATACAGCCATGTGGTCGATTCTCGCTCCTGCCGTATGGGCCGGCATCGGCTTCTATATGATTCTGCTAATGGCTGCAATTATGAACATTCCTGAGTCGCTGTACGAGGCATCGGGTATCGACGGCGCCTCCAGATGGCATCAGTTCAAGCATATTACCATTCCCCTTATCTGGGAGCAGATGAAAGTATCCATCATTCATATTGTCATCACAACGCTCAATGGCTCGTTTATTATCATCTTCCTGATGACCGAGGGCGGTCCCGATAACTCGACGCAAGTCATGGGCTCCTATCTGTACCAGATTGGCTTCCAGCAATACCATATGGGTTATGCCTCCGCAATCGGTGTACTCATTCTGACGCTGACGCTGATTACGTCCCTCATACTGAACCGCTTGCTCAAGCGGGAAACGATCGAAATGTAGGAGGCCTTGCACATGAAATTGACTAAAAAAGAATGGCTCGTCACATGGGTCGTCCGGCTGCTGCTCCTGGTATGGACGGTCGCGGTCGTATATCCCCTTATCTGGACGCTGCTCTCATCGCTTAAGGACAACAAGCAGTTCTACGGCAATAAGCCTTGGGTGCTGCCGGAGTTCCCGCTTCAATGGTCGAACTTCTCCTACGTATGGACAGAGTACAAGTTCGGTGTGTATTTCCTCAATTCCGTTGGTGTCACCTTTGCAGCTACGGCGCTTGCTGTCCTGCTCGCCGCCATGACTGCTTACGTCATCGCCCGTTATCCGTTCAAAGGCAGCGGCGTGCTCTACTTCATCTACGTCTCGGCGATGATGATTCCGCTTATCCTGAGCTTAATCCCGCTATTCTTCCTGCTGGATGGCATCGGGCTTACGAACAACCTGATCGGCCTCATTCTCGTCTACAGCGCAGGCGCCCTGCCATTCGGCATCTTCGTGCTAGTTGCCTTCTACAAGTCACTGCCGAAGGAAATGGAAGAGGCTGCCGCTATTGACGGAAGCTCTGAGGCAGGCACGTTCTTCCGGATTATGCTCCCGCTCTCCAAGCCGGGACTTATTACGGTAGCTATCATGAACATCCTGACCATCTGGAACGAATACATCTTGGGTACGGTCATCATGAATGACCCGCTGAAGAAAATCTATACCCTCCCTGTCGGTATTGCCGTTATGCAAGGCGAGATGCAGTACCGTACGGAATGGGGTCCTCTCTTCGCCGGATTGGTCATCTCCATGATCCCAATCATCATTTTGTATTCCCTCTTCCAACGTCAAATTACGGGCGGCATTACAGCCGGCGCCGTGAAATAACGATTGACCGACCAAAAAAACGTCAAGCGCAAGGCATGCTGCATGAGCAGCTTCCTGCGTTTGACGTTTTTTCATATCTTGCTATTCGTGTTTGGAATTGGCCGGCTTCTCTGTCGGAATCCGAATCAGAACCGTCGTGCCGATGCCGAGTCTGCTGTAGATGCTGACGCCGAAGGCCTGGCCATAATACAGCTTGATTCGTTGATGGACGTTGCGGATGCCATAACCTACGCTAGTGCTCTCTTCCGGATCATTCATCTGCTCCAGCAGCTCTGCGCTGATACCGACGCCATCGTCGATGATCTTGAACACGATATGATTATCCTCCAGCTCACCTACGATGCGCATATGAATGCGGTCTCCGCACCATGCATGCTCCAGCACATTCTCGATAAACGGCTGAATAATCAGCTTGATCGTGGAGTACGAAAGAATTTGCGGGTCGATATCGAACGTGACGCCCATTCGTTCTTCATATTTGATCTTTTGAATATTAATATAAGCTTTCGCTTGATCTAATTCCTCTTTGATGGACAACAGAATGCGCCCTTCATTCAACGACAGACGATAGAATTTCGCCAGATCGATTACCATCCGCTGCAGCTTGTCCAGCTCGCCGAATTTGGCCAGACGGCTAATTGAGGACAACGTATTGTACAAGAAATGCGGGTTGATCTGGGCCTGCAGCATATCCAGCTCCGCTTCTTTCTTATCCAGATCGGCCACGTAGACCTTATGAATGAGCTCGCCGATATTTTGGCCCATTTCGTTCAAGGCCCGGGAGATTTGGCTGAACTCGTCATTGCCTTTGAAGTTCGTCCGCTTATGGAAGTTGCCTTCCTGGAAGGAATCCAGGACAGACACAATCTTGTTCACTTTTCTGGAGAAATAATTAGATAAGAGCGCTCCCGATACGAAATAAACGACTGTAAAGATCAAGCAAATAATGAAAGTCATGAGCCGGACTTCCTTGATCTTCTCCTCGAAGATCGTATTCGGGATGACCGCGGCAACGTTCCAATTCAAGGATGGGATCACATTTTCAATGACCATATAATCCTTGAATTCTGCCGCATTCCATGCATCGCCCGAACGATAGGTGGACGATCCGGATATGGTTTTGATTTTTTCATTCTCGTCAATAACATAAATCGTCGCATCACTGCCAATTTTCGTATAATCAACCGCTTGGAACAAATCGGACAGATACACGCTCTGACGCATGAACCCTACTTCTTGCACCCTGCCTGCAATTTGCATATTTACGAGTCTGCGAAGCAGCGAGATACGGCCGAACTTCGCATCGTCCTCGATTTCCTTCCATACCATCGTCTCGCCGTAGACTTCCTCCGGATGGTTCAAGTACCATATTTTCGTATGAATACGGTCAATTTGATAAATATCATAAGGATTTTCCGAATTGCTTTTAAGCGGATCATCGCCTCGGTAATTTTTGTACATCTCCGGGAACAATTTGTTATGCAAATAAATCGACAGCCACGTATTCACGCTCGACGCCTGCTTATATGCTTCAATTTTGGGTACGAAAAAGTTAATCGTAGCCTCATAGCCAACCCAGCCCTCTTCAAAGTTCCGAAGCTGTCTGGCGATCGTATAGTCAAAGTAGAAAAAATCGGATACGCGAGTTACGTCTCCCGCTTTATAGGATACGTTATCGATCATTTGGCTGACTGTACCGTGCACGCTGCTTTCGAGCTGTTCGCGAATTGACTTTACATAGACGGAGTTAGCGAAGTAACTGATTACAATTACCGGAATAATAATAAATACGCAATAAGACAGCATCAGCTTGTAGCCGAACGGCAAGTAGCGGTATTTGCGCATCATTTTCATAGTTTTCTTCTATACTCTAACGGCGTTTTGCCATGATAGTCTTTGAATTGGCGGCTGAAGTAAGGCAAGTAACGATAGCCGATCAGGTTCGCTATTTCATATACTTTCAGGTTTGTATTGACCAAGAGATCACCGGCCTTATCCATTCTGAGCATGGATACATAATCGCTGAAGTTGGTTTTCATTTCTTCCTTAAAGATCTGTCCCAAATAGTTGGGCGAGAACGAATATTTCTCGGCTACATCTTTAAGCGTAATATTTTCATGCAGCCGTTGTTTGACATCGTCAATAATATCTTGAACAAGCTTCCAATTCTTCTTATGCTTCTTCGATTGCAGAATCTCCGACAGCTCGTACACTCTGTAGCGGAGCCACGAATGAATTTCATCAATCGTCTCGTAGCGAAGTAAAATATCCAAGCTTCCGAAATCCAGATTCAGCATGCGGAACAGGTCTTCGTTCATCTTCTGCAGATAGGCATCAAGCTTCATAAGCAGGAACATCGTGAAGTTCTGAATCGTAAACTTGGATCGCATGTTATTCGCCAGACTGTAGAGCAACTCCAGCTCATCATGCACCTTAACCAATTCGTAGTTCGTCATCGCTTCGAACAAAGCGTCGAGCTGAATATCCAAACTCTGCACATCTTTCATCTGCGTAGACTGTACCGCATCATGATAGATCATCTTTCCTTTGCCGTAAAACACCTTGTAATCTAGCGCCGTCTGCGCCTTACGGTAGGAATCCTTCAATTCTGTAATTTGTATAACCGCATCACCTACGCCTGTCGTCACAGAAATCGGTGTTTGTCCTGACACCTCATTGAACTTGTCTCTAAGCTTAGCCAGTTCCATGCCGTTTTCTATCAGAAGCGCCATACGTTTATCCGTTACTCTGCAAGAGTGCCGGATATCCAAGTCCTTGCATAAAGAAAAAAGGCCATTCCAAAAAGCATTCGATAATTCCGTCTCATCGAAGTTTTCTTCAACATTACGCTTGCGCATCCAATCGTCACGTTCGACCACGACCACTTGAACAGGCCATTTCAATTGATTAAATTGATAGTTTTCCAGGAGCGTATTCAAAGCGTCCTCACTCCAAGTGCCTTCCAGCAGCTGCAGCAAATACTCTGTCTTCACAATAGGGAACATCCGCTTATAAAGCTGTTCTGTCTCCAATTGCTTACGTTCCTCGTCCAGATCTGCCTGGAGCTTGCGCAACGATTCAATCAATTCATTATCATCCATCGGCTTGACGACATAGCTGCATGCATTGAGCGACAGTGCTTGCTTGACATAGTGAAAGTCCTGATAACCGCTTACAAAAATAATCTTAATCGTGGGATACAGATCAAGCGCTTTCCGCGCCAGTTCCAGACCTGACATATTCGGCATTCGAATATCTGTGATAAGAATATCAATCTTCTCTTTCTCTATCACTTCGCTTGCCGCAAATCCATTCGTCACGGCTGCGACGATTTCCATGCCAAGCTCCTGCCAAGGAATAAATGCCTGCATTCCTTTCAAATCCAAAATTTCATCATCGACCAGCAGCACCTTGTACATTTGCATCATCTCCAGATCCTCGGCTTAAATCCGAATAGTAGTGGATTCGGACAAAGCCATAATCCAAAAAGGGTATACTATAATAGTATACCCTTTCGGACAACATTTTTTAATTATTTACTGAGAAAGAATTTCCAAGTTTTTCTTCCACTCAACTGTACGCCATTCTAGCAACTCACTGTAGCCTGCTGCTTGAGCGTCTTTTTCCGCTTTGTCGAGGATGCTATCAACTTCAGCATCGTCTTTTGCCATTACGGATTGAGCATAAGCTTGAGTATAGATATCATCTACACGTTGTTTCACGATACCCAACTCGCTGTCCGGTTGTGGTACCAAGTTAATGAACTCAGTAGCATTGGATTGAGTAGGCCATGTGATTTCGCTTTGGTAACGAGCTGCCCAGTTTTGTTCAGCTGGAGGAAGCTTGCTTTCGAATTTCATTTTCGCTGGATCGATGTAACCAGTGTTACCGTTCCACATGATAGGGTCATGTGCTTTTTGAAGCTCTAGAACTTCTTCAGCATCGTAGTCGTCCGTGAAGATTGGGTGACCGTCAGCGTCGAAGCCTTTCCAGTTCTTTCCTTCAGGACCGAAGAACAACAGGGATTGACCTTCTGGACCCGTGTACCAGTCAAGGAATGCGAAGATTTTCTCTGGATCTTTAGCATTCTTCGTAATTACGTTTACGTTCCAACCAAGTGCTGTGTAAGTACCTGGGAAGATTTTGTTTTTGTCCAGACCTTCTTTGTGAATCGGCCAGATCATGAAGTAACCGGAGTTAGGATCTTGCTTCACCATTTCTTGGTGCGCGTTCATTGCAGTAACTGTTGGGTTTGCACCAGCAAATACTGCAACGCGGCCTTGCATGATTCTCTCTTCAATTTGGTCACGAGTTTGCGTGAACGCATCTTGAGTGATCAGTTTCTCTCTGTAAAGCTTAGCGATATACTTCTGTGCTTCACGGAACGTAGGATCAGTGAACAGCGAAGTCAGTTTGTCGCCTTGTGGTACAGCACGTACGTTTGCATGAAGATGTGTGTACGAAGCATTTTCTTTAAATGCTGTATACAGTACGCCAAGTCCTTGGCTATCTTTTGCAAGGTCTGGATCAAACGGAACTACAGTGTCGCCGTATTTAGCTTTTACAGCTACCAGGTAGTTGTACAGGTCATCCGTTGTTTCCAACTTAGGTTGACCCAGCTCGTCGTAGATCTTTTTGTTGATTACATAACCAGCGTTGCCATTCGCGCGGCCAGTGTACCAGTTAGGGAACTGGTAGAGCTTGCCGTCTTCAGAACGAAGCAGGTTAAGGTCTTTACCCATCCAAGTTTTCAGGTTAGGGTATTTGTCCAGGTAATCGTCGAATGCAACCAGTTGGCCGGCTACGCGAAGTCTCTCAACGTCAGCGCCGCGGTCCATCCACATTACGTCAGGAAGGGATTTGGAAGCGATCATTGTGCTCAATTTTTGCTCTGGGTTACCACCAGCAGAAATTGGAACGATGTTCAATTGTTTGTTTTCTTTCAGCCATCTGCCAGCAACTGTGCTGTCCCATGCAGGAACGTCATACCAGTTGTAGTGGCCGTACATGGAGAACTCAAGCGGTTCAGAACCGAACTCCCATACATCGGAAGGAGGCTCTTCAGAAGGCGTGTTACCTGGCGTGTTAGTAGCATTGCTCGACGGCGAAGGACTTGGTTGGTTCTTCTTGTCGGAGCTGCATCCAGCCAGTACTGTTGCCAATACAAGAATTGTGGATACGATAAGCAGCGTTGTCTTTCTAACTTTCGTCATGCTTGTACTACCCCTCTCATAGACTTTTTTTTATGTCCAAAGCGGTTAGCCGCCTTAAACCAACGGTAAACTACTCTTTCAGCGAGCCGATAAGCACGCCTTTTACGAAGTACTTCTGAACGAATGGATACACCATTACGATTGGCATTGTCGCAACCATCATCGTTGCCATAGTGAGTGACTTGGTTGTAATGGTTCTCATCTGGTCAAGTCGAGCAATGGACGCCGTGTCCATATTGCTAGACATATCCGTTACGATATTCGCATTCAGGATTTGACGCAGCATCGTCTGAATCGGTACCAAGTTCTCATTGGTAATGTAGATACTTGGCGTAAACCAGTCATTCCAGTGCGCTACTGCTGTGAATAGCGATAGCGTTGCGATAACAGGTCCGGATAGCGGCAATACGATTCGGAAGAAGATCCCCCAATTCGTTGCGCCGTCGATTTGAGCCGATTCTTCCAGGCCTACCGGAAGGCTCTTGAAGAAAGTTCTGAATATGATCATATTCCATACGCTAATTAGCGCTGGGATAATGAAAACCAGGAATTTGTTCATCAGGCCCAAGGAGCTGATGAGCAAGTACGACGGAATGAGTCCGCCGCCAAAGTACATCGTGAATACGAAGAAGAACATAAAGTAGTTTTTGCCGATCAACTCACGCCTTGTCATGCCGTAAGCCAGAATGGCAGTCATCAGGATGGCTGTAATTGTACCAACGACTGTACGGGCGACCGATACGAAGAAGCCGTTAATCAGTCGGTCATCCTTGAATACAATCTCATAGTTCTCCCAAGTGAATACCCTTGGCCAGAACGTAATGCCGCCTTTTGCAGTATCGACACCCAAGTTAAGGGATACGACAAGCGCGTTCCAGAACGGATAGAATGCGCTGAATGAAAGTACAATCAAGAATACGTAGATGAAAATCATCATGAGTTTATCGCTAAATCCCAATCGTGCCAAAGTTGTTCGCCTCCCTGTTCATCAAATTCCTACTACCACAAGCTGTTGCCTGATCTGCGAGCCAGATAATTCGCCATCGTGAGCAATCCAATACTGATAACAGCCTTGAACAGCCCCACCGCTGTAGCATAGGAATAGCGGAAGTTGGACAAACCTACGCGATAGACATACGTATCGATAACGTCCGAGACCGGCCTTAGCACCGGGTTATTCGCGAGCAAGAGGATATCCTCGAAGCCTGCGTTCAGAAGGTTACCAATCGATAGAATCATGAAGATAATGATAACTGGCATGATTGTTGGAATTGTTATGAGATAAATTTGTTTGAATTTGCTTGCGCCGTCAATATCGGCTGCTTCATAGAGATGCGGATCGACGCCTGAGATTGCCGCCAGGTATACGATCGAGCCAAAGCCAATTTCCTTCCATACGTTAGCCGAGATGAGAATCGACCAGAAGTATTCGGACATGGAGAGGAAGTTGACAGGCTCATCGATCAGGTTGATCGATTTCAGCAACATGTTCACGCTGCCATTCTCCGTGGATAGCATTGACATAACAAGGCCCGCTACGATTACCCACGACATAAAGTGTGGAAGATACGTAATCGTCTGTACGATACGCTTGAACATCATATGTCTGATTTCATTCAGCATAAGCGCCAAGATAATCGGTGCAGGGAATCCAATGATAAATTTCAATAAACTGATTACGACGGTGTTGCGCATAACATTATAGAACTCGGGTGAATCAAAGAACATCTGGAAATGCTTGAATCCCACCCAAGGATTAGCCCATATGTTGCCACCTGTAAAAATGTTGTAATCCATAAATGCGGTTAAAATTCCGTACATCGGCAAATAAGCGAAGACGAAAATGAGCAAAATACCCGGCCATACCATAAGCTGAATATCCCATTGCTTCAAAAAGCGCATAAAAATATTCTTTTTAGGCTTTGGTTGCTGATTCAACCGCGTCTGTTGCTCTGCTGTTGCTTGCGCCATTTGTATCCTCCTTGCTGCATAGTTGATAGTTTTATTGTAACGGACAGCTTCGGAGGGATACTATTTGCCTGATCAACAAAAAATGATACTTTACAACGATAATATATAAAACATGGTTGGGTAGACCCAGAAAAGTATAAGTTCTTCCCAGGTTTTCAAGACAGGGGCCGTTTTTTGACATATACAGCTATGAAAAAATAAAAAACCGCAAAATCCGAAACGGACTGCGGTCCATCCTATCGTTGAATAGTATCATAACTTTGCTTTACCCACGCAATGTTAATCATTTCCTCCACCAATTTCGGAGCACAAACCATACATTGGCCGGCCTTTCTGCAAGCCTTCTCATGAAATAACCGAACCAGTCCTCGCCGAACGGCACATACACCCTGACTTTATACCCTTGACCGGCAAGACTGTCTTGCAGATCTGCTCTTATGCCGTACAGCATCTGAAATTCAAAACGGTCACGCGCGATGTTCCGGCTTCGTATCCACTCCAGCAGACGATGAATCAGCGCCTCGTCATGCGTCGCAATTGCGGCGTAGCCGCCGTTCTCCAGATGGTTCTGTACCAACGTCTCGAACGAAGCGTCTACATCGGTTTTTTTAGCATAAGCCACCGCTTCCGATTCCTTATATGCGCCTTTTACAAGACGGATATTCGCCCCGCCTGCTCCCAGCCGCCTCAGATCGTCTGTTGTACGATAGAGATAAGCCTGCAGAACAATGCCGACATGTTCATAGTCCGCTTTCAATCTCTTATAGATATCAACGGTCTGCTGACAATGAGCATAATCCTCCATGTCGATGCGTACGAATCGATTCAGGTGAAGTGCGGAATCCAATATGGCTCTCATATGGCGTTCGCATTGCTCTTGGTCAAGATCCAGTCCCAGGCTAGTCAGTTTGAGCGACAGATTGGACTGCAGTCCCGCTGTATGCATCGCCTCAAGCGCCTGAAGACAATACGAGACAGCGCGCTTCGCTTCACCGATATTCCGAGCGTATTCGCCTAGATGGTCGATGGTCACTTCTTTCCCCTCTTGATTAAGCTTCCGCACTGCTGCTATCGCATCGTCCAGCTTCTCTCCCGCCACAAATCTGCGTGCTCCGAAAAACTGCATGCCATATCGCCGCATCAGCCTTGCTGCGCCTCTATTCTTGCCAATTGCCAGTAATAAGTGGCGAAGCAGCTTCTCCATTCTGATTCACCTTCCTTCTTACTAAATAGTTCTTCACAGCAGCTTCTTGCCAAAATGCGTCTCCGTCAGCTCCATCGTCAGCCGCACAGTTCTGCCGCTTACATCTAGACACATTCAGATGCATCTACACGCATTCAGACGCTTTCAGGCGCATTCAGCCGCAGAAAAAAATTTGAAGAGATCAAAATATTGGAGCAAGCCTGATCCCAAGCATATCCGTATACCGGTTGCCCTCTATATCCGTTATCCGCATGCCTTCTCCTCATGAGATCACAACCGGCAACGAGTCATAATTGCGTGGGCTGAAGCGTTCAGCCAACTCTAACTGCAACTCCAACGGCACTCCAACTGCGACTCAACTGCACCAAGCTGCAACTTTATCGACAATCCAACTCCAACTCCAACTCCTGCTTACCCTCCTCCATTTCGCTCCCCTCCACCAGCCTCCTTCATGCTGTTATAGTTCATCCTATTCAACAACGGCCCAGTCGGAAACTTTGCGCTGGCGAATGACATCGGCAGCCGTGTGACGACTGCTGGCGACTTTCGTACACTCTAAGCCGAGTTTTTCGGCTTGCAGCTGCTCGGGCGCGACGTTCAGGCACTCTAAGCCGAGTTTCTCGGCTTACGATAACTTGCTTCATGCGAATGCATCGCTTGTTCTCAAATCTGATTTCGTACCAGCTTAATTGCGCGTTCATCCAGTTGGTACTCTTGATGCCGAATACGGTCATCTCTCATTGGTTTCAGTAAGCTTTTTTCAGTCATAGATTTTAGAACGCCTCTACTCACATCAGCACTTCTACCTATCCACTCGCACACATCTGCAACCCTTACCGTTCGTTCGAGCAGAAGCGCATTCCGAACAACCTCGCGTTCATAAATCGTAAGTCCTTCGTCAGCTAAGTTTCTGTTTTTGCCCAGGAACTCATAAAGAGCACTTCTGCAGACTTCCGGCTTTTTGTTCATTTCATCCCATGTATAGGGATAATAAGTAATGCCTTTTGAAGCCATTGACCTTACCCGATTGCGTTCAAAATCAAAGCGATTGCGCGTGATGTTCTCCGCATGTGCCACAAAGCCCTCGCTTTCAAACGCGATGCGATTCGGCTCATAGTAAGCATCCACATACATCGTCACACCCGTAAAAGTTAGAAGCTCATACTGCATAATAAAGCCTTTAAATGAACCAAAGACCGGCCAAAGAACCTCCTTAAACATCTTCTCTTCGCCAGTCATTTCCTTCTCAAGCATCTCCAAACGCCTCCCAACTGCACCTTGCTTCTGTGCTTCAACAACATTCCGAAACTCTTTTTCGAACATCGTAATCCCTCCTTTAAATTCAATAAAAAAGCCGCCTACCTCCATCAAGGAGATAAGCGGCGTGTTCCTCACGCACATAGACCTGTATTTGCAGCAAAATAACACTAGTAATCATCTGTTACTGAAATCCGACTAATTTTGACTATAAAAGCGAAAATGCACCTCAATGACTAATCGCTATAAATGCCACGCCCACAGTCGTTCTATCTGTATCCTAACATCTCTAATGTCCCAGCATCAAGCCAGATCGCCAAAATATTGAATAGTACGAACTTGTTAAAACATTCCCGAAATAAGGCTACTTCAACACCTTGCGGAACAACTTCAGCTTGCCTTCGTATGGGGGGAACAGGATGCCCGGCTCGAACTTGGTGCTGCGCTTCAGCACGCTTTTGTGATGCGAGAACAAGTCAAAGCTATGCTTGCCATGGTAGCCGCCAATGCCGCTATGGCCAACTCCACCGAAAGGAAGGTGGTGATTAATAATATGCGAAAGCGTATCGTTCACGCATCCGCCCCCGAAGGAGAGCGTCCCCATCACGCGATCCTGCACGCCGTGATCCTCCGAGAACACATAGAGCGCCAGCGGCTTAGTTCTGCTCCGCACCTGAGCTATCGCGTCTTCTAGGTCCGAATAAGTGAGCATAGGCAGCAGCGGGCCAAATAATTCATCCTCCATCGAGGCCGCATCAATCGTGCTGTCCGCGGCATTCCCCGCATCAAGCAAGGTAGGCTCGATGTACAGATCATCCCGATCGATCCGTCCGCCATGCGCAATACGATTCTGGTCATGCTGCAGGATGGTTGCAAGCCGGTCGAACTGCCGATCATTGATGATTCGGCCGTAATCGGCGCTTGCTTGCGGATTGTCCCCATAGAAGGATCGGATAATCTCCTGCAGCTTGCGAACAAACGGCTCCTTCACCGACTCATGGACGATCAAATAGTCCGGGGCGATACAAGTCTGGCCTGCATTCATCCATTTGCCCCAAGCGATCCGCTTGGCTGCCAGCTCCAGGTTGGCAGTCCGGTCGATAATAGCCGGGCTTTTGCCACCTAGCTCCAGCGTGACCGGTACCAGATTGCGAGCAGCCGCTTCCATGACGATCTTCCCGACGGCGACACTGCCTGTGAAGAATATATAATCAAAAGGCGCATGAATCAGCGCCGACGTAATCTCCTTATCCCCTTCTACTACCCGAACATACGACGAATCGAAGGTGTCGCCAATCATGCGCGCAATTACCGCCGACACATGAGGCGAGCTTTCGGATGGCTTGATGACCGCGCAATTGCCGGCAGCGATAGCGCCAAGCAGCGGCTCCAGCACGAGCTGCACCGGATAATTGAACGGACCGACAATCAGCACCGTTCCATATGGCTCGGGAATAATCCGGCTTTTTGTACCGAATAAATGTAGCGGAGCCCTGACCTTCTTCGGCTTCATCCATTTGCGCAGATTTTTGATCATATAAGAGATGCTGCCGAGCACAAGCCCTATCTCCGAACCATACGCTTCCGTCTCGCTTTTGCGCAAATCCTTGTACAAGGCATCCAGCAAATCCCGCTCATAATGTACAATGGCCGATTTCAGCTTCTTCAATTGTTCAATCCGAAAAGCCGCATCTGCGGTCGCACCTAACCGAAAAAAACGATGATGCTCCTCTAGCATCTCCGTTACGCCTAGACTAGCCGCCATATCGCTCCGCCCCCTTATTTGCATCCGTCGCATGCGCTTCTACACTACTTAGTTGCATTCTCCGCTGGGCATTGCAATTCCTTCCTTGCCTAGCAACTAGTTGCCCCTTGAAGGTTTTTCTGGATACGCATAAGCCGCAGCAAGAAACCAACCGCAGCGAACGTAAGACCGAATATGATGCCTACCCAAAATCCGTAAGCGCCCATGTCTGTGTAAGCAGACAGCAAATAGCCGGAAGGCAAGCCGACGACCCAATAAGAGACAAAGGCAATCAGAAACGGCTTCTGCACATCCTTATAGCCGCGAAGGACGCCAAGCAGCGAAGCTTGAGCCGCATCCGAGATTTGATAAAAGATGGCGAAAATCAGAAATTGGGCAGCCAGCACAGCTACATCCGAATCCTGTGTATACAGGTAAGCGATCGGCTCGCGCAGGAAAAACAATACAATGGCAGATACGCCCATCAGTCCTACCCCGCCTCCTACACCCAGCAGGCTGTACTGCCTGGCAGCCTTCATCTTCCCGCTTCCCACAGAGTAACCGACCACGATCGTTAGCGCCATAGAAATGCTGAGCGGCACCATAAAGACGAGCGACGAGAAGCTAAGTGCAATTTGATGCGAGGCAATCGTGCCCGTATCAAAGAGCAGTCCCATAAGCAGCGTCACGACAGAAAATATACTGACTTCGAAAAAAATACTGAGTCCTATCGGAATGCCGATTGTAAAAATCTCTTTCCACGCTTTCAGCGAAGGCGCAGCCCATTCAATAAACAGTCGATACGAACGTACAGCAGGCACTTTGAACGTCATTGTGATGCTAATGAGCAGAATCAACCAATACGTAATCGCCGTTGCATATCCCGAGCCAATACCGCCGAAGGCAGGCACACCGAACTTTCCGAAGATGAACACATAGTTAAGCAGGATGTTAAACGGTACCGCAATTAGCGTGATGAACATCGAAATTCGTGTAAACCCTTGCGCATCAAAAAAGTACCGCAGCACATTGGAAGCAAAAAGCGGCACAATGCCGAACAGCAGCGCAACCAAATAATAATACGAAATATGGGCGACCTTATCATCCAAATTCATCAGTCCAATGACTGGCTTGAATAGGAAGCAGCCAGCTATCGCAACAACCAACGCTACCATAATCGAGACATACAGGGCTTGGCTAATAAACCTGGCAATACCATTCTGCTTGCCGCTGCCTACCATCTGGGACACAATCGGCGTTACGGCCAGCAGGATGCCGTTAATTCCCGTAATAATAGGCATCCACAAGCTAGACCCAATTGCCACGCCGGCCAGATCCTCCGTACTGACCCAGCCCGACATAATCGTATCGGTCAGATTCATGGCATACAGTCCTAGCTGAGTGACCATAATCGGCCATAGTATTTTTAATAAGAGCTTTGTTTTTTCGCCCCATGTTTCTGCGTGATACATCACTATTCCCCTTTATGACTGAATATTGCCTTATGCTTATTGGCTGCTTGCTTTTTGATATTTGTTGAAAGATTGTTTCACCTTCTTGCTGAACGACCGTTCGCAAATCAATTTATTTACTCTATCACGCGCTGATAGGAATGACAATAACCAAAGGCACCCTCCGTAACCGGAGGGTGCCTCGCTTCCATGCAAGCTACGCTAGCGTTTAGGCAGCAGCTTCATATATTCATCCGAGAGCTTCATCAGCTCCAGCACATAATCGTAGTCAGAACGGTACTTGCTGAAGTCTTTGACCGGCTCAAGCGTCTTCAGATCAATTGCCGTGCCGTCCTCAAAGCCCGTGCCCGGAACAAACATAATTTCATCGTTGAAGAACGTCCCGGTCGGCATGTAGTATCTCATGCCTATCACATTTTTTTTCGCGTTAAGCAAGTCCTTGCCAAAGACGGTATGGCCTTCCTCCTTCAAGGAAATGCCAAGCAGATTCGCAACCGTCGGCATCATGTCGACCTGTCCTGCCACATTCTCCATCGTCTTGCCTTCGATGCCGGGAACATGCACAAGGAGTGGAATATTGAACCGGCTTACCTGGTCGTGATAATTCACACCCAGCACTTCCTCTACCCAAGCCGGATCATTTTCCTTGGGTTGCAGGCCGAAGTGATCGCCATACGCAACGAGAATTGTATCTTCCCACATGCCTTTTTCCTTCAGGTTCTCAATAAAATCGCCGAGCGCTTTGTCCGTATAGTTGATCGCCGTCACATAATGGCCCATCTGCGTACCGCTTAATTCAGGCGGCAGCTTGATGTTCAGAAACTCTGATTTCACCCAGAACGGATGATGGCTGGACGTCGTTACGAATTGCGCGTAGAATGGCTTGCCTTGATCATGAAGCTCAGTCAGCCGCTCCAGACCAACACGGTACATCTCGCCGTCAGAGGCGCCAAAGCCGTTAAACTTGTCGTCCTTGAAGAACGGTCTATCGTAATATTTGTCAAATCCAAGGGCAGGATATAGCTTATTACGATCCCAAAACGTTACGTCATTGACGTGGAACGTATTTGTAACGTAATTTTGTTCTTCAAGCAGCCTTGGCATGCTTGGAATTTCCCGATCGCCGTAGCCTTTGGACATCGCAATCGCCCCGGTCGGATAGACACCGGTATTGGAAATAAACTCCGCATCGGATGTATTGCCTTGTCCGATTTGCTGGAAGGTGTGCGGGAAGTAGAAGCTTCCGTTTGCAATCAGGTCATTAAGGACCGGTGTTACTTCCTGCCCGTTTACTTTCAGTCCGATCATCAGATTCTGGAATGACTCGAGCTGAATGACAATGACGTTTTTGCCCTTGGCTACCCCATAAAAGTTCGGAGTGCCAGCTTCGACAGATCCGCCGTAGAAGCCCTCCTCCAACTGCTCCAGCGCTTGTCTCGTCTCATCGGTCGAACCGTTTTTGATCGCGGTGTTTTCTTTGTTTTCCTTGACAGCTGTTGCAATCTGATAATTCAATACACCCAGTCGCTCCGCCTGCACAAGCTCATTGGATATATCCAGATCCGAGCGGATATAGAAGAACGATGCGCCAATCGCGATAATAAGCGCAACACCTACATATACTGGTTTGGCTGCCGGACGGCTAGCCGATTTATCGCCTTTGCTTCTAAGAGATAGGATAAATAGGACGATCAGAATCGCCAAATCCAAGAACAACAGATAAAACTTCAATTCAATCGCTGATTCTACACTTTCCTTAACTTGCCCAACCTGGCCAAGTCCATGCAAGGCCGTATAAGTCGGGATGCTGCCGAAAAAGGAATAATAAACCGAGCATGCAAAGAGCAGCAGTGAGATGATGGCGTTGCCGACGCCCATGACCGCCGTCTTCCATCTTGAAGTCGTAATCAGCTCAAGGACGCAAAGCAGCACCAGCACCGCTGCCGCATCAGACAACAGCCTGTCTACTTGTACGCCTTCAAACGTAAATTGACGAAATAACGCCATTTTCAACATAATAAGAATAAAGGTTGCCCAGAACGGTGCTTTGCGGTAAACGTTCAATATTGTGTTTATTGTTCTCACTTCCTCATGCTCCCTTTCCAAAAAGAAAAACCGTCCCAATTGACGGTTTCACGTATCATAAATGTTAACACTATATTAACGTATTTCAGTAGAGAAATAAATAGGGAATGATAGGAGGCGCCACCATGAAAGTACATATCCTAACGGCAGACGACGATCCGCATATCCGGGAGTTGCTGGGGTTCTACCTGCGCAAGGAAGGCTACGCGGTATTCGAAGCGGAGGATGGTTCCGCCGCGGCCAGCCTGCTGGAGCATACACCGGTCCATCTGGCCATCGTGGATGTGATGATGCCGCTTAAGAACGGTCTGGAGCTATGCGAAGAAATTCGCCGCTACTATGATATCCCCGTTATTCTGCTTACGGCCAAGGGCGAACAGCGAGATAAAGCGAAAGGCTTCCTGTCCGGTACAGACGATTATATGGTAAAGCCGTTCGAGCCGGAGGAGCTGCTCTTCCGGGTGAAGGCGCTGCTGCGCCGCTATCAAATGGTATCTTCCGATATCATTACGCTGCAAGACACCGTTATTGACCGCAGAAGCTACGAAATTACGGTACAAGGCGAGCCGATGCAGCTGCCGCTTAAGGAGTTCGATCTGCTGGCCCAGCTAGCCGCGCATCCGGGGCAGCTGTTTACTCGCGAGCAGCTGTTGCGGCAAGTATGGGGCGACGATTATAGCGGCGACAGCCGCACCATAGATGTGCATATTAAGCGGCTGCGTGAGCGGTTTGCCGGGATAAGCAACGATTTTTCCATTACGACTGTAAGAGGCATCGGCTACAAACTGGAGGCTCTATCCAGATGAAGACTCTATACGTTCGCATCGTCGCTATCTTTATCCTTATCACAGTCATCAGCTCCATCTTGGCGTTATTCATTGCGAACGCCTACTATAACAACCGGATGAAGACATACACTCAGGATCAAGTGCTGCCTGTCGCAGAACAGGTTCGGGATTTATACGAAGGATCATCAGATCACGATATCGGGTCCTTCATGCAGCGCATAGGAACGATGGGCTACCAAATTTATTTGGTTGATAAAAGCGGGAGCGGACGAGTCTATGGCTCTCCCTTCAAGCATTCCCAATTCGATCCCAGCATTGCGGAAGCCGTTCTAGCAGGCACACCTTACCTTGGAATGCATGAAGAGCGGCGGTTTTTGGAGATTATGGGCTACTTCGAGAACAGCATTCGCAATACAGTGGGCCTCCCTCTCCAGTCGGGCGATGAGACCTATGCGATGTTCCTGCGTCCCGATCTGAAGCAGCAGCTTGGCGAGATCCGCATCCTGCTTGCTATTCTTCTCGGCCATGCTTTTATTCTTATTCTAGCCCTTATCGTCATATTGACCCGTACGATCGTCGAACCGCTGAAAGCATTAAAAGCCGCCACCCGCAACATCGTTGGCGGCGACTATAAGATCGGTCTGGATGTGAAGCGCCGCGACGAGATCGGTGACCTGGCAAGAGACTTCTCGCACATGGCCCATAGCCTGGAGCGGCTGGATGACATGCGAACCGAGTTTGTCGCGAATGTCTCTCATGAATTTCAAACCCCTGTTACATCGATTCAAGGCTTTACCCAAGCGATCCTGGATAACAAAACGACAGAAGAAGAGGAACGGCAATATTTGACGATCATTCATGAAGAGTCGCGGCGCTTATCCTCCCTCAGCAAGCAGCTTCTTACCCTTGCAGCGCTTGACAAAGAAACAACGCTAGCCCAAAGAGAGTCCTTTCGTCTTGACGAACAAATTCGGCAAGTGCTTATTGTCACCGAGTGGCAATGGTCGAAGAAGGAGCTGGAGCTGGTTCCCGAGCTCCCTGAAGTGATGATTACCGCTGACGAGGGATTGCTGTATCAAGTATGGATGAATCTGATTGCCAACAGTATCAAGTTCACACATCCCAGAGACCGTATATCCATAGCTATCCGCATTGACCGCCATATTGTCGTCACCATCTCCGATACCGGAGTCGGTATATCTGCCCAAGAGCTCCCCCATATATTCGACCGATTCTACAAAGCCGATCAAGCAAGAGGACGTGCGCTGGCAGGGAGTGGTCTTGGCCTCTCCATCTGCCGCAAAATCGTCGAACTTCACGGCGGCACTATTGAAGCTGCCAGCGAACCCGGCAAAGGGACCCGATTTATCGTTACACTCCCCTATTTGTAATACTCCGTTCATCATTCGTTCATATTCCTGTTCTACGATTAGCCATATCGCTAGAACAGGAGGTGTAATCAACACTCATGCATTCATTCCTTTATGGACTGGCCCGCTTTGTCAGCAGTCGAAAAGGCAGTGCTTGGATTATTATTCTTTGGCTTGTGCTTGCCATAGCATTGTCTTCCCTTGCGCCCGGTGCCAAGGAGCACGCCATCAGCAGCAGCGAAGACAGCATCCGGCATAATACTCCCTCGGCCATAGCGCGTGAGCTGACAGAGAAGCATTTTCCTTTGAATGACGGGCTTGTCGCCCTGCTTGTATTCCACTCGGATACCGCTATTACAGATGAACAGCGGGCATCTATTGCCGCGATCAGTGAATGGCTTTCTTCCGAACAGAAACCGCAGTATCTGTCCGGCGCTATGCCGTATCATCTCTTCCCGCCGGATAACCAGGATCGCCTGTATTCACAAGACGGCAGTACCATACTGCTGAATGCTGCTCTTGTGAAAGGAGCTGACTCCAAGGCAATCAGTGCTACGCTGGACGAGATACACAGCTATGCGAATACGGTCGGACTTCATGGAATGCGACTGGAGACGACCGGGCCCGCCGGAATCGCTTCCGATACGACCAAGCTGTTCCAAGACGCCGATATGATGCT
Source organism: Paenibacillus sp. NPDC057967 (assembly GCF_042887015.1). Taxonomy (NCBI): domain Bacteria; kingdom Bacillati; phylum Bacillota; class Bacilli; order Caryophanales; family Paenibacillaceae; genus Paenibacillus; species Paenibacillus sp. NPDC057967. The sequence goes on from NZ_JBHVQB010000001.1 coordinate 635,612, forward strand.
GCTCTTCGGAACGGTCGCCCTTATTCTCGTTATTCTTGTCGTCATCTACCGCTCGCCCCTGCTTGCCCTGCTGCCGCTTATCATCGCAGGCGTCGTATATGCTGTCGTTGATCGGGTGATTGGAATAGCCGCATTGAATGGATGGATTGTTGTTGACAAGCAAGCGATCTCGATCATGATGATTCTTCTATTCGCCGTACTGACCGATTATTGCTTATTTGTGGTCTCCCGTTACCGGGAGGAGCTGGCGCGGCTTGGCTCCAAGCATGATGCGATGAAAGCAGCCATGATTGGTGTCGGCGAGCCTATTCTATTCAGCGGCGGTACCGTTCTGCTTGCCGTTATTACCCTATTCGCCGCTGTCTTCCAGCCTTATCATTACTTCGCGCCTGTATTCGCTATTGCGATGGTCATTATGCTGCTGGGAGGACTGACGCTTATTCCCGCCGTATTCACGCTGGCAGGCAGAGCAGCATTCTGGCCGTTCAAGCCGAAGCTCGCGACTGTGCAGAAAGAGCGGGAAGGGTTATGGACGAAGATCGGCCGCTTGGTCACAAAACGGCCCGCGGTTGTATCGATTGGCGTAGCCGGAATAATGCTTCTTTCAGCCGCCAACATGACCGGCATTTCATTTTCCTTTAACGTAATGAAGTCATTCCCGGAGGAGCTCTCCTCCAGGCAAGGCTTTGAGCTGCTCGAAAAGCATTTTCCCAAAGGCCGGCTTGCGCCTGTAACCGTGCTGCTCGAAAGCGGCAGCGGACTGGAGCTGACGGAGACGTTCAGGAACAGCCTGAGCCAACTGGCGGAGCGACTGAAATCGATGGACGGCGTCGAGAATATCACGCCTGACCCTGCAACCCTAGCAGCGGCGGGAGTATCCTCTTCCGTACCGCACGATTTTCTAGCTGCTGACGGCCAAGCGATCAAGCTGGAACTGACGCTGACGGAGCATCCCTATGAAGCAGAAGCGCTTGCGGCGGTAAAGCAACTGCGCGACTCAAGCGATCTTCTCCTTCAGGACAGCGGCTTTAGTCCGGGAAGCACCCAGCTTCATTTTGCTGGGGGAACTGCACAGCAGCTTGATGTTCGAGATATGAATCAGCGGGATATTCTTGTTGTGTTTTCCCTTGTAATCGGACTGATTTTCATTATGCTCATCTTCCAGGCCAGATCGATCCTCATCGCCCTTACGATGATGGTCACGATGCTTCTCTCCTACGCCGCATCATTCGGCATCGGCTGGGCTCTGCTGCACAACATGCTGGGGTATGAAGCCATTAGCTACCGCCTTCCGCTCTATGCCTTTGTATTCTCTATCGCGCTTGGCGTTGACTACAACATTATGCTCGTATCCCGAATTACGGAGGAGGCGCGCAAGCGCAGCTGGAGGGAAGCTGTCAAAGTCGGCGTATCGCGCACAGGAAGTGTCATCTCCTCTGCCGGCATCATACTGGCCGCAACCTTCTGCGTGCTGATGACACAGCCGTTGCAGGAGCTGTTTCTGTTCGGACTGATTATGGCAATCGGCATATTGCTAGATACGTTCATCGTTCGGGGCATGCTGCTCCCGTCATTGCTCGTGCTTCTGGAGAGATGGCTACCCGCCCATCGCCCGCTTATTCATAAAGGGCATGATTCCTATTCGAACCAAACTTAATTCAAGGACATGGAGGTTATTCTATATGTACGGATATTTATTATTTTCTCATTTGGCAGGTCTCATGGTATGGGTAGGCGCCATTCTGGCTGTCATTGTCATGCTGTTCATGCTGAGGAGCCAGCTCGGCAAGCCGGAGGCCAATACACTGTCCAAACGCATTATCAGCGTATTCAGCCGATTCGCCCACCCTTCAGCATTTGTCGTGCTCGTCAGCGGCGTTATTATGATTATTCAGCTCGATATGGGCTCGGACAAGCCATTTTGGCTCGATATGATGGAAAAGGCTGGCGGTACAATTATTTTGCTGTTCCTGATCGTTGTAGGCATCATGGGTGGGAAGCTTAAGAAACGTCTGCAAGCAGCCTCGGACAGCGTCTCCGTCTCATCCTATGTTACGTCGCTTGCGGTTTCCCTGATCGCTATTTTGGCTGTCGTTCTGATCGTGAGCTTGAAGCTGTAAGCCTGGCATACGACATGAATACAGAGAACCCTAATCTTACAACTGGTTTTTAGCGTGTTCTAGACTAAGCTCTGCAAATAACAATCGCTCAAAGAATCTCTACCTACTATATAAATAATCCTTGTTGGAGCCGTTATGAAAATAGCGTTATTGCAACACGCCAAAAACGCCGCTTGGAGCGGACGGCCAAGCCGTCTGCCCAAAGCGGCGTTCTTTTGACTCAAGGATTAGCGGCTCTCGTCGCCTTTCCATAATCGGCGGAACGATTCGCTGGAAGCCAACAGCTCATCCAGCTTCCCTTCCGCTTCAATTCTTCCGTCCTTCATAACCATAATGTGGTCGGCCTGTGCAAGTGCTGCCTTCCGATGCGAGACGACAAGGCAGGTTGCATCGCCGCGTTCTTGAAACAATCGTGTCCAGAGCTTCTGCTCCGTCTCGACATCCAGCGCGCTGGACAAATCATCGAATACATACAGCTCCGCTTCCCTGACCAGCATTCTTGCGGCAGCGGTGCGCTGTGCCTGACCACCCGACAGCTTGACGCCGCGCGGGCCGATAACCGTCTCAAGTCCAAGCGGCAATCCTGCCAGATCTTCCGTCATGACAGCCGTATGGATGGCCCTTGGCAATTCGTCGCCCTCATCTGCTTGGCCGAGAAGGATGTTCTCCTTTAGCGTATCGCTGTACAGCCTTGGCACCTGTGCGGTGTAAGCGCTGCGGGGAGGGATGAAGAAAGAGCCGGGGTCCTCCACCAGCTGACCGTTCCAGCGGACATCCCCGCTATCCTTCGGCAACAAGCCTAGAAGTGTCCGAACTAATGTTGTCTTGCCCGACCCGATTGGTCCGGTTACGACGGTAAAGGCTCCTCTTTTCAGCTTCAAATCAATATGCTCGATGCCCCGTCCTGTCTCGGGATACCGGTACGTTAATCCCTTCGCGGTGAGCTGCTGCAACTTGTCGCCTGACGACAGCGGCTCTGTGTTGGCCGAAGCCCCGCTGTCTTCCTTGCGGAGATGCAACGGCTTGAACGCCGTCAGCAGCTTGGCCGGAGCGCCCTGCAAGATCCATGTCAATCGAGTCAAGGCTACGCCCATCTGCTTGAAGTAGGTTAGGAACTTGCCGAAGTTGGAGATGAATTGCGTGACGAAGGTCAAGTAATAGATGAATAATGCAAAGTCACCTACCGCAAAGTCCCCGCCCCGCATCTTGCTCCCTGCCAGCAGCAGAATCAAGCCCGTTCCCAGATTGACCGTATTGGAGAAGATTGAATCCAGTCCCTCCGTCATCAGCTTATCCTTCAGCATCGTTTTGCGGCGAGTATCATTCAGCGAGCGGAAGCGGTCCACGACCCGCTTCTCCGCTCCGGCAACCTGAATGGCCTGCACGTTGCCGAACATATCGCTGATCGCGCCTGTCACCTGAGAGGTCGCTTCGCGGCTCGCGGAGCGGTACTTCTGCAGCCTCGTCGTCGCCAGTTGTGCTGCAATGACTACCAGCACCAGCGGCAGGAATACAAGCATCGTCATCTGTGCGTCAATACGAACGAGGATAAAGCAGGCAACCACCGCAAAGCAGGTCATGCCGAATACGTCGACCGACCAGCTTACCGCTTCCTCCGACTGATCCACGTCATCCCGGAAGTGGCTGATCGCCTCGCCAGGCGAGCAAGGAATTGCTTTAGCCCCCGGCTCCTTCAGCACATGCTCCAGCAGGTTGCGGCGGAGCAGCATGCCCATACGGAAACGAAAGTTCACATCTGTAATAAAGCCAATCCAGATACTTGCGCTTCTTGCGATCGCTGCGCCTAGCAGCAGCGCGATAATGGTACCTGTTCCGATTGCAACGGCGCCGCTCAGCTCAAGGGAATCGAAAAACATCTTCATTATGAGACCTGGGAAGATCGGCATCAGATAGATGATCGTCCACATCAAGGCATTGGCGATATACCAGCCCTTGCGGTAACCGATCAGCCGCATCATATATTGAAATGAACTCATACTGTCGCCTCCTCCAATCCCGCTGCGAGCATGAGGCTGAATCTCGAAGAAGGATCACTCGCCAGCTTGGTCCGCTCGCCGTGTTCCACTATACGCCCTTGCTCCAGAATCACGATGCGATCCGCCCGCTGAATCGTGGCAAGACGATGCGCGATAATGACACAAGTTCGCTCGCGCAGCAGCTTGTCAATCGCCTTCTCCAGACGATGCTCCGTAATGGGGTCAAGCCGCGAAGACGCCTCGTCCAGAATGACCAGTCCCGGGTTGTTCAGAAACACCCTCGCAAAGGCAAGCAATTGCGCTTCGCCTGCCGACAAGCTTCCGCCTCCCGAATCCAGCCTTGTATCGAGGCCGTCCGGCAACGAACCGTACCAGGAGGCCAAGCCCAAACCATGGAGCACTTCGATAATGGCCCTATCCTCAATGGCTTCATTATAGAAAGTCAGATTGTCCCGTACGCTGCCCTGTATAATCTCGATATTCTGCGTAACCAGCCCCACCTTGTCCCTGACTTCCGACAATCGGCAATCTCTGATGTCAATCCCGCTTAATTTAATGCTGCCTTGCTGCGGGTCGTAAAACCGCAGCAGCAGACGGCCGATCGTCGTCTTGCCGCTGCCTGTCCTGCCCAGCAAGCCGAGCACTTCGCCAGGCTTCAGCCCAATATCCAGATCGGATAGCGTAGGCTGGTCATCATATCCGAATGTGACGCGGTCGATATGTACGGCCAGCGGTCCGTCTGGCAGCGCATCTCCGCGTCCGTCCTGTACCTTGGGCTGGAGCGCGAACAGCGCCTTTATTCGCTGCAGACTTGCATCCGCTTTCTGCAAATCCTCAATCTGTGTTCGGATCTTCTCAATCGGCTTCGCCAGCAATTCCGTGTAGAAGAAGATCAGATAGACGGTGCCTATTGTAATGCTTCCTGACTTCCATAATACGGCACTAATGGCAAAAGCCATCGCATTGCCGAGCGCAAACACAATAATGGTCGTAATCCACATCGACGCAAATCCGAGGAACGCCTTTCTGCGCAGCGGAAGCATCCGCCGAAGCAGCGAATAGAATCGGCGCATGACGAAACCGGAAGCTCCATTCGCGCGCGTATCCTCCGTTCCTTCCAGATGCTCGCCGATAAAGCCGTAGAACTCCGCGTTGACTCCCCGCCAACTCTGCCAGACAGGAGCTGCATACTTGCGAATCCACTGGATTATGAACATCGCGAATACGACGAATAGAAGCATGCCCGCTCCGATCCACAGATTTTCGCGGAACAGCAGCACAATAATCCCAATCATCAGAATCAGGTTGCCGGCCAGATGAATAATAAAACTGGAGAAAAAATTGGCTAGGGCATTTACATCCCCATCTACCCGCTCAATCAGCGAGCCCGATGTGTTGGACTTGTGGAATGACATATCCAGCCTAAGGCAATGCTCTGCGAGATCGCCTCTCAGCTTATTGGTCGTACGCCATGCCAAATTCTCGCTTACATAAGTCGCAATGACGCTAATGATCTGTCCGACCAGAGAAAATCCGATAAAAATAAGTGCCGCATACATCAGCAGCTCCAGTGGTTGGTCTGACTGGGCCGTATCGATAAAATAACGGATAATTTGGGGGCTGATAAGCTGTATACCTATCGAAATAAACAACAATAGGGCAAGGCCGATCAATGTTGACTTCTGTGGAAGCAAGTAACGGCGTAACATACTGTAATAATGGCTGACGGATTCAGGCCCGGCTTTCTTCTTCATGATGGTTCCTTTCCTCTCTTGCTTGACAATCTTTTGTTGTATGCAAAAGACATGTTTGATATGATTTTTACAGATCAGGCACGCACGAATCGCCTGGTTAGACAAAAGGAGGAACCGCGTTGAGTCACTATCAGAATGACGACCAGCAGCAACAACAAAACTATCAATCGGGCGGCTATTCGCAGCAGCAACAGCACTATCAGCAGCCCCCGCATTTTCAACCTTATTATCAACCGCCCAAAACGAACGGAAAATCGATTGCCACTTTGGTACTAGGCATCTGTTCGATCATTATTCCTTATATCGGCTTTCTTCCCGGCATCGTAGGCATCATCCTCGGCGCATTGTCGCTCAAGGAGATCAAGCTATCCGGGGATCAAGAACAAGGACGCGGTCTTGCGATCGGCGGCCTAGTCTGCAGCATTATCGGCACGATACTTTGGGGGATTATCTCGTTGATCGTCTTGTTGGCGGTCGTGTTTATCGCTTCTGAAAGCAACAGCTATTATTACTAACGTTATACACGTAAGAAGGAGCCTTACCCATGACCACATTCATATCCTGGAACGTGAACGGTCTTCGAGCTTGCGTCAAAAAAGGGTTTCTGGATTATTTCGCTTCTACCGGCGCAGACTTCCTCTGTCTGCAAGAGACGAAGCTCCAGCTCGGACAGATTGACCTTCCGCTCGGAGACCAATACCGCCAATATTGGAATTATGCTGAGAAAAAAGGCTATTCCGGTACGGCGATCTTTACCAAAATAGAGCCCTTGTCGGTCTGGTATGGCCTGGAGGATAACGAAGAGTTCGAAGGCAGAGTCATCACGCTCGAATTCGAACACTATTATCTGGTTAATGTCTATACGCCTAATGCGAGACGGGATCTCTCTCGCCTCGACTATCGGCTGGAATGGGAGAATCGGTTCCTCGGGTATATCAAGGGACTCGACAGCCGCAAGCCTGTTATCATATGCGGTGACCTGAATGTCGCCCATCAGGAGATTGATCTGAAAAACGCCAAGTCCAATCATGGCAATTCCGGCTTTACTACGGAGGAACGCTCCTGCATGACACGGCTTCTTGAATCCGGCTTTGTCGATTCGTTCCGCTATCTCTACCCCGATCGCACGGATGCCTACACCTGGTGGTCGTTCATGCCGAAGGTGCGGGAGAGGAACGTGGGTTGGCGCATCGACTACTTCCTTGTATCTGAGCGGCTTGCCCCAACAATTGCAGATGTCCGTATCGACGCGGCCGTCATGGGCAGCGATCATTGCCCGATCGGTCTTACCCTCGAATAAATAGGTCCTTCTTCATGAGTACGGTACTCCCGTCTGGATGAAGAGGGACCTTCTTTATTCGCGTTATGTCTCGGTTATTTTGATGACGTCGGTATGTATCGCTGTATCCAATTGCCGAATGCGCCGGGATTCCGGCTCTGAATAAGAACAGTCCCTTCCCCGCGGAACCGGCAAACGAGCATCTCTCCGCTCTTCCAACTAGACACCCAGCCCTTCGAAGACTTCTCGATGCTGTAGGCCATCGTACTTGGCCATGCGACCACATGTCCGTTATCAATGACTATCTCTTCACCCGGCCCCAGCTTGACTTCATGAATGGCTCCGAAGGAGGATAAAAACACCGTGCCCCAACCTCTCACCTCAACCACGAAGAAGCCCTCGCCTGAGAACAAGCCCCTGCTCAAATTTTGCATTTTGGTACTCACTTCAATTCCGTCTGTCCCCGCCAGAAATCCGTCCTTCTGTACAAGCAGCGTATACGTTCCGTCCAGTTCTACGGCTTCTATATCGCCAAGCGTCTTGGGAGCCAGCGTCAGCTCGCCTCCGCCCCGGGCGGCGTTCACTTCCTGGAAGAAAAAGCTCTCTCCGCTCAGCATTCTGCCGAGTCCCCGCATAATACCGCCGTCCGTCGTGCCTCTTAGCTCAAGCGTTGAAGACATGGATACCATAGCGCCGGATTCTGCCTTCACGCGTTCGCCTTGACCAAGCTTCAGGCGAAGCATAGCGAAGGCGCCTTTGTTCAGTACCTCATATTGCAAGCCTTCTCACTCCTTTGAATGAATCTATTGTTCGTTCCCTGTTGTTGTTCTTATGCCTTTTCAGTATACCGGATAAACACGAACATGTGTATTTATTTCCATTGTATGCTCTTCTCGAAATCCAGACAAGGTAGAGATTGACTATAGCCTTTGTTTTACCTTGCGCGGCCAAGCCGGCTTGCTTTAAAGTTCAGAATATGAAACGCATACGGCAGCTTGAATACGCCAGCCGTAAGGAAAAGGAGAACAACAATGAAAGGTTTACATTGGGAGGACTGTCCGCCGGACATCAGGCGCCAAGCTCTCCTCATTAACAATTATATGTATGATTTCTTAGGGGATGCACTGATCGGCCTCTACGTTCACGGCTCCATATGCCTGGGCGCTTATCACCCTGGACGCAGCGATCTGGATATGCTGGCGGTCATCAATCGGCCGCTGACACCAGACGAGAGACATCAGCTCATGCTTGCCTTTCTGATGTTCCATCGTACGCCAGCGCCGGTCGAAGTGAGCATTATGCTGCATGATGATCTCAAGCTATGGAAGCATCCCGCTCCCTACCAATTTCACTTTAGCGATTATTGGAGAAAACAGTATGCGGAGATGGCCTATTGGGACGACCGCGGCTTCTGGTATAAGGATGAGCTCACCGACCCTGATTTGGCTTGCCATGTAACGCTTACCCGGCAGCTTGGCATTGCCTTGTACGGTCCGCCCCTTGCCGTTATCTCCTCAGCCGTGCCGGAGGCGCACTTTTGGGATTCACTGCGCAGCGATGCCGAGTGTCTGATGATTCCATCCACGACTGAGGATACGGAGATGCGAACGGTTGACGCTGCGGAGGCGATGGGCGCCCTGACATTGGCGCGCATCTGGTCCTACCGCGAGACAGGCCTGATTTATTCCAAGCTGGAGGCTGCCGAATGGGCGATGGCTCGTCTCCCGGAGAAGCAGCGTCCTATTATTAGCGGAGCCATCGACTTGTATTTGGGAATCATCCGCTCCTACTCATGTCCGATTCAACATTGGAACGAGCTGCGCACCCTGCTTCTTGCCTCTTGCCCGCTTTCGTATGCCGTCTAGGATCACGGGGCCTCCTGCCAGCTCGAGGTCCGTTGACGACACTTCTCGGCTTCTGTCATTTGAGTCATACGCCCAATCCACCGCTGCAATACTATAGCTACCACCCAATTCTGCAATTGTCATGTTCATACATGGATACACGTATCTCCTTTCCTAGTCCCATCCCGCACGTCAGTATCTGGGCTGTGGAAGGAAGCTTTGCAGAACTGGGCGGCGCAAGTCAGAAACGGCTTCGTTCGCATCTCCGTCTGAAGATGTATCACCATTCATTCCATAGGGGCTATTAAGTTCTGCCCATTTATGACATTATTGGTTATAGAACACTTTCGGAGGTGCGGGTTTGAATACTTCATCGAAGCAGGGATCCCTGTCTATCCTTATTCTTATGCTGAGACGCGCTAAGAAGCAATGGCTCTCCTATGCCGGCGTCAGCATGATCGCCATTGTCGCATCACTGCTTCCGGTCGGCTGGGCCGAGGCGATGCGGCGGCTCTTCGATGCGGCATATGCGCTGGACGGCAATGCCTTGTCGGTAGCGGCACTCTGGTTCGGGGCCATATTCGCCTCCGAGCTTCTCATTTCGTTCGTGCAAGCCTTCCTGATGCAGCGCTTATCCAACCGGACAACGCTCAATCTGCAACGCGATATCTTGAACGGGTTATTCATCATGCGGCTGGTGAAATATAACAGCTGGCATACCGGCGACAAGCTTCAGCGGATGAACCAGTCAGCAGTCAGCGCACAAGCCGGACTGAATGAGAAGCTGCCTGAGCTCGTGCAGAACGTTCTGTCCATCGTGTTTTTGTTCGCTTATCTGACTGTGCTGTCCTGGCAGCTTATGGCGGGCGCGCTTGTCGCCGCACTGCTCATACCGCTGTTAAGCAACATGCTCGGTAAGCCTATCCGCATTAATCAAGAGCGGACGAACACGGCTCAAGCCGAGACGGATGCCGCCTTGCTGGACCAATTGCAAGGTGCGGAGGTCACCCGCAGTTTCAATAGACGTAAGGATTTTAACCAGAAATGGGTACAGCAAGTGGAGATAACAAGGCGCCGCTGGCTTCGCACGGATATGTACCGCGCCGTCACCAATTCTGCCATTATGATTGGATTTCTCTTCGGACAAACCTATATTTTCGGCATGGGCGCCTGGATGGTCGTCCAAGGCACACTAGGCATCGGAGCAATAGCAGCCTTCATTCTCTCCTATGAGCGAATCATCTTCCCGCTTGCACATATTGCCAATACATGGGCAGCGGTACAGGATGCCATCGCCCATGCGAGCCGTGCGCTGGAACTGGCGGAACAACCGGCCGACTCCAAAGCCAAGCAATCCGGCAACGGCGATGAATCGCCGGAATGGACCCAGGATGCGGACATCAGCCTTGTGGGCTGTACGTTCCATTATGGCGACAACCCTGTGCTTCAGAGCTTCTCTGCGACCTTCCGCCACGGACAGAAGACGGCGATCGTAGGCCCAAGCGGAAGCGGCAAGAGCACGCTCCTTAAGCTGCTGCTTGGGCTGTACCCGCCGGATGAAGGCATCATCCGGCATGGCGCAACCCCGCTTCATGAAGGCAATTGGAAGCAGTGGCGCGACCATGCGGCTTATTTGCCGCAGGACTCTGTAATTCTCGATGCTACCGTCGCTGACAATATCCGCATCGGCAAGCTGGATGCCACGGACGAGGAGATCCGGCAGGCCGCCCTGCTCGCCAATGCGCATTCATTCATCAATGACTTGCCCGGTGGATATGAGCATCGTCTGGGCGAAGGCGGCGGGCGACTCTCCGGCGGACAAAAGCAACGGCTCGCGTTAGCCCGGGCCTATATCCGCAATCCGCGCGTGCTGCTGCTCGACGAACCGACAAGCGCACTCGATGCCGCCAATGAAGCGGCCATGCAGGAAGCGCTGCGTACCATCGCCAAGGGCCGCACCGTCATTGTGGTTGCCCATCGTCTCTCCACCGTGAGGGATGCGGATTGCATCTTATATGTGGAAGACGGGCAGTGTATGGAATCTGGTACGCATCATGAGCTGATGCAGATGCAAGGCCGCTATGCTGCACTCGTTCAAGCGGGCGACTGGCAGGACAACGATACCGAAGGGAGGACGGCTTGATGAAACAAGCGCCGCAGCTAAGCGCCACTCCGCGCCTCCGGGAGCTTATTCCGCTGCTATGGAGCCGGCTCGGCAGCAGCCGAACGTTATTCGTACTCGCGATTTTTCTCTGCCTGACCGATCTGGTCATTCACCTCCTTATTCCGATGATGATGGAATTTTACTTTAATTTCTTGGAGACGGGTGAGCTGGACAAAGTAAGAAACTTGCTCATCGGCTTTAACATCGGCCTGCTTGTGCTGACTGTGCTTGGACTGATCGGGCACTATCTCAAGCAAAACAATATGAGTATCCTTCACCGCAACGTTGCGCTTGATCTGGCCGATCATGCGCAGCGGCTGCCGCTGGAGAAAGCGCAAGCTTCACATTCCGCCGATCTGCAGCAGCGAATTTACTGGGATTCGAATAAAGTTACTCTCCTGCCGGTCACGATCTTTAACAATATGGGTACCCAGGTTCTCATGCTTATCTTTGCTTGCATCTATATGTTCACGCTGCAATGGCAGGTAGCACTCGGTGTCATACTGCTCATGCCCCTATGCCTGCTGGGGAGCCATCTGCTGCGCCATCGGCTGATGAATATCGGCAAGCGGGTAGCGGATCAAGAAAGCGTGCTGAAGCAATGCCAGCAGGATGCCCTTCAAAGCATGGATATGCTGAGGGCCTTCGATGCCCAGGAATGGATGACGGAGCGATTCGTTCATGAACGCCAGAAGCTTAACGACCTGTATATGCGCAGAATGTGGTGGCAAGCGCTTGTCCAGACACTGTCCGTTACGTCCGCATTACTGATCGCATGGGGTACCATTCTTGTCGTCGCCTGGCTTGCCGTAGAGGGCAAAATTCATATCGGAGCACTAATGGCATTCTTCATTCTCATCTGGAGAGTTTATAATCCGCTGCTCGCACTGGGGCAGCTATGGGGACAAATCCAGGAATCCAAAGGCGCCGCCATTCGAATCGCCAGCATATGGAATGCAGAGAAAGAACCGGAGCATAACGGGGAAATCAATAGTTCAGCAGACGATCAGGAAGCCAGTCTAACTTGGCACAACGTGCAGTTCGGCTACGATGAGCATGCGGGAATTCAGGAGGCCGAGAAGCAGGCACCTTCGGACGAAAGGGCGTCAATCCCTCCTCTGCTTGACGAGTTCAAGCTTGCGCTGAGACCAGCTTCGTTCATGGCAATCGTCGGATCAAGCGGCTCAGGCAAATCTACAGTCGCCAAGCTTGGTGCCGGTCTTCTCTTCCCTACCGCCGGCACTGTAAAGGTATGCGGAGCCGCTACCATAGAGAGCGCGGAGCAAGCCAGGCAATTTGTCTCCTATGTGCCGCAGCGTCCTTATCTCTATGCCGGGTCGATCCGCGACAATCTGCTTATGGCGAAGCCGGAGGCAACCGAGGAGGAGCTGATCGAAGCGGCGATGATCGCGGAAGCCCATGGTTTCATTCAAGCCTTGCCGAAAGGCTATGCTACCGTCATGAGCGAGCATGGCAATTCGCTAAGCGGAGGACAGAAGCAGCGGCTGGCTATTGCGAGAGCGGTCCTCGCCGATCGGCCTGTCTGGATCTTCGACGAAGCGACCTCCGCACTGGATCTGGAGACGGAACGCAAAGTGATGGAGGCCATTCTCAAGCGTTCCAAGGAACGCGGAAGCTCCGTGCTCGTCATCGCCCACAGGCTGACGACCGTTCAAGAAGCCGATACCATTGTCGCCATGGAGAACGGCGCGATCGTCGAAGCCGGAACACATGCCGAGCTGCTGCACCGGGAAGAGGGACTCTATCGCAGTCTATGGCGGCAGATGGATGGCAGCCGCGCCGCCCTGCATACCGCATAACGCATAACGCATCAGACAGCATAACCGCGCAGCATGACGTCGAGGGACGTCCTGCTGCGCGTTTTTTTTGAATGGATGAAAGCTGCTATGTGCCTGACTGCCGAAGGACTTTCCAATCTCGCTTTAGCTCAGCCCCGTCAATCTCCGACCTGAGCCGATGTGCTCCGTGTCTCCATGCGTCTTGCGTAGCCAGTCGCAGCAAGCCGCTCTCTTCCTCGAGATGGAAGATTTCCTCGGAATGATAGACGCCCGAGGGCGGTTCGCCTGTGTATAATAATTGCGCCGTTGCCGCTGCGGCGGCGGAGGTTACCGCCCCTTCCTCCCGCCCTGTCAGCAGCGCGCTGGAGCAGACCCTTTCGCCTCCTTTCGTCCCGAGCGTATCTACGCGTACGGCATATCGATCTGAACCGAAGCTGAACCGATCGAAGCTATCCGCCAAAGCTGCTTTGATACCGTCCTTGGCCAGCAAACCTGGAAGCCCGATTGCCGCCATCGCGCCAAGGCTGCTCGTTACGACCCGGGAATCAAAGCACAGCCTTGTCGACACATTCACCGTCCCAAGCGTATCCGCCAGCGTCAGTTGATCAGAGAAGGGAAATCGGTAAGCCGTTCGTCTGCCGCTAATTCCGAAGTCCGCCTTCCTTCCCTCGGTGAATGGCCGTTTCTTAACAACTCGGCCATTCTCTCTAATCTCGAAGGGCGCGCCCACGAAGCTGTCGATCGTCCATTCAATTGCGGCCCTGCCATGCTTCTCTCCAAGACCAAGCATGATGGAGATTGCGATATCGGTCACCTCGTCCAGTTCAACTGCCGTCTCCATCGCAAGCAAATTAGTCATCCCCGGAGCAAGTCCGACGCTGCATACAGCGGTGGAGCCCGCCTCCCGGGCTATGGCGTCCAGCTTCTTCAACTGCCGCAAGAATGGCGCCTTCGCCGATATATCTACATAATGCGTTCCGCTTCGCAAGCATGCTTCTGCCCATGCCGTATCTTGCTGATCCAGGCACATGATGACTAGCTTGACCGAGTCGAACCAGTCTTGGCTTGGCCTCTCGTTCACATTTAGCGCCAGAGGTCTTATTCTCCCCCCTGTCTGATCGCAATAGGCTTGCGCTTTCTTCAAGCTTCGGCCTGCCGCTATTACCCTGCCGGGAAATAAACGGCCCAGTCTCATGCAAATACCGCTCCCTACATGTCCGTAACCGCCCACCACTACAATATCCGTCTTCTTCATATTTACAACCTCGCTTTCCTTTCCAACGATGCTCCCTTACAATGTAGTAAGAATTATTCTCAATTATAAGGCTATGCCCTTATATCGCTATCCCATATTCATGGGATTGTTGGATTGGCAGAAAGGAACCGATATGGCCTCTTACTCAAAACGCATAGAAGCGCTGCGCATCCATTCGCCGCTGGCCCGCAGCTTCCGTGAGGGCTTGCTGCCGCTGCTGCGTGAGCTCCTGCCCTTCGATGCGGCGTGCTGCACCTCCGTCGATCCCATTACGCTGCTGTCTACAGGAGCTATGACCGAAGAAGGCATAGAGCCTATTCACAGCAAGCTGTTCGAGCTGGAGTACGGAGCGGATGACATCCATGCCTATCATCTGCTAGCGAGCACCCAGCCGTCCATCGCCTCCCTGCAGCTCGCTACAGAAGGACAGCCAGAGCAAAGCATCCGGTATCGCACCATCCTGGAACCGGCAGGCTTCATCGACGAACTCCGGGCCGCGCTAACCGACGACGGGGCATGCTGGGGCTTCTTGACGTTGTTCCGCTCCGCTCATGCCCCTCCCTTCGAGCAGCATGAACTGGATAGAATAGCGGATATTGCCCCTGTGATTGCCCGCGCGCTGCGGACCTATACGCTGACTGTACCGGAAGCCGCATCGCATAAGTTAGCTCAGCAAGAGCCTGCGCTCTTGGTTCTCGACGATGCTCTGGCTCCCCACTATGTCAATGGGATCGCGGATGAATGGCTGGCTTACTTACGCGAGTGGGAGCAGCTGCCGGAATCCTCCATGCCGAGGCCACTGCAAGCTGTATGCGCCAAAGCGGCAGCCGCCCTTGGCAGTGAAGCCCGCACTACCGTCCGTATTCCGGACGGCACCTATCTGACTCTGCGTGCGATCCGGCTGGACGATCGGCGCGGGGAGGCCGGTCGCTACGGCATCGCCGTGCAATTCGAGCTTGCGAAGCCTTCCGAAATTCTCCCCTTGCTCGCCAAGGCGTATGCGCTGACTTCCCGGGAGATGGAAGTTGCGGAGCTCATTTTCCGCGGCTCCTCGACCAAAGAAATTGCCGCCAAGCTGCATATCTCCGCCTACACTGTCCAGGATCACTTAAAATCGATCTTTGACAAAACAAACGTGAACAGCCGGCGCGAGCTGCTCTGGCAGCTATTCACCCGGTTCGCGCTAGATTAGCGCATGAGCGAGAGAATCCGGCTGGCAGACCGACATTCAGGCTAGTCGGCAGCCAAACGTTAAAAAGGAGCAAGCGGCCCTCTTGACCGCTTACTCCTTTTATTGGATAAACCTCAGCAGCTCGCTTACAAGCGGGGGCAATACCGATACATGCCCCTCGTTGTCGAACTTCCGGTAGCAAAGCTTGAACCGCTCTCCTGCATACGGAAGCATCAGCTCATACAGCCGCTCCGCATCAGCGACCATCGACGGTTTCTCGTCCGACCCGATGCCAATAAGAAGCGATGCCTCTATTTCTCCGCTGCGCAGCTTGTCCTCTACTTCCGGCCATCGCTTCAGCAGATCATGCCCCTTCCACCAGATGGAGGGACTACCCGCAATATAGCCCTGATAGGAACCGGGGCGGCTGAAAAGCATATGCAGGGCGAAGAATCCGCCCAAGGAATGGCCGAACAGCGTCTGCCGCTTCCGGTTAATCCGCACCATGCCTTCAATGACAGGCATTAGCTCATCCTCGATGAAATCAGCGAATGCTTCCGCACCGCCGACCTCCGGCCAAACGGAGCCATCCGGCCTGGCAGGCAGCTCGGACAAGCTTGCAGGAATCGTATAGTCGTAGAATCGCGGCCCCGATACAATCGGCTCCTCCGAATCATAACCGATCGCTACAATAACTTGAGGCTCCATCCCATGCGGCTTGCGGCCTTGCAGCCTCATCGCTTCCGCCAGCGTACCGAATGTAGCGTTGCCGTCCAGCGAGTACAGAACGGAATAGCCCTCCTCCGGGGGAGCAGTCTTGGGCTGCCACAGAAAGATATGGTATTCCCTTCCTGTCTTCCGGGAGCGGATCGCGAAGCGGCGAGTGCCCGGAATGCTGTACTCCTCTGTGCTCTCTTCCGATTCGAACGTTACAGACGGCTTGGCAGCTTGTTCCACATGAACGGGGAACAGCCATGACAGCGACCGGAGCAGATGCTCCGACATGTAGAGGCTGTCATGCGTCCCGCCCTCCCTCAGCTCGAAGCGCAGCTGCTCGGCAGGAAAGCCCTTTTGCAGGAACAGCTCTGACGCTTCTACGGAATAAGGAACCATATTCCTCTGAATGTTAGATTTATAGATGCCTTCGCAATCGCCCACCGACATATAAACCCGCAGGGAATCCGGCAGCGCAGGCTGCTCCTTCACGAAGGACATCACGCCCTCAAACCAGAATGAAGCCGACAGAATTCCCAGCCGCCCGAAGACATCGGGCCGCCAATAACCCGCGAACAGCGAGATGAGTCCACCGAAGGAGCCGCCGATAATGGCTGTATGCTCCGCTTCCGGCTTGGTTCGATACCTCTCGTCAATATAAGGCTTTAATCGGTCCGCAAGCTCATCTACATACTGGCGCCCCTTGCCGCCGAAGGGAGGATAGCTGTCCAGCAGAGGCGGGGCCGGCCAAGGCGTATATTCCTCATTCCGGTTATGCGGCTTCACACCGACGAACAGGATTTCTTCCAGCTTCTCCTGAGCGGCCAGATGGTCCAACTGATTGGACACCATCTCGAACAGCTCGCCGCCGTCCTGGACGTAAGCGACAGGAAATCTTCTGTTCGGCTCCCGATGATACGAAGGCGGAAGATAGATGAGCAGCTCCCGGCCCAATGCCTCTATACGTTGAAAATGAATCATGCTGGTCCTCTCCTTTTCTCTCTAGCTCCTTGAACGGATTAACAGGTAGACAAAATACGGCACCCCGATCACCGAGATGACGATACCGACCGCAAGCTCGGCAGGAGCGAATACCGTCTTTCCGATAAAGTCGCCGACAACCACCATAGCCGCTCCGATCAGCCCGCTGATTGGAACGATGGAACGATGCCGCAAGCCGACCAGACGTCTGGCGATATGAGGCGCGATCAAGCCTACAAAACCGACGCTGCCCGATACTGCAACACTTGCGCTGACCAGACCGATACTGCAAGCAAGCAGCACATTCTTCTCCCGCTCGACAGGAACGCCGAGGCCGGTTGCATTATATTCGCCTAACTGGAGCATATCAAGCGTGCGCGCTCTCCACCACAGAACAGGCGGAATCAGGATAAGCCAAGGCAGCATAGTAGCAACGAACTTCCAATTCGCGCTATAGATGCTTCCTGCCAGCCATACGGTGGCCATCTCAAAATCATTCGGATTCATCTTAAGCGACACGTACATCGTAATTGCACCGAACCCTGATGCAATAGCGATGCCGACCAGAATGAACCGTTGCGGGTCCAGCCTGCCCTGTTCCCGGGCGAACATATAGATTAGTGTGGTCGCTAGAAGACCGCCGATCAATCCGAACATAGGCATCATCATAACTGCAGCCCAACCGGTTGCATTGACCGTGCCTTGGAAAAAGAACATGAACAGCACCACGGCCATGCCCGCGCCCGCATTAATGCCCAGAATACCGGGATCGGCCAGCCCGTTGCGCATGACACCTTGTATGACTGACCCGGCCATGCCAAGGGCAAAGCCTACCAATATTGCAAGAACGATTCTGGGCAGCCTGAACGTAACGATGACCAGATCATGCTCCCGGCTAGACTCCCCGATACGCAGCAGCGTCTTCAACACGTCCGCAACCGACATGTCGAACATCCCGTTCGTAAGGCTCAAGTAAGCCCCGAACACCATAATTGCGACCGTTGATGCCGCGACGAGCCAGAACCTTGCAGGCGATTGCCGCTCAAACATGCTTGCCGCCCCCTCTCGTCTTGATCAGATAGAGAAAGAACGGTACACCAAATAGCGCCGTCACTACGCCGATCGGCGTCTCGAAGGGCTGGTTGATAAATCGGGACAGGACATCGCATAGCGCCAGGAACAATGCGCCAAGCACGCCCGATACCGGTATAATCCAGCGGTAATCGACGCCTGTCAGGAATCTTGCAATATGCGGAATAATAAGACCGACGAACGCAATCTTCCCTGCCAGCGCAACGGCTACACCTGTGAGGATGACCACCGATAAGATGGCAAGTCCTTTGACAAGTACCGTTCGCTGCCCAAGTCCGGCTGATACGTCATCCCCGAGCGACATCACTGTAATCGAGCGGGACAAGCCAACCGCCAGTGCCAGACCGACAACCGCAAACGGAATCGCCAGCTTGATCAGCTCCGGGTCCATCTGATGGAGCCGGGCATTGTACCAGAAGCTAAGCCCCTGCGAAATTTGAAAGTAGCTTGACATGACGGCCGACAGCCCGCTCAAAAAGGTTCCGATTATCGTACCCAATATAGCCAGCTTAACAGGAGACATACCGCCTGGAATAAGCGAGGCGATACCAAAGACAATGCCCGCTCCAATCGCCGAGCCGATCATCGAGAAAGCAATTAAGCTTACAGACCCACCGCTCGGCACAAAAATCATGGCGATTGTGACTAGGAAGACCGATCCGTCCGAGACACCCATAATAGCAGGTGATGCCAAATAATTCCTCGTCATGCCTTGCATCAAAGCGCCAGATACCGCGAGAAATGCTCCAATAAGCAAAGCTCCGATCACTCTCGGCAACCGGGATACATGAATGATTTGATGATCGACATTGTCTGGATCAAAGTGAAAGACTGCATCCCATACCATCTCCGCAGAGATGCTTTTGGCCCCGAACGATATGGATAACCAGATCATGAATATAGCGGCTGCCGGCGCCATCACGAGGATGACAACCGGCAGCGAACGTTTGTGTCGCATAATAACACGCCTTATAGATTATTGATGGAGAGAGTCCTAGTTTTTCAGCTTCTCAACTGCAGCCTTCAAGAACTCGATCTTGCTGTACGCCGTACCGCCTTGTGCGAGCGGATCAATTACGTTGACAAAAGCCTTGCCGTTCTTGAATGCAGCCGCGCTCTTCATAATGGGGTTAGCTTGCAGCTCTTCAAGCGCATTCGGCGTATCCTTGTTCTCATCCGGTGAGAATTGAAGGAACAGATAATCCGGATTCATCTCGGCAAACTTCTCGACAGACAGCGCTTCTTGCGCTTTCGCCGCCGCAATCTCAGCCGGAACGGCCAGACCTAGCTCTTCATATAAGCTTGGGTTGAAATACACATTCGCCGGGTACACGTACATTTGACCGCCGCGAAGACGGACAACTACTACCTTCTTATCCTTCAGGCTATCGCCCACTTCAAGCTTGGCCGCTACAAGGTCTGCTTTATATTTGCTGATCTCTGCTTCCGCCTGCTCTTGCTTGCCGCTAAGCTCGCCCAGCAACTTCAGGTTGGCTTCCCAATTCGTCGAAACGTGGGAATAGAGGATTGTCGGTGCAATCGCCGACAGCTTCTCTGCCGCTTCTGGAGGGAATTTCGTCGAGCCGAGAATAACATCCGGCTTCAGGGACAGAATCGCTTCATAGTTAGGCTCTGTTTTCTCTCCGACAGAAACCGCATTTTTTGTAATCGATTCGAACAGCGGCGGGAATACGCCAGAGAAGCTATTGGCACCGACCGGATTCACATCCAGCACGATGGAATCCTCCATCGCTTCTACCGCACCGGCAATGACGATGCGCTCTACCTTAGCCGGCAATTCATATTCCTGGTCCAGATACGTTATCTTCTGAGTGCCAGACTCCTCTTCCTTGGCAGGCTCTTCGCCGCCCGTTCCATTATTGCCTGCTGCCGTGTTCTGGTCTGTCTGGGCAGCTCCCCCTTGTCCGTTCGCCGGCACATTACCCTCTTTATTACCTCCGCATGCTGTCATAATCGCCGCCATAGCTACGATCAGCAGAATGCTCCATATCGCTTTTTTCATCGTACTGTATTGCTCCTCTCTTCTCCTCCGTAATTGATAATGAATATCATTAGCAATTATAGTGGAAGAGTTTTTGCATGACCATGGACATTTTCCTGTTCCGTTATGGACGATTTCCTGTTAGCAATGAAGCCATGTCCTCCAGCATGCGCACTATCGCAAGCGGGCTATATTCCCGCCATGGGTCGGATTCAATCAGATGCAGCTTCCGGTTAACCACATGCGGCAGCGACATCCATTCTGTGGACTGCTTGACGGCAGCCCAGTGCTCCAGCGTCTCCGACTCCTGACAGACGAGCAGCAGCACCAGGTCCGCCTTCAATCTCGACAGCTGCTGCAGCGTTACCAGCTGATTCTCTTCCGGCTCTAAGCTTGATTCAGCAGGCAGCAATCCAAGCTCGTCATACAACACATCCTGAAGACAGAAGCTATTGTGAACATAGAGCTTATCCTTCAGCAGCTTCAGCGAAAGCACTTGACAGGGGTAAGGCTTGGCTTGAGCCCTTATGCTGGCCCGTAGAGACAATGATTTCTCCTCGAATTGCTGAAACCACCGCTGCGCCTCCTGCTCCTCGCCAAGCCATTCTGCCAACCGTATCAGCTTTTCGCGCCAGCCGCATCCGTCCTCCGGCATCTCGAATACAGGTGCGATCGCAGACAGCCTGTCCTTCTCCCATTGCTCCAGATTGTAGTTGCTTACGATGAGCTCGGGTCGTGCGCTCTCTAGCTTGGCAATATTGGATTCCTTATAATGATTCTGGCGGTACGCATCCAAATGAACGGGAATATCGGCTCCGTAGCGGTCGTAATAACCTCGGCTCCACTTCAGATGAAGCGGCGCAGCGAATGGAACGATGCCAAGCGCAAGCAGATATCCTGTCAGCGACGTCGAACCATATGCGGCAACCTTGCGGCCGCGCTTCTTCATATAAGCAGATGGAGACATACCAGCAATTTGCTTGAACTTGCGGCTAAAATAAAACTCATCCGCATAGCCGACCTCATGAGCGATGTCGCGGAGCAACCGGTCGGAACGCAGCATCAGCATCTTGGCTCGGTTAATTCGTACACCCGCCAAATAATCCATTGCGCTCACGCCATACGTTTTTTTGAAAATGTCGACAAAATATTTGGGACTTAGCTCCGCAATCCCGGCAAGACGCTCTATTACAATCTCTTCGTTGTAATGATCGTCGATATAGGCCCGTACACGCTCCAGCGCTCCCCGTGTGCCCAACTGCCGATCCTTTCTGCCCGTAGCGATCAGCTCGTACAACAATTCTTCGCAATCCAGACGAGCCCGCCATCTCTTCATCGCTTCCCCGCTTGCAAAGTGATCCAGAACCGACCGGCTAAGCGCAGCGGCATGGCCTGGCGGCCCGATCATTCGTCCGTCCAATTGCTCGAAGAGTCTCGTGGCAAGTCGCTGTTCGTCCTGTTCGGCATCCAGATGCGGGCGCTCCTCACATGCCATCGCAATGTCCAGTCTGATCAAGCAGACAGAGAGTTCCCCCTTCTCTTCCGCTTCCAGGCCAAAGGTACTCTCCGGCGCGCATGCGTAGACATGATCCGGCTCCAGCTCCACGCTGCCATGCTCTCGTCTCAGCTTGCCATATCCGCCTAGCGGTATAATGAACGTCCCGTTTACAGTTAGATGCTGCTTAATCAGCTCATCTGTAGCCCCCGTCAACAGCTCTACCGCCCTCAGCTTGACGCTTAATCGGCTTACATCTATGTCCCATTTCGAATCAAATGCCGAACTCAAAAAGACCACCCCAATAAACGATAATGATTATCATTGTCGTCATTGAGTATATCAAACCTGGGGCTATATGAGAACCTTATCTGCTGAAAATAGGGCATCCCAATCTTTCCATTCCATTGCGAGAAAACAAATTTATTCTCTCTTGCTCTTTACGCCATCCAGCAAACCCATGCACTCAGGAGCAGCATGGGCCGTCGTACATGCGCATCGGCATAATAAAAAGCCTTGGACCAACTAGGCCCAAGGCTCTTCTCTTATTCATATATGACTCCGACATAATGCTGCACAAGATCACGTACGAGTGAGAATGTCTCCCCATTCGTCAGCTTATTGGGGTCGGCAATCGATTCAATCGTCTCCGACGCCAGCCAATCCCGCCTCTTCAATTCATCCAGCGCGGATTCGCGACTTGCTTCTACACCCGCCGTAACGGCAGCCGCGTAGGCCAGCTGATCCAAGGTGAGCGGAAGCTGGCTCGGCTCCTCCAGTCCCTCTAACGCTGCATACGGATTGCCCTTGAAGAAATCCGGATGAACCGTCTTCACCATCATCATGCTATTCGAGAAATGTCCGGCCATCGCCCCGGCGTCAAGCTGGAACGCTTCGTTAAAGTCGCCGCCGAATGTGAGTAGCATGCTAACCGCCGCGAGCAATCCCTTGTAGTGCTTATGCTTCATATAGTCGGGCTCCTTGAAGCTCGTATGAGTAAGGTCCATCCCCTGCTCGGTCAGCCGACCACGCAGCTCAGCGATCGCTTCCTCGGACTTCGACAGCTCGCGGAAGGTCATGCCTCTCTCCGCCGCCAGCTTCACTGCAGCGCCTGCTGCTTGACCGGTTGCCATGCCTAGCGGAATAACGCGTGCGCTGCCATGCGGGATGCTGTCGAAGCTGGCTGCGCGTCCTACAACGAGCAATTGGTCCACCTCCAGCGGGACCAGCGAGCGGAACGGAACGCCGTACTGCTTGGGCGCTACGATAATGGCTCCCCTGTCGACAGAGTTAATCCGCTGAATGTCCACTTTATAAGAGCCGTAGGCTATAGCGTCCCAGAAATCCCGATTGTCGACCACATCAACGGCAGTCAGCCGGTATTCTCCCTGCATATGCCGCGTCTCCCGAACGTACAGCTCCGGCGCTGTACCGGCAAACTCGATGTTCTCCAGCTGCTTGTACGTCTTGCGGAGATACTCCGTAATAAGCGGCGCTTCCTTGCTGCCGATCTCCAGCGCTTCTTGTACAGATGCAGGGTCGAGCGGATCGATATCAAAAATATGCATCGCATTGATGAGCACTGTCTCATCGTTCTCCCTGCCGACGTTAAGCGCCCGGATGCCTACGCGATCCGGATTGGACGAGACGTAATCCCGTGCCGCCTTGAAGCCCCATGCGCTCATCTTGTCGATGCCCGTGCCGTCGCCGATCGTGGCGAAGGAATCCCATACTTCCTGCGTAACCCCGCTCAGCCGGAAGACGAGCGTAACAGCCATCTGATCTTCCGGTCTGCCGACATCGGCTCGCCCGATCGTATAAGGCACGCCCGCCGCAGCCGCAATATCTCCATCCTGCGTCGCATCAATCACGGCCGCAGCTCCAATCTGCTTGGCGTCTCCCTCTTCAGTGACGATATTTAGGCCGGTTACCCGCTTCGCCTCTCCGGAATCGAGCACGATCGGCTCCATAGAGCGAACCTTCATCAGCAGATCGATATTCGGCTCCGCCAAGATCATCCGATAGAAGACATTGGCTGCCGTATGCGTATCGAACGAGGTGCCCTCGATCTGGTCATACCACTCCTGGAAGATGCCCTTGTTCAGAAAATGATGTTTGTCAGAGAGCTTCGATTGCTCCGGCGAGTAATTCAGATCAAGCGAATTGAGCCAGCCGATCGTCATGAGCCCGCCCAGTATATCCCGATCGCGTCCGTCTGCAAGCAGAACGGACAGGCCGCTACGCGCAGCAGATAATGCTGCTACAATCCCCTCCGGGTCGGTGCCCGCCACAATGACATCGTAATCAGGCTGAAGCTCCCCCGCCGACTCCACCTTAATCAGCGCTTGCCTGGGATTGGAATTACTCGTATCGGTCTTCTTCTGGTATAGCATCCACCCCGCCGCCCCTGCTGCCGCCAGCAGGCAGAGGAGAAGCACAGCGACAGACACTGTCACTTTCTTGTTTCTTCTCAGCATAAAGCCTCCTTCTATATTATCCCTTGACTAAAGTTGACTTTTCATCCAATAATGGGTCTAGGTTAATCTGGGAAATCTACTAATCGATTAGGAGAATCCGTTATGGAACGTGCGATCGTTGCTCAGTTGAAAGGAAGCCGATTATCCGAAATCGACCTCGTGCGCGCCATTGCGATTATCGGCGTGCTTGCCGTTCACGCCACTTCCTTCTCCACCGTCGAGATGCTCGCCTACCCGAATAGCTATCCCGTCTATAACTTCATCAATATATTTCTGAAATTCGGTACGCCCGTCTTTATCTTCCTCAGCAGCTTCGTGCTGTTTCTGAACTACTACCATCGCCCCTTATCCAAGGAAACGATTCTCCTCTTTTACAAAAAGAGATGGATTCACATCATTATACCATATCTTGTATTTTCGACAATCTACTACCTATTAGTCTACTTTACCCGAGCTCCTGCTGATCTTCCTGCCAGCTTTTTGCTGGATTTTGCGCACAAGCTCGTAACGGGAACCGCGTATTCCCATCTCTATTTTGTGTTTATCAGCATTCAATTCTATCTGCTCTTTCCGATTGCGTTATGGTTGCTTCAGAAATGGCCTAGGTTACTGCCGTGGATCATTCCGTTCGGTCTGCTTCTGCAATGGCTCTTCTTCGGCTTGAACGAGCGGATACCTATTCCAAGCGTAGGCAGTTGGGCCTTTTCTTATATCAGCTTCTATCTGCTGGGAGCCTATTGGGGTATTCGCTATCCAGCGATTAAGCAGTGGAGCGTCGACAACCAAGGCCGCATCTCGCCTATGCGCCGATGGGTGATCGCTGCCTTCGGTCTCGTATGGCTACTCACCGGACTGTGGCATGCCAGCGTATGGTTCGATCTTCGAATGGCTGTGATCGTCCGGCCGCTCTATGTATACACCTTGCTGTGGAATGTCTATACGATCTTGTCCGCTCTTCTGTTCCTGTGGGCTGCCGCCAAGCTGTTCAATCGGTTCAACCCGGACCGCATCTGGCTGGCCAGGCTGAGGGAGCTTGGCTCGTTGTCATTCGGCATTTATTTGATCCACCCGCTCATTCTTGCGGCTTACCGCATGCTTCGCCCGGACGGCGCATCAGAGACAAGCCTGCATCTCTGGTATGGGGGCGGGTTCCTTCTGGCGCTGCTTGGCTCATGGGCAGCAGTATGGTTCGCGCATCGGTATCTGCCTGCAGTGTCCGGTCTCTTCTTCGGCAAAAACGAGCTGCGAACGCTGCGAGACGAAGGTATAAAGACAAATGCCACCTCCACCAGTACATAGCCTGATTCAAAGCAGCAAATAAAAGCCGGTCCGCATCATCAAAGGCGGACCGGCTTGCTTATAGCTGCTTTATTTATAGTAAAACGCCTTCTGCGCCTTGCTGCTGTTCCTGTGCGAACTGGGTATTGTTGCGACCGGTAAAGACAATGCTTAACAGGCAGCCCAATACGATGGCAAAACTTCTTACGATGCGCTTGTCCATGTTGTCATCTCCTTTGTCCTTGGCCTATGAGTCTATCTTATAGGAAGATGAAGATGACAACCATTGATCTAGCTTTCAGTTGCATGACAATATTGTAAGACTGCTTGAGCGCTAGTACCCTACCTCTACAGAGGCAATGACGACATAAGCCAGATCATTGGCATCTTGCTTGTCTGGAAGCACAATGCCGCTTGTCGTCAGCATGCCTCCATCTACCACTTCGAACGTAACCAGGCCATAGGGTAGCTTCTCCTTTATTGCTTCAAGGTCCAGCTTATCCTTATCGGCAGGCACAGCCAGACGAACATTCACTTTCATCCGGTTCAAGTCCCCGTCAGGCAAGACGGTGCGAATGCCCGGCATGGAATTATGATGGATTGCATTCTGCACGGCTCGAATCGCCGCTTTGGTCACATTTTGCCCATGCAGATCAATGCCCATTCCGATCTCAACAAACATAAGTTGCTCCATTGCCATTGTTGTTCTCCTCCTATTGCGATGTCCAGCCGCCGTCTACCAGCAGCAATGTTCCTGTTACCAAGTCTGCGGCAGGTGAGGCAAGATAAACAACCGCGCCAGCCACATCATCAATCGATCCGATGCGCCCAGCCGGAATGCGGGAGAGCACATTCGCACGGAAGTCCGGGGTATCGAGCCTCTCTGCTGTTCCCGGCGTATAGATGAACGTCGGCCCAACCGCGTTAATATTGACACCCCGGCTCGACCATTCCAGTGCCAGCACCTTGGTTAATTGATTCACGCCGCCCTTCGACGCGCAATAAGCCACACCTTCCGGAATACCGACGATACTAACCTGGGAGCTGACGTTGACGATCTTGCCATAGCCTTGCTCCAGCATATATTTTCCCGCCGCCTGACAGCAGAAGAAGACGCCCTTCAGATTAACGTCGAGCATAGCGTCCCAATATTCCTCCGTCACATCCTCTGCCAGCATTCCTTCGCCAAGCCCTGCGTTGTTGACCAAAATATCAATGCGTCCGAAGTCGGCCGCAATCTCTCCGAATACCTCTTTGATTTGAGCCACATTGCGCACATCCAGCGCATAAGCCGCCGCTTCCCCTCCGGCTTCCTTGATCTCATCCATTAATGATGCCAGATCCTCTTTCTTGCGCGCTGTCGCCGCCACCTTTGCTCCGGCAGCCGCCAGCGCTTGCGCCAGCCCGTAACCGATTCCTTTGCTCGCCCCCGTCACAATGGCGATTTTGCCTTCAATACTGAAATTTGGCCCCTTCATCTCACCGCTCCTTTGCCCTCAATTCACCATAGTTTTGTATGTGGTCCCGCTACAGCACATTTTACCATACCCCTCATTCCGTAAGGGCGTTCTTTCCATTTTTCAAATTTGTGATTGACATCCTTTAACATAAGAATTATATTTAATATATCAAATTGATATATCATCACGATATATGGAGGACTTTTATGGTTGAACAAGTGATCCTTGGCATGTTAATGGAAGGCAAGATGAGCGGCTACGATATTAAGAAAACGACAGAGCAAACCGTCGGACTCTACTTTACTATCAGCTACGGAAGCTTATATCCCGCCCTGAAGCGGCTTGTCGAAGGCGGCATGGTGACCGAGGAAGAAACGAACAACAGCAAAAACAAAAAGCTGTACGAATTAACGGAGGCTGGGCGGCAGAGCTTCCTTAGCTGGCTGCGGGAGCCCCTGCAATCGAACCGGCGCGAATATTTGGTGAAGATTTTTTTCTATGATTATTTGGATCAGGATATGCGGGTGCGGAATCTTGGACTATTCATGCATGAACAAACTGCGGTGCTGTCGCGCATTGAAGCCGTCGAGCGGATCGTCGCACAGGAGCTGACCCAAATACCGAACAAAGACGATTATTATTACCGCATGTCCGTCATGCACTACGGCCTGCAATTTTACCGTATGGAGCTGGATTGGCTCAAGCAACTTATCGAAAAGAGGGAATTCTGATGCAACTGACCAGTACGGAAACACCTATCGCAAAAAGACCTTATCTCATTCTGCTATGGATCGAGCTGGCTCTCATTATCTTTGTCGCAGGCGGCAGCGCTTATGTGTCCATTGCCGAGCTTACGCATCCGGCCGCACCTTTCCTTGGATTTATCCCGCTCGCCCTGTTCCTGCTGTTCTTTCTCATTCGCAAGAATCGCGCCCGGACCTATTACCTGACCGGGATATCCGCAATCAAAGGAAGGCAGTGGCTCGATTACGCGCCCCTTTTGCTTATCCTGATTGTGCTGCTCATTTCCAATAACGGCTTTGCGGCAGCGCCAGCTTCAACCTTCGTCTACCTTCTGCTTACCCAACTTCTGCTCGTGGGATTCGTGGAGGAAACGTTGTTCCGCGGCATTCTGATGCGGGTGTTCGCGCATAAGGGCATTATGTACGCCGTCATCATCTCCAGTGTATTCTTCGGCATTACGCATGCGCTGCAAGCGCTTGGCGGCCAGTCGCTGGAGGATACGCTGCTCCAAATCGTATACGCATTTGGCATCGGCTTCATGCTGGCGCTGCTCGTCGCGAAGCATAGAGCGGTGCTGCTGACGATTCTCTTTCATGGCTTGCATAATTTTATTAACATGACGGGAAACGAACCAAGCACGCATCTGTATGACTATATCGTGCTGGCGATTATCGCCGTTTATTGCTTATGGCTGCTTCGTTCCGTACGCAAGACTCGCCCCGCAAACCAAAGGGTTGCGCCTTCCGTTACGTGAGGAGATAAGATGGGTTCATACCACAATCCCGATAAAGGAAAGGCGGATGAACATGACCAAGGAGTCCAAGCCCTACACGGTGGGAGAGTTTGCGAAGCTGACAGGCCTATCGATTCGGACACTTCACTATTACGACGAGATCGGGCTTCTGAAAGCCTGCAAAGACCCGCATAGCGGACATCGGCATTATGGAGATGACGATATTGTCATACTGCAAAAAATCGTAACGATGAAATTTCTGGGCTACAGTCTGGAGGATATCCAAACCCTGCTCCGGCATCCCCGCTTCGACACCAGCTTGCTGGACTCATTCTTCGCGCAGAAGGAAGCGCTGGAGGCCCAGCGCAAGCGGATCGATGCTGCAATCAAAGCCATTACCAGGGCAACGACCTTGCTCGAGGACAAAAAGGAAGTCGACAGCCCTATTATGATCAGTATCATTCAAAGCATTCAGACTGAAAATGAGCAGCGTGAATGGCTGGAGCAATTTCTGGAGCCTGGTATGGTCAACGGACTATTCGATAGACCTCTCGAGGAGCAGGAGCAGCTCGACAAACAATATGTGGACATTGTTCATGAAGTCAGACGCCTCTTCGGCCGGCCGGTCGACGATGCGGAGGTTCAGGCCCTCATGCAAGAACAGCTGAACACCAGCTTGAATTATGTTGGCACCGATAACGTCCAGGATCTGACGGTGCTATCGGAGATTAATGAGGATCAGCTGAAGGTGCTGGAAGCGATGATGCCCTCGCCGTTCACTCCTGAGGAAGATCAATGGCTGCAGCAGGCGATGGACTATTTTATGAGGAAAAACGGGATGGTCTAAGGTACCGATTCACTGCACCTGAATGTGTATAAAAGCATAACCGTATCGGGTTCTATATTAAAACCCGCGATTCGCTTAACCGAATCGCGGGTTTGTTCGTTATTTCTATATCGTTGGCCTGTTCACTCCGTTTAGATCATTCTCTGAACAAATAATAATTCGAGAATTGGATGCCCCGCAGGATCGGATAGCCTTCCGAAATCTCGGCTTTCATCGGGTCGATATCCTTTATCTCCCTGGTGATGTAGTTCAGGAAGCTCGGAATGGTCACATGCCTGATGCCGTTGCCGAAATCAATCGTAGATTTGGCGGTGCCGACAATCGCAATTTGTTCCACCGTTGACACTTCCGTATGGAGATAAAGATTATATTTTTCAATCGGGATCGCAAACTTCCGGGTAAATCTCTCCACGCGTATCGCATTGGAATCGGCATCCATGGAAGCCTCTATGTGAATCAGCTTATTGGATTTATAATCAAACGCGACCACGTCCATCTCCCCGCCATATCCTCCGTTTGGACGCTTATCATATTTAATATTGCTTCTGACGAAATATCCCGAATACGAATACCATTCATACGCAAGCTGCTCCAAAAAATTCATGGTTAGTTGCTCCCCTGTTTATTGAATGATGACGCCTCATTCGAACGACTTCTATTCCCGAAGGTCTTCTTGGCAATCCTAGCAAACTGATCAATCCATAGTAATGCAATTCCAGCGTGACCCTTGGTATCGTTACCATACACATCAAGCAACGGCCTGTTTATTTTGAGGAAAATGGACCCCTTGCCCCTATGTCATAAAATCCCTCTTCTTCTATGTTCGTAATGATACACCCAAATTCCTCTAAATATATAATCGGCTAAACGAACCGAAAATAAAAACAAACCTCTCCGTGTGGTCTGGTCAGGTTCGTTATGAGTGATTGCAAATATTATTGCTGCAAAATGATGCACAGCATCCCTGTAGAAATAGAACCTAATAATTACAATTTTACCATTTTAAAAGAAGTTAGGCAGCTATACTTTTGTACAGGTAGGATGTATGACCGAAAAGGATTCAAGCAAATAGATCCAGAATCTCTTGCCCGTGCGTATGGCATCAGACTAAATTTCAGCCCATCTACGTATAAGAGCAGCGTTTGCAGTTCATTCTAAAGGAGGATTTTGAAACGAATGGGAGGAATTGAACATGGCAAAACCGGACAATCGCTCTGATAATGCAGAGCATCTGCAGCAGCATATCGACAACACAGAGCAAAACGTGCAGGAAACCAACCAGTACTTGGCTGAGCACGCTGAAGAGATTTCGACTGTAGAGAAACAAAACTTGCAGGAGAAAAATGAGCGCCGCCAAAACAGCATCCAGGCTTTCGCTTCCGAACAGCAAGACGAGCAAGGACAGTAGAACGGTTTGAAGCGGTCAAAAAAATCCCCCGCCCACTCTACACAATCCTGTGCGAGTGGGCGGGGGATTTGCTTACCCATGTTATTAGTTGAAGCCTTTCGAATGGCGGTTGTGCCACTTGATGAAGTTGTTCACAACTTGATCAAGGAACGCGATCGTCGGCTCATGTGTCAGTTCGCCTTGAGCGTTGAATTTCTCATGAGCTGCGCCTACGTACACTTCGTTGCCAGGCAGCAGCGGCGAGTTCACGCCAGGAGCGAACAGGATGTCGCGCAGATGCATTTGCGCCTTTACCGTACCTAGTTGACCCATCGATGCGCCTGCGATCATGGATGGCTTGCCAACTAGCACTTTCTCTCCTCTGGACAGCCAATCGATCATGTTATGAAGAACGCCGGAGATCGAGCCGTTGTATTCAGGCGTTACCCATAACACGGCATCCGCTTGTTTCACTTTATCGATAACCGATTGAGCGCCTGTCGGCGGCACTGCTTCGATATCCTGGTTGTACATTTCAACTTCGTTCAGCGTTACAATTTCAATATCCAGACGGCCTGCGTAGCGTTTTTGCATATGACGCGCCAGGTTCAGGTTGTACGATTCTTTGCGCACGCTACCGATAATTGCTGCTACTTTCATCTTGTTTCCCTCCAAAATAGTTTATCTAGTTGATACATCAACCAAAGGGGTCAGACTGCTAGCCTTGCGGCATCTGAGAGGCAAATTGCACATTCTCGCGAAGCTTCGTAAGCAAGCGAATAAGCTCTTCTTGCTCTTCATTCGTGAAACCCCGTTCGAACAGCTCCCTCGTCGTTTTCGTGATCATATCGATATAACCGCTAAGCGAGCGGCCTTCATCTGTCAAATATACTTTCGTGCATCGACGGTCATTCGGACAGCCTTGCCTCTTGATAAAGCCCTTCTTCTCCAGACTGGCCAGCATACGGGTCATGCCGGACTTGTCTTTGCGAAGCTGGTCCGCAATCTCGATCTGTGTCAAGCCCTCTTGCTTCAGCAGGAGCGCCATCACCAGATGCTGTTCGGGCGCCAGCTGATATTGGCCCAGCCGATGCTTCAAGTAATTCGTAATTTCAAGGTCTATCGTATGAATGATCACGCCGACATGCTCCGTCCCTTGCTCGTTCATCGCATACCGCCTCATTTAGTTGATATATCAATTATCTTTCGCCAGTATGCCAGATTTCATGACTCCCTGTCAACTTTTCGGACCTTCTTATTTCAACCAATCCTGCTAAATGTTCGCAAAGCGGGCGGCTGTGCAGCTCGCTGGCGCACTCCGGCTGAGCGTGTGCAGCCCGGCGAGAGCTGCAAGCCGAATTTTTCGGCTTGCAGCTTGTTCGCGCGGCTCGGCGGCTGCTCTAAGCCGAGTTTCTCGGCTTGCAGCTTGCTCGCGCGGCTCAGCAGGCGCTCCAAGCCGACTTTCTCGGCTTGCAGCATGTGCGCGTGGCTCGGCAGGCGCTCTAAGCCGACTTTCTCGGCTTGCAGCTTGCTCGCGCGGCTCGGCAGGCGCTCCAAGCCGAGTTTCTCGGCTTGCAGCATGTGCGCGTGGCTCGGCAGGCGCTCTAAGCCGAGTTTCTCGGCTTGCAGCATGCTCGCGCGGCTCGGCAGGCGCTCCAAGCCGACTTCCTCGGCTTGCAGCATGTGCGCGTGGCTCGGAGGGCGCTCCAAGCCGAGTTTCTCGGCTTGCAGCTCGCTCCCTACTCCTTAATCTCTTCGAACTTGGCATCATATAGGCGGAACATCGTTTTGTAGCCGGACTCGTCGACTTTGACGCCGACATCCAAACGGCCCGTCAGCTTGAGCGGCTTGTTCGTGTAACGCAGCTTGGAGCCATCTTTGACGAATACG
The DNA here is from genome assembly GCF_042887015.1 of Paenibacillus sp. NPDC057967. Classification (NCBI taxonomy): domain Bacteria; kingdom Bacillati; phylum Bacillota; class Bacilli; order Caryophanales; family Paenibacillaceae; genus Paenibacillus; species Paenibacillus sp. NPDC057967. Next base: position 668,095 of record NZ_JBHVQB010000001.1, read on the forward strand.
ATCATAATCTTGTTCCAATACGTCTCATCCCCGTTATCGAACGGACACTCCGCGCCTGGCTCCGGTATGAGCAGGAACCAATTCTGGTCGAAGGAAAGCACCTCGCCCATAAAGCCTTTAATTTGAACCGTCTTCCGGTCATCAGCCAAATCCCAGAACCGGTCAGAAGGCGTCGTCTGCTCCTCATTATCGAAAAATTCATTCCATCCAATTTGCGGATATTTGCCGGAAGAGCCTCCCGCAGACGTTGGCTTTTTGCCTGCACCTGCATCCGATTTCCCGTCTGCTCCAGACTTGGCCGGTTGCTCCTGATTCGAACCATTCGAAGAAGCCGAGCTACCTTGCCCGCTTGCCCCTTTGCCATTTGAACCATCCGATGCAACAGTTGTCCCTTGATTCGTCTTTTGACCAACTGATGTCGTACCTTTATTATCCGAAGCCCCGCTCGGGAGCTCCGGCTTGCCCGAATCCGGCTGTGCTCCAGTCTGAACATTCGCACCCGCTCCAGCAGACTTCCCGCTGTTACTCGTACCCTCATTCTTTTCACCAACTTTAGTCCCTGTCTGACTGCTTCCCGTTCCCGTACTATCGTCATCTAGAAGAGTCGCAGTCGTTTCATTTGTTTTCCCCTCATTCTTGACTTGCTCTTTGGCTTCTGTTTGCTGATTTCCGCCAGAAGCCGCCGTCTGAGTATTTTCAATAGAGTTGGACGCTTGACGATCTTCGCTGCTCCTGCCATCCTTTTCACCGATAACCGAATTTTCTCTAACAGCATCTCCACCAACCTCAGCAACTACAGCATCACCGAAGGAGCCTGTATTACCAGTCACAGTCTTGGCCGCTCCGCAGCCGCTAAGCATGACCATTGCAGCCAGTAATCCGATACTGGCACGAACAACACGCCTACGATAACTAATCATCCCATTCCCTCCTTAGTTTCTGAATAGAGTAAGCGCATCTGTCCGGTACACACGGAATGCCGGTCCGATGGATGCAGCGATACCCAGCAGCAAAGCGGCTGCAATCAATTGCCATTCACTCGTTGCCATCTGCAGCGGTTGCAATTGAACCCCCGTCTGCGTAAACAAGTAATCGCCCAGCCACAAGGCTGCCAGCCGGCTTACTAAAAAGCCCAGCACAATACCCGCCGCCGTGAGTGCTACACCTTCCCCAATCAGACAAGAAAGAATATAAGCTCTCGATTTACCGATTAATCGAAGCAAGCCCACATCGCGCTTGCGCTCTTGAATAGAAGACATCAGTGCCAATAACAGCGTCGAAGCTGCTAACAGAGCGCAAATCAACATAACGATCATCAAAAGCTGCGAGCCGCTATCCACCACATTCAGCACATCGGCAACTGCCTTGCTGGAATAAACCGCCTGAACGTTGTCAAGAGCGTCATATTGGAGCTTCAGTGTCTGTGCGCTCATCAGCGATTCCGGCTTAATCATGATCGCCGTAATTTCACGCTGAGCTTCATTCGTCTCATGAACAGCCCAGGCATAATCCATGGTCGTGAAGATTGCCCGGTCATCCGCCGTATTCAACTTGGGCAATATGCCGACCACGGTATAAACAAAGCTTGCATGCGCATCCCCATGATGGTCCGAACCAGCGGCAGACTCTTCATGCCCTTCACTGGCGTGTTCAGCCTCGGAATGTTCGGTCTCTGCATGCGCATCCCCATGACTATCCGAGCCAGCGGCAAAATCCCCATTTCCTTCATTGGCATGATCAGCCTCCGAATGTAGGGCTTCCGCATACTCTTCCTCCGCATGATGCTCATCAACGGATTCCTCATATCCGTCCTCATCAAGGTCGCTCAGATCCACATGGGCGACCAGTCCATGCGCCCCGCTGAATGTGTCTCCGACCTTCAGATTCAGCGCCTTGGCTACAGCAGCCCCGACTGTCACTTCTCCAAGGTCGCCGTACAACTTCCCGGTAGCCAAGCTGCGATCCTCGTAGCGCGTCAGAAAATAAGCGGGATCTATGCCCACAATCGGGAATCCATTATGGCTGTCGCCAGTGGTCATACCGAATGCGGCATCAGCTTCCCCGCTCTCGCGAATTTCCTCCAACAACCGATGCGGGATGTTGCCCGTAGGGGCGCCCACCCGGTAGAAGGTGTTCAAGACGAGTTGAGACTCGCTTCCGTCCGCGCCAATAACCAGCTCGAACGGCCCGTACCCTTTTTTCGCTCCTTGCTCGACGCCGTCCTTGCTCATTAGCAACAGCGAAAACAGGGCTACCGTCACGGTTACCGCAATAACGGTCAATACCGTCAGAAATCCCCGATGCTTCACGTTGCTCCATACATACATCCATCCGCTCACACCCGCACCCCCTCGGCTCCAACGACGGAACGTCCCGTCGACAGAGGAGGCTGCTGAATACCGCCCAAACATTTATTGATGCTCGCAAAATCGAGCCTCGTCTTGAACAGCTCCGCCAAATGGCGGTCATGCGTCACCGTCACAAGCGTAGAGCCACTCTCCGCGCATACATCCAATAGAAGCCCCATAATGTCAGCAGCCGTCTCCCAATCCAAGCTTCCCGTTGGTTCATCCGCCAATATAAGCGGGGGGCGGTTAATCATCGCCCGGATAATGGCCACCCGCTGTTGCTGGCCTCTAGACAGCTTAGAAGGCAGCTGGTTCATCCGCTCTCGGAGCCCTACCCGCTCGAACCATCCCTCCAGCAGTGTCATCCGCTCCGCTTTTCCCATCGAACGAGGCAGCACCAATTCGACGTTCTGCCTCACCGTCAGCGATGGCACCAAATAAAAGTCTTGAAATACATAGCCGACCATTCCGGCCCGATATGCATCCCGCTCCGACTCCTTCATCCCGCTTACGACATGCCCGCCAACCTCAAGAATCCCTTTGTCCATAGACAGCACGCCGCCTAACAAGTGGAGGAACGTACTTTTTCCACTGCCGCTTGGACCCAGCAATGCAATCGCATCACCGCTTTGAGCGCCCCACTCTTCAATATCAATAATGAGCTGTGCGCCTTGCTGGTGAGGGAATGACTTCTGCAAGCCCTTTACCTTAATCATGTCCGCCATGCCCGAACCTCCCTGACCTCACCTTGCTTATTCATCCCAAACAGCAAACAGGAGAGCAACGCTCCCCTGTTTGCGATCTCATTCCTTCAAGCGAAGCGAATGCTTATTTCACGATTCTTTCGGATAAGACGTCCCAGGTCATCTTTTGGCCAGTCAGTGTGTTGAAAGCTTCAAGCGGCAGGTACAGCTTGCCGTTGTCCACGTCGCTCGCCAGATTGGAGGCAGCACCGTTAACGGTTACTTGCTTGCTGTCCAGATTAACCGCAATCGTATTGCCGTTATGCGTAATCGATGCCGTACGGTTCGACTCATTCCATACCACTTTCGCTCCAAGTGTCTCAGCAAGCGCTTTGGCCGGGTACAGCACTTGGCCGTCTCTTGTAACTTTGAATTTCGGGTACAGGTACTTGGCTTGCAGCTTAGCCGTTGCATCAGCCAGGTCTACACCGATGACTTCAGCGGAAGCCGTTGCGATGCGCGTATTGTCGATTTGGCCTTTCACCAGATCAGCGATTGGTCCGTACGCCCATACGCCTACATCGACTGCGGAGTGGCCATGGCCGCTCCATCCAATCAGCAATCTTTTGCTAATAACCGCATTGTAGCCGCCTTCCTGTGCATAGGAAGAACCATCGCCTGCCAGAATGTATGCCGCTTCTTCATCCGACAAGTCCTTAATCCATGTGTTGGCATGTACAATTGTCTTCACTTCTTCAATCGTTTTGGCTTCTTTCAGCTTGCCTGCGATGAATTCAGACGAATTAATTTGCTGATCCCACAGGTCCAGATTCAATTCGTAAATGTTGTCGCGGGACAGGGACAAGCCGCCAGTCTCATGGTCAGCCGTAATGACAACGGATGTGTTGCCGTCCTTCTTCGCGAAATCCAGCGCAACCTTTACGGCTGCGTCGAAATCAAGCACCTCTTGAACTGTCGTCGGGAAGTCATTCGCATGGGAAGCATGGTCGATGCGCCCGCCTTCGATCATGACCGCAAAGCCTTTCTCTTCTTTCGAAAGAATGCTCAGCGCCTTGTTCGTCATATCCGCTAGCGTTGGCACCGCATCCGTACGGTCAGGCACGTAGGAGACATGGGAGCCGCCGAATAATCCAAGCACTTTGCCATTGTCAGCGCCCAGCCCGTTAAGGCCTGCTTTATCCGTCACATAGTCGTAGCCCTTCGATTCGAAGTCCGCGATAATGCTTTTGTCGGAGCGTTTGCCCTTCTCATCCTTGCTCAGGAAGAAAGAGCTGCCGCCGCCCAGAAGCACGTCTACGCCGCTCTCCAAATATTGCGAAGCGATTGCCACTTCATTGTCGCGGCTTCTGACATGTGATGCATATACAGCTGGTGTAGCATGCGTAATACGCGCCGTAGTGACGAGGCCAGTCGCTTTGCCCGACAGCTCAGCCGCTTCGAGGACAGATGCGAATGGAACAGCTACATCTTCATTAGAAATACTAATTGCCGCGTTATATGTCTTGTTGCCTGTTGCAAAGGCCGTACCTGCGGAAGCGGAATCCGTTACGACGCCCGATACGATTGTGCCGCCGTCTTCGCCGCGGTCTGCATACGTCGTCGCTTGTCCGACGTAGATGCTGTCCAGCGTCAGGTGATCGATACCTTTGTTGTACATAAGATAATTGCGTGCCGCACTCACTTGCGCAGGACCCATGCCATCGCCGATGAGCACAATCAAATTCTTCGATGGGGAGGCTTTGACGGGAGTCACATCTTCAGCGGATACCGCCGATGCGGATAATACGGATAATGCCATACAGCCTGCGAGAATAGCGCGTACTGCTTTTTTCTTCAACACAATCTCCTCCAAATCGAATACAAAATGTCTAGCAGAATTAGTTCCAATTATGAGAGGAGAATATAAACGGCATATTATGCAGGCGTTAAGAAATAGTAAAGGGTTGCACGGGCTGCAGCCTAATGGCGGACATCACAAAAAAACATACGGTCCTTAAGCAGGGGGGCTTAAGGACCGCATGTTTATGAGGGGGGTTTGGAGAACGTATAGTTAATGTTATACTGCGTAATACCAGTTCGTATCGAGGCCGGTCACGGGACAGTACGGAAACTTATCCCCTTCCTTGAGCGCAGTGCGGCGGCCTGCTTCGCAAATATAGTCGCCTTCTTGCTGAACATATTCACCTGTTCGGTATGCCGTATCTGTTTGACTCATGGACATGCACCTCTTTCGTTTTAGTTGGCAAGCCGCCGCCGGTTCCGAAGGTCCTGCAACGACTTGCTTGATCTTCCTTAACCCTATTCCGCCAGTTTGAAACAGCGAACCCATTATTTTTTAGATCGAGAAAATGATTGGAGCGCGTGACCGATCTTCTGGCGTGCCGTTTTGTTCTTCAGCAAATAAGTCGCACCCATACCGATTGCCGCAAACAGCCATTTTTTGCCCTTCATCGTCATGACCTCCTTTTCCTTTGTTAGCCATGAATACCCCGAAGTTGGATGGGCTAATCAGCCAGCCTCCTGTAATTCCTGCGCAGGCCCTTCGAATACGCCAGCGGCCGACCCACGACAAAGAGACCGCCCGGCGCTTCCCGCCAAACGGTCTCTTCCAACTAATAGGTAACAATAGCCTAACAAGGATAGGCTTTGTGAGTCCTTAACTTATAGCGGAATCCGGTATTCCGAATTCAGTTCAATAATATGCTCGCCTTCATTGTACACCCAGCTGAAGTGGAAGGCATTGCCTTCATAGCGGGTCCGCGTTCGTATATCCGGTACGATTGTGGAGTCCATATGGCTTATAATGATCTCTTCCATCTCCCGCAGCTTCCGCATCGTATCGGCCGCAAGCGCCTCGGCTACATCCTCTGGCTGCGAATGAAGGAAGTAGCGAAGTGCGATCTCCTCATACGATAATCCATCCTCCAGCACATAACCGGACTTGTTCAACACTTCCTTGACCGTATTGATCCAGTCGGTGACCAAATCCATCGTAATTTCGTACATGATGTATACCCCTATTCCCATAATCGTTGCTTTGTTTACCCTATCATAACCGAACAAGGGCATGCAACAAAGCTAGAGAAGTCCGTCCCACTCCGCATGAAATTGGGCGACATACTGCTCCATGTAGCGATGCCTCTCCTCGGCAATCGCCTTGGCGGATGGCGTATTGATCCGATCCTTGAGCTTCAGCAGCTTCTCATAAAAGTGATTGATCGCCGTACTGCCTTCGTTGCGGTACTGCTCCTTTGTGATCGAATCACGCGGCTTAATGCCCGGATCATAGATGGGATCGCCAATCTTGCCCGCATACAGGAAACACCTTGCAATCGCAATCGCCCCGATCGCATCCAGCCGGTCCGCATCCTGTACCACCTGGCCCTCCAAGGTGCGCATCGGCGGGTTCAGCCCCGCATTATATGACATCGTCGAGATAATCTCGATTACATGCCTGCGATCCTCCGCTGCAACAGGTTGGCTCTCCAGCCAGTCCTGCACCCGGCGCAGTCCGCTTTCCTTCGAATCGTTCAGCTTCTCATCCGCCACATCATGCAGCAACGCGGCAAGCAGCGCTACGAACCGATCCGCACCTTCCGCATCGGCAAGCCGCTCCGTCATCTTCGACACGCGGTGGATATGCCACCAGTCATGCCCTGTATCATCCTTCTCATGAAATGCTTTGGCAAAGGCCACAGCCGCCGCAATGAGGTCGTCTTGCTGCGCTTTATCCGTGATGGCCGACATCCTCGTCACCTCTTAATCGAACAAAATAAGATAAGATATAGGATACCAAAAGCAGCAGCAATGGCACAACTGAGATCAATACGCGGAATGTCGTCTCAGGATCATTACCCGGGTTTTCCCCGCTCTCATAACCGAATATCATGCCCACAATGAGGAAAGCGAGCGCAGAGATCAGGCCACTGGAGCGCGTAATAAAGCCGCTGACTGCCGTGTAGACGCCCTCGCGCCTGCGCCCTGTCTCCGCGAAGTCGCGGTCGATGATCAAGCTATTGACGACAGGCGGCGTGACAAGGAAGCCCGCCAGTCCGAAGCCGACGATAATGCCGGCTAGAATGCCGCCCAGCAGTGTGCTGCCGAACCAGAGCGGAATGACCGACACCGCATAGGCCAGCAGCGACAAGCGCCATGCCTTGACAGGGTCCAATCTTTTAATAATCCAGAACCAGACAACAACAAGCGGAATAACCGACACGAAGATGGACGCAAGCAGAAACGTAACCATATTCTCATCCACACGAAGCACATACTTCGCGTAGAACGGAATCATGGAGCTTAGCAAGCCGTTGACCGTCTGGGCGAATGAATTGGAGATATTGAAAATCCAGAACGGCTTATTCGTCAGCGTGGCGGCAAATGATTCCTTCAATCCCATCTTCGGTGTATCGCGATAGGCTGTATCCTCCTGTGTGAAGCGCATACATAGAATCATAAACACAACAAACATCAAGCCGAAGATGATCGACATGTTTCCAAAGCCAAGCGCGTTGAACAGAATCGGCGCAACAGCAGAACCAATCAAAATAGCCACGATCTGATAACCCTGCTGAATAGCGGATGCCTTCTTGCGAATCGTATCCCCGCGGAACAACTCCGGGAATAAAGCGCCGTAATTAACCCATAGAATCGTCGCAATCGCCTCATAGAACAGAAGGGCAATAAGGAACCAGGTGAACAGCCCCATCTGACTCATGCCGTCCGGTGCGCTGAATACAAACACAAAGGCAATCATAAACAAAGGTATCGCCGCATAAATCCAAGGTTTTCTGCGCCCGTACCTGCTGTTCGTCCGGTCCGAGAAGTAGCCGGCCAGCGGCTGATTCACTGCATCCCAGATCATGAAGATTGTTCTGGCGAGCGTAGCCAGAGCAAGGCCCAGCCCAAGCTTATCTACATAATAATAGCTGTAAAACGTGCTGAACGCATGACTGGGAATCATCATCGCCAGCATGCCGAACGCATACATCCACGGCGAATTGATCGCCTTTCCTTGTCCCATACCGCTTCACCCGTCCCGTGAGAGATTGACATTACTTCCTTCAGCATACTTGTATTGCTACATCCTGGCAATAAAAAAATCGACATGCCAAGCTCGTCTTATGAAGAAGAATGTCATCTGCTCATAGGCCTCAATCCCCTACTTCCACGCACGGAAAATCATAAACGTACCGTCATGGCCCAGCGGCCTGCGGTCATAGCCGCCATATACCGCAATATCCTTGAAACCAGCATCCTCCAGCATCGCTTGAAACTCGTGGCGATAATACCAGCGAAGACGCGTCTCGGAGAAATACGTCTCTGCAAGAGCGCTGTTCTCGTATACTTCGTAACGATTCCACTGCACTTGCACCTGTTCGTTGAATTGAATCTCCGAAGCTTGGTTCAACAGAATGGCGGCACCGTCTTCCCGTTCGCCAACACGTCTGACCGACCATTCCTTCTTGGAGACGGAGAGCTGCTCCCTCGGAATGAACAGCGGAATAATGAGCTGACCACCAGTTTCCAGATGTACATGCATCAGCTTCAACGCGCGCTTGGCCTCTTGCCTTGCCGTCACAAGCATAAATGACGCCAGAGGGATGAATATGGTGCGATAGACATCCGCCAAATCCATACGTTCCATGAACTGATCATGCAAGACGGGGGACAAGCCAAGCTTCTCTCCTTTGGCCAAGCAATGCTCGCGCATCCGGGGCGAAGGCTCCATACCGTGAATTTCGTAACCTTTCTTCAAGTATGGCAACAGCAGCCTGCCCGTACCGCATCCGATCTCCAGCGCAAGCCCCGGCGCCTCCCGCATGCAAGCTTCATAGAATGCCGTATCTTCGAAGCTCTCTCCCGGGAACCATATATCATAGGTATCCGCAACGATTCCTTCATAGGAAGTGCGATCCAGCTTTTCGATCATCATTACCGCCCCTCTTCCGATCATCATTACTCATCCATCATAACCAATGAATGAAAACGGAGGAGTGGCCAGTTTAATTTAACTCATTTTTTACCAGCGGCCATCAATGGAACCAGTCCCCGAACATTTCTGCCAGATAAGCCAGCTTCTTCTCCCTCTGCCTGGAGCCGCCGCCTTCATGCCCATTGAACGGATAGATGACAATCTCCTTGTCGCTCGTAATCCGGTTATAGGTGGCAAAGTACATCCGTGCCGGACAAGTCTCGTCCTTGAGCGCAACGGATGCGAGTACGGGACAACTGATTTTATCGGCCATGTTCATCGTGTCAAAATAGCTCAGGTTATCCATCACAACATTCGTCTGCTCCGGATGCTTCTTCAAATAGTCGGCTATGCTGGCGAACGCCCCGTGATTGCCCTCTACGCGGGCTGTCAGGTTGCTGTTGCTCGGCACATCGACCATCGCAAGCTTGGGCCGGCTGTCCAGCGCCGCTACAGCCATGCCCAGCGCGCCGCCCTGGCTCCCGCCTTCCACTACGATACGCTCCGGATCAAGCTCCGGCTGCACGCAGGCAAAGTCAATTGCCTTCAAGCAATCCATATAAGCGCTGCGGTAATAATACTCCCGCTTGTCATATATCCCCTTGCTTGCGACATTGCTCATGAAGCCGTGAGAATAATGGGCGTGATTGCCCGTCCCGCCACCTTGATCACGGCAATCGATGGATAGCACAGCCATCCCCAACATCAGCCAATGCATGAAATCGGAGGGTTCACCCCGGTTATGGGAGAAGCCATGATAATGAATCAGGCACGGCAGCCGTTCTCCAGAATCTCTACGCGGCAGCAACAGCCAGCCCTTGATGCGAGTATCATCCATTCCCTTGTAGGCGATGTCGTATACCTTCACTCCCCTAATGGGATAGGCCAGCTCCGCTCTTTCCAGTTGCAACGGAACCTGCCGCGCCTCTTCCAGCGTCTCTTGCCAGAACGAATCAAAATCATCCCGCTTCGTCAGCGGCGGACGATAATCGTACAGCTCTCTTGTGACTTCTTCCATATAACCCACCTTGTCATCCCCCCAGCCAGCTTTCAACTAATAGTCTCATCCTAGCACGTATAACTAAAAAAGGCTCCCCCGGCAATCGGAGGGCCCAAGCGGCGCTTCTATTCTGCTTCTATATAGCGGCCCTCTCAGAAGTAAGCTCGTCTGGCCGCAATACTGACAGCTTCCGTACTGGACTGCGCGCCCAGCTTCTCAAAGATCACTTTCTTATGGTGATTCACCGTCGATTCCTTTATCTTCAGCTTATGCGCAATAGACTTTACGGTCTGTCCCTCCGAGATAAGTCTGAGCACATGAATTTGCCGATCGGTCAATACCGGCTTATTCATCTCGTTCTCAATATCGGGAATGCTGCGCATATGCATGGAGATCAGCTTGGCAATCGCAATGAGCTCGCTCTTCAGCTCTTCATCGACGGTAGAGACGTCCAGATAGCCGAGCAGCACGTCGCCCGCCATCATCGGCATCGCGTAGCAATGCCACTTTTGGAAGAAGGGGCTTTCATGCTCCTCTGGCTTCAAGTAGACGGAGCTGCGCCGCTCCATCGCCTCGGAGATGGCATTGACGCCGCAATTTTCCCTGGTGAACACAAGACCTAGCTTTATCGGAGTCTGCTCAACCAGATCCTTCATCTCCGCGCTGTTATCCATGGCCAGCAATTCGCCTTTATCATCGGTTAATAGAAATAAATATTCACCGCTCAAGTGCTCCTTCACCACTTGAATCGATTCCAAAAACGTGCTCGTCCATACATTCATTCGTTCATTCCCCAACCTCCACGAACGCCGGGCCTCATCCGATGTATCGGCTGCCGCTTCCCGCGCATTCCATATCATGAAACGCTCGTCCTTCCTAGTCTAGCCTATCTTTTAACCGCTTTCAATATCTGGAAGCGGTTAGCGATCGTCAATTTTCCGGCGGCGTAGCAGCCTATTGATCCTGATTGGAAAGGCATAATCATTTCAATGTCAGAATATCTAACACAATTGAAAAATAACACTTCATTTTTCGAATATTATGTTATATTATATAACATATACGTTACAGAACGGAGCGGTCGATCGACACGACTCCATGCCAAGAGGGAGCGGTGCTTCATGAAGATTGCCTTAATCGCGCATGATTCCAAGAAAAACGAGATGGTCAACTTTGTTATCGCCTACAAGCATATTTTCGAAAAGCATGACATCTACGCCACCGGCACGACGGGCTTGCGCATCATGATGGAAAGCAATGTTGCCGTTAACCGGCTGAAGTCCGGCCCGCTTGGAGGCGATCAGCAGATAGGCTCTATGGTCGCATCCAACGAAATCGATCTGGTCATCTTCCTCCGCGATCCTCTTGTCGCCCAGCCGCATGAACCTGATATTATCGCGCTTCTGCGCCTGTGCGATGTGCAATGCATTCCCCTTGCTACCAACATCGCAACAGCCGAGCTGCTCATCAAATCAATGGAGCGCGCAGACTTTGCATGGAGAGACGTCGTAAAACAGAAGTATAAGTGCGTAGCCGCTACCGGCACAGAAGGCTAACCACTCCCCCTCTATCCCCCTTTTAAAACAGCCTGCCGAATCGATCATCGATTCGGCAGGCTGCTTTTTGTTTGCCTGAGCTTGCATGGAAGCCCGAAATAGGATACACTATTTTTGAATTAGAGTAATTACTCTAAAATGGAGGTAACCCATGAGCCGCACAAAAGAACGAATCCTGCATATTGCGATCGGGTTGTTCAACACGGAAGGAACCGGACCCGTATCGACCAACCATATCGCCGATGCAGCCGGCATCAGCCCCGGCAATCTTTATTACCACTATCCCAATAAAGCGGCTATCATCCGCGCTATTATGGACGCTATGTATACCGATTGGAATGCCGTATGGGAGCTCCCTTCCGACCGCGAGCCCGGCCTTGCTGATCTGCAGAGCAAGCTGCATGACAATTTCGAGCTGCTCTGGCGTTATCGCTTCTTCTACCGGGAAGCTATCGCTCTGTTCCAGCAGGATGAGGAGCTGAAGAGCCGCCATATCGCCATGACGAAGCAGCGTTTCCTTGAGCAAGGCGACTTTGCCAAGCGCTTCATTGCCGCAGGCGTGCTCCATTCCTTTCGCGATGATGCCCATATCGAGCAGACGCTGACCGTCTGCTGGATGATCGCTATGAACTGGCTATCCTTCCTGGAGATGAATGGCGTGGAGATTAACGAGCAGCAATTTGCCAAAGGCGTCTCTCTCATCGAGACATTGCTGGCGCCTCATATGTCGCATGCTAAGGAGGATGATGAAAATGGATCCTAAAGAAACCACCGCCCAACCGCAAGTATCACGCCGTACCTTTCTCAAAGCTGCCTTGGCGGGTGCCGTCGTCGTCTCCGGCGGCACCGTATGGAAGGCAATCGATCAAGGCGTGTTCTCCGCAGGGAAAGGCCCTGCCTATGAAGCTTGGCGGGATTGGGATAGCGCCATGGAAGAGGCGCCTCATCCCATGCCCTTAATCAAGGCAGCCATTCTTGCCGCCAATGCGCATAATGCTCAGCCTTGGCTGTTCCGCATCACGGATGATGCCATCGATCTCTTTGCCGATGTGTCCAGAAACTTGGGCTCGATGGACCCTATGCTTCGTGAGATGGATATCAGCCTTGGCTGCGCTCTGGAGAATTTGACTCTGTCAGCACGCGCCAACGGCTATACACCTGAGGTAATACTGATGTCCGGTGAGCATGATCAAATTCATGTCGCCAGAATCGTATTAACGCCCGGAGAGAAGAGCATCTCCGATCTCTACCGGGCCATCCCGTCCAGACATACCGACCGTTCCGCCTTTCAGCAGAAAGCAGAGCTGCCTCCAAATTTGCTTACTTCCTTGCAAGGACTCATTCACCCGGATGAGAAGGTCACTCTTGCATGGCTGCAGGACGAGCCGCTGAGGTCAACGATGGGCGACATCATTATAAGCGCTACGGAGGCTATCATTTCGGATGCTGAACAGTCCAGAGACAGCCATCGCTGGTACCGCCATGACCGGGAAGTGCTTCATGCCATGAAGGATGGCACAACACTAGATGCAACCGGCAGCCCACCGCTCACACGGGCACTCGGCAAGCTGTTCCCGGTATCCGAATCTACATCCAATCAATATTGGCTCAAGTCGACAAGGGATACGCAGGTTCCGACTGCCGGCGCATTCGCATGCCTGCTCATCCCGAATCGGGATCGCAGCAGTCTGATTAAGGCCGGCCGCGTCTTTCAGCGCATGCACTTGTGGGCGGCTGCGAACGGATGGGCAATCCAGCCGATGAATCAGCCGAATGAACGAATAGACCGGGAGCAAGCCATGAACCTTGCACCCAGCTTCAGACAGGCTATGGAGAAGCTGATTCCGCTCCCGGGCTTGCATAACATCTTTACATTCCGCATCGGCTACCCGGCTAACGACCCCATGCCCAGCCCAAGACGTCCGGCTGAGGATGTGTTATGGAAAAGCTACATATAGCCCGCCTCACCCACAACGAAAAAGAACCCCGGCGTTGGATAGAAACGCCGGGATTCTTTATTCTGCTTGTATTCAAAAGTCCATTCGACACTGCCCTACATGACCGCATCCAGCTCATGCATCGGTCTGATCAGATTCCGCTTCATCCACTCGGACGCTCCATCCGAATCACGGCGCTCCAACGCTTCTATAATCTTCGTATGCTCCTCGACGGAAGCCAGCGTAGCCGCGATTGGCTGCTTTAAGAATACATACTTGAATCTGCGGATATGAATTTGCAGCGAGGCGCTGAATGATGCCACATAACTATTATCGCAAAGCTCAACAATGAGATTATGGAATTGCTCGTCCAATTCCATGGCGGGATAAGGCTGACCGGCTTCAATCGCCTGCGCGAACTCCGCATTCAGCGCCTTCAACTGCTCGATTTGCTCCTGCGTAACAAGCTGCGCCGCGCTTTCTGCTGCCAGCGCATGGAGCGCCGCAAGCGTCGGATACAGCTTTTGCAAATCCTCGCGTTCTATATTCGTAACTCTGGTCTCCTTGCCCGGTTGCAGCGTAACCAGCCCCTGCATCTCAAGGAGCTGAAAGGCTTCCCGAATCGGCGTCCGGCTGACCGCTAGAGATTCGGCAAGCTCGGCGTCAATCAGCTTCTCGCCGGGAAGCAGCGTTCCTTCTATAATCCAGCGCTGGATTTGGGCAAAAGCCCGCTCCTTGGCCGATAATCTGGCCGGTGTTGCAAAGTTTTTTGGTACTGGCATGACATAACCACCTCAGTCTGATTCACTCATATGCAATATATCGGATATCCGGCAATGATGCAACATAATCGGCCGGCAGAAAGAAAGTGAAGCGCGCAGGCCTCCCGCTAAATCAGCTATCCACAAACAGAACCCGCGTCCCGTCTGCCCCCCTTTGCCTGGACTTATATAGCCTGTATCCAGCTTCTTGGGTAAAGCTTATCAGGGTTGCGGGCTCCATTTATGCTGAAAAGCCATTTCTGCACCAGGCTCCATTTATGCGGCTGTCCGTATCCATCACATGTGGTTCCTCATTCAAGGCTTGGTTCCTTTATACTTGCCTGTCGTCATCAGATGGACGCGAACATCAATTTTCTTAATGGAATCGTTTTTCAAAAAATTCGGCTTGCCGGCCGTAATTCGGCCGAATTCCTTCGGCTTGGTTCGATATAATAGTTGGCCTAGCTCGAAAGGATCACACTTCATGCTCAAACCGTTCCGGTAGGTCAGCTCGATCTCCTCGCGGATATCCTCCTCTGCATAATGCGTCAGCTTTTTCAGATCGGTATCTTGCACCATCTCCATGACGTATCCATCGGTATCTACCCGAATATCAAATTTGGGCTCTCCATCCTCCATATACGGGCGAATGCGCATCTTTGGATGCTCGAACATGATAGTCGCCACTGCCTCGCCGTCCCTGTCCACCTCTATCGGTGTACGCTCCAGCCGCTCATCGGACCATCTAACCCCGGTCAACTCATCTGTAGACATCCAGCCAGTCATCTTCATATCGCGGAAGAAGTAGGCGCCGGAGATCATGAACATCTCCTTAGGCTTCTTATCCTCCGTCCAATCCACAGAATCAAAGTCGATGGACGGTATATAAGCAGCCTGCCCTTTTTCATTCAAATAGGCAATAATCTGATTGCCGGTAACCGGGAGTACGATCGATTGCACAGAGCTCATCTGCGACGCAGTGAACATGGCAGTATCAAGCGGCGACAAATTCAAAATCGATTTCTTCGTTAAAATATCCTTGATCGGACGTTTGGTGCCATAGACGAGCACATTGTAGCGAACCTCCCGATACCGGTTCACCGTTCCATAGATGTTGTTAACCCCCATTTTCATCGCACTCTCTGACATCACCGCTACCTTGACATGCCCCCAGAACATTCGAAGCTGCGCTGTTCTGCCGACATCCGTCAGCGCGAGTGCCAGCGTATCCCCTTGCCCCTCGCCTACCCAAACCGGAAAACTCTTGCCCAAGGCGATCTGTTCAGTTCGGGCGACTGTGGCAAAATTGAGGATTTGCGCATAGGCAATCCACTTTCCGTCAACGTAATCAATGCCGATTGCGGTCGCGTAAGCCATATTTTGCACCTCCGGCAACCGGGTGCATCCTCCGGTAAGCAAGCAGATCAAGATGCAGATGCCAATCTGCTTAGCCCGCGTCATTTCTCTCCCCCTCCCTTCTGACTATCTGAATCAATGGTATCAAGCACGCTAGGCCGCTTCTTCATCAAGCTATAAGGCAGCCGGAGGAAGGAAACAACCAGCTCCTTCACGTTAAGAGGGGACAATGGCGACAAATAGGGAACGCCAAAAGATCGCAAGCTTGCCATGTAGCTGGTAAGCAGCACGATGCCGAGAATGACTCCGAACATGCCGAGCAGCGCAGACAAGAGGAAAAACACAAATCGCAATATGCTAACCTGCGAACTTAAGGTTTGATTGACCAGCGTTACGCCCGAAACTGCCGTGATCGCTCCGACGACAACGACGGATGGCGACACCATCCCTGCGCGGATTGCAGCATCGCCGATAATCAAACCGCCGATCGACGTCAGTGTCTGGCCGATGGAGCTAGGCAGCCTGACACCGGCTTCCCGGAATATCTCCAGCAGCGTCAGAAGCAGGAACATCTCCATATGCGATGATAACGGAAGGCCAAGCCGTGATACGGAGATGGTCGCCATCATGCGGAACGGAATTTGATCCTGATGGAAGGACATAAGCGCAACCCATATCGCTGGAAGAAAGATGGAGAGAAACAAGCTGATCCCCCGAATGATTCGTGCGAAGGATACGTAGGTGTAATTGAAATGAGCATCCTCTGGCGATTTCAAAATGAGTGACAGGCCGGCTGGCGCGATCAATACCATTGGAAGCCCATCCACCACAAGCACAGCCCTGCCCGACAGCAGGCTATTCACCGCATAATCCGGACGTCCCGTAAAGTCCATGGTCGGCAGCAGCTTCAAGGTCGAATCCGACAACATCTCTTCAATTTGGCTTATGCTCATAATGCCGTCCACATCAATCGTGCTTAACCGACTTCGAATTTCTTCAACAATCTTCGGATTAATAATATCCCGGAAATAGAGCAGCCCGACACGCGTGCGCGATCTCCGCCCCAGGATAACCTCTTCTACCTGGAGCGACTGGGATCTGAGCCTTTTCCGAATTAGCGCAATATTGACGGTGATGTCCTCTATAAAGCCGTCTCTCGGACCTTTGACCGATATTTCCGTGCTTGATTCGTACGGCTGTCTCGTCGGCTTGTCCGCTATGCTCATATTCCCCATCACGCCGTTATCCAGAAACAACAGAACAAGCTGTCCATCGAACACAATCTCGGACAAGTCGTCATCCGTCTGAGCCTCTACTTCATGGATTGGCAGCACGCTCGACAAACGATCAATCGGATCAGAGAACGATCCATATTCCGCGTAGATTCGATTCAGCTCAGGAAGCACGAAGCGGCCAATATCAGACGATCGGGTAAGTCCATCCGCATAGACCATAACAACCTCAGGACTGCTCTGGCCCCCGTACCTGCAAGTCTGGATAATGACATCGGATGATCCCTCGAACAATGTCCGCAGTCGTTCCTCGGTCCATGGCTCACTCTTCTCGTGTCCCTTGCTCAAGTCGCTTCCTCCTTTTTGGCAGATCCCCAAATCATAGCCACAAGCATCCATATGAACGATAATGCCAACAGAATGATGAGCGATATCGGCATATAGTACTTGTACATCCATATATAGAAGGCATACTCATTCACCTTAAACTGAGTCAATACGATATAGCTCAGCATGATGATGCCGATCGCCCAATATTTGCTCCGCTTGCGCTTGATCTGAAGCAATTCTACCAAGAGATAGACCGATAAGCTGATCCTGATGCTTGCTCCCGAAAGCCATTGGAAGATAGACAGGAAGTCAAGATGCTCGATGAACTGTCCGATCTGCACAAGCCGCCACTGTTCATAGGGCGAAGTCATCTGATGCGAAGCTTCAACAGGTCCGAACTCCGTAATTGCACCAAGCAGAGGCCCCAACGTAATGATAGTTGAAAAGGCGCCATATACGAGCAGCTGCCACAGCTTGATTTTTTTATTCAAATGATGCTGCAGCAGGATGATAGCCAGCAGTTCTACATACCCGGCGCCCGCATACACGACGCCGTCCATGACCGGCTGTACACCATTCTCCAGTATGGGCTTCAGCAGTGAATAATCTTTATGGGGACCGTTAAACGCACTAACGAAGATGCCAAGAATGGTAACGATCGGAAGCAGAATACCGGAAACAACCGCAATGACCCGAATGCCCCACAACGTAATCGCGGCACAGAACAGGATGAGAAAGCTCACCATCAGCATTTTGGGGGTGAAGGGCAAATAATTGGTCGTCGTCCATGTAGCCGTATGGATGGTCGTCATCCCGCCTATCATATACATTTGAATAATGATAGGAATGACAAGCAGCCAAGCTACAATCGGCGATATGCGGCTGGAGAGCCATGACTTCCAGTGCTGCTGCCCGGAACGTTTCATAATGAAATACAAGAGCGGCATCCACAACAGGAACAGGCCGCCCGATACGAGCGCCGTAATCCAGGAATCTCTTCCCGAAGCGTCCAGAATCATCGGATTCACGACGACGTGGCTGGCGAGACCATTGGCCAAAGAAAACATCATAAAAACTTGAGGAAAATTGATCTTGTCGACGTTATTCTTCATATCCCGCTCCCCTCTTCACGCTATCCTACCGTCCCTCGCATCCCTTATTTATGCCCTCCCCCAATATTTTCTATGCCAAAATCATGAAACAAGCCGCCCCTGTGCGGGACGGCTTGTCATTCAATTAATGAATCAGGTTCCAGCAAGAAAAGCTGTCGTAAAGATGTCCATGGCGTCGTCCTTCTCCTTCAACAATGAGATCAGGAGCTGGCGGCTTTGCCTTTCTTTTTTCTTACGAGCAGACCGATAAGAAGCAGCAGCGGAACAAAGAAACAAAACACAAGATCAAACCAATTGTAATATCGTTTTAGAATTTGATAATACACCGTTATGTTAGGCGTGCCGACGACAGTCAGAACCAACATAATCATGCCAAGCGGGATCGTTAGCATTCTGCTTTCACGGAGCCTCAGCCAATGCGCCAATCCGCTTGTAAGGGCAAAAAACAACAGCAGCGTTTTATAAAACACGGTGATAATCCATAAAAAGGCCAGAATCGCTTCCAAACGTTCAAGAAAGTTGCCGACTGCTATTTTCTGAGCCAGCACGAACGTCGGATAATATTTGGTCTCCATTAAATTCGGCCCCAGCACGAGCACGCAAAGTCCGACCACAATGAACAGAAAGAGGCCGCCAGCCGCAAAGCTCTTCATAATAGGCTTGGTCAGCTTCTTGTCGGTCGCTACATAAGGAACGAGCGCAAGCAAGACTACCATCTCTACGAATGCGACGGATACGACCGGGATGGCGCCATCAACAATAGGCCATAATCCTTCGGCTGCGATCGGCTTTACATTCTCAATATTAGCCTGGGATAGAGACAATATGGCCAATACCATAAACAATGCCGTGAAAGCCGGGAACAGCAATTCCCCCATACGAGCAAAAGCCTCTATGCCATAACGATACGCTACAATAACAACCGTCAAGAAAATGAGGATTATCGCGTTCACAGGCGTCTCCGCCATGAGCTGTGTCGTCATGAATTGGCTAAGCTCGCTTACAAGCGTTAAGCTGCACATAAAGAAGTTGAACAGAAACAGCAATCCCACAACGCTGCCTAACCATCCCCCTAACGCTCTGCGTGAAGCGTCAAGGAGACTGTCTCCTTGCATTCGATTTGCAATCGCAGCGAAGAATCCCCCTAGCACAAGACCAACTGCATAAGCGATAAGCATGGATATCCACGCATTCTGCCTTGCCGAGGACGCAATAATCGTCGGCAAGATCAAGATTGAATCTCCGGTCAGGCCCAGGATGATTAAAATTTGGAATTGCCTGACGGAAATTTTCGCATTTGTGAATTCCAAGTTGTTTCCCCCTTATAAGGCGGCATAAACGATCACATCACCCAACCGAACATCATCTTAACCAGCAAGAACGGATTAGGGAGGCTGACTTCCATAACCAACGCGCCATAAAGCGCAACACCAATTGCCAATAGTACGAAGAATATAGCAAGTTCAAGCTTGTGACCCCTATGAATGAGACGGGGCGCTTCCAGCCATATTGCAGCTGCCGCAAGGGCGAATACGCCAAACAATGAACTCATCAGCCTCACCTTCCTGCATACTTACTTCTTCAGTGTCGTATTTCCCGTCGTGCCCGTCTTGCGAATAAACACCTTAATGTCGTACTGAATCTCCGCTTCAGGGAAATATTTCTCGTTCCAGTCGTCCCTTACACGCTTCCAGTAAGCGGGATGATCCTTGCCTAATTGATTGCCGAATCCGAACACATCCGATTTCAATTCCTTTGCCCGCTTGACCGCCGCCATGGCATTGGACTCGATGGATAATGCAGAATCTTCTTCCAGCTTGCTTATCGCAGCCGGGTCTGTCAGGTCTATATGTGTGCAAGGCATATTGACGACCGCAGCCTCCGTTCTTAACTCAATCATGACTACGGGCATGCCGTCCACCAGTTTGGTCTTCATCTTGGTTTCCGAAGACGTGATTTCGATCCCGATATAATGGCGTGAGCCGCATGAAAGCTCGATCGTTGAGCTCCTTAGATTATCCGTAATATCCGTGTAGCCTTTACTTTCCTTTTCATTCAACCACCCGACTAGTCGATCATCCTTGAACACGGCAATGCCTTTATAGCGGTATCTTCGTGAGGGAAGGAATGATTTCACATTACGCGGAGAGTCCCCCGCCGCCGGATCGCCGAATAATTGGATTCCCGTCAACGCAAGCTCATAGCCGTCGCTTGACAGACGGTCAAGCACCTCATCCATCGTAATGGATACCGTAGGCGCCCATAGCTTCTGGGAGTTGCGCAGCGATTGAAGCATGCTGTACGTAGGCAGTTTCTCGATAGGGGTATACAGCTTCAGCACATTCTCCGCCCTTGTTCCTCTGGCAACAACCAGATTAAAGTCCATTCGCAGCTCATTATCTCTTAAAATATTGTCAATAAAATCATGTACCCCTTGTTTGGCGAGCGCCTCGCTTACAACGTAGAGCTGCAGATGGCCAAAATACATCTTCCGAGGCGCCTCTGCCGTAACCGCTCTTGCCGCCTCAAACACCGTCTTGCCTCTTCCTTGAAAAAGCGATCCCGGCGGACGTTCACCCGTTTTCTTCTGCGCCGATATTTCGCTTGGACTCACAACTTGGAAGGAAACGAGATACTCCCCTTCCTCCCAATCCAGGCCTACTCCGAGCACGATCAAGATCTCGTTCAGCTCGCGCCTGCTCCAACAGCCAGTAAGCATGGCCAGGCAAAGCACGATAATGGTTACTCTGGTCCACATGCTTGCTCCTCCTTACCCACGCCTCCGTATCCGCGTGCTGCCAGTCCCTTCTGAAGTTCCGGGACGCTTGAACATGAGCCATCTCGGCAACCGGACAAGTGTATCCTCCAATTCAACTGCCCTAAAAGGCGAGAATGGAGACATAAACGGCTCTCCGAAGGAACGAAGAGCGCACAAGTGGAGCAGCAGCACGAATAAGCCCATAATAACGCCGAACAAACCGAAGCTCGCGGCTACTGCCATAAATGCAAAGCGGAGAATACGTACCGGGATCGACATGCTGTAAGCCGGCAGCGTAAAGGTAGATATCGCCGTTACCGATACGACGATAACCATGGCAGCAGAGACAATGCCCGCCTCCACCGCCGCTTGTCCGATCACGAGCGTCCCGACGACGGAGACCGCCTGGCCGATTGCCCGCGGCATGCGCAGCCCCGCTTCGCGCAGAATCTCGAAGGTGAGCTCCATGACAAGCGCTTCAATAAACGCCGGGAACGGGACGCCTTCGCGCTGCGCAGCAAGGCTGAACAGCAAGGAGGCCGGAAGCATCTCCCGATGAAAGGTCGTAATCGCAATGTATAGCGACGGCAGCAGCAACGAGATAAATACACTTATAAATCTCAGTATGCGCAGCAGGCTCGCATAGACCGACCGCTGATAATAATCCTCCGTCGATTGAAAAAACGAAACAAACTGAGTCGGGACGAGCAGCACATTCGGAGTACCGTCGACCACAATGGCCACTTTGCCCTCCAGCAGCTGGGAGGCAACATTATCAGGAAGCTCGGAGTTGAAGACTGTCGGGAACAACGAATATTTCCCATCCTCAATGAGCTCCTCCAGATAGCCGCTGTCCAGCACGCTGTCGATATCAATAGCTCGAAGACGCTTTCGCGTCTCTTCAATAACCGATGGCTTGGCAATGCCGTTCATATACATTAACGTTACGTCCGTCCTGGTCATACGCCCGATCGACATCGTCTCCAGCCAAAGCCGAGGGTCTTTAATTTTGCGCCGGATTAAAGAGGTATTGACTCGCAGCGTTTCTGTGAAGCTCTCGCGCGGACCTCTAACGGAGGTCTGGTTCGTCGATTCGGTAACGTCGCGGCCCTTCCAATGGCGAATATCCGCCCGATAAGCATAAGTTGCCTCGTCTATTAGAATAATGGCTTCACCTGACAGCAGATTGCGGTACAAGTCGGCCATATGGGTAACCGTACGTATAGAGCCCATGCCGAACAACATCTCCTCGGCAATGCTTGCTATGTCTGTATCCTGATTTCCCTTTGTCCGGCTGGCTTCCTCCTCATGTCCACCATGCTGAACGGAACGGGACAGCAAATTAGAAATAAAGCTATTGATTACAGCGGAGTCGGACAGGCCGTCCATATAGACAACCGCAGCCGCAACGTTATCCGACCCCTCACGTCGCATCTCCCGGATCACGACATCATCACTGTCGCCCAGGTCCAGCATGATCCTGTTCATATTGGCTGAGACCTTCGGTTCAATCGGCAACGATTCGTATTCATCCCAAAGCCGGTCTTCTTGCTGATGAGTCCTATTACGGGCCGCTTTCTTATGCTGCATAGGCACGCTACCTTCTCCTGTTGATCATCTCCTCCCATTATGACCATCGGCATATGGAGCTAAACGCAAAAAAGCCTTGGCGCAAGTTATGCGCCAAGGAGAATCTCCTCTACTACCTCTCCACCTGATGATGCTCGCGATACTCGGATGGTGTCATGCCAGAAAACTTTTGAAATACTTTCGTGAAATATCTGCGCTCCGAATAGCCCGACACCGAACCGATTTCCGTTACGGTTTTGTCCGTCGTCAGCAGCAGCGACTGCGCCATCTCCATACGAAGCCGGGTAACGTACTCGACGAATGTCTCCCCGAAGTGCGACTTGAACAGCAGACTGAAATAACTAACGCTGATCCCCAGATAATTGGCCAGCTCCTCAACCCCCAGATCACCCGACAGTCGCCTATGGATATAATCCTTTGCAGATAACATCAGCACCTCGGCTGTTTTTTTGCTAAAGGCCTTATCCATGGCATCATCCACCAGTTCGATGATCATCTCCATCACATTTTTTACGCTAATGCTATGCTGAAGCTTTCGCCATATCTTCTCTTCCTCCTGTGGTGCAATCATATTCATCTCTCTCAATTCACGAAGCAGATGAAGCAGCAAATAATGGAGAACCTTCTCCGCACAGTAAAGCTCTTGTTCCTGCTCCTTAATGACACAATGCTTCAAATCCATCAGTGCTTGGCTCATCGCACTCTGATCCAGCTTCCTCATTTTTGAGACAATGACATCCACCGCCCGCCAAAGGGACGGGTGTTCACTCAGCTCGGCATTCGCAGCTTTATCTCTGGCACAAACCAGCTTCCAGTTGCCGGCAGACTGCAGAAGCATCCGCTGCAGCTTCTTGTACGCAGACTCCATTTCGGTCATCCTTATTCCTTCAGGGTACGCCACGAAGCTGATCGGCAGCTTCATTCGCTCCTCTATGCCTTCCCGCAGTCGCTGCAGCCGCTCGTTCGCATGGTCTGCGCGGATTCGCCAATTCGCGCCTCTTTCTCGCTGCTCAATCAGGCACCACTCTCCTTCACGCAGCTGCATGACCGCAACCGGGCATCCGTCAGCTGCCACCAGTTGCCTCAGCGTCCCCGTAATCTCAGCATTTCGGCTTCTTCTCTCTTGATCCGACCATTGCAAGGAAAGCTCGGCATATTGATCGATATCGGCAAGATAAAGCGAAAACCAGAGACGATCGGGCGCCATTCCATGCTCCGGCAGCCATACACTTTCACCTTCTGTATGGAGGCCCAGCAGGGCATGATAGAGCTGCTTTTCGTATGCCATACTTGCCATACGACCCCACCGCTCTACCTCCTGCAACCGATCCTGCTTTCGGGTACGGATTTGTCCGCATACTTGACGCACAGATTGCTCCAGCTGCTCATAATCGATTGGTTTTAGAATGTAGTCGCGAACCCCTCTTTGAAGCGCTTCCCTTGCATATTCGAATTCCTGATAGCCCGTCAGCATAAGAAAGTCGCATTCCGCATCGTCCTTGCGGGCTTCCGACAAGAATGCCATGCCGTCCATGACCGGCATCCGGATATCGCATAGCACCAGATCCGGCTTCAGCTCCCGGAAGTGCTGGAGCGCCTCCTTGCCGTTGCGCGCAAGCGCCGCCACCTCGATCCCCATGTCCTCCCATGGCAGAACAGCCTTCAAGTTAAGCAAGATCGGCAATTCATCATCAACCAGCATGGCCTTTAATTTCATGGTTATCACCCGGTCCCGTCTTTGGTAGGATGCACTGCACCTTTGTCCCGTCCCCCGGCATCGAGCATATGAGAAGTCCGTAGGTCGGGCCATACTGAATGCGAATCCGATCCGCGACGCTGCGAATGCCGAGTCCCCTGCGCTCCGGGTTATGCTCTGCGCCGCTTTGGTTCGGAATCAGGTTGTTATCATCCGATGCCATATATTGAAATCGGGCCAGCATTTCGCCGTTCATCCCGATGCCGTTATCCTCCACCGTTACCCGTATGCGCTCACCGTCGGAGCTAGCGCGAATCCGAATGCTCCCCCTCCGTTCCAGACCGTCGAATCCATGCTGAATGCAGTTCTCGACAAGCGGCTGAAGCGTCAGCTTCTGGAGCGTACAAGCAAGCAGGCTTTCGGGTATGTCAATTGAATAATCAAAGCTGTCGGCAAAGCGGAACTTCTGAATTTCCAAATAACTGATCAAATGCTCGATTTCCTGGCGCAGCGGAATTTCTTCCTGCCCCTTGAAGCTGATCCGCAAGATGCTCGCCAGTCTCAACACCATCTGACTTACCTTCTTGCCCTCATTCTGTACCGCAAGCACATTGATGGATTCCAACGTATTAAAAATGAAATGCGGCTTGATCTGCGTCTGCAGGACACGCATCTCCGCGCGATTCTTCTGCTCTTGCTCCTGCCTAATCCTCTCCAGTAAATGCTGGATGCGCGCGATCAAGCTATTCAATCCGCTGGCGAGCAGCCCCAGCTCATCTCTACCCTGTACGGCCATCCGTATACCTAGCTCGCCTTCTTCCACTCTCCGCATGAATCGTACGACCCGAATAATCGTCTTCGCGATCCGATTGACCGAGAACAACAGGAAGAACATGGCGAGCAGTACGGTAATGGTGAGCAAGGCCGCCACCCATCTTGCGTACTGGTCGATTTGACTCGATAACGAGCTCCAGGAGGCGACAGACACCAAATGCCAGTTCTCCTTGTGCAGGCTGACGCTGGACACGACGCTATCCTCAGATTGAAATGCCTGCCTTGCGCTTAGAAATGACGGATTAAGCTGAAAACGATTGTCGGTATAGTCCGCAATTGCCTCGCCATTCATTTCCTGAGAGCTGTCGTACAGGATTTGGCCATCCCTGTTCACAATGAAAAACCGGGTGCTATACCGTTCCTGATTGAAGCGAAAATACCGGAATACGGCATCAAGGGCAGAGTTTTTGGTCTGAACAAGCAAAATCCCCTTGTCCTCCAGCGTCTCCAGGTCCTTGACCACGCGGATTTGGGTAAAGATAGGGTCTGAGCTCGTCAGCTCCGGATACTCATACGGCCCCACCCACAAAGGCAGGCCGTCGCGGCGGCGCACTTCCGCATAAATCGGATGCTCCTTCAGCTTGGAGAAAGGCAATGCTTCGAAATAATCTTTGGAGTAAATCGGAATAACGCGGTTGTCCTCCAGCGGATACATGAGCGCGAAGCTAACGGAGGGATGGTTGATCAGCAGACTGCGGAAATTTTGCTGTATCTCATTCAGCTCCAGCATATGAATCTGGGATAAGTGCTCCATGTCGTATCCCTTCTGATTCAGCATCTCTTGCAGCGCCATGCTTGCAATCGTACTGTCCGTCACCTTGTTCATCTCGCTGAATACGAACTCGACGTTCTGCCTGAGCGCCCGCAGCGTCAGCTCCGCCTGCTGCGCATAATTTTTCTCCACTGCCTGCGATATAAAGTAATACGCGGCTATGCCAAGCAGAAATAATGGCAGGATGATCAAGGCAAGAAACGCGGCAAACAGCTTGAAGCGAAGCGACATGTCTCTCTCCTCCCGCCCTGGCCCCTAGCCCTTCACGCTTCCGGCCGTAATGCCTTCAATGATCTTGTCTTGCAGGAATGCATACAGAACAAGGACAGGCAACACGCTGAATACAATGCCCGCGCATATATACGCGTAATTCGTCTGGTATGCGTCCCGAAAGCCAACCATGCCCGTAGGCAAAGTACGAAGCGCATCCTTGCTAATAAAGAAGTTGGATAATAAGTATTCGTTCCATACACCAAGAAAGTTCACAATAAATACGGTAACAAGCGCTGGAATCGTGACGGGCATAATAATCCGGAAGAATAGACCAATCGACCCGAGCCCATCCATAATGGCCGCTTCCTCCAGCTCACCCGGTATCGCTTTCATGAATGCAGCGATCAGAAGCACGCTGATCGGAAGCGCTCCTGCTGTGTAGGGCAAGAATAATGACCAGTGTGTATTAAGCAGCCCCAGATCGGATACGAGAATATATTGCGCAATGAACAATACATTGCTCGGTATAAGCATGCCAATCAAGACAACCTGATAAATCACTTTGCTCGTACGAATCAGCCGCATGCGGGTCAGCGCGAACGCCGTCGCAGCTGAGAGGATAACGCCCGCTACGCCCGATGTCAGCGACAGATAAGCGCTGTTGAAGAAATACGTGCTGATTTTGGCCGACACCCATGCATCGATATAATTTTGAAATACCAGTTCAGTCGGGAAGCCGAATGGATTCTCCGCAATATCAATATTGTTGTCCTTCAGGGAAGAGAAGACTACGAAGACAAAGGGGATCAGCACAGCCGCAACATAGATCATGAGAACGATATGCGGCAGCGTTCTTCTTGCCTTAGTGAGCAGCATCAATAAGTCACCTCTTCCTTCGTGCGGCCAAAGGTCAATTGATACAGGGCGGTTAATACAAGCGCAATGACAAAGATCAGCAGCGCGAGAGAGGTGCCGTAGCCGTATTCGCCGTAGCGAATCGCTCGGTTGACCATATAGGAAGCCATAACCTCAGTCGAACTTACAGGCCCTCCTTTAGTCATGACAAGCACGATATCTACCACTCTCATGGCCCCTGCGATAGACAGCATGACAATTACGGAAATAATGGGCTTGATCAGCGGAACGGTGATGCGGATCGCTCTCTGGAAGCCTCCGGCTCCATCGATCTCTGCCGCCTCATTCAATTCTCGCGGAATTGCCAATATAGCAGCTAATACCAGCACGATATAGAAGCCCATCCACTGCCACGCATTCGTAATGAGAATAGCCCATAACGCGAATCGCGTATCCGCCAGCCAGTAGATCGTATCGATGCCGAACAAGCCTAGAAACTTGTTCACGATGCCGGCCTCCGGGTTATAGATGAATTGCCATAGAATGCCGATAACAGCTGTGGATAGAATCGCCGGCACGAACACCGTTGTTTTGTAGAAGCCTTGAAGCCGCTTCACGCTTCCAATCAGAATAGCGAAAAAGATTATGATCGGGACCTGTACGAATACGGAAAAAAGAATGAAATACATATTGTTGACGATTGATTTTTGGAAATAAGAATCTTGCAAAGCGGTAGTGAAATTATGGAACCCGATATACTTCGGCGCGTTCAGGCCGTCCCAATCCGTAAACGCGTAATATGCCGATGAAAGCATGGGATAAATTGTGAAGAGGAAGTACATGCCGATCGTCGGAATGACGAACAAGGCGTATACGTACGGATTTTTCAAGGCGCTTCTCATCTTCAATCCTTTCTCCTTCCTACAAAATATAGCCTGTTGTGCCTGTGCCGATTGCAAGAGGAGCCCCTCTATGTGCGGGAAGAAGACGCCGCCCACAGGGAGCGGGCCGCGCCTTCATTTCGTTCATGTGCGCCCTTACTTGCCAGCCTCCGCGTCAAGTATTTTCTGAATCGCGTCGCCTGCCTGCTGAGCCGTTGCTTGCCCCGCAATAATGGCCTGGAGCTGCGTCTCTGTCTCGGTATAGACCTTCGACGGGATGCTGATCTCAAAGTGGGAGAAGGCGCCGCCAGAGGCTGCCGCTACATCCAGCACCTGCTTCACAACCGGGTCCTCTACCGTGCCCATTACTTCAGGCGAAAGCTTCATAGCCGGCAATACGCCGTCTTCCAGCAATCCCCGAAGCTGCATGTCGTCATTGTACAGGTTCTTGATAAAGGCCTTGACTGCCTTCAGCTCATTATCATCCAGAGTCGCTGAGAAGCCATAGCCATTGCCGTAGTTTCCGTTCACATACGTCTGATCGCCTTTACCCCCTGGAACAGCCGGGAACGGAACATAACCCACGTCTTCCGGCGTAATGTTTTTGGTCAGCTCCTCATTCTTGAATGCGGATGAGCGCCAGCTACCATCGAACATCATGCCTGCTTTGCTGTTGAGGAATTCATTCAGCATCTGGTCATAGCTGAGGCCTAGCTCGCCTTTCGTGAAGTACCCCGCTTTGACCCATTCCTCATACTTCGAGTAAGCGGCTACAATTTCTGGGGAGTTGAACTTCAGGGAGCCGTCCGAGACGCGCTCTACAAGCTCATGGCCCGCATAACGGCCAATCAACGTATTCACAAGCATGTTAGGCACCCATGCCGCCTGCGACCCCATCGCGAACGGGGTAACGCCCGCTTCCTTCAGCTTGGCCGCTGCTGCCTCCAGCTCCTCCAGCGATGTCGGTGCTGCAATGCTATGCTCGGCAAACAGCTTTTTATTATAGAAAATACCTTCGTTATTGCCTCCGATCGGGAGGCCGTATATTTTGTCCCCCACCATGAATTGGCCAAGGTTCAGAAACTTGTCTTTGATGCCCAGCTCATCGAGAATCGGCGTCAACTCCAGCAGACGTCCTGCCTTTGCGTACTTCTGGGCGTCGCCCATGCCGCCGAACAAGTCGAAAATAACGGGCGGATTGCCTGCTGCCATTTCCGCTGGCAGCTTGGTGTAGCGGTTCACCTGATCTTCGACCGCGTCCAGCTCGAATTTCAAGCCTGGGATCTCTTCCTCGGTTTTCTTGACGACATCGTCGAGCAGCGCCTTGCGGAATTTCTGTGCGTCGCCGATCTGGATGTGACGGAGCGATACGGTGAAGGGCTCCACCTTATCCGGTTCGGTTGTCTCCTTATTGCCGTTATTGGTGCTTTCCCCGTTGCTTGGCTTCGGATCATTCTTGCTTCCATTACCAGAGCAGCCGGCGAGTACAAGCGTGAAGCCAAGCGCAAGAATCAACAGCAACTTAAGTCCCTTAATCATCTTCTTGACCCTCCCATAACTACTTTTGATGGTGTTGCCTCTTCATTATAGAAGCGCTTACTTAGGTCGAATAGGTGGATATTTCCACAATTAGGGACAAAAACATCCACTTTAGAAGAGGGTGCATGCCATTGAGAATTTAAGTTCAACTTACGAATACGGGTAGTTTTTGCTGCCATTTAGCTGATGACGATATGGGGTCAAATAAAAAAATCCTCCTACAAAGTAGAAGGATTAAGGCAACTTATGGATATAAGAAAAGCTTATGCCGTTACAGAATCAGCTTGGCGAATACGCCTGCCAATACGAGATACAGCGTAATGGCTGCAATGAAATAAGAAGCGGTCTTCTCCTTGCTGATTCCGCTATCTACGAGCCCTCCTTGCAAGGAAAGCGCCAGAGCGGATAACAGCGTAATCGACAGTACCATCATCGACAGTGTGAAGTGGAACGACAAAATGCCTGACAGCAGAAAGCCTGCTCCTGTTATGTACTGAATTCCGCCAATTCGAATCACAAAGAGCTTCCATGCCGGCTGCACACCGCTTCTCCACCATCCCGCCAGCCATAATGCCGCAAGCAGCGCAACGAGCGACAGCAAGCCCAACAGGAACATGCGGCTGAAAATCGCAAATGAAAGCGAGTTTGGCGCAAACAATCCGCCGAAAGGTATTGCGCTGTAGAGCAGCCCGGTAATTTTGTTCCCCAGTATTAACACCCAAATCAAATAACCTACGAATGATACCGCCAGCCCCAATGCTCCGTAAATCCATTCCTTCGCTGTCAGCTGCAAGCTCTCCAGCGGGTTCTTGAGCAGGGTTAACAGCTTGTTCCGTTCCACTTTTTTGAGAGAGTCTGTTACTTCAGTAAAAGCATGATTGCTTTTCGGATCCATGCCCATCCTCCTAATCGTCATTTGGCACTATTGTACCGTACGACTCTCCCATCCGTATATTAAAAATTGAAATTTTTTGAGAAATTCCGACAATATTCCTTATATAACGGGGTGAATCATCCTATAATCGTCCATCCGGAGCATTATTCCGGCCAGCCTTCTTTTATGTACAACAGCTCCAGCACCGCTTCCGTTACGGCTTGCGGCCTATAGATCTGTATGGAGTGCCAGCTGTCCTCGACAATCGTCTGCTTCACCTTGTTCGACAAGAACAAGAGCGGCTGCTGATCCTGCTTCCATTCCTC
Source organism: Paenibacillus sp. NPDC057967 (assembly GCF_042887015.1). Classification (NCBI taxonomy): domain Bacteria; kingdom Bacillati; phylum Bacillota; class Bacilli; order Caryophanales; family Paenibacillaceae; genus Paenibacillus; species Paenibacillus sp. NPDC057967. Next base: position 698,743 of record NZ_JBHVQB010000001.1, read on the forward strand.
GCTTTGCTTGCCGGCCGTCAATACCAGGACAGGCGTACCGGAGTAAATCGGGGGTGCACCCTCCAATTGTAATGCGCTCTGCTCCATATGCAAAAATTCCTCGTAAGCCGCTTGATACGCATGGTTTCTGTAGCCCGCCGATATAGCGGCAGCTTGCAAATGAGCCGGAAGCCCGTTATGGCCGACATGCTTCTTCAGCAGGCGCGGAATGCCAAGCGGAGACAGGCAGTATCCCCACTTGTACAGGCGTTCGTTGGCATGCCTCACTTTGGCCCTGGACTCACTTCGACGTGAGGGAAGGAAGCGACACTCATGCGCGGCATCGACAAGCACGATGCCAAGCACATCATCCGGATAGCGGGATGCGAACAATCTTACGATCATGCCTCCGAACGAGTGTCCGACGAGCAAGTAAGGCGGCTTCAAGTGGAGTGCCTCCAGCAGACGCTTCAAGTCGTCGACATAGGCCTCGCATGTCGGCTCCCCCATCGGCTGCGGGCTCCAGCCGAAGCCTGCCCGATCATAAGACAAGATCGTCGAATGCCGGGACAGCTCCTCCTGAACCAGCGACCAACCGATGGAGCAGCCGCCCATACCAGCCTCCAGAATAACGGTAGGCCCTCCCTCTCCCGTCACATGGGCATGCAGCTTTCTAGTGCCAATATCGACTAGCCGGCCTGCAGGCTTACAGATGCGGAGAGAGCGCCGGGAAGCCGCCGTTTGGAACAGCGTAAGCGGGAACAGAATCGTGGCAAGAACAGCGCGTATCCATCTATCTTTGCGAGCAATAAGAGTCATCCTATATCTACACCCCTTACCCAGTAGAATGATCGTATCATCCTCTTCATCGTAGGGGAAAAGCGATTTTCAAAAAAGTGTTACTTTGATTCGCAAAGTTTCATATTTTCACCGCTCGTTTCGTGACATAAAAAAAGGGATACAAGCCCGTTACCAGCTTGTATCCCTTCCATCGTATCCATTCATGCTGCTTATATCGTGTCTCTCCGTCTTAATCTTGAACAGATCTGATAGATGACCCATACCGCTCCCGTCACCAGCATCATGTCGAAGATCGCATTAAACAGGAACAGATGCTTGCCCATATCCGCTTGACCGTCGCCGACAATTGGAATGAGGAAGCTGAATACCCCCGTCAGCCCTAGCAAAATAAACAATTCGACTGCCGCGCGACGCTTTCTGTCCGCACTTCTCATCCATTCCCAGGCTGCAGCCGCGAAATAAGCTAGACCGACAACCGCAATGAACCATAGCTGATTAGGCAAAATCCTCTTCTTGAACTCACTCCAGCCGCTATATTGATACGACAGCACGCCTGCCGTTTTTCCTTCGCTCTTCTCGTAATTGCCCAAATAATAAGGGCGAATCATCATGCCGTTCTCAGCAGCATATTCCATATTGCCGATTAGTCTGCCGGGATTCTTGAGATAAAACCACAAAACATCGGCATGCGAGATCCGATCGTAGAAGTCTGCCTTCAGAGATGGATCATTCTGCTTGATTGCCGTATCCGCTTGAAAGTAGTTCGTACCTGCAAGCACGGACAAATGAGCCGGGAGACCAAGCTCCTTCAAGTCTCCCTCGACGTCAGGTGAATCCTTCAGCACGCCGAAAAATACCGTTTGATACGTATTAATATCTTTGAAGTCCTTCGGAGCCGCGATATACATCGCAGCTGAGACAATTAGGGTAAGCACGGACAGGGATAAGCCGAGCTTGCGCCATGCCTTCTCCTTCTTGAGCGTAGCGTAGCGCAGACCAAGCAGCGCAAAACCAACGCCGACCGGCGCATTCTGCGTCTTCGAGCATACCAGCAGCAAAGCCGATACAAAAAACAGAACCAGCACGGCTCGCGAAGGCTCCGACTGCTTCGTCAGCATCAGTCCGAACGTCATCGTCAGCAACAGGAATACGAGCGATGCCGGCTCCCCGTATAGCGAGTTGAAGTAAGCCAGATAAGCAATATCAAAAAATACAAACAGGATGAGCCCTGCCAGCGCAATTCCCGTTATGATAGATTTGGTTTTGTTAAATTTGATCAGCAAATAGCTCGCCGTGATCAGCAAAAGCGCATACATAGCGCCCAGCACCCGGATATCAAAGGCTTCTCCGTTGAAGAGCTTGGCGATACCTCTGGCCAAGGCTACCAAAATCAGCTGCGACGTCAAATAAAAGCCGCGGAAAAACTCATCGTAAGCGAAATTCGCATGAGCAAAGCGGAAAAACCGGTCCTCATAAGACTCATTGGCATCATAATAATTTAATCCGATAGAACCCATAATACGAAGAAAATCCCCGTTATCCGCAACACCAACGAATGTTCTTGCGAATAGCAGCACAATAACCGCAACGATAGCGGCAAGCAGAAAAATCCGCTCGACGTTAAGCCATTTTTTAAACATAATCACCAATCCTATTACAATAGTTTCTTGCAATTGCATCATGCCGCCGCTAGATTCGAAATCCGGTCTCATAGAAGCATGTAGAACAAATTGCCAAATATAACTTATATATGGTAGCATGTTATTCGAATGATTTCTAGTTTCGCATGTTTAGGAGGAGTTATAAGAATGAATCCTTATGTAGGCATCGAGATTGACGGGAACCATATGGTCCTGCTTGCAGACACGCCGGAAGGCTTACTGAAACATTCGGTCCCAACAGGCAAAGAGTGCGAGCTGGCACACCTGCAACGAGAGGTTGAGCTGTTCGTCCAGCGCTTGCCTTATTCGCCGAAGGGAATCGGCATGGGAATGCCGGGGCTTGTCGCCGGTCATGACAAGGTAGAGCTGAGTCATGTCGTACCTGCCCTGAACGGCGTCACAGCCGGACAATTCTCCACCCCATCGAACCTCCCGGTCGCCTTCATTAATGATGTGAAAGCGGCTACACTGGCAGAGGCGGCCCACCACGCAGACCGCGATACCGTTGCTGTCGTTATGATCGACACGTTCATTGCATCCGGTGTCGTCGTGAAAGGAAACCTGTTGCTGGGCGCAAAAGGCTGGAGCGGTGAATTCGGCTACATGGTCATGTCGGTTGACGGTGAACCGAAGTCTCTGGATCTGCTCGCAAGCGGCTACGCCATCACGAACCAAGCCGGCGTGGACAGCGAGACGATCCGTCAGCAGCTGGAGCAGAATGATGCGGCTGCCTTGGAGACCGTGCGAAGAGCCGGAACCTATCTGGGCTATTCACTGGCGAACCTGATTCACCTGTACAACCCGGACGTGCTGGTCATCGGCGGCAGTACGCCGAAGTACAAAGGTTATATGGAAGCGGTCATGTCCGCACTGGAGGCCCAGGCGCTTCCCGAACTGCTTAAATGCTGCTCCATTGAAGCGCCAAGGGTGGAGAGCCATTCCATGGCTTACGGCGCAAGGGAATGGATACAGAAGCTTGCATCTGCTACATAGGAACTTATACTTCATCCTTCCAATAATAACAAAAAGCCCGGCCTATGCCGGGCTTTTCTATTTCTTTGAATGCTTGATCCCCTAGGACTTCTGTCCCTCGATCTCCGCTTTAAGCGCTGCAAGCTCGTCGTCGATCTCGGTATGTTTTGCATCCTTCTCCAGCTGATCGAACTTATCGTCAAGCGACTTGCCTTCGTTGGCAAGCTCGTAAGCGGCGTCTGCCTGATCATGCATTTGCTTGATTTTCTCTTCCATACGGGTGAATGTCGCGCCCAGGTTGTCCACGCCGACGCCGCTCATCGTTTTGTTGATACGCTCTTGCGCTTTGGCCGCTTCAGCTTGGGCGATCAGCGAGCTGCGCTGCGTCTTCATCTCCTGAACCTTCGTCTTCATTTCCTTCAGCTGAGCACGCAGCTTATCCGCCGTCGCTTTCGCACGGTCATAGTTCACTTGAAGCGCGTCGCGTTTGTCCGCATGGCGCTTCTTGTCCGCCAGCGCATCGCGCGCCAATGTCTCGTTGCCGCTTGCCAGCGCTTGACGGGCCTGCTGGTCACGCTTGCCCACAATCTCAGTCGCTTCCTGAAGCTCGCGTTCGAACCGCTTCTCCACCGCAATCTGCGAAGTAACGGCAGCCGTTACCTTCTCGATATCCTCATCCAGCTCACGCAGCACTTGATCGATCATTTTCACCGGATCTTCCATTTTGTCGATTGCCGCATTAACATTTGCCTTGCCTACTCTGAACAGCCGCTGAAAAATACTCATATCCCTTGCCTCCCCATTCCATCCATTAGTATACATTGTTATACGCTTCTGCCAGCCGAATGGTTTCATTTGGCTATACATTCCCCGTATTACCGAAGTGCAACTTCCTTCTTCTTCTGTTCCGCCAAATAGGCCTTTAAGATATTGATCTCTTTCCCGAGCGTTCCTCTAATTTCCTTCTCCGCTTCTTTGATGATCGCGTCTGCGTTCCGCTCGCGCTCAATCCCCTGATTGATCACTTTGGACCATATCGCCTTGGCGGGCACATCAATCGGTGTGGGCACTGTCTCCATCATACGTTTAGCCAGTATTTCGTTCAAGGCATACAGGTTTTGTCCGCCAAAAAAATCGTTTTTGCGCGTCAGGCGCTCTGCCTGTCCTCTTGCCGGGTAATACGACGGCACGCTGTTGCTATTGATTGCCTTCATGCTCCATTCCGTCACACAATATTCGATAAAGGTATAAGCCCATCGTTTGTTAGTCGCTGATGAAGGCATCATAAAGCTTGAGCTGTTGACCCAGCCGTACAAATTGAACGGCAAGCGCGTCTGCCTCCATAACCCAGCCGTCTCCGGCGCCCATAGCTCAATTTGATTGGCGCCCCATGTTCCCATATAAAGCATTGCGACCTTGCCCTTCTTAATCGCTTGCGAGCCGAACTGCGTCCATATGTCCGAAGACGATATGAGACCTTCATTATAGACAGTCTTGGCCAGTTCGATCGCCTTCCGGGTTGCGTCCGTATTTCGTCCGAATTCCATATTATCTACGAACATCGGCTGCGTACTGTCGAATAACTGGATGACATCCATCGGCCAGAGCGCGAGATAGCTGTTGCTTTCTTTCAGCGCGCGCGCAATACGGAGCCAATTCTCCGGATTCTCCATATACAAGCCAAGCTCATCCGGGTCCGACGGGAAGCCGTGCTCCTCCAGAATGTCTGCGCGATAATAAGTCACCATCGGTGAGCTGCCGGACGGAAGCCCGATCAGCGAGCTGCGGTCGAACGACAGATTGCTGTTCCATAGACTTTCGCTGAAGTCGTCTTCATACTGGCCTGCGCCATAATCCAGCAGATTCTCCAGACCCGTAATCGCGCTGAACTGTCCAAAGTGCTCGCTGTCAGCTATCATAACATCCGGCGTCTTCCCGTCTGCCATCGCCTGCTGGTAAGCGTTCACATAGGCATCATTCGAAAAGGTCTTCACATGCACCGTCACATTCGGATGCTTGATCTGGAACGCTTCTATGATAGGCTCCCAACCGCCATAATAGGACCAGAACTCGAGCTCTACCGGGTCCTTGGACATATGGATGGGTGTCGCTCTCAGTCGATCCTCATCATCCTCCGGAGCTACTACAGTCTGATCGCAAGCCGTCAGCGCGATCAGAATCGCTAGAACGATTAATCGTACATTTCTCATGCTTCCGCCCCTCGTCTCTGAAAAGGTAAGCTGCGCATCTCGTTCCGGATGTAACGCTCGAATTGTTCGCTGCGAAGCGGCTTGCTGAAATAATAGCCTTGCAATTCATCACAATGCAGCCCTGCGAAGAAGGTTCTTTCCTCCTCTGTCTCAATCCCCTCCGCCACGACTCTCAGCCCCATGCTGTGTGCCAGTTCAATTACCGCCCGTACAACGGCTGACTTGCGCGCGTCATGCTCCGCATCCTTAATGAACGTGCGATCCAGCTTTACGATCGAGACCGGAAGACTCTGAAGCTGGCTTAACGACGAATATCCCGTGCCGAAATCGTCAATGGATATCTGAATGCCAAGGCTCCGCAGCTCAGACAGCATCTCAATGACACTCTCCATCTGCCGGATAAAAACGCTCTCCGTAATCTCGATGACAACCATATGTGGATCGATTCGCGTCTCTCTTAATATTTCGACAATGTTCTCTACCAGATTACGCTGGTCGAAGTGCTTGGCCGACAAATTAATCGAGACCGGCAGCAACGGGAAGCCTCGCTCCTGCCATTTCTTCGATTGCCGGCATGCCTCCCTGAACACCCACATGTCGATATCCAGAATCATGCCCGAAGCCTCGGCCAGCGGAATAAATCTGGCGGGAGGAATAAGCCCGATCTCATGATGCTCCCAGCGCACTAGCGCCTCGAACCCTATCGTTGCACCCGTATTCGGACATACCTTCGGCTGATACACCAGGAAAAACTGTTTGTTCTCCAGCGCCCGCCGTATCCCGTTCTCCAGATGCATCTTATCGTTCATCGATTGTTCCATTTCATGATCGAAGAAGTGGTAGCTGCTTCGCCCCTGCTCCTTGGCCTTGTACATCGCCATATCCGCTTTCTTCACGATATCATCAATGGTAGAGCCATTCTCCGGATACAGGCTGATGCCGACGCTTGTCGTCGTATAAATAACCGATTCATTCAACTCGAATGGCATATTAAAGCAATCGCATATCCGCTCTGCAAGCTCCACAGGCGACGAAGGGTCGACATAATGGAGCACGAATACGAACTCGTCCCCGCCTAACCTGAACACATGGCATTGATCCTCCGCAATATCGGTAAATCGACTGGCCACCGCTTGCAGGAGAACATCGCCAGTCGCATGTCCCAGCGAATCGTTAATTTGCTTGAACCGATTCAAGTCTACGAACATGACGGCAAACCTCTGGTCGCTATGGCCGGAATCAGCCAGCATGGCCTCCAGTGTCTGCTGGAAGTGATGGCGATTCGGCAATCCGGTCAAATTATCGAAGTAAGCCATGAGGTGAAGCTGCTCTTCCGAATTGCGCAGCTGTTGGTTCATCCGCTCGGCATCCTGCAGCATTAACGATAAATTCGTGGACATATCCTTGAAGTTGTGAACAAGCGAGTCGATCTCCAATATTCCGCTATTGGGCCACTCTAGCGGCACGCCTGTCTTCAGCTTGATCGGCAGATTCGTCGTGGAGCCGGCAAGCTGCCGCAGACCGCGGCTCAGCCAGCGATTGATGCCATATGCCAATATCCCTGCCACAAGCACGCTGCCAAGGGTATATAACAAATGATAGATATATTCAAGGAAGATCTGTTCCTTGAACGACTCTACCGGTACGCTAACCGCAATAGAGACCGGAACATTCTCGAGCTGAAGCCGATAGACATAATTGGCATCCCGCCATTGCTCCGTAGGCATAAGCATGATGCTCTGCTGTTGCGGCATCTCGATGCCGAAGTTATCCGCGATGGGCTGTACGGTAACCACCTTCTGATGGTCAACTTCCCTCTTCAGCGATGTGGTCGCTAGCAAGTTGTCGTGCTCGCCCCTCATCGTAATATCGAACAGCTTTTGAGATGTATGCCGATTAATGATTTCGTTCAAATAACCAATCTGAATCACATGATGAAGACGGACGCCCAATTTATCGTCATCGCTCCACTGCGAGAGCTCATCGGATATGCTGGAAGCGGTATTGCTGACGGTCTGGAGTGTCGTGTTCGTAGAAGAATGATAGGAGTTCCAGCCGCTGATGATCATAATGACCAGAAACGGCAAGGCAACAATCGTAATCGACAAGTGAAATAACGCCCGGCTGAACGGAATCGGCTTATGCTTGTCCTCATCGAGATTCAACCATCTTCGAAGCGGCAGATAATCGACCAATATTTCCGATATGAGCGCATTGAACATGCCGTTGGCTGCCGTAACAGCCAGTAGAAGGATAAATTCTGTCGTGGAGAAGGGGCCGGACAAATAACAGCCCAGTAGCGTAAGCGGTGTGCCCAATATGATCCAGAAGGCTATCCCGGGGACAAGAACGGGAACCTGCTTCCTGCGCTGCCAGATCCCGATCCAGCAAGCTTCTACCAGGAAGATGACCATATAGAGAGGTGCATTGAAAAAAAGCACAGCAGAGCTGTAGGTGACGACCCCGGCGGCTAAGCCGATGCGAAGACCGAAGAGACGAATAAGCAGGAGGAGCATAATATTCGTAAAAGCAAATGTAATTCCATAAATCAATTGAAGCTGCTCCGAGGCGCTGATCAATGCCATTATGATAATGCCTGCAATAAACAGCGTGCTGCGTCTGGTACGGGAGCTGTCTATACGTCTCAACATATGAACACGGCCCTTTCAAAACGAATCCTACACTTGCATAATAGCACCAGAGACTACTCTCCTAAATCATACCATAATTCGTTAAAGTAGACACGGGTTATGTTCATCACCATCAGGGAGATTTTTCTATTATTTCTTGTTTAGGAATTCCTCTTGAAATGATAGACTGCCAGCTTGTCCGCTGTGTCAGTCCGCGGATATAAAAACAGTTCCAGACCGATTATGGTCTGGAACTGTTCTTTGGTCCGATTAGCGGTGAGTGGCACCGCTATTTTCGTGTTTCTGCCCAATTAGTGCAATTAGTGGTGTGAGCCACAACTATTTCGCCTTTTGGAACAGTCCCCAAATCGCTTAACTTTTAGCAACAGCTACCCAATGTCCCTTCGTTACTTCTATAAATTCGGAGCGCTCCAGTCCGTATGGATCGGCTTTGGATGCTTCCGTATTCAGGATCAGCTTCTTCTGCGACTCCACTTTGGGGTCTGGTACGGGAATGGCGGACAGCAGCGACTTGGTATAGTCGTGGAGCGGATTGGCATACAGCTCCTCGCTCTCCGCCAGCTCTACAATCTTGCCGCGATACATGACCGCGACCCGGTCGCTAATATGCTTCACCATCGACAGGTCATGCGCGATGAACAGATACGTTAATCCCAGTCGCTGCTGAAGCTCCTCCAGCAGCTTCACGATCTGAGCCTGGATCGAGACGTCCAGCGCCGATAGCGGTTCGTCACAAATAATGAACTCCGGCTCGACGGCAAGCGTACGCGCAATACCGATCCGCTGGCGCTGGCCGCCGGAGAATTCATGCGGATAGCGGAGCGCATGGGAAGCGTTCAGGCCAACCATCTCCAGCAGCTCCTCCACCCGCTTCTGCCGCTGCGCCTTGCCCGTGGACATGCCATGCACGTCCAGCGCTTCGCCAATAATATCAATGACGCGCAGCCGTGGATTAAGCGAAGCGTACGGGTCCTGGAAAATAATCCCCATATGGCGCCGCATCTTCTTCATCTCGTTCCGGTTCAATTGGTGGAGCGGAATGCCCCGGAAGAGCACCTCGCCGCCTGTCGCCTCGTGAAGCCTGAGAATCGTCCTGCCTGTCGTAGACTTGCCGCTGCCGGACTCGCCTACAACGCCAAGCGTCTCCCCTGCCTGAATATCGAAGCTGATATTGTTGACTGCTTTGACAATCTGCCCTTTGCCGAGGTCAAAATGCTGCTTCAGTGAACGAACCTGCAGAAGCGGCACATCATCCTCCTGATGGATAAAGCTTGGCACCGCCTTCGGCTTCTTCTTCTCGTCCAAACGCGGCAGCGCGTTCAGCAATCTGAGCGTATAAGGATGCTGCGGATTGGAGAAGATCTCATCCGTCGTCCCCGTCTCCACGATCTCACCTTCCTTCATGACCACTACACGGTCACACATCCCCGCCACCACGCCAAGATCATGCGTAATCAAAATAATGGATGTGCCAAGCTGTTTCTGGATATCCTTCATCTGTTGAAGAATTTGGGCTTGTATCGTCACATCCAGCGCAGTAGTCGGTTCATCGGCAATCAAGAGGGCCGGTCTGCATGCCAAAGCGATCGCAATCATAACCCGTTGGCGCATGCCGCCGGAGAACTCATGCGGATATTGATAGTAGCGCGCTTCCGGGTTCGTAATGCCGACCAGCTTCAGCATCTCGATCGCTTGCTTCCGTGCTTCGGCCTTACCCAGCTTGCGGTGCTTGATCAAGCTCTCCTCGATCTGATTGCCGATTCTCATGGTCGGATTAAGTGAGGACATCGGGTCCTGAAAGATCATGCCGATATCTCTGCCGCGGATCGCTTCCATCTCGGCATCCGACTTGTCGGCTAGGTTCTGTCCTTTAAAGTACACCTCTCCGCCCTTCACCATAGACGGCGGCGAGGGCAGCAAGCGCATAATAGTGCGGGCGGTCACGCTCTTGCCGCTCCCGGACTCGCCTACGATACCCAGCGTTTCTCCTTCCTTCACCTCGAAGCTGACACTGCGGACAGCCTCTACTTCCTTGTCACGCGAATAGAAGGAAACGGATAAATCATTAACTTTTAATAATATATTCATGTTGTCACCCGCATTGTTATGATTTTCCATTATGAAAAATGGTTTCGTTCATCGCTAATCCATCGTTATTCTTCTCTATTGCATATTATATAATGTATAATATAGATTGTGTATTTACCAATAATAAGGATGTTGACTTTTCGAAATCCTTAAAATAAAATCTACTATATTGATCGGAATAATGCAATTAAAAAATCCTGGAATGAAAAGGAGCGGACTTGCTTGATAGGGCACGCCACTGCAACCGGGAACGGCATGGCTGAGAGAATAGCCGCCGTCTACCGCAAAATGTTACTACATCCGACCTATAGGCTGCTCTTATTGCTCGCGGGAGCGCCCATTTCCGCCATCGTATACATCTTCTATCAATATCGCAGATCCGCTCAGGGTTATCGCGGTGTGATCGAACATACGAGAAATGAACTGCTGCAATCCGGCTATCGGGACAAGATGTTGGCCGAAGCGAAGGATCAGCTTCAGAGAAAGCACCGTTTCTTCGGCAATACCGTCAGCGATAAGCACATTGAGGCTGAAGCAGCCAGAATCGCCGATAAGAAATTCGAAGAACGATTGCAGGAGCGTCTGCAAGCTAGGTTGAACAGCGACAATGGAACGCAATATTCCTTTGGCGACACGTTCCAGCGGCTCATTCAGCAGCCTCTCTTCTTTGCAATCTCGCTCATCATCGGCTTTCCGATGTATCTGCTTATGGCGGTGTATGCCAATCCTTATTTGAAATATATTGCGGAACGCCTAGTTATGGCGATCTTCGTCATATTCGGCGTTGCGTTCGTCGTATTCACGATCCTGTACATTTCGCCGATGAATCCGGCCACCAATATTTTGGGCGAGACGGCAACCGCGGAACAGATCGCAGCCTTCAATCACTTGTATGGACTGGATCAACCCTATCTCACCCAATTATGGAATACGATTAGGGGCATACTAACGTTTGACCTGGGCAAGTCGTTCGCGGGCAATGAATATGTATCGACCGCCATTGCGAACAAATTTCCGGTTACACTGACGTTGACAGTCATCTCGACCTTGATTGCGGTGCTGATTGCATTGCCTATCGGTATCATATCGGCTACGCGGCCAAATTCATTTTTTGACTACACCTTTATGTTCATTGCTTTGCTCGGACTATCCATTCCGAACTTCTGGCAAGGCTTGATCTTTATTCTGAACTTCTCAATCAAGCTCTCATGGCTGCCTGCGACGTACAATCCTGCCAATTGGCTGTCGGCCATTATGCCGATCGTCGTGCTGGGGACAGGGCTAACTGCCGCCGTTGCCCGGATGACCAGGTCCTCTACGCTTGAGGTTATCCATGAGGATTACATTACAACTGCCAAGGCGAAAGGCCTTGCTCGCAGACATGTGCTTTGGAAGCATGCTGTCGGCAACGCCCTGATTCCGATTATTACAGTCATCGGCCTGCAATTCGGCGCTATGCTGGGCGGTGCAGCGGTGACGGAGAAAGTATTCAACATTAGCGGTATCGGCAGCTACATCGTTGACAAGCAATTTATACCCGACATCCCCGCTATTATGGGCGGCGTTGTCTATACTGCAATTACGATATCTATCGTCAATGTCATTGTCGATCTTCTGTACGCCTTCTTTGATCCTAGAATCCGGTCCAAGATGAAACAATACTAAAGCAGGTGCTTCCCGTGACAAATTCATCCATCACCAAGCAAGAAATACGCTTCAGGCTGAAGTCCAGCTCGGAATACGGCCAAGCCAGCTTTGCCGGCATCGTATCCCTGGCACTTGCCATTGTATTGCTGCTGAACAGCTATTTGCCTGCCGAAGGAAGCTTCAAGCCTGCCGTGCTTGCTGTAAGCATCGTTTATCTGTTCTTTACGCTGCTGCAATTCGCGGCTTGGTACTTCATTCGCAAAAACTTGATGGAGACTGGCGAAATCAAGCGCTCTACAAGGGCGCTTGGGTATGTGCTGATGCTCAGCCTTCTATCTGCGAACGTATTCGTAGCGACTACCGCCTTCCAGCTAGTCAAGCGGAAGAAGAACGCCTCCTATACGCTTGCGGTCTATACGTTCATCACAACGCTGCTCGTATTCGCCGTATCTGCGCTGAATGTATTCAAACCATATGTGGCGGACAACTTTATTCTCGGCATGCTCTTATTAATCGTTTCCGCAGTTATTCAGTTAGTCAGCTTGCTCCTTGTTGCAAAATATGGCGCCCGGGATGTTCTGCCTCGCTGGCTGGGACTTATCGCATTATTATTGATTCTGACTTCCCTATCAGGCAATCTGTTCGCGCTTGGCCTTGGGCTTCTGCTTTTCTCCAAGCTGCGCGACAGGGACTATACATCCGGCTCCAAGCTGGGCGATGTGGTTGCGAAGCTGTCCAGAAGCTCCACTTCCATGCTGGGTCTTATGTTCATCCTGTTCCTGATGACGATATCCATTACAAGCTATTGGACCTTTGACTACAGCATGGCGATTAACAACAATTACAGCAGTATTCTTCAGCCGCCCAACCTGGCTCATCCGCTCGGCACGGATAATTTCGGCAGAGACCTGTTCTCGCGCATCGTGTTCGGCGCCCGAATCTCCCTTATTGTCGGCTTGCTGTCGACGCTCATTCCGGTCATCATTGGCGGCGCGCTGGGCGCAATTTCGGGCTACTACGGCAGGCAGACGGATAACATCATTATGCGCGCGCTGGATATCCTGTATGCGATTCCCGGCTTCCTGCTGGCAATTGCGATTATCGCAGCTTTCGGTGCCAGCACCGTCAATCTGATCATCGCGCTTAGCGTAGGGGCCATTCCGACCTATGCCCGGACGATGAGAGCGAATGTCATGCTCGTCTCGACACTAGAATATGTGCAGGCTGCACGAGCCTTCGGGTCAAGCGACCGCATCATTCTGTTCAAGCATATCGTCCCGAACTCGCTCGCTCCCATGATCGTCAAGTCAACGCTAACAATCGGCACGGCCGTCATCTCGACGAGCAGCCTCAGCTATCTTGGACTCGGCGTTGAGCCGCATATCCCTGAATGGGGCAATATCTTGAAGCTGGGCAGCGCTTATCTGGAGACGCATGCGTTCACCGCGATCTATCCGGGGCTTGCCATTATCGCGCTTGTGCTTTCGTTCAATTTCCTTGGCGACGGCTTGCGCGACGCACTGGACCCTAAGCTCGACTAGAGCAGGGATGCCTTAACCTTTCGTAACCTCATTCATGTTCCATCGACTTCTACGTTTCGAAACCAGGACCGGACGATGAATGAATGTGAGTTAACATACACCATCTTTATATATTGCAGGAGGGGAATACCATGAAGAAAAAAGGCAAATTTGCCGTACTGCTGCTGCTTAGCCTTATGATTGTACTTAGCGGCTGCACCTTGTCCACCAAGAACGACACCAACGAGGTTCCGACTCCAACGGACGGAGAGCCTGTTGTAGACGGCACTCCGGTAACGATCGAGCTGCTCGGCATGAGCGCGAACGAAGCAGATCTGAATATTGTTCGCGACCAACTGTCGAAAAACGGTTTTAACGTCAAGCTAAACATGCAAGCTGACTATGGCAGCTTCAAGGCACAGCAAGACGCTGGCAATTATGATATTGCCCTGTCCGGCTGGACAACCGTAACCGGCAACCCTGACTATGCGGTTCGCTCCCTGTTCAAGACTGGCGGCGACTACAGCATACTGGCGGACTCCGAGATCGACGCTTTGGTCGACAAAGCTTCAACCCAGACGCCTGAAGAGTTCCAAGCGACTTACAAGGAGTTCGATCAGAAGCTGGTCTTCGACAAAGCTTATATCGCTCCGCTGTACAGCTCGCTTAAAGCGCAAGCTTTGAACCAAGACGTGCTGAACCTGGACTCCGTTCGTATCTCCAAGTCGCGCTCCCTTCCTTGGGAGGATGTAAGCTTCAAAGATACGGCGAAGAACGCAACCGAATCTCTGGTGCTGCAATCGACCATGCCTACACTGACGTCCCTTGACCCGATCAAAGGAAACGACGGCTCCATTAACATCATTAACACTAATTTGTACGTTCGTCTGCTCAACCTGACGGATGATGACAAAATTACATCGGAAGGCTCCTTGTCCTACAACCATGCCATTGCCGATGGTAATTCCGATTACTACTTTATCCTGCGCGACGACATTAACTTCGCACAGATCAAAGACAAAAAAGCAGTAGATACAGGCGAGCGCGTAGGCGCGGACGATGTTATCTTCGCTCTGAACCGCGCGAAGGACAAAAACTCCGTACCGGATCACCGTACGTACACGCTGCATGAGCATATTCAAAACGTTGAAGTGGTAACGGATATCGCTGCCCTTGAAGGCGTGAACGTATCTGGCGGAGGCGACAGCGTAAAAGCCGCTCTGGAGAAAGATCTTCCAACCAAAATCTCCGCGCTTGTAGGCGACAAAAACCAAGCAAGCACAAAAGACGGCAAGTACCAAGTCGTGAAGCTGACAACGACAGTTCCGTTCCCTCAGGTTCTGAACTATCTGGCTCACCAATCGGCCGGTATTGTATCCAAGAAGCAAGTGGAAAGCATCAACACGTACGACGTTGAGAAGTTCGACGTGAACAAAGACATTCCTTACGGCGACCAAAACACCGTGACGGAAGGCAGCCAGTACAACAACACGCTGTACACAAGCGGCCCTTACATCCTTTCTTACAAAAACGATTACGAAGCCATCTTCCTGAAAAACCCGGCTTACATGCCTGGCACTGACCATGAGCCGAATATCAACAACATCAAAATCCGCTTCATCAAAGACGCTGACAGCGCGCTTGCCGCACTGCGCAGCGGCGAGATCCACCTGTTCTACGGCATCAGCGAGACGAAGTTTGACGTTGTGAAAGGCGACAGCAAGCTGGCTCTTCAAACATTGCCGAGCAACGCGGTTTCGTACCTGCTATTCAACACGAAGAACCGTCCGGTAGCGGAGAGCGCGGATCTGAGAAAAGCCGTTCTCTACTCCATCAATCAAGACGAGTTCCTGGCTTACTACGGCGGCAACAAATTTAAAGCCGTATCCACGCTTAGCCCGCTCGTGAATACAGGTCTTGAGCTGAAAGCCGACGCGGCTAAAGTGAAAGAGCATCTGAACGCATACAAAGCAAGCAAATAAGAGGCAAGAGCATGGAAAGAGACTGCATCCGTCATCGCTGATGGCGGAGAGGTCTCTTTCTCCTATTGATCTAAAAATTAATTAAGGAGCGATATGAACATGGGAAAAGGAACGAAGCCAGAGGCGAAGCTGTCACAGTGGGACGCGCTTTCACTTGAATCGCTGAAGACACATGGCTGGACTGACGATGAATTGATTAATCGCGTGCAGACGGGCAATCTGCCGAAGGACGACAGCAAGTTCAAATTCGATTATGCGGGATTGGCCACGCTCGCGGCAGAGCAAGCCTTGACCTTCACACAAGCCGTTCGTGACGGCTATCAGATCAAATTCAATACCATTCGCGGCATTCATAGCTGGATCTTGATCGTATTCGGTCAAGAAGCGGAGCTGGCACTTGAACCTGGAGCCGAAGCGGTCATCGCTTCCTTGTCAGAGGAAGAAGCAAGCCGCCTGGAATCCGTCCTCTCCTTCGGCTGGACGCTGAACCTGCAAGAGAATGACGCTTCCGCAGCCGAGGGCAAGCAGCTATATCAGATCGTGCCTGTACAGGGCTAACGACTCTACTACCTATTAAAATGCTGATCATAAACCGGACAACCTGCGGCACATGCAGAGTGTCCGGTTTTTCCGTTATCTCCATAACCATATTTTTGAAGCTGTGCTATACTGAACTTTAAATGCTATCAAAAGGAGTGTCCTACCATTTCAGGATTTGCACGCAGATTAATCGGTTATTTCTTGATCTTTTTATTTTGCTTCTGGTTAACGTCAATCGGAACTCCCAGACCTTATGTTTACCTCATTTTAATTGTGCTCGCTGGCTCCTTATTCGTCCCGTTTTTCTACTCACTGCTGCGGGAGACCCGAATCGACCGATTGGAGAAATTTTTAATCAAGCAGCATAAAAACCCGGATCTCCATATCTGTTATTTGATGGCCAACAACCGGACAGCTGAAGCCGAAGCTCTGCTGGAGAAGCTGCTGGCCAAGCATAAGAACCCTGCCCGAAGAGCTTTGTATACCGCTATGTATGCTTCGCATCAAAAAAATATAGATGCAATCAAAGCAGTACTTCCTGACATACCAGCCGGGCAATACCGATCGTATTATGAAGCAGCCATTCATATCGGGGAAGGCAATCTGGAGGAAGCCCGCAGCATGACCGCAGGCGTATCCAAGACGTGGATGAGAAACAGCCTGCTAGCGGAGATCGAGCTCGCCAAGGGCAACCGGCAACAAGCAATCATGTATGCCCGTCAAGCTTGGCAAGGCTGCAAAGGCGTACAGCGTTATGTCTCTTATAAGACTTATGAGCGTGATCTGCCTGAAGCGCTCGCCATTACATAGTGAATACCCAACAAACAACCGCCTGGATTCAGGCGGTTGTCGCTATTCTATGGGGATCGCAGAATCTCCCCTCTTCTGTCTCCGGTTCAACCAGAATCCCAGCGATACCGGCAAGGCAAGGTAGAACGGATAAGCAATCGTCATCGCAATGATGATCAGTCCCGTAACAGGAGCCGGCCGGTCTCCTTGGTGAGACTCAGGAAACAGTTGAGCAAACAGGTACACGAACAATACAAAATAAGGGACCCACAATAGCAAAGACCAATAACTCGAGGTTCTGCCCTCCAGCCACTTCCACACCATTGATGCAATTAAGATTGGCGCTAGCGCCGCTAACCCGATATTGATTCGTTCTACGCCGTCTACAACCGCGCCAAGCTCCCACTCCCCTATTCTGCTTATGCGATACACATTCACCATTAATTCGGTGCTTATAAATATCAATGCGCCCAATATCGCGCTGATTGCATTCAATTTCCAGAAATACTTCATCCGCGTCTCCCTTCTACCTATGCCGCCTATACAGGATGCAAAGCCCGGTGCCCAGCGATTCTGTCATTCTGTCTATTCCGTCTCCTCAAATGCTTGATTCTACAAAATCGGAGGTTCACTTATACAACGCTTGGAGGAAAGAAATGGTTGCTATTCTCTCTGCTTTCCTATCATTCTAATTCACAGCACAGAACAAAGGACCGCCCTATTCCGGCGATCCCTTGACTTCCGGCGCGTACGAAGCCGGACTTCTTACACTATAGTATCTCATAGCGCGGGGCACTCCCTTAATCTGAAGCTTCCCCCTATAGATGAGCTCCCGGAGCCGGTACTCCAGAAAGCTGTCATCTGCGTACTGCTCACAATAGCCGAGCGCTTGTCCGATAACACGGGCAGCCTTCATGAAGTCCCGATTGCCGCGTTCCCGATGGAGCTGCTCGATTGTCGCCATCAAATAATCGTCATAATAATAGTCGGGAACGGATTGAATCCCCTCCTGCTCCCAAATGCGCAGAACCTCTTCCGTCTGCTCCAGCTCCAGCCATTCCCGTGCCAGCTCGCTGCGCCTTGCAGCGTCCAGTTGCTGCTGAGCTCCCGCTTTCCATACCTCGGCCAGCTTATCGTCGGGAATTTCGCCTGAATGAACGTAGCGGATACTTAGATCAGGACGATTAAATAGCTTATAGCAGGTCTCTGCCGCCGCAATCGTATAGCAAGCCTGGGTCATATCCTTAATCAGGTAAGCCGCATGCCGCAGCCCCGTCTGCTCATAGGCATTCCCGCTGCTCCATAGCATAATCGACGCATCATGCGGAATGGCAGCCAGCTGTCTCCTTACTTGCTCCGCACGATCATAAGCGTCCCTGTTGTCATCCTCCGCATTAATATGATCACGCAGCCACTCATCTCTGCGGGCGAGCCCTTCCGTCTCATGGAGCCGCCAGAGCGGCCCCATCGCATAGCGCTCCTGCAGCACGATGATCTTGTGTTCCGCCTCCAGGCCCAGCTTGCGCAGCGCCAGCTTCAAGCTGCCGGCGAACGAATCCCCGCACACGATATGTACATAACGGCTGCTGCTGTCCGGCTCCCAGGAACGAACGCCATACTGAGCCCTATGCACAAGCAGCTCCTGCAAATTCATCATATCCTCGACCAACTGATCCGTTGATTGCGGGGTGTCGTTCACCATCTCCGCCCTCAGCAGCAAGTGCAGCATATGTGTCCTGGCTTCATCGGACGAGATACGGCTGATCGCATCCTTTAACCTGTCCAAATTCGTCATTGTTCGAATCATCCTTCACGGTTCTTACTTCTCCGTATAATGCCTTTGCCCCATTCATTCGAGGGCGTCCGGGCGACGCTACCGATCACCGATCTGTCTCTGATGGTGCATATCATGCTCGATAAATTCTTCTGTAATATAAATTAAAGAATAAGGCGTTCCGGTATGAGGGCATAAAGCCGTTCCATTAGCCGTGATGGGAAGCTCCAGAAGCTCATCTCCGATACTCTCCAGCAGCCTGCATAGCTCCAAGCGGGTTGACCTGAATTGTTCGATCAGCTGCAGCTTGGTGATGCCAGAGCGAGCATGCGCATAAGCCCCCGCATTAAAGGAATCAAAATCCGGGAAAACAACTCCCTGCCGCTGCAATGCGTCAGGCACCGCTGTTGTAATGAGATAACGGTCCCACTGGGCCAAATGAGCGATAATTCCCGCAATCGAAGCCTTTCCTTCGGCAATTGGCGCGAACCATTCCTGATCTGATACTTCGGCCAGTTTATCCACCCGTTCCGTTAAGCTGGCAAAACGGTTAATAATAGCTTGGTTGCAAGTCGAGATCATCTCATCTTCCTCCTATAATCATCATACTACTAGTATAATATGGGAACGTATGTTTGTAAAATAGTCCGCCCGCTTGTTACATTTTATAAAGAAAGGTTCAGCTTTCAATAAGCAAAAATAATTGGCCACTCCACTCGGAACATGTTACGTTCATATAACCAAGTATAACCATATGCATAATTTGAGATTGGAGGGTTCTTCATGCTGTTGTCCCGCATTATGCCAACTAGCGCAAGTCATCCCAATCGAATCGCGATGAAGCAAGAAGGCGAGACACTTACCTATGAACAGGCATGGTATTATACCCGGTGCGCGGCGCATGGTCTGCGCGAGCTTGGCATCCGCCCCGGAGACCGCATCGCCTTAATCGGCCACCCCTCACCCACGCTTGCCGTCGCAGAGCTTGCAGCCGTCGCCATAGGCGCGATTCCGGTCGCGCTCTTCCCCGGACTTGCGCCGTCAGAGCTTGCTCAGATGCTTCAGGATGCAGCGCCCATCGCCATTGTCCATGATGAATGCCATACCGATCTTCGTCCGGTCCTGGCAATCATCAACGACAGCCTTGGTCGGGAGCTTATCTCCATTAGCTGCAAGCCGGGAGCCGCTCCCTGCTCCATAGCAGGCTTTATAACAAACCAGCCGCCGCTCGAGGATAATCATGTAGCATTGCCAGATGACATCGCTATGATCATCTACACCGGAGGAACAACAGGCCGCTCCAAAGGGGTCATGCATTCGCATCGCTCAATCAGCAGGTGGTCCTTCCTGAACCCGGAGCTAGGCAGCGGGCACTATCCTTCCAAAGTATCCATCGTATCGAATCAGGCACATCTGACAGGACAATTTGTTCTGTGGACGACACTCTATGAAGGCGGCTGTCTGCTCTATCCCGAGCACTTCCCGCTTCGCGCGGAAGAGGTGGCCGATCTGATTGAGCGGGAGTCTATTCAATCTCTCGGCACGGTAGGCCTGCTGTTCCGCGATCTGGTCTATCTGGACGGCAACGCAAACAGGCAGCTTCAATCCGTCCAAAGGATTTCCTGCGGCGGAGCACCCATCAGCGAAAACACGTTCCGCAAGGCACGCGAAGTATTCCCGAATGCGCAGCTAATCGAAGTGTACGCCCAGACGGAAAGCGGCCAATTCATCAGCTTTCTGTCCGTAGACCAATGCTTTGCAGAAGGCAAAACCGGTCGGCTGCGATCTGTAGGAAGACCGTCTGATCTGGCGTCCTGGGGCCAGACTCCCTTCCAGGTTCGAATCGTAAATGATTCAGGGCAGGAGCTTCCGCAAGGCGAGACAGGAGAAATTGTGTGCCAGGGCGGCGGCATGATGCTCGGATATTGGAACAATCGGGAGGAGACAGACAAGGCGATCAAGAACGGATGGCTGTATACGGGCGATATAGGCTATTTCGACGAGGATGGATTTCTTTATCTGACCGACCGCAAAAAAGATATCATTATCGTCGGTGCCTCCAACGTATACGGCTCAGAGGTTGAGGCGGCTCTCGGCTCACATCCGCATATCGGTGAGATTGCCGTTATCGGCACGCCGTTGGAGGAAGAAGGTGAGGCCGTTACAGCATTTATCGTCCTGCGTGACAGCTCATCTAAGATAGACTTGCAGGAGCTAAGGCGCTACGGCTCGGGTCGCTTGGCTGCTTACAAGCTGCCTACCCGCCTTGCCGTCACCGCGAAGCTGCCTCGGACACCGGTCGGCAAGATCGACAAAGCTGCCCTCCGCAAGCTCTGCTTGTAAGGAATTCACGCATAATCTACTAATCGCCACTTCAAATTCCTTCACCCCGGCCACAAAAAAAGCAGCGTCCCCGTACCCTTACGGGGGTGCTGCTTTACATTTACCCAAGCTTGCTGTTAAGCATCTCCTTGGCCTTATTCTAGACTTCCGCTTTCTTCAGCCTTAAACGCTTCATTCAATACTCCGAAGGCTTCCTCCAGCTTAGCCTTCGGGACATCGGCATAGCGATCGCCAATGCTCACTTCGAAATAAATGCCGCCTGCCTTATGCTCCCGTATCGTGCTGCACAAGCCAATTCCAGTCTCCTGCGCTACACGGATAAAGGCGGCTTCCAGCTGTGTCTTCTGCAAGTTCGAATGGACATGGAACATGTTCGACACAGGCACCTCCGGCCTTACACAAAGCGCGCCGCATGTGCGATAGTATCCCGCAAGCTCAACAGCATCCCGGTAATATTGCGCCATGCGCGGCAGCCGCTGCTCCATATAATAATCCGCGGCGACAATATACGGATATAAGCTGATCAAATCGCCGCCATGCCTTCTCTTCCATACTTTAGACTGCTGGACAAAGCTTCTCTCTCCCGCCAGCACAGCACCCGCGATCCCGCCAATTCCTTTGTAGACCGAGATATAGACACTGTCAAACAACGCGCATACTTCCTCAGCAGACTTGCCATAGTAAGGCAGCACTTCAAGCAGCCGGGCTCCGTCCAGATGAAGCAAGATGCCTCTTTGCCTGCAATAAGCCGACATCGCTTCAAGCTCCTCATATTCCGGCAGTTGGCCGCCAATCTCCCGCTGCGGAAGCTCCAGCAGCACGACCGATACATCTTCGGGCAGCTCCTTAAGATCGCGAAGCAGGACTGGACGATTCTCGTCCGCCAGCAGAATCGGCTCCAGATGATGAAGCTCCTTCAGCCCGTCCTCTTCATGAATCTCCAGATGGCTTAACGGATGGTATGCGATCTTCTTTGAGCCCTTCTCATCGCTCCATAGCCGCAGAGCGATCTGCTGCGCCATCGTCCCGCTCGGAAAAAACACCGCCGCTTCCTTCCCTAATAGCTTGGCCATCTTATCCTGGAAATGCTCGATTACCTTGCCCGAGCCATACATATCTCCATTTAGCGAGTCGTCTATATTCGCGAATGCTTCTTTCAACACCTGCGCATTCCGCTTGCCGTGTCCAATGAGTGGGTAGGTTGATTCATTATAGGCCGTGAGCAACGTTATTGTCTTCTCCATTAAGCTGTCCTTCTTTCGCATGATATGTATGTATGATAGCAACGCAGCCCGTCATGCGCAAACTTCACCCTTATCATTTAGCCTGACTGGAGCGGACCAATCGATCCGCAGCATACACGATCAGAATGCCAATCACGTATCTGATTAAATCGACGAACAAAAAACCTCTGCCTAATACAAGTCCGCCAAGCTTCGTCTCCCTGACGGCATGAATCCAATCAGCCTGATACAACTGACTGATCTCAATGGCGAAGCAGAAGCCAATACTGCATGCCACCGCCCACCCCAGCCTTTTATGCGCACCTATGACACGAAATCCGCTATAGATCATAGCCGCCCACAACGCATCGCCGGCATGCAGCGCCACAAATTCCGGCATATAGCCTGCCCATGTCCTTGTAGCAAGTCCGGCAGCAAGCATAAGCACAGTCACACCGACGTAGATCAACCTGTCTTTACTATGACTCACGAGTATCCCCCTTCAAACCTAGAATAGCAGATACTTCCTCTCCCGCCACCCAGCCAGGCAAGGAGCATAGAATGCCAAAAGACCGCGCATCACGCGGCCTTCTCATTATTCCAACTTTTCTATGCCTTCACTGCCGCAATGAGCAGAAAAATCGGCCGGCGGGCCTCATCCTTCATCTCGGGATACTGCAGCAGCGCCGCCTCAGTCGGCTTCGGCTCCGCGACCTTCGTAATGGCAAATCCGGCTTCAATCAGATTATTCATAAATGTCGCAACTGTCCGGTGGTACTTCATGACATCATGGCCCAAAAACCGGGCTTCTCTCAGTCCCTCTTCCTGATAATCGTCAAGCGGCCAGTGCAGCCTCTGCCCCTCCGGACCATAATGCCAATCCTGCTCTGCCCGAGCTGTAAAGACGGGATGCTCTACGGAGAAGACGAATGCTCCGCCCAGCGCCAAGCTTTGATAGACCTTGCGGCAAGTCAGCTCGATCGACTCCACATAATGAAGCGCAAGCGAGCTCAGAATGACGTCGAATTGCCCTTCTTCAAAGTCGAAATCCTCAATGGCCAGCCGGCGATACTCAATATGCGGATCGTCGGTCATCTCCCTGGCACGCGCCAGCATATTGTCGGACAGGTCGACGCCAACTACGCTCTCTGCTCCCATCTCTCTAGCATAGCGGCAATGCCAGCCATATCCGCAGCCGAGGTCGAGCACCCTTTTACCTTCAAGATCGGGCAGCATTCCCCGAAGTACAGGCCATTCCCCTGCCGCTTCCAATCCGCCTACCGAACGCGCCATCTGACTATATTGGTCAAAGAAACCTTGATCATCGTATTTGTTCTGTTTCATCCGTGGCGATCCTCTCTATTCTTCCAAATTCAATTCCAATAGCCCATGCTTACTTTATCATTAATCGCGCCATATAGAGCGGGTATTAATCGGTTTAAAAAGAAAAATCGGCCTATTCTTATACAAACTCCGCTCCGCGTACCTTCGCATAGATGCGCGTATGGCTTAACTTGCCGTAGACATCGCATTTCTCATTGCGAAGCGTGCCCTCCAGTGTAAATCCGAGCCGTTCCGCAACACGAATGCTTCTCTCATTGCTCGCATCAATACGGATTTCAATCCGGTTGGCCTGCAGCTCTTGAATCGCAAATTCCGTAATGCGCTCTACCGCTTCCGTCATATAGCCTTGCCCGCTATGCGGTGTATTCAACCAATAGCCAATCTCGAACTTCCGCGCTTGCCAGTCAATCCGGTGCAGACCGCTGCTCCCGATGAATTGCCCGGTCTCTTTATGAATCACATACATTCTAAGATCGGACCGCTCCAGATAATGAATTCGGCCTTGCCGTGAGATGACTTCCGATTGCTCCTCCGTCGGCACATTCCGCGCCCAAGGCATCCATGGACGCAGCTCGTCGATGCTGGCTTGCACAGCTGCGTTGACCAGAGGGCCATCATCAAGCAGCGGCGCCCGTATAATGAGCCGTTCGCTCTCGAACCGTTCAGGAATGGAGATTAGAATAGGATTCGTCGATTTCATATCCATGGATAAGCCTCCCTGTTGCAAGAATTCCAACTACTATATCGCATGTGCTGATGGCTTTCAAGATGAAATGGATAGAACTTTTAATGGCGAAATACCAAACTGCGCAAGAAATGTTCTTCCGATCGCTGTTGTATCCAGATTCCCCTATTGAAGGCCCAAAGGTAGGAATCCGGATACAAAGGCGCACGCTTCGCTTCTCCAGAACATTCCTTGCTCCGTTTTGTCTCGGCCATGGCCATATCGTAAAAGAATGACAACCAAAAGCACAAAATGGCGATGCCAGGAATTGATCCTGGGCACCGCCACTCGTTATTACCGCTATTTTGCTAAATGAAGAAATCCGTTGAAGCGGAATAATCTACTCTATTCCTTCACGAAGAACGATACGATCTTAGCAATCTCCGCTCTGGTAATGGTCGCCTTCGGATTCAGCTCGCCGTTCGCATTGCCCTCCAGCACGCCCGCTTGCGTCAGCGCCTTGACGGCTTCCACGGCCCATGCCGATACATCTGCTTCATCGGTGTAAGGCGCGCTTGATCCCGCCTGGCTGTCAAGCTTATCCTTCAGCGCACGATACAGCAGGACGAATGCTTCCTCACGCGTAATCTCACTGCCCGGGCGGAAGGTTCCATCCGGGAATCCAGAGATGATGCCCGCCGCGCTCAAGCTGCGTACATCTGCGCTGTACCAAGCTTGCTCTGGTACATCATCGAATGCTGCCTCCGCCTGGTCCGGCTTAAGACCCAGCAACCTGTTCAGAACAGCCGCATATTCCGCTCTTGTCATCTTCTGATCGGGCTGGAAGCTGCCATCCGGCTTGCCGAGCAGGATGCCTGCCTTCGCCAGCTTGCCGATCACATTCTTCGCCCAGTGCCCGTTCACATCGTTGAAGACAGGCGTCTCTGGCGTAGGCTCAGGAGTTGGCTCCGGCTTCTCCGGCTCTGGCGTTGGTTCCGGTGTCGGCTCCGGGCTTGGCGTGCTTCCGCCGCCGCTTGAAGTTACCGTCACGACTGCTTCCGCGCTGCCGTATCCGTCAGCGCTGATGGCTGTAATGACCGCTTTGCCTGCGCGAAGCGGACGGACTGTGCCGCTCGCATCCACCTTCGCTACCGACTCATCGGAGCTGGACCATGTGACGCTTGCTTCTCCCTCTGCCATCGGCAACACCTCGGCAGCCAGCTTAACCGAAGCGCCTCCCGCCATTAACGATGCAGTCTTGCGATCCAGCGTAACCTTGGTGACCTCCAGTTGGTATACACCTACCTTGCCGCCAACTTCGTATGCGACAAGCAGAAGCGGCAATCCAGTCGGGCTAATCGTGGCGGGGATAAATTCCAGTCCTTCCGGCCCGGTATCCGTATCCAGGTTCACCTTGCCGCTCTCATTCAGAAATACGCGGGAATTCGTATAGTTCACGAAAGACGGCGCATGCGGATCGGTCACATCATACGTCATGAAGCCGCCGACACGCTCCAGACCGATAAAGGCCATCACTCTATTGCCGACGATACCTGTCTTAATATCCTCCGGCTCAGGTCCTTTTTTCGTGCTGCGATCGTCCATTGTAATTTTGCTGTTGCTGACATTGAAGAAATCGGGATATCTCTGGCCGGTGATCGTTTCAAAATCGCTGCCGCTGTCATACACCAGCTCCATCGTGTCCGCATTAAAAATCGAGAAGGAACGTCCGCCATACAGATAGATGCCATCATGTCCCATATCCGATACGACTTCGACACTGTCATATTTGCTTGTGCCGTTCAGGAATTTGTAGGCGTCGGAATCCGGGTTCAGTGAGCCCTTCATCGCTCCGATTGTGCTGGCGTTCGTGCGGCCCGGCCACTCTGTTGCATCGCCCTCATTTGCGGTGAACAGATACGTCTGGCCGTTGATGGTGTGGGAAGCGATTCCGTCCGGCATATAGATGCCCTGGAATGGAGCATTCTCCAGCAGAATCGCGCCATCGCGCTGCAGATCCAGCGCATTGGCTGCATCGCTGAAATCTTTGAAGCCCAATCCTTTCACCGCATCCACTTTTTTGCCCGCAATATCAATAACCGCAATTGCATTGTTTTCTTGAAGAGCTACATACGCTTTCTTGTTGTCTTTGGACAACGCGATATATTCCGGCTCCAGATCGCGGTATGCGTCTTCCTTCGTACCTTTGCTCTTGATGCGGCCGTCAGCAGGATCTGCTGCACCGCGAATGTGTACCAGATCATCGATGACCGACGGATCACTGAAGTACACTTGCGTCGATTGTCCCGTCTTCGTATCCACAATCGTAACGCTGCCCGGAGGATCTTCCGTGCCCAGACGCGGCTCTGCTTCATCTGCCGTCAGCACATAACGGCCGTCCGGCGTCGACTTGATCATATCTGGCTGTATACCTGCCGCATATTCTGCGATCAGCTTGCCGTCATAGTCCAAGGCAAGAATTTTTCCTTTCTTATTCGGGTCCGCTTCCTGTACGGCGACGTAGATTCGCTTGTTCGCCGTATTAATATCAACGCTCGTCAAATCCCCGAATGCAAAACCGTTCTTCTCAGCCAGCTCTTTCACCAGTACGCTCTTCTCCTTTTGAAGAGTGCCGGTTGCATCGCCCAGATTGACAATATCCAGACTTGGCGGGTTCGCAGCGCCATTAACCAGATAGAAGCGTCCATTGTCGCTGTTGAACTTGACGATTTCGGCTACACCGCCATCCGCATTGAATTGCCCCACGGCATATTCACCGATTTTGGAGATACCAATTTGGTCCTCCACGACAGCCTGATACGCCTGAACATTCAGCGCCAGCTCCTTCGTTGCTACAGAGGCTGGTGTCCCGCTATCCTTAACAGTTACGGTCACCGCATAGCTGCCGGTTGCCGCCGCTGTGCCGCTAATGACACCCTCTGTCGTAATGGTCAGACCCTCTGGCAGTCCAGTAGCTTCATATTCGTAAGGAGCTGCTCCGCCCACCGCTTTAACCGTTACAGAATAGGGCTGACCAGCATAGGCCACAGGAAGAGAAGCGGTCTCCCATACAAGCGGATCAGGCATATTCGCCCAGTCGCCATCGGAGCCATCACGCGGACTAATGGCCGCCAGCTCTGCACCGACCGCCGTCTCATAGTCGACTTGCTTGAAATCCGCTTTGTTGTTGTCCGAATCCTTGAATTCCACGCGGCGCACCGCTTTTTTCTTGGAGGTTCCTTCTGTGGAGCCTGTCGGATAATCCGTCTCGTAGCCGTCAATCGTGCTTCCCTTGTCATTGCTCGCTGTGCCCAGCATATCTACGTAACCTTCAGGCTTCGACTGATACGGATTGATATCGCGTACATCATCAAGCGGCAGCTGGTTGCTCATCAACACAACCTTCAGCCCTTTATTGTTAAGATAACGATCCCACTCCAGGTCGCCCTTGTCCGACAAATCTAGCTTCGGACTTGCGGAGCCGGTTGGTTTGCCTTTTACCAAATAAGACGATTTCGCTTTAATGACGCCCCTCAGATCAAGCTTCTGCCAGCCCAGCGTCGGTCCTGTCTGCGCATTGCTCCCGCGATCCGCATAATGAAGCGACCAGCCGGACAGATCGATATCTTGCTCAGTCGGGTTAAACAATTCAATGAAGCCATGCGACACAAGCACGCCTGCATCCTCTGCAAGGCCCGCTCCATATACCTGATTAATAATGACATGGGGCACTTCCGCATTATAGCGGTTGCCTGCTTCATAAGGCGTGCCCGGGGTAAGGCCAGCGTCAGGCTCTGCCGCCGCAACTCCCGCCATGATAGAGCCGACTGTCATCTGCGCAGCTAGCGCGAAGGTCAACACTCTCTTCGTCGTCTTGTTCACTCTTCAATCACTCCTAGCTATCGTTGTTATTCATAGTCTAAGGAGCAACTATTTGTCCATTGTTATCGATTGAGTTAAACTATTGTAAAGCCGTTAACAAAACGTTAATCAAATATGAAAACCCGTATACGTTAGGCCTCCTCTTCTGCTACACTACTACTAATATTCCACATCTTGTCTGCAAGGAGCCACCCATGTGCTGCATAAGCTAAAAACATACTTGACCTATTACGGCATACGCATGCTACGCATTAAAAAAGGCGATCATCGGATCGCCATTGGATTTGCAATCGGCTTCTTCCATTGCTGGTTCCCTACCTTCGGCATCGGTTTGCCGTTGTCGATTGCAATGGCACGTCTGGTACGGGGCAATATGCCTTCAGCGATATTAGCGTCATCGCTCGGTTCCGTTCTGTGGCCGTTATTATTCTATATGAACTACTGGACAGGCCATCTCGTGACCGAGCTGTTCACTTCGCCATCATTCGACCTGGACGACGTGATCAATGAACAGATGCCGGAGCCCGATTATGTAGAGACGATCGGTCATTTCAAGGATGTTAGTGATATCGGTCTGGACTTTCTAATTGGATCGATCATAAACAGCATCCTGTCTACGATTATTTTATATGCGGTATGCCGGCTGCTCGTGAGAAAGTACCGCGTTCCGCTGCTCAACCTGCTTCGACGCAAATAAGCAGCTCCCGCGCAGCTATCGTGTATACCGGAGTCTCACGACACCAGAGCAAAAGACTTGCGTATCTGTCAATTGCAGCTTCTTGGGTGCCGCAAGCACCGGAAACATCCGCTTGCCTCCTCCCAAAATAACCGGAAATACATACAGGTGAATTTCGTCGATCAAGTCAAGCTCCATAAAGGAGGCTGCCAGTCCCGGACCGCCCACCGACAGGTTCTTGCCTGGCTCCTCCTTCAACCTCGCAACTTCTTCAGCTATATCCTCGCTCGCCAGTGTTGCATTCCAGTCCACTTCCTTAAGCGTCCGCGAAAACACGACCTTCCTCATATCGAGCCATAGACGAGCATAGGCCAGCTCTTCCTTGGAAGCCTTCGGATTGTCCCGTGCCGACGGCCAATAACCAGACATATTTTCATACAATCCGCGACCGTACAGATGGATATCTATGTCCTTCTCTTGCTGGTTGAAATGCTCGTGCAGCTCTCCGTCCGGCATCGACCAGCCAATATCGCCATCCGGACCTTCGATATAACCGTCCAGCGAGACCGACAGCGCATATATAATGGCTCTGTTATGATCCATCCCGGTCACCCCCAATGATGCGGTAGCGCAGCAGCACATTGCCTGAGAGATAGCTCTCTGTGTGGACCAACTGCAAAGGGACCTGTGGGTGGATATTCCGGAATAACGGGATGCCATGGCCAAGAATGATCGGCACAACCGTTAATTGCATTTCATCGACCAGTCCTGCACGGAGCAAGGATGATGCCAGCAACCCGCTCCCAAGCACCGCCATGTCTTGTCCCGCTTCCCTCTTCAGCCGCTTGATCTCTTCGCATGCATCGTGTGATACCAGCCGGGTATGCCGCCAATTCGCCGAAACCAGCCTTTTGGAGAAAACAATCTTCTCTCGCTCATTCATGACCGAAGCCAGCTCATGCTTTGCCGTTGGCCAGAAAGCCGCCATTAGCTCATACGTCACCCGTCCGAAGAGAAGCAGGTCAACGGATTGCAGAAATAAGCCCGCATAGGCCACATAATCCTCATCCGCACGATGCCAGTCGATCTCTCCTTCCGGTCCCGCAAAATACCCATCCAGCGATACCATCTCTTGTACAATCAATTTTCTCAACATGCATGACTCCCTTCCTCTGCTCAAAGTTATGGTTAGCTCCATTATAGAGGAGCCGCCTTGCGCATACTTCTTCTTGATTGCGGAATTGTCTCCTTACTTCCGGATTACCGGCACCCACAGATCAACCGCTATCGGAAGCGTGACAGCGTGCATATCGCAGCATGTTTTCAGCAAACCATGCAACATCAATCATAAAACCTCCGGGCGCGCCTGCAGTGGCATGCTCGGAGGTTTTATGATTAATCCCAATTTATAATGTTTGTTCTAATCCACGACTCAAGCTCCGTGCTCTCGATCCGGTACGCATGGTTCACGTCACTTGGATGAAGCTCAATTCCGCCGGAAGGTCCGAACAGAATCAGCTTCACCTCTTCGCCGTCCTGAAATGTCATGACCCCTGAACCCGAGTAGCCGTAACTCGTGCCAAGATCGAACCGTGTAAGCGCCGCTTCCTTCATCATCCTGACAAGCATATCCCGTTCCTCAGCCGTGATGCTTATTCGATTATAGTCAAAAGATATATTCGTCACTTCACCCGCCTCAATCCGCTCCTGGAACTGCTTCTCCCACTTCGTACTGACAAATCCGGACGAACAGCTTGATACAATAAGGATGATGCCAACAATGACGCCAATCACACCCGTGATCCGGTGCATAGCAAGAGCCGCATCGCTAGGCTCGGCATCCTTGAACTTCCAGCCGACCGATATATACCAGACAGACTGGGGAGATACAGCTGATATGACGCCAAATATAATCAAAATAAATCCGAACAATCCATTCATGTCAGAATCTCCTTTGCCCTAGCGCATTGCTTTTCTTACGCATAAGGACAGGGAAATGTTCCAGCATTTTCTCTTCTCTTTCCTATTATTATGCCATCACCTCAACGGTGAAGCCTCCTGGAGCCTCCACATAGAACGTCCATGCATGTGCTCTTTCGGGCGGATCGGCGCTGAAGCCGTCATCGATTAGCCGCTTATAGATTTCATTCACCTTCTCCTCGCTCTCCTGGCTAAACCCGATATGAAACGTAGAGGGGTACTTCACTTCTTTCCCTTTCATTAGCGTCAGTACCATTCCATTATCGTCAAACAAAGCCGCGAAGGACCGCCCGCGCTCCCCTCCAAGCTTAAGCCCAAAATAGGTTATCAAAAAGTCTTTTGCCGCTCCTACATCCGTAACCGTAAGATTAAGGTGATTCAGCTTCATCCGATCCACTCCTTTGGCATCATCATTTGCTTTCTACTTTATTATCGTACATTGATGCAAATGATAAGCTTCGAGTGAAACAGAGTGATAATCCGGCGAAAACACCGTCACGCATAATTAGCCTTTTGGAGAAGCCCGCCCCTCTATCTCAAACGTGACAGATTTGTATCCCCGCTATACTAAGTGCAAATCTGCAAGCATATAGTTATATCGCTATACCACAAAATCCATTTTTGGGAGGAATTGTTCATGCGCAAAAAAATGACAAAAATGACCGCATCATGGCTTGCACTTGCTCTGCTTATGGTTTCGCTAATCGCCCCGGCTGCAGGCGCACAATCCGGCGCTCCGCTTCAAGTATCCGCACAAGGTACAGCCTGGGGAATCGGCACAAGTTTTGAAACCGCTATCATAGATTTGCGCATTACGAACCTATATGTGGACCCGGCCAGAAACAATACGATTTCCCCGTGGGTGCTTCAATTCGATTTCAACGGCAACATTGAATCCGTTGCAGGAGCGGTCATTACAGCAAGGGATGGAAATCGCTATACGTTAAAGGGTGACACGGACACGGATATCTACTACGGTGAAACACTGGAGCTGCGCATCACAACTACGCTGAATGGTTCCTCATCGGCTTCCTTCCAGAACCTGACGCTTAAGCCCGAATCAATCGCGGCTCCTTGGCGTTGGCTCGGCACGTATAATGTCAATGACATTGTGGAGTATAACGGCATCTTTTACAAAGCGATTCAGGCCCATACCGCTTACGCGACGAATTGGACCCCTGATCAGACGCCAGCGTTATGGCAGCCGGTAAGCGTCGAATCCTACTCTTATTCCACATCTGTCGATGTCGAGCTGAACATCATCGAATCTTGGACATTGGGAGGCACTTATACGGCGGGTCAAGTTGTCTTCCATGATGGCTCGTTCTACAGCTGCGTGCAATCCCATACCGCCTATGCCCCGAACTGGTATCCTGGTCCGCAAACGGCAAGCCTGTGGAAGAAGGTCTCGCTGCCCATTTAACAATCGGATAGAGTAATAAGCAGTGCATCGCACAAAAAGAGACAGGTCGTCGGGATACGGCCTGTCTCTTCTATATCAATAATATAATGATTGCTACAACTTATTTTTGCTTGCCTTC
Source organism: Paenibacillus sp. NPDC057967 (assembly GCF_042887015.1). Lineage (NCBI taxonomy): Bacteria > Bacillati > Bacillota > Bacilli > Caryophanales > Paenibacillaceae > Paenibacillus > Paenibacillus sp. NPDC057967. The sequence continues at coordinate 731,010 of NZ_JBHVQB010000001.1, forward strand.
AAAATAATCCTTCAATCCGTCGACGATCGATTGCGCAACGCGGTTCTGCCAAGCATCGTCAAGCATATTGGCCTCTTCCTGCGGGTTGGTCATAAACCCGACCTCGAGCAGTACTGAGGGCCGCTCGCTACCGACGAGGACTCGCCACTGCTCCTGCTTCACGCCCCGGTCAGGGAAGCCCGTTGCCCCGACCAGCTTGTCATGAATCGCGTTCGCGAGCGGGATGCTGATTAACGAGTCGTAATACGTCTCGGTCCCTTTAATGCTTGGGTCTGTATACGTATTGCCATGAATGGAGAGAAACGCATCCGCCTCCAGCTCATTCGAATAAGCCGAGCGTTCATCCAGCTCCAGGAACGTATCGTCATTCCGCGTCATGTAAGGATCGAACTTAGGGTCCTGCTGAAGCAAGGCGTATACCTTCTTGGCGAGCGCCAAGGTGTAATCCTTCTCCTCCGCTCCGCTTACCCCGTTCGCGCCGGGGTCCTTGCCGCCATGACCCGCATCGATCACGATCGTATATCCGCCCCTGTTGCCCGCAATCGTCACCTCGCCTCCATCACTCGCCGGCGGCGCTAATGCTGGATCTACAACAAGCTTGCCTGGAGAATTAAAATCATATTGATTCAAGAAGATCGCAATAAGTGCAAGGATACCGAGAAGAAGAAATAGATTGCGAAACCTTGGCTTTTTGCGATAGGCCGGATTTGGTCTCGTATTAGGATTCATCATTCTGTTCGCTCACATCCATCTGTGACATCGTGTCCTGATAAGAACGTTCCATTCTTGCTTTGAACGCATCTGACAGTTCAAGGCTGTTGCTATAATCCTCAGCAGGTAGAATCCGGTAAGCAAAGGTCTGTTGTCCCGGCTCCATATCCCGGTACACCCATGTCGGTACATAATCGACCTTATGGATTTCCGTTGCCCCTGTCTGCTTGTCCTTGCGGATCTCGAATTGAACAATGACGCCGTCTTCCGTGAAGACATTGTCCAGCGTCTCCTGACGCTGATTGGAGATAAAGTTGCCCATCGAGTAAACGACGAATGTCTTGCGGTCTCCGCTCTGCAGCCATTCGGACTTCTGTATGACATGAGGATGACTGCCCAGTATAATATCTACGCCGAAACTCGACAAGCGTTGCGCCAGATTAACCTGCCCGCTTGACGGCTCGCGCTCATATTCGTTACCCCAATGCAGCGAAGCAAGGATAAGGTCAGCCCCTTGCTCCTTTACGTAAGCAATATCCTCCTGAATCTTCGCCTCATCTACCTTATTCATCATCGCATCCAGCTCCTCCGCGGTCAGCAAACTCTCCAAGCCGTTCAAGCTCTCGGTATAAGACAGAAATGCGAGCTTGATTCCCTTCACTTCTTTGAGCAGCACTCTTGTATCGGGACGGCTTGCATAGGTGCCAACCGTGGCGAGACCGCGGCTCTGAATCGTCTCCAGCGTCCGGATGACACCCTTCTTCCCCGTATCCAAGCTGTGGTTATTGGCAGTCGTCAAGATATCAAAGCCTGCCTCCTTAAGCGCATCCACCGCTTCATCCGGCGAGTTGAACCGGGGATAGCCTTGATGCTTGTACGGATCAGTACCAGCGGTCGTCGTCTCGAAATTGGCGATAGCGATATCCGCCGCCTCGATGATCGGCTTCACTTGTTCAAAGACCGGCTTAAAATCGTAGCCGCCCGTTGCCAATCTTGCGCTTTCCAGCTGGGCATTGTGAAACATCACGTCGCCCACAGCCGCCAGTTGAATAGACTCGTACGCCCCCTCCTCGTTCACCACCGGCACAGATGGTTCGGACGGTTCAGAAGCCCCCAATCCGCTCGCACCCTCCGTCCTCAAATGCTGCAGCCAGCTAGCAGCTCCGATCGCAATGCCGATCACGACTACAGCCGCGATCCCCCTAATCAGCCATTTTCTCTTCCCGTTCCCTCTCCTGCTCCTCATGGCGCCTTGTTCCCATTAGTATATTCTTCATACGTCAGCCCGCTGTCGAATACTTTCGTTGCAAGCTCGACGCCCAAGTACCGGATATGCCACGGCTCGTAGATATAACCCGTTATGCCCTCTTGACCTTTGGGATACCGGATGATAAAGCCATACTGATGAGCATGCTCTGCCAGCCATCGACCCTCATCCGTCTCTCCGAATTCCTCCGTCAATCCCTTGGACACGCTGTCACTTGTCACATCCATCGCAAGCCCCGTCTGATGCTCGCTCTGTCCGGCCCTCGCGCTATAGCGGTTAGCCGCCGCTTCTCCTTCCCTGCTTACATAATCGGCGAACAAGGCTTGCTGCGTCTCGTACGAACGATAGCCCGACCGGGCATACAGCTTGTACCCTTCCTTCTCCGCGCCGGCGAACAGTTCCTTCAGCGCCTCCGCCGCTTCCTTCCGAAGTTGATTCACTTCTGCATTCTGCAAGACGGTCGGCACTTCAATCGCAACCAAGTCGTCTGGCGCATAAGAACCCTCCAAGGGATGCGACTTGTTCACCAGCGCCGCAAGAGCAGGATCGGCCGTTGTTTCTTCTTCCTCACCTTGCGAACCGGAAGGATTGCCGCTGGTGACCGGTTCAACCTGGGACGAGCCTCCCGCCTTCGTCCCGCTCGCCCCGCCCTGCGCCTCATCCGAGCAAGCGGCTGTCATGGTGATGGAGAGAGCCATAACAGCCGTCCATACTGCCATATACGTCCATCTTTTTTTCCTCATATCGGGTACTCCCTTTCGTCTTTCGATGTTGACATGCTGTTAGTGTAACGGAGCCAAATATGAGAAGTGAGATCAACTTGTAATGGAGTTGTAAAATTTGCGGGCAGAATCGAAAAAAGAGACCATCCAGAGTCTCTTTCTTCCCATCATCCTATTGCTTATATTTTTCCTCGTACAAATAAGACGCCTTCACCTTATTCATCAAAAATTGCAGTACGGTCATCATATCCTTGTAAAACCCAATGCCTTTACCTGTATAAGCATTCAGCAATACGCTGAGCACCACCTCGTCGCTGCCCTTTTTCATATAATAAAACTCGACGCTTCCGCGATAATAGAAAGTATCTCCAAGCTCCAGGTCGCTGAGCTTGTATTCTCCGATCCCCTCCACAAACGCATGGGCGTGGCTCTCAAGTTCTTCACGCGAAAGCTCCTTCTGCTTAACCATACTGAGATCATTCACCTTCGATAATCCCAGCACTTCCCCGTCCTTCGCATTAATGACGACGCCGTATACATCCGAGGAATCATAAATGTTCAAGACGTTGGCCATATAGACCCCGCTCGCCACTTTCTTCAAGGGCTCCTTGTATTCCACCAGAAATTCGCGGTCCATCTTAACGTTCAGGGTGGCATCGGCAAGCAGCGACTTGATGCCTTGCTGATCCATGAAGTACATCTCGAACATAATATCGTCGAGCGACAGATTATGCTCAAAATACTTGTTCACCGCATTCATGCTAAGCGTCTTGACCGTCTCTTCGGATAATACGCCATTGTATTCCACTTCTTCGCCCGGCTTCTGCTCGGGAATCTTTTTCACCATAACCGTATCCTTCGGTATGCCTGTATAGAAGGCCGCACAGCCGGACAGTGCCATACTCGCCAGAGTGAGGCTCACGGCCAGCGCCACATATTTTACGATTCTCACGGCTTCACCTCGCTCCCTTCCTGAGGCTGCGGAAAGACGATCCGAATCGCCGTGCCCGCTTGAACCTCGCTGTCCACTTCGATCTCCGCATGATGAATACTCGCTATGCTTCGGCATATGGACAATCCCAGTCCCGCGCCGTTATTATTGCGCGTCCTGGCCTTGTCGGCCATATAGAAAGGCTCGAATATCTTATCGAGATGCTCCCGCGGGATGCCGCTTCCCTCATCCGCAACTTCCAGCACACAGCTGCCGCTGCGCTCCAGCGTGCGAATGACCACCTTGCTCCCCTCTCCTGAAGCCTTAACGGCATTGTCCACGAGATTGAAGATAACGATCTTGATCAGATCCTTCTCCAGCGGAAGCCGGCAATCCTCGCATTCCAGCTCAAGCTGTATCCCCTTAGGGGCTACAATAGGCTTGAGCGAAGGCTCCAGCTCTGTCACAATATCCTTCAAATTATCCGGCTTCATCTGGAACTGATGATCCTTCAGCAGAATCAAGTCCATCAGCTTGGTCGCCAGCGCCTCAAGCCGCTTGCCCTCACTATAGATGGCGTTCAGGCCTTCGAGGAACGTTGTTTCGTCATATTTGGTCGATCGCATATAATTGGCGTATCCGATGATCGAGGTCAGCGGCGTCTTCAGCTCATGCGTAATGTTGTTAATGAACCGCTGCTTCTCACCGTTATTGCGCTCCAGTTCGTTAATCTTATCCTCGACGACCGCAGCCATCTCGTTGAAGTTCGTCGCCAGCACGCCGATCTCGTCCCTGGATTTCAACTGAACCCGTTCCGAGAAATCACCTTGCGCAATCTCCTTCGCTGTACGGACCATCGTCTCGATCGGCTTGGTAAGACCTTTGCTGATGAAGAACATGACGATAATATAGATCAAGCACGCTACAATATCCATTTGCGCAAAAAACGTGTATTGATCCATCCGCTCGGTGTAGAGCGGAGTCACGTCCTTGATATACGTGAAGATATAGCTCTTCTGGTTAATATCCATTACATTTGCCGTGAAGAGCAGCGTACGCTCGCCGATATCCCGCAATATATATTTGATCTCGCCCGGCTCCAGCTCCTTGCGCTCCTCGCGCGCAGCGGGCATCGAAAAGTCCAGGTTGCTGAATACGGTCTTGTCCTTGTCATCGGCAATCTCCAGATAGCTGCCCTGATCGCTGCTTCGCCTCACGAACTCATTCGCGATATTCGTAAGAACAGTCTTCTCATAATCAATGGAATCATAAATGCGCAGAATCGGCACAACTGCATTCACGCTGGAATTAATACTCATATTGGCGCTTAGCGTATTGTTAATCTCCTGCTGAAGCATCTTGCTATGATTGCGCTCAATGACCATGATGGATGCCGCATTAAATATGATGACGAAGGTCAGAATGGAGAACAGGCATATTTTTTGCCAAAATTTCATCCGCTAATCCTCCAGCCTGTACCCGATTTTATAGATCGTCTTGATTTGATCCTGCAGGTTCAGCTTCTTTCTGAGCGACTTGATATGCATGTCCACCGTCCGGGTCTCTCCATAGAAGTCGCCGCCCCATACTTTCTCAATGAACTGTTCCCGGGACAGGGCGATATTTTTATTTTTGAGCAAAACAAGAAGAAGATCGAATTCCTTGGGGGTCAGCTCGACAACTTCCTTGCGGACCGTCACTTCCCGCTTGTCCACGTGGACGTCAATATCCTGAAACGTGAGGATGGCCTCCTCCTTGCCGTATCGCCGAAGCACCGTCTCCATCCGAGCCAGCAGCTCGATCGCTTCGAACGGCTTGACCATATAATCATCCGCTCCCAGCTTCAGGCCATTCACCTTGTCGAAAACGGCGTTTTTGGCGGTAAGGAAAATAACCGGGATGTTCATTGGCCTAATCTTCTCCATCAGCTCGAAACCGTCCATCCGCGGAATCATGACATCCAGCAGGATGAGATCGAATCGGCCTCCCCTCACCCTCTCCAGCGCCTCTACCCCGTCATAGACCTGTTCCGTCTCATAGCCGACAAGCGTTAGATTCATCTTAATAATATTGGATATATGAATATCGTCCTCGACGATCAGAATGCTTTTCTTCATCTCGGTTCCTCCCCGCTCCTTCCATCCGAGCCGGCTATCCCTATTGTATAGGAGCAGCGGCACCGGCTGGTGCATCAATTTCTTCCACTCTTCCTCTCAACATAGCATAGTTGGAGGAGCTGGGGAAAGTCCACCGGGAATGCAGGCACAGCAAAAAGCCCGGCAGCGGCTTCTCGAAGAAGCGCTGTCGGACTCCGGCTTGAATCATTAAGATATTACCCGTGTAATGCTGCTTGTCTCTTGTAATGGTCTTCCAGAACGAGACTGGCCATCGCTTCAACAACAGGAATAATTCTCGGACAGATGCAAGGATCATGTCTGCCCTCCGTACGAATCTCCCGCTCCTCGCCCTCTTTGTTGATCGTCCGCTGAGGAGACGAAATCGACGAAGTCGGTTTGACTGCTACCCGGAAGATGATCTCTTCGCCTGTGCTGATGCCGCCAACGATGCCCCCTGCGTGGTTCGTCAGGAATCCGTTCTTGTCCATCGCATCGTTATGCTCGCTGCCCTGCATGGATGCCGCTGCGAAGCCCTCGCCGAACTCTATGCCTTTTACCGCTCCAATGGAAAGCATCGCCTTCGCCAGCTCAGCATCCAGCTTGTCAAAGGTAGGTTCGCCAATACCAGGCGCTACCCCTCTGATCCGGCATTCCACGATACCGCCGCAGCTATCGCCGATTGCCGATAGCGCTTCGATCTTCTCCACCATCTTCACAGCCGCTTCCGGATCGCAAGCCCGTACAGGATTCTTCTCAATAATGCTCTCGTCAAAAGTCTGGCACTTGATGTCGCCAACTTGAGTCGTATAAGCGACGATCGATACCCCTCTGCCTTCCAGCGACTTTCGGGCAATAGCCCCTCCGGCAACCCTGCCTGCCGTCTCTCGGCCTGACGCTCGGCCGCTGCCGCGGTAATCCCGGTGTCCGTACTTCTGATCGTACGTAAAATCGGCATGCCCAGGGCGGTACAGCAGCTTAATATCGCTGTAAGCCTCCGGTCTCATATCCGTGTTCTGCAATTGAATGCTGAGCGGAGCTCCTGTCGTCTTGCCTTCGAATACACCGGACAAGATACGGATCGTGTCGTATTCCTTCCGCGGAGTGGTAACAGAGGACTGACCCGGCTTTCTGCGGTCCATCTGCACCTGAATATAAGCCTCATCTATTTCCATTCCCGGCGTTACTCCGTCGACAATGACACCGACCGCTACGCCATGGGATTCGCCAAACGTCGTAATTTTGAACCGTTCTCCGAATGTGCTTCCCGCCATAGTGATTCACCTCGTTAAATTATTTTCCTGTTCTTATTGTAGTCAAAGATTTGCAATTAATGAAATCACAATTTCCTATAGCAGCTATAGATTCAATCTATAACACCATGGACTGGCAACTTTTCCAAATGGATGAGCGTTTAATTGGTATTCAATGAATAGAGGAGGAGCCATCAAACCATGGAAATCAAATGGCTGGAATGGGCGAAGCAAATTCAAGGCATTGCGCAAACAGGACTTACTTATTCAAAGGATATCTATGACATCGAACGTTATGAACAATTACGACAGCTTAGCATCGACATCTTATCTAGCTATACGGATACGGGGACGGATAAAATCAAGCTCACCTTCGCCAGCGATACGGGTTATGCGACACCTAAGGTCGATGTTCGGGCTGTTGTATTCCGGGATGAGCAAATCCTGCTCGTCCGCGAAAAGCTCGACGGAGCCTGGGCGCTGCCAGGCGGCTGGGCCGATATCGGGCTTTCCCCCTCTGAGGTAGCGGTCAAAGAGGCTGCAGAGGAGTCCGGCTACCTCGTCAAGCCGCTCCGGCTGCTCGCCGTACTCGATAAGAAGTTTCACGAGCATCCGCCTGAGCCTTACCATGTCTACAAGCTGTTTATCCTATGCGAGATTGTCGGCGGCGAAGCGCTAAGCGGCATAGAGACAAGCGAGGTTGCGTTCTTCGGCATCGACGAATTGCCTGAGCTGTCGCAGGAGCGGAACACGGAGGCGCAAGTTAAGTCCATGTTCCAATACTTGATCAACCCCGATCAAGAGATCGTTCTGGATTGAACCTACGCGCTCGATAGCCGATTCGCCATTCAGCAATCTACTCATGTGCGCGCATCAGACATTGCCCTCTTTCAGCGATTCCACCGCTTTGCGAATGCGGCGCTCGCGCGTCTCCGCGGTCTTCGCCTGACCGATCTGGTACACGATCCGATTCTTGTTGCTATAGCTTAGTCCAGCAAAAAAAGCAGCCGCCGCTTCCTCCTGAGCAAGCGCCGCCGCAAGATCGTCAGGGACTACAATCTCTCTGGTCTCCGTATCCAGTGACAGCTCCACCTCCACTTGATCGCCAGCTGCAACTCCTGCGCCCTGACGATTCTCCGCGCTAAGCGGCAGCATGAATTTGCCGCCCATTACGGCAACCGTGCTGCGATACGAATAACCGCCGATCGTCACGACAACGGGCGGTTTCTTCCCTTTTCCCAGAGACTCTACAACCTCACCCGGTATCTCGAAGCCGGTCGCCGTCTTGCTTCCCAATATGATCTCCGTCTTGAACCTCATCAAGCATTCTCCTCCCATAACTTGTACATATCTCTTGCCGCTTTATCCAAAAATAACGACAGCATCCTAACCGAAACGCCGGAAGCTGCGGCATCACTCTCTATTGCCGTTCTTATGCGCTTGGATCGCCGTTCTGCTCTCTACCCGTTCGGCTTGTCTTTATTGTTCAAAATATTATCCTCCAGAACGGCAAACTTGTCGCCGTATTCCCGGATAATATGGAGTTCTCCCCAATTGCACAAGGCATCCAGTATGGAGCGAAGGCTGTTGCCGTATTCGCTAAGCTCATATTCAACCTTGGGAGGCACCTGATTATAGACGATCCGGTTCACGATTCCGTCATCCTCCAGCTCCCTAAGCTGCTGTGTCAGCATCTTCTGCGTAATGCCGGGCATAAGGCGCTTCAAGTCGCTTGTCCGTTTCTTGCCATATGTAAGATGGCACAGGATGACGCACTTCCACTTGCCGCCAATGACCTCCAGCGTCGCTTCGACCGAGATGTTGTATTTTTTCTTAAGTACCGCTTCTTTGGCCATTCTTTCTCCTCCTTGCCATATGCTATGGGTACTTTTCAGTGCCTATATCACTTGAAAGTACGTACTGTTCATTTTGATCTGTGTCATTGATAATAGCACTTACCGGCCGGATATCACAATATGACAGAGTAGGAGTGGACCCATGACAACAGAGAAAAAAAGAAGCACCCTGGCGCTGCTCGCTTTGGCTGTCAGCGCCTTTGCAATCGGAACAACCGAGTTTATCAGCGTGGGACTGCTTCCGCTCATTGCCGATGACCTTCATATATCCGTCACCACCGCTGGGCTGACCGTGACACTATATGCGCTGGGCGTTATGTTCGGAGCACCGGTGCTTACGTCCATGACCTCTCAGGTGCCCCGGAGGACGCTGCTCTTCTGGATTATGATCGTATTTATCGCGGGGAATATACTCGCCGCCACCGCAGGTAGTGTGGCTGTCCTGCTTACTGCGCGCATCATATCGGCATTAGCGCACGGCGTCTTCATGTCAATCGGCTCCACGATCGCCGCGGACCTCGTGCCGGAGAATCGCCGGGCCAGCGCAATCTCCATTATGTTCTCAGGCTTGACCGTCGCCACTGTAACGGGCGTGCCGCTAGGCACCTTCATCGGTCAGCAGCTTGGCTGGCGTGCGGCCTTTGTCGCGATTGTCGCGGTAGGCGTGATCGCTTTGCTGGCGAATATGCTGCTTGTCCCATCCAATCTTCGGAAGGGAGCCAAGGTGCGGCTCGGCGACCAATGGAAGCTCGTAACGAACGGACGGCTGCTGCTTGCCTTCTCCATTACGGCTTTAGGCTACGGCGGCACGTTTGTCGTCTTTACCTATTTATCCCCGTTGCTTCACGATATAACCGGATTCAGTGAACGGTCCGTAGCCGTTATCCTCTTGCTCTACGGAATCGCTATTGCCATCGGCAATGTCATCGGAGGCAAAGCCGCCAACCGCAAGCCGACCCAAGCGCTATTTTACATGTTCGCGATTCAGGCGGTGGTTCTAGTTATACTGACGTTTACCGCACCGTTTAAAATCGCTGGACTAATCACCATATTCTTTATGGGCTTGTTCGCCTTTATGAACGTTCCGGGGCTGCAAGTCTACGTCGTCATGCTCGCTGAGCGCTTCGCGCCCGAAGGGAAGGATGTGGCTTCCGCGGTCAATATTGCGGCCTTCAACGCCGGCATTGCACTCGGCGCTTACCTCGGCGGTGTTATCACCGATACCATTGGCCTCATCCACACAACCTGGATCGGAGCCATTATGGTAGGAGCCGCCGTCTTGCTGACGGGCTGGGCTCGTATTCTGGACACACGGGACCAGGCGTCAGCGCCCGCTTCTCAAAGAGTCGCTTAATTAGCAGCACTCATCGTCTATACATTCACTTCAACTCATACAACTTACTGGAGGAATAGGATCATGATAAAACATTTGCAGGATACGGTAGCATTGCACAATGGCGTCAACATGCCTGGGTTCGGACTTGGTGTATTTAAGGTAGAGGAAGGACCAACTGTCGTTCAAGCGGTGAAGGCCGCAATCGCGCACGGCTATCGGAGTATCGATACAGCCGCCATCTACGGCAACGAACAGACCGTAGGTCAAGGCATTCGCGAAGCATTAGCGGAGAACAACTTGACGAGAGACGATATCTTCGTGACATCTAAAGTGTGGAATGCAGATCTGGGATATGATGCTACCCTGGCCGCTTACGAGACAAGCCTCCAGAAGCTGGGACTCGACTATCTTGATCTCTACCTCATCCACTGGCCCGTGCAAGGAAAATATAAAGACGCATGGCGCGCGCTGGAGAACTTGTATGAAGCCGGCAAGGTAAAGGCAATCGGCGTCAGCAACTTCCAGATCCATCACCTACAAGATGTATTGGCTGATGCGAAGATCAAGCCGATGGTCAATCAAGTGGAGCTTCATCCGCGCCTCACGCAGAAGGAGCTGCTGCACTTCACGAGAGAGCATGGGATTCAACTGGAGGCGTGGTCGCCGCTGATGCAAGGCGAACTGCTCGATAACGAGGTATTGACCGAGATCGGGGCGAAATACGGCAAGTCCGTCGCACAAGTGATTCTGCGCTGGGATGTGCAGCACGGCATCGTCACGATTCCGAAATCGATTAAGGAGCATCGCATTATCGAGAATGCCTCCATCTTCGACTTCGAGCTGAGCCCGGAAGACATGACGCGCATAGATGGGCTGAATCAGAATCACCGTGTCGGTCCAGACCCAGACGATTTTGATTTCTAATGCGAATCATTTTTTAATCATCCAAAGTTCTATGAAAGACGCCACTCCTTGCCGGGAGTGGCGTCCTTGTCATATGCTTCATCATCCGGCACAATACTGCATGTTGCGCTTACGCCGCCCGCTTCTTACGTCCATTAACAGAATCTCCGATGTAACATAAAGAGGGTCGCAACGGGCCATACCGACCATCGCAACCCTCTATCCTATAATCATCTCTGTTAACTATGCATACATATGATTTATCGTTTGTTTCGTTCGCCTCAAGCTCCTAATGAACTCAAGTACGACTCAAGCTCCGAGCGGATCACAAGCGTCAATTGCCTAGACTTAGCAGCATCGTTGCCCGGAGCCTCTGATGAAGCAGAAGCTTCCTTTAGCACAGCTGCGGATTCATCACCCGCTAACAAGACTTCCCTGTCCAGCACTACACTACCTTCTAGAAAAGCCCAGTTGCCAGCTATCGTAGCGTTCAGCAGCTGCAGCTGCCCCTCGCTCAGCTTCACCTGCTCAATCAAACCAGGCGATGCCGTGAAGTCCACTCCCGCCTCCAGACCGAACCGTTCTTTCAGCCAAAGCTGTACGCCGCCGGGTGTACTAAACTTGATCCGGTATCCGAATCGGATGGCGTCTTCCAACCGTTCGTTATGTTCATGGGCATAGGATACAAATTCATCATAGCTGTAATATTGCGCCTCAGCCACCTGCAAGGAAGTAGTGTCGCCTGTAACAGCACAACTCAGCAGTTCCTCTTCAGAAACGCCAAATCGGCGTGCACGCTCTAGCAGAATTGCGGTCTGCTGCGATAGTTTTACACGGTTGCTCATCCTAGTCCCTCCTTCTACTCTTTCTTATCCTTAGGTCCAATCAATGATGCAAATGACAAGCCGCAAAATGTCCGGGGGCAATTTCGAGCAATTCCGGCTCCTCTTCGCCACAACGCCGAAACGCAAATGGACAACGCGTCCGAAACTTGCAGCCAACGCCGGATTCCATCGGACTTGGCAGCTCGCCCTGCAGTAGCCGATCAGCCGCAAATGGCACCCTTGGGTCAGGTACTGGAATAGCGGCCAGAAGCGCTTGCGTATAGGGATGCGCAGGACGGGCATACAATTCCTCACTAGTCGCGACTTCCACCAGCTTACCCAAATACATGACACCGATGCGATTCGAAATATGACGCACCATCGATAGATCATGCGCGATGAACAAATACGTCAAGCCAAGCTCGTCCTGCAAATCCTCCAGCATATTCACAACCTGAGCCTGCACTGACACATCAAGTGCCGAGATTGGCTCGTCGCATAGTACAAATTGCGGATTGGAAGCAATGGCTCTTGCGATACTGATGCGCTGTCTCTGGCCGCCACTGAATTCATGCGGATACCTTTCCATATGCTCTTGCTTCAGCCCCACTTTGCCAAGCAGTTCGACTACCCGGTTACGGCGCTCCGAGCGGCTAAGGTCAAGATGGATTTCCATCGGCTCGCTAACGAGCTGAAGCACATTCATCCCGGGATTCAACGAGGAATAAGGGTCCTGGAAGATCGCCTGCATCTTCTTGCGATAAGGCTTCAGTTGCTTCTCGCTCATAGCAGCCAGATCGACTCCATGATATCGGATTTCCCCGTCGGTAATATCGAACAGACGAATGACACTGCGTCCCGTCGTCGACTTGCCGCAGCCTGACTCCCCCACCAGACCAAAAGTCTCGCCGCTGTCGATATGGAAGCTGACGTCATCGACCGCTTTAAGCACTTTCGTCGTTTTGCCGAAGAGCGACTTCTCTATCGGGAAATGCTTCCTCAATCCGCGAACCTCTATTAAAGGTGTATTGCCGCTCATGCCATCCCCTCCGATCGCTCGCATAGCTTACCTGCCGAGTGCCAGCACATCGAGCGATGGCCTGGCTTTGATTCAAAGTAAGGCGGCAACAAGAGGCACTGATCCGTCGCTTTTGAACATCTTTCCATGAATGGACAGCCTGATGGAGGATTCAACAAATTCGGCGGCGTGCCGTCTATCGGAACGAGCCGCTCACGCTTGCCTTCCCGCGGTTTTGGAATAGAGCGGATAAGCCCTTGCGTATAGGGATGCTGCGGCGACTCGAATATATCCTCTACTCTTCCCTCTTCCATAATCAGACCGCCGTACATAACCATAACACGCGAGCACACTTGCGCTACAACGCCGAGATCATGCGTAATGAGCAGCACGGAGGTGCCTGTTGTACGGCACAGCTTCTTCATTAGCTCCAGAATTTGTGCCTGGATCGTCACATCAAGCGCTGTGGTCGGCTCGTCGGCAATGAGCAGCTCCGGGTTGCAGGAAAGGGCCATCGCAATCATGACACGCTGCCGCATTCCGCCGCTGAATTCATGAGGATACTGGTCTATTCTGGTCTCTGGCGAAGGAATACCTACTTCTTCAAGCCACTTGATCGCTTGGCGGCGTGCTTCCGACTTACTCAGCTTTTGATGGCGACGCAGCACCTCGGTCAACTGGGAACCAATCGTAAGCACCGGATTGAGCGAGGTCATCGGGTCCTGGAAGATCATAGCGATCCGATTGCCCCGTATCGTCCTCAGCTTCGCCCCAGACATCCGGGTTACGTCGTCTCCGCGCAACTTCACTTCACCGCCAACGATCTGACCGTAGGGCGGCATAAGCCGGATAAGCGATTTCGCCGTTACGCTCTTGCCGCTTCCCGATTCCCCTACTATGCCGACCATCTCCCCTTCACCGATCGAGAAGCTGACGCCTCGCACAGCCCGAACCTCGCCGTCTCGGGTAAAGAACGAGGTGCGCAAATGATGAACAGACAACAACTCAGCCATGCTCCTCACTCCTCTCGTTCATCGTTTATTGCCGGTTCGCTTTCGGCTCGAATGCGGCGCGGAATACGTCACCCAAGTAATTGAAACATAATACCGTCATCAAAATAAGCAATCCTGGGAATAAAGCCAGCGTCGGATGATCCCCGATATGGCCCTTGGCATTGTTCAGCATGCTTCCCCAGGATGCATGCGGCGGGTTAATACCCAGCCCCAGGAAGCTCAAAGCAGACTCCATCATAATCACTCCCGCTATATTAACCGTGGCGGCAACGATAATGGTCGGAACGATGCTTGGTATGATATGCCTTGTAATAATTCGGAACGCGCTTTGGCCCGAAACCCGGGCATACAACACATACTCCCGTTCCTTCACCGATATCGTCTCCGCTCTCACAATCCGCGAGATGGACATCCAGCTGAGCAGCCCAATCATCAGTACAATCGTTACGATATTCGGCCTCATATAAGCATTCAGAATGAGCATCAGGAAGAAAGTCGGTACCGACATCCCGATATCGACGCTCCGCATGAGCAAGCTATCCGTTTTGCCGCCGAAATAACCACTGATCGCCCCTACTGTCGTCCCGATCACAAGCGATACCAGCATAGCAAGCACGCCAACACTAAGTGACACTCTAGCGCCATACAAGGCACGCGCGAAGTAATCGCGCCCGTTGTCATCCGTTCCGAACCAATGGTCCGCACTTGGCGGCAGCAGCCGCTTGTCCAAATGAATCGTGTTGGGATCATGTGCCGCCAGCGGCGCGGCCAATGCAACCACTATAAGTATCGCAAGTACAATCAACGCGATCAAAGCCGACTTCTGCTCCAGAAGCTGCTTCGTAAGAAGGCGCCATCTCATCCGGTTCATCCTGTTCACCTCATCGATTTAATGCGGGGATCAACCACGCCGTACAGTACATCCGCAAGCAAGTTGCCGAAGATCAACAAGAAGGACGACATCATCGTAATGCCCATAATCATCGGGTAGTCCAAAGCGAAGACCGCGTTAATGCCGAGCGAGCCCATGCCCGGCCATGAGAATATACTCTCGACGATGAACGCTCCCGTAATGATCTCGGGCAAGGACAAGCCGAGTATCGTAATGACCGGAAGCAGTACGTTGCGCAAGACATGCCGAAACAAGACCGTCATTCTCGTAGAACCGAAAGCGTATTGAATCTGTACGTAGTCTTCTTCAAGCTGACTGATCGTACTGGAACGAATATAGCGCATATAGACCGCAATGTTCGTTATGCTGAGAACGAGGCACGGCATAATGCCATGCAGAATAACGTCCCACACAGAATTCACACCGATCGTTCGCATACCGATGCTTGGCAGCCAGTTCAGCTTCAAGGAAAAGAAATAAATAAGAATCATCGCAAACCACAGGCCTGGCAGCGAAATACAGATATAGGCGAGCAGGCTGAGCACCCGGTCAATGAGCTTATTCTTATTCAGCGCCGAGATGAGTCCGAATAGAACGCCAATAATAAGAGAGAGGACAAGCGACGAGCCCATCAGACCGAGCGTCGCCGGAATGCGCTCCACGATCAGATCAAGAACCGGACGGTGATTGATTAAGGAATAGCCCAAGTTTCCAGTCAGTACGTTCTGCAGCCAATAGATGTATTGCTGATACAAGGGCTGATCTAGTCCCATACTGGCCCGAATTCGTTCCACATCCTCTGGACTCATGTTGGGCGTAACGAACGACATCACGGGATCTCCGGGAGAGAGCCTAATTAGCGCGAATGATACAAGGGATATAAACAGCAGCATCGGAATAAGTTGAAGCAATCGTCGCAATATATACTTTCTCAACTGTTACTCCTTCCGGACAGCGCTGTTTGCCTATCCGCTTTAGTCATTACTCTTTGTACAGCTTGGAGAAATCATCGAACAGCACAACCGACTTCGGTACCGCTTCATCCAACCCGCCGAATTTCGAATCAACAGCGATAATCGTATTTCCGTAAGCGATCGGATATGTGGATACTTCCTCTGCCGACAGCTCCTGAATTTGCTCATAGAGCTTACCGCGCTTCTCCGCATCCGTCTCGACAGCAGCCTCATGCCACATCTGATCGAATTGCGCATTCTTGTAATGCGAATAGTTATACGCCGCGTCGCTTAGATAAAGCACCTTGTAAGCGTCCGGCTCGAAGCCCATGCTGTAACCGCCAAAGGACATATCGTAATCGGTATTGTCCTTGTTCAGTGCTTTCTGGCCAAGCGCAGCCCCATCCAGCGGTATCAATTCAACCTGAATGCCGACTTCTTTCAGTTTCTGCTGAAGGTAAAGCGCCATATTGGTTTCCGGGGTGCTCGCATTGAAATAAGCGAATCGGATGGTCAATCCTTCGGCACCTGCAGCTTTCAGCATGTCCCTGGACTTGTCCGGATCATAATCATACGTTTTCACGCCGGTCTTCAGATGAAGCGTTCCCGGCGAGAAGATCGACGTTGCCGGAATTGCAAAATCAGTGGAAGAGAAGCCGGCTTTAATCAATTCCTCTTTATCAATCGCATGGACGATGGCCTGACGCACCTCTTTATTTTTCATGACATCGATATTCAAATTGAAGACCATCGTCGTCACGCCGCCAGATGGGAACATGAGGATGTTGGCTTTGCCGGAGGCATTCACTTTGTCATAGTCCTGCGGCTCGATTCTCAGCAGATTCAGCTCTCCATTCTGAAGCGCCAGCACCGCTGAACTATTATCCTTTGCCACACGGAAGGTGATGGAATCCAGCTTTGCTTTCCCATCGTGATAATGGTCGGAGCGCTCGACAAGGACATATTCGCCGGCCCGGTATTCCTTAAACTTGAATGGCCCAGAGCCTACCGGATTGTAGTTCTTCTCGCTTTTCTCTAAGTCCGCTTCACCTTCGTAGATATGCTTCGGAATGGGGCGAATCTGAACAAGGGAGCTCTCGAAAGCAGCCGATGCTTGGGGCAATACGAATTGAACCGTACGATCGTCTACCTTGCTCACCTCGATCGGCTTGCCTTCCAACACGAAAGAGCTGCGGAAATAGCTGTGCTGGCTCTCGTCTAATAAGCTGTTGAACGTAAAGACAACATCATCGGCCGTCAAAGCTTGTCCGTCATGCCAGAGAAGCCCTTCTCTCAGCTTCAGTGTGAACGTTGTCAGATCATCCGAAGCCGTCAGGCTTTCGGCCAATACGAAAGTCTGCTTGCCGTCATTCACGCTGATTAACGGCGCGAACAGGGCATTGCCAATCGTAAGGGACATGCTGTCTCCCGCATAGATGGGGTTGAACGTCTTCGGATCGTCTTTGATTGCAATAATCAAATTGCCTCCCTCACCTGATCCAGAGCTTCCCTGATTGCCGTCTGCCGCAGGCTTGCTGCATGCGCCGGCCACAAGCGATAGGACCAGCAAGACTACTAACATCATCCATGAACTTTTGTTTTTTTCCATCTTTCTTCCTCCTAGTAGATCAAAGAATAGGTACAATCGACTGACACCAAGCCTCTAGTTGTCCAGCAGGCAAGAATACCCCATAATTCTAAGATGATTACTTGGTTAAACGGTAAAAAAAAGTTCATATCACGCTTATGTATAAGCCGCTTAGTCTGTCTTTTCCCGAAGCACATTGTCCAGAATATGCTCCAGCTTGTTCAAGCCGTTCACGATGTCCTCCAGGTCCTGCTGCGATGCATTCTTCACGAATAGCTGCTGGAAATCGGTTACATTCGCCCGAATATCGTTCATGCGTTCATTCGCCGTCTCGGTGAGCTGAATCTTGACGACTCGCTGATCCTCCTTCATTCTGACACGGGTTACCAGATCCATGTTCTCCAGCCGCGAACAAACAGCCGACACATTGCTGTCCACCATATTCAGCGCAGCGCCAATATCCCCTACCCGCAGAGGTCCTTCTTTCTCAAGCAGAAGCAAAATATTAATCGTTGAGCCTGTCAAATTGTGCGGAGCATAGAATTGATTAATAATTTTCGAGTGCTTCGTATCGATTACTCGCAGCAACCCGCCAATCTGAATACAATAATCAACTAAATTCATGGCGTCTCCTTACATGCTTCCATTTATTTATCATGATAAATATTATTGCGATAATTAAATAGTAAATGCTCCCTTCGTCCCCGTCAATCCTTTTCCTATATTTATGTTACAAAAAAAGACATCCCCCCAGAGTTTAACCTGAAGAGGATGTCTTCCTTTCCTTGCTATCACGATAACCATCCGATAAGGCAAGGCTTAAAAATTAAGCTCCACCATCGACTGTGCCAGCACCGGATAGTCCGTAATGATGCCGTCAATCTGGAATTTCAGCACTTCCTTCATATTGCGCCTCGTATTGACCGTCCATACCCACACCTCGCGGCCAGAGGCATGCGCTTGCTTCACCAGCTGATCCGTCAGCATCACTTGCTCGATCGTATAGAAGTCGACGTCGAGCGCAGACAGATTGCCGAGCGCAAAGTATAAGATCTGCCCGATCTTAATATCCGGCGCCAGCTCCCGAATCTGCTTCAGTGAGTAGCTGTCGAAGGACTGGATATAGACCTCCTGCTCCATGCCGTAAGCCTGAACCAGACTGACTACCTCCCTGACCAGATCGTCGCCAGGTCCGTACGGCTTGAGATCAAGCAGCAGCTTGATGCGCCCTTGCGCTTCAGCCAGCGCGTATGCCAGCGTTGGAATATGGATCGATTCCAAATTCTCATCCTGCCCGATGGCCAGCCGGCTGAGCTCCTCATAGGTCAGCTCGGATACGCGCTCAGGTACGCCAGCCATCCGGCGCAGGCTGTAATCATGATGAAGCACGGCTATGCCGTCTTTGGTCATTTGAACGTCAATTTCCACCGACTGAATTCCCTTGTCAATCGCCGCCGTAATGGATGGAATCGAGTTCTCCGGAGCATTCTCCGCATCGCCGCGATGCGCCGAGATCAGTACATTCCATTTCGCGTAGACGAGACTGTCATTGGCTCTAATCCCCACATAAACAGCCAGCCCGATGTAGACGACCGCAATGGAGGCATAGATGAGGCTCGTCCGCTTTCTCCCCCTCAGGAAGGCAGCGAATCTCTGCTCCAGCTTGCCCAGTCTGCTCTGGTAGATATGCAGGTGATCCTTCGGCTTCTCTCCCTTCGTATGTCCGAAATAATAGAACAGACGCGTCAAGAAGATAATATTGATCGGCATAAGAAGCAGTGCGAACATATAAGTCAGAATGGTGGACAGCGTCAAGGAGTAGTGGTTCGTAAATGCCTTAAGCACATTCATATCCATCCAAGCCGGCAAATAGGAAAGCGACGAAATCGCCAGGAAACCTGTGCCGAATACGACCGCATTCAGTACGAACAGCCAGAAGAAAAGCTGAAGTCTTCTCCCCCTCGTCAAAGCTTGGCTGCTGCGGATCGCTTCGGTAATGGACTTGCCCTCCAGCACGATATAATGGAGCACGAATATCCAGCGCAGCACGGTGTAAAGCACAACTAACATAAGCAGGACATAAACGATCGTCATCGTGTAAGAGGCGTCGAGCACCCGGCTTTGCATGAAGATCGGAAAATTAAACAAGGCATAGAAAGAAGCCGATAACGGCGAATCGATAAAGGGAATCAGCACCAGCAAGAATACGAGCAGCTGGACAATACCGAATCCAAGCAGCCGCGGCGTCTGGCGCAGCGTCGTGAGAAGCGCATCGGCGATATTGACCTGCTTGCCGAAGTAGCGTTGCTGAACAAGAATGACGAGAACGCATAATTCGATGAACAGCGCAAAAGAAGCGACCAGGCCGATCATGACAAGCCCAAGCACTCCTTCATAGGTGTAGCCCAGCCGGTATACCTCGCTGTTCAGCAGCGAGCCAGAGCCGACTACGGTTAATATTCGGTTGAAGATAAACGTAATAACCGGAATGATAATGATGCTCGTAAGCAGCATATACAAATATTCAAAGAGCAGCAGCTTGGTGTATGAGGTTCGGAAATCGCGAATGCTTCTGCCGAGCAACCTGAGCATGTGAATTCATCCTATCTGTAGAAGATGGTTACACACCCATTATACCCTCCAAGCCGCTGCTCCTTGAAGTGATTTTTCATTAACGTACGGATTCGTTCTTGCCAGCGCCTACTTCTTGCGTCCAGCCGAACGGATCTTCCACCGTTCCATACTGAATGCCCGTTAGCGTATCATACAGCTTGTTCGTCAGCTCGCCTGTAAGGCCTTCGCTGATCACCAGCTTCTGGCCGCCCCAGTTCACCTCGCCGATTGGGGAAATAACAGCAGCCGTTCCCGTGCCGAATGCTTCCTCCAGCAAGCCTTGCTGAGCCGCTTCATAGATCTCGTCAATGGACAATCTTCTTTCTTCCACCGTGATGCCCCAATACTTCAACAGCTGAATAACGGAGCTGCGCGTGATGCCCGCAAGAATGCTGCCGTTCAGCGCCGGAGTCACGACCTTGCCGCCGATCTTGAAGAACACGTTCATGCTGCCAACTTCTTCAATATACTTATGCTCTGCTCCGTCCAGCCACAGCACCTGCGTATAGCCTTGCTCCTTCGCGATCTGCTGCGACTTCAAAGCCGCGGCATAGTTGCCCGCTGTCTTGGCTTCGCCTACGCCGCCGACCATCGCACGTACATAATCGGATTCCACGTAGATTTTCACGGGATTCATGCCTTCCGGATAGTACGCTCCTACCGGAGACATGATGATAATAAATTGATAGTTCTCGGATGGAGCGACACCCAGTGTTGCCTGGGTTGCGATTACATAAGGACGGATGTAGAGCGATGTTCCGGACTCTGTCGGAATCCAGTCGGCAT
Source organism: Paenibacillus sp. NPDC057967 (assembly GCF_042887015.1). Taxonomy (NCBI): domain Bacteria; kingdom Bacillati; phylum Bacillota; class Bacilli; order Caryophanales; family Paenibacillaceae; genus Paenibacillus; species Paenibacillus sp. NPDC057967. The sequence continues at coordinate 751,790 of NZ_JBHVQB010000001.1, forward strand.
CGACTTCAATCAACCGCTCCAATGCCTCAACAGCCGTGTCGATATCCAGCTCAGGTACGCTCATGCGATCGTTGGATCGATTCATGCGGGCGAAGTTATCGCGAGGGCGGAACAAGCGAATCCGGCCATCAGCGGTCTTGTACGCTTTCAGTCCTTCGAAGATCGTCTGGCCGTAATGAAACACTTTGGCAGCCGGGTCCAGTACGATCGGCTGATACGGGATAATGCGCGGGTTATGCCACTCCCGCTCCACACTGTAATCCATAATAAACATATGATCCGTGAAATGAATGCCGAATCCAAGCTGATCTTGCGGCGGCTTTGCTTTCTTCTGTGCAGTCGTTTCTACGCTTATCGATAGGCTATGAGTCATGAGAGTCCAGCTCCTTCGTTCCATACATTGTGATTGAATACTATCATCTTCTGAGGTATATATAAAATATCTAAACTATTCATCATCCATACCTTTAAAGTATGTCAAAAAGGTTGTTCAAAAAGGTTGTTCAAAAAGTCCACTTTTGATCACGAAGCAGATCAGGAAGCCGACTCGACATCGAATATGGCATTCAGCTGGAACTTCCGGTGCTCACGTAGCTTCCACTACGCTCCGCTCCTCATTTCCTAGCTTCATCCCATCTTCTCGGTGCTGAAAACCGGACTTTTTGAACATACACTTAAAGGAGAACATGACGATGGACATCCGGCAATTAAAATATTTTCTCGCTATCGCACAGGAAAAGCAAATTACACGTGCAGCCAAGCTGCTGCATATGGAGCAGCCTCCCCTGAGCAGGCAGCTCATGCTAATGGAGGAGGAGCTCGGAGCCCAGCTGTTCGAGCGCAGCCGCAAGCAGCTTACTCTGACCGCTGCCGGAGAGATGCTCAAGGAACGCGCAGAACAATTGCTGCTGCAGCTTGACGAGACCATAAAGGAGGTGAAGGAGATCGAATCCGGTGTGCGGGGCACCCTGTCGATCGGGGCCGTCGTATCCTGCGTCTCCATTCTCCCGAAGCCGATCCAGCTGCTGCGGGAGTCCTATCCCCAGGTTACCTTCAAAATTTCCGAAGGCGACCACTTTATTATGGGGCAGCTGCTGGAGAAACGATCCGTCGAGCTCGTTATCTCGCGGCTTCCGTTCGAAACGAATATTTTGCCGGGCAAATTAGGGGTTCTCCCGCTGCCATCCGATCCCTACGTAGCGCTTATGCCGTCATCGTGGGCTCCGACTACGACGGACAAAAGCATCAGCATGGAAGAGCTTGCGACTTATCCGCTGCTGACGCTGAAGACGGACAAAACCACGCGTATGCATGAGCAGGTGGTCAACGAGTTCAGACGGCACGGCATCGAACCTACGATCATATGCGAATGCTCCAGTGTCGCCATTATCATGTCGCTCGTCGCTGCCGGGATCGGAGCTACCGTCTTCCCAAAATCGACGCTTTCGTCGTTTCCGCTGGAGGCAGTGACGATGCTGACGATACGCGATGCCGACTTCCAATCCGAAGTTGGTATCCTATGGCTGAAGGATCAGCGCCTGTCGAGACGCGCCCAGCACTTTATTGAGTGCTTGCTGTCGGCGGATTCGGAGGGCTGAATGGAACTTTCATTCAGCTCCGATTAAGCCCGCTCCCCCACCAAGCCGTAAAAAAACATCTCCATTAGCTGATCGATATAGGCACTTGGGTCCCGGCCATGCTTCTCCGCCCACAGCCTGCCCAGCTCATTCTGGTACATGCCAAAGTACATCGCAATCCCTTCGTCCGATTGCTCCTTGCGGATGTATCCTTCCTGCTTGCCCAGCTCGACATATTGCCGAAATAAAGCCGCAAGCTGCTCCTCGGCATAACGCTCCATATCCTGCGCCATTCCGGTCCGCTCAGCAGACGAGGTCTGCTTAAGCTCTTCCGTCAAAATCTTCACGTTGCGGGCTTCAAGCGTCATAATTTCCTTCGTCTTCTCCGGAAATGCAGCCTCCGACGCCAAAATGGCCCGGTACCGGGCCAGCTGCTTGTCCATCCAATGACGCAGCATAGCTGCCGCCAGCTTTTCCTTTGTCCCAAAATAATTATAGATTGTCGCGGGAGATACTTCGGCCTGCTCCGCGACTTCATTGACGCTTACGTTCTGATATCCGTGCTGAGAGAATAGTAGATTCGCAGCTTGAAAGATTTGCTCAATCTTCCCATTTCTCCTGCGCTCAAATCCATTCATAGCTTCACCTCTTCTTTAGTTTACCTAAAGAAATAGAGTATCTCAACCCAATTAGTACAAAACTATACTACGCCAACTTCATCTCATCCGCGAGCCATTATTATGCCGTCCGCAGTGTCAAGCGGTTCGATACCCGATCCGCTGCGCAATTTCCCTCAGGCTAGCCTTGGCCCTCTTCCTTATAATGAACGACCGCTCCCGGATTCGCATATATGATTTTCCCCGATTTGGAGACGGGATAGACTTGATCATCCAACCACAGCTCCCCTGTGCCGTGTACGATAATGAATAATGTACAGCTTTCCAAAACGAACTTCTCCTGAGGAACAGATCCCTGTAATTTGGAAAGCTTAATATTTTCCAGTGTGTAGACGTGCTGATTTCCCATATCGCAACTCTCTCCTACGAACAAAGTCCTTCCTCTTATACTAAAGGATTTACCCCGTGATTACACTGGTTTCTGATTGGTATACGGGCAGGAGGTCGGATTGGAAATCAGCCCAATAAAAAAACCAGTGCAAATCACTGGTTTAGTGACGGCTGCTTGCGCGAAGCCTTCGGCGTCATGCCGACATGCTTCTTGAACAGCCGATTGAAGTTGGTGAGCGAGCGAAAGCCGCATTCCAGGGCGATATCGGTCACCTTCATGCCGCCCCCCTCCAGCATTGCCACTGCCTGCTCCAGCCGAATATGGATAAGGTACAGCAGCGGCGGCATGCCGACCGCCCGCTTGAAGATTTCGCTGAAGCGAGACGGGCTCAGGTAAACCAGAGACGCAAGCTCCTCCAGCGTCCAGGAGTAGGCATAGTTCAGCTCCATTGTCATAATGACCTGGCGCATCTTCTCTAGCTGCTGCTCACTGATGCTCGGCTCCTGCTGCAGAGCGCCGTCCACCCGGCATTCCCGGTTGACAATAGCCAGAAACCGGAGCAGCAGCGAATAGACGATTGATCCATAGGAGCGCCGCTCCTGTTCATGCTCCTGCTGCAGCTCCATCAGAATGCTGCGCAGCTTGTCCATGGACGGATGCTCGCGATCGATCAGATTCGTAAAGCATTTGCCCACTTCCCGGAACGGGCTAAGCAGCTCGGAATCGAACCTGAGATTGCGTACGAACCAGGTGGGATCGAACGTAATTACCGTCATGACAAGATCCTTGCTTTCGTATGCACAGTGCAGATCATTGGAGTTAATCAACAGGATATCTCCTTGCTGAAACTCGTACTTCTGGCCGTTGATCATATAGTAGCCCGTTCCCGACTTGATATAATTAATCTCCAGCACGTCATGCCAATGCAGCTTCTGATACACATTCGTAACCCCGATCGTATCAATGACGAATACCGGATAATTTTTGTCCAAAATCACTTTTTCCTTCGGAATGGCTTCTTCTCTCATCATAGCTGGCATCGCAAGGCCCCCCCGTTCTATCTCTTCTAACAGGAACAGCTGTCCCGGATTCGACACATCGAACCGGGACAGCTTGGTGACACAATCTTACACGAATATGGTTCACTTCATTTAGTTCGGATAAAGCCTGCTTTGCGGAATAATTTGCTTCGACTGGGATGCCGATGACCAGGATAGCTTGGCAATAGCATCTTCCGTATTATCAAAAAATTCCAGCTTAATATCGTATTTCTGGCCGGCTGTCAGATAGATGGAGCCTGACCATTCGGTCTCGGCCTGATCAACCCACTTGTCGATAATAAGCTGATTGTTCACCCATAATCGGAGACCGTCATCTGTGCTCGTATGGAACGTATAGTTGCCTGTATACTGCGGCTTCACTTTACCCGTCCAACGAACGGAGAAGGTATCTGCGCCCATCGAAGAAATCGGCGCTCCGTAGCCCCAATCGAAGTTCACCGTCGCATCAACTCTTGTTGTCTTCAAGGATGTGAAATTCATGTTGTCGTAGTATTGAGCAGTTAAGCCGGTGCCATTGTCCGTTGGCAGCTCGCTTGCCGGCGTGAACTTGATCCAGTCATAATACGCTCGAACCGGCGCTCCCGGATAGTTGAACTTACCCGTCCATATCTCTGCCGGGCCAGACCCCGACCATAGATTAACCATGATGTGGCCGGGACTGGTCGGCAGCGCGCCTCTTGATCCGTTCTCTGTATGCACGAGAACTCCGTCTACGTACCACTTAATGTAGGTAGGCGACCACTCGAACGCATAGTCATGGAAATCAAGCGAAGCATCGAAGCCCAGATCGATAATCGTGCTGTGGTGACCGACACCATTGGTGAAATAGTTCGTCTCCAGCTTGGTTGTGTCTTTGCCCAAAATTTCAATATCAATCTCGTCATTGGATGTGCCCGCCGCTAGGCCGGAATACGTAAACAGGCTGGTTACGAGCCCGGTACCTTTCGCTGCCTTCATCCGGGCTTCCACTTTGCCGTAGCCGTACTTCACATTCGTGGCGTATTCACCTGAAGCATAGTTCTTGCCAGAGCAGCTTGCGGGACATCCCGCATTATCCAACCGCAAAGCCATGATGCCATTCGAAAATTCCTGGTTAGCCGCCTTCCAGCCGACACCGAAGTCGACACCGTTGGCCCAGCCGTCCGAAGTGTAGAACATGCCTGGATTCGTCCCGTTCAGCGGTTCAAGAAATGCAACGTCAGCAGCCGAAGATGAAATCGGCAGGAGCAATACTGCAAGCATAGCAGCAGCCGCAAGCAGGGCTGTCATTCTTTTTCTGATAGGCATCATCTTGTTGTTCATGAATACACACCTCTTTCTTGGAATGTGATCGATGGCGCACTAGCGCTAGTTAAGGCAAGCTTCTGGAAATCTTAATGGATTGGTTCTGTGCGTCCCGCTCCACCTTGGCTCCGACCGCATCCGCCAAAGCCGTAAGCGGCACGTAGGCAATACCGTTCCGAATCGTAACGGGTTCAGCCAGCGTAACTTTCTCGCCATTCACCGTAGCAGTTTTGGAGCCTGCCTTGAAGATGAGTTTTGCACCCGATGCAGCATCAGTGACGTGAATTTCCTGCTTCGCGCCGTTCCACTCCACCTTTGCATTTAGGGACTCCATCAGATAGCGCAGAGGCGCCATCTCAGTCTGGCCGATACGGTAGATTTGCGGCTTGTTCGGGTCTTCCACTTGCAGCTCGACCGACTGTACTTCGCCTTGCGGCTGCTCTGCTTTCGTATACGCGATACGGTCAAACTCAGCGACCAGCGTCTGACCATGATGCGTATAGTCGCCCGCCCAGCCGTTCGTCTTGGTTGCCGGCCACACGTTGGCAATGATATGGCCCGGCGTAGACGGCAATTCGCCTCTCTCGCCCGTCTCGGTGTGAACCAGCTTGCCGTCTACATACCACTTGATGTAATCCGGCGACCATTCGAAGGCATAGTCGTGGAAGTCATCTGCCGCATCAAAGCCAAGCGGAATAATCGTGGAGTGCATGCCTACGCTTTTCGTAAAATAGTTCGTTTCCAGCTTTGTCGTGTCCTTGCCCAAAATCTCAACATCGATCTCATGCGCCGTGCCATCCGGATCGGTTCCATACGTGAAGAAGCCTGTTACGACGCCTACTCCTTTTACCGCTTTCAATCTGGCTTCGAATTTGCCGTAGCCATACCGCTGAGTCGTCGCATATTCTCCTGATGCATAGGGCTGACCGGAGCATAAGGCCTGATCATCCACACAAGGCTTGTCATCGAGCAGCAGCTTCAGCTTGCCGTCCTCGAACACGACATGGTCGTCTCTCCACCCGTTTAGGAAAGTGCCTCCATTGCTCCACCCATTCGATGAGTAGAAACGGTCGGTGTCCTTCTTGTCGAGGTGATCCTCGAAGTTCGTACCGAGAACTTCCGGCGACGCCTCTTCTGCCATTGCTGTGAGCGGCATAAGGAGCGCCGCTGTTGTGAAAGCGGATACAAATAGCGTTGTCCATCTACGTCTAAGCTTCATGAATCGTCATCCTCCTCCTTTTCACTTTTTGAATCAGAATCATCAATCAACTTAATCCTACATGCTATCGCCTCTGTGATCTCAGCCATTCCCACCATAAAACTGCACTATTTAACGGATCTTTGAAGAAAGTGTAAAAATGGCGGGACAGAAAAAAAGCCGGACAACAGGACATCCATTCGTCCTTATCCGGCCTTCCACGGTGCTGATTATTCCTTGCCTAATTAGCTTCTAAGAATCCTTCTTGTGAAAGCAATACATGAAGAGCAGTCCAGTCGCAACACCAAAAGATTCCAGGCTTAATGGCGACTGCGGACTGGATGCCGGCAACAGCCCGTCGACTGCGTTAATCAAGGGAACAACGTTGTAATGCAGCTGGGAGAGCATGGCAGGCACAGGGAGCAGCAGCAACGGGAGCACAACGATCAGGAACAAGGCCCAGTTGAACCTCCACCTCCCCTGCTTGGCACGAATGTGAAAAAGCCGAATCACACCAAGCAACAGACCTAGCAGCATGGGCAACAGCATGGGTACAGCTGCCGCTGCAACATGCTTCAGCTGCCTTTTCCCTCCTAGAGGGAAGAACGGATGGTACTGGACGGACGCGCTCCAATTCGCAATATAGGTGAAGAGATGCATCAAGCCAAATATCGCGATTAGCAAGCCTGCATATGTCGCTATTTGTTTCATCATCTTCGGTACCTCCTGCTTGGTGATAAGATGCCTTCCGCTCGTCCTCTCCCCCATCGCGATGATTCCTACTATGCTAGCCGAGGCGGCTCCTTGAACACCGTTCGATTAATGACTTCCGCCACGAGCCATAATCCTATGATCGAAATATAGACCGATACCGTGTAGCTGGTCGTAAAGGTTAAGCCAAATCCCTTCTGGAGCAGGTTCAAGGATAGATGAGTGACCGCGTTGGTAAAGCAAAAGACATAGCTTCGCACCATCCACTGCCGATGGCTGTTCACCTGTTTCTTTCTAATTTTGGATATCGCGATAATGGTTATAATGGGCCAAGCAATATTTAATAGGTTAAACGGGATGCTGGTCGCCTTGCCGCCGGTAGAATAAGGAGCCATATAGCCCGATGTGATATCTACGATAAGAATTGCAATCAGATAAGCGTATCCGTTCATTCGATGAAACTTTTTGAACTTCTTCATCACAGCGCTTGAAAAGTTGACCGCCCCTGCTAATAACGCGATACAGGCAAAAGCCACATGAACATACATCACATTCAGCCATAGAGGCAGTTGAAGCGTACGCTTCAAATCCATCTTTTGACTGAGAAATCGATCCGCAGACGGATCATAGATATAATTCGCAATTACCGCATACAGCACCGCACCGATTGCCGCTGCGATAACTAGCTTGTATAGAAGCTTTGATTTGAACATATAGAATTGAGCCTCACTTCATCATGCATTCAACCGTACAAGTCCCATCTGACGTAACCCATTCTACCTTAAGGCACGGGCTGAGTATAGTATGGTTGCTGATGAAGCGATGGAATATAGCAAAAACACTGCCGCCGGGTGCTCCCCCGCCCTCGCAGTGTCGTAAGGCTAATTCAGCTCAGCCACAGCTAGTATGAACTTCAGAGCCAATACGAATCGAGCAATGTCTTCAACGGCTGTTCATGCTCCTTCAACCACCGATCCCTGTCGCGAAACTGGTTCAGTATATAGGTGAAGTTGGATTCAATAGGGACACCCGCATAATGCTGGCCGATGTAAATATGAAGAAGCGCGATGTGATAGATTCGGGTCAGATGTCGTAGCTGGACAATCTCTTGGGCTGAGCTCTTGCAGAAAGCTGCGTAGCTTTTGACGAAAGCCTCCAGCATGCGCCACGAGCCGTCCGTTAGCTGCAGCACATGATTCAGGCAGATGGCAAGCTCCATGCACCTGGCATCCATCGCGATAAAATCAAAGTCCAGTACCCCGCAGATATGATGGTTCTTGGTTAATAGGTTGAAGACAAGCAAATCATGATGAACCAACTGCCAAGGCAATTCATTTAATACAGACTCAGCCGATTCAATCGATTCGACCATCTCGGTATAAAACGTAAGTTCGCCATCCGATATCGAAAATGGCGGCTGAGCGAAAAACGTCTGGACCGCATCCCGGTCTGCAAGCGGATGAAGGCTGTAGAAATTGGAAAAAGCTTGCCCCTTATAGGCCAGCTTCTCGGTTGCAACGGTGCTGAGCACAGCAGACATTTCGCCGACAACTCGCCCGAACTCGGCCGCATGGCTTTCCTCAGATAATGCAGGCACGCTACCCTCTATGAACGAAACCATCACGCCAAGCGTTCCATCTGGCAGCTCTACGTATTCATCTCCCTTGTGGGTAGACAAGAAGGCCGGTACTTGAAAGGACAGATTCGCATGATTCAGATAGGAGGTAATTCTCGCCTCCAGCTCCAGACTTTCTTTGCTTTTGGTATGGCGATTATAGATTCGGGCTATATATTTTACATCATTAACCTCTATAATTCTCGTCAGATTCGTAAGGCCAAACGGTACCGGCTTCATCTTGCAATGGGAATGGTCTTTAAAATAATAGCTTAGCAGCTCGCGTATTTTATCCTCCATATATATCCCCTTCCTATGCCCCAGCAACCGGCAGGCTTACGCTTCTTCTACTTTGCAAACAGGGATTGCAACCTGTGCAATCCCTGCTTGATACGTTCTTTTCTCAGAATATAACAATTTTGGTTAGTTGTACACCTTAAATTCCCTGATCGACCACCAGTTGGATGCCGTGCCCGTCTGTACAACCTTGATATACCGCGCATTGGTCTGTGCGAATTGGGCCGTTACGACTGGCCCGCTGCCCGTGCCGCTCGCTATAGCGTTTCCATAGCTCACGCCGTCTTGCGACACATACACCTCGTAGCCCCGCGCATAATCGTCGTTGCTGCCTGTTGAATCCATCACAATCTTGCTAAAGCTCTGCGAGTTGCCCATGTCGATCGTCAGTGATTGTCCTGGAGCCATAGGCGCCCCAGCGCTCCAACGCGTCCCCATATCCCCGTCAAGCAGATTGGCTGCAATGTCTCCGCTTGATGGCGTTGAAGCGGCAACCCAGCCGGAACGGGAGAGCTCTGCTCCTGTGCCGCCGCCATTGTTGCCACCACTGCCATTCGTATACACGTTCAGCTCCCGAATTGACCACCAGTTGGATGCCGTTCCGGTCTGCACGATCTTGATATAGCGCGCCGACTGTGCAGGGAAGACGGCTTCCACAACCGGCCCGCCTCCTGTGCCGCTCACTGCTGCGCTGCCGTAATTCACGCCGTCGCTTGATACATAAACCTCGAAGCCGCGAGCGTAGTCGTCATTGCTGCCTGTTGAGTCCATCACAATTTTGTTGAAGCTCTTTGCCGATTTCATGTCGATGGTCAGCGACTGCCCTGGAACCATTGCAGTGCCTGCGCTCCAGCGTGTTGCCATATTCCCATCGAGCAAGTTCGCCGCCGCGTCACCGCTTGAAGGCGATGAGGAAGCCGTCCAGCCGGTACGGTCGAGCGCAGTCTCTACGCCTCCGGGGCCTCCCGGTCCGCCTGTACCCGTACCGATAAATGCATTGACCGTCTGCCTCATGCCCTCCGCAGGCGAATTCGCGTAGACGCGGCCTCCCAGCTTATTGATGACATGCGTAATTTCGCTGCCCGGCGTTCCCGCCAGCCATATCGAAGTCGCATGATGAACCTTGACGCCCGTCGTATCCGGCACTTCGATGCCGCTCTCCAGCTTCACAGGCGCATCTCTGAAGAAGGAATAGACGCCGAGTCCCCATACCTCGTGATCCGTCACATGATCGGCTACCTTATAAGATGCGTAGCCGTTCACTGTTCCGTTCTGGCTCATCCATCCTGCCTGATCCGGCACGTCGTATGGAATTTCGGATTGATAGAAGTAGACCCGGCCTCCATTGCCGTTCCATAACGTCTGGTATTCATGATGATGCTCATTGAACAAGCCGTAGATCGTCACCTGATTGCCGTTCACGACCAGACCGTTCTTCGATATATTGTCCGTCCAGCCTACACCAGCGCCATGGTCAGCACGCCAGATCCAAAAGTGATCACCGATGACGTCATTGCTGTTAATAGTTAAGCTGGCGTCGTTTTTGCCGATGGCTGCTCCGCCGATCCGGAAGAACAGATCATGCAGCGAGGTCGGATTGGCCGCATGGCTCGCGTTGCTGCCGTTTGGGCCTACTTCCAGCAGAGAAGTGGAAAGAACGGGACCTGCGTCTAGCACCAGCCCCGCTACCTTCACGCCGTCTACATCAGCCACCTTCATCGTCACTTGTCCGTTCGTCGGGATGAGCGTCGGCAGACCAATGCCAAGAACGACCGTATTGGCGCGGTTCACCTGGATCGTCTCGCTCAGATGGTAGATGCCCGGGGTGAAGATCAGGTTTTTGCCTTGGCTGAGTGCCGCATTGATGTTGGCCGCTGTCGCCGTCTCCGGGCGCGCGATGTGGAACGTATCGATCGACAGTGATTCGCCCGGCGTGGAGCCGTTCACCCAGCTGACGCCCTTCCGGTCATGCTGCAGTGAAGGCACGAACACGCGATACTGCCCTGCACCGTCGATATACAGATACGGCTTCTCGCGCAGTATCGGCGCCTCTTCGACGACGGTGTACGGCGGGTCCGGGAATTGGCCTGCCGGCGGATTGGTGTCGCCGACGAATACCATATTCCATACGCCGTTCGTCCAGTTGCCGTACTGGCTGTTGCGCGAGAACCATTGCTGCTGCGAGCCCGGCACGATCGTGCCGTTGACGACAGAGTCAGCCAGCAAGCCGCCGCTCGCCCAGCCTGCATTCCAGTTATTGTCGAAGTCGAACAATTGCAGCTCGCCGTTAATGTTCAGCCGGCGCAGCGGCGCTGCCTGTGACACAGCGATGCGCGTCATGCCGCTTGCCGGAGTGATCGACAGGTTCTCGATCGCTCGCCAGAAGTTGCGCGTCGCGTTGCCGTTGTCCCACTTGGCGTCGACGTTAAGCGCGCCGCCTGTCAGATTCACTTGCCCCGGGTTTTGCCCGAGTCCCGCAACATGCGTGAAGAAGCCTACTTTCATATCCATGTTGTACGTGCCCGGCTTGAAGAGAAGCGCATATCTCTGATTGCTGAATTCATTGCTCTCTTGCTCATTGAACACCGCGCCCGTTACCGCCTGAATGTCGGCAGCCGGCATGGATGGATCAAACACATATACGTTCGGGCCAAATATCGTCTGATTCGCCGTCGAAGGCGACGGCGCTGCTTCCAAGCGGTCGGGAGACACAACATACGTACTGACGAGAAGCGCTAACGTTGCGATTATAGCTATCCACTTTTTCAAAATGAATTCCCTCCAATGGTTATGGATTATGAATCGATTCCAACGAATCTTTCAATTGTTGCTTGCCTGCTCCTCCTTTCCGCGTGATGGGCGAACGAGACAGCGTCCTCGCCCCACTCTCGTTACTCAATTGCACACTGAACGAAAACGCTTACATTAATCATAGTGCGATACGTTTTTCTTATACAGGTGGAATAATTTAGATGAATGGCTGAATTCTTTAGATTATGGCATGCGGGAATTGGAATGATGCAGGAATGATTTGACACCCTTTTATTAGTACTGTATAGTTCTAATCATGAAAAAGAACACTACCCCAAGCAACCGAATGATTGTCATGCAGGTCGCAACTGCCCTGTTTTTGGAGAAGGGTTATCAGACCACCAGCATGGACGAAATCGTAGCCGTCAGCAAAGTGTCCAAGACGAATATCTATTATCATTTCAAAAGCAAGGAGGAGCTCTTGGCCGCTATTGTCGATCAAATGATTAACCGGTATACGGACATGATCGATGAGATCGCAGCCCAAACGGATTGGCCGGTAACGGATCGAATTAGCCGCTTCGCCGCGCTGCTTACAGAGCAGACGCCAAACAGCCTGGGCGGTTGCCCGTTTCTGACCCTGTACGTTCAGACCTCGCATGATTCGGAGGTGGTCCGAGAAGCGATCGGGGCTTTTTTCCGCAAACAAACCACTACCATGGAGTCGCTGCTTCAGGAAGGAATGGACCGCAAAGAAATACAGACGGCCCTCCCGCTCCCTCAGTTAGCTGCTCTGCTGGTGTCGACGATTGAAGGAGCGCTATTCTTGCAGCATACTCAGAGGGACCCGGCGCTGCTGTCGACCATTCTTCATACTTTGGCAACTATGCTGAAGTAATTTTTTTTGCCCATGATTAGTACTGAACAGTACTAAAAAATACTTAAGGAGGTAGATAACAATGAAAACCGTATTTCTGACAGGGGGCAGCGGATTTATCGGACGGCATGTTCTGGCACAGCTAATTAAGGCAGGACACCAGGTGTATGCGCTTGTCCGCTCTAAGCCAAAGCTGCTTGAGACGATGAGGAGCTTGGGATTGGATGACTTCTCGTCGATTACACCGCTTCAAGGCGATCTCACCAAACCCGCTCTCGGTCTAAGCTGCGAGGATCAAGAGCAATTAAGGCGAGTAGATGTCATCATTCATGCCGGCGGACCGATGGATATTGTATTGCAGGCGGAAGAAGCGCAAAAAGTATTCCGGTATGCCGCCGCCGAAATGATTTATTTGGCCTCAACCATTCAAGAGGCAGGTGCCCTCAAGCACTTTATACATGTCGTCGGCTTCAAATCGCCACATTCGGAACAGCATGACCACCTCAATCTCCATGAGGATCATCGCCATAAAGCTCCTCCTTATGAACAAATGAAATTTGAAGCCGACCTGTTGATTCGGCAGAAGCTTGGTCAATTGGGGGTGCCGTTATCCGTTATTAATCCAAGCGTCGTCATCGGAGACTCTGTTACAGGAATAACCGAGCAAGTCGGCGGACTTGGCATACTGGTCAACAGCGTGCGCAGAGGACTGATGGCACTTGCCCCAGGCGGCAAGACCTATTGGCTCCCCCTCGTCCATGTCGATCATGTGGCGGCATGTATTGCAGCTCTAGCGCAAGAAGAGCATCCTGTGAACAACACGTATTTCTTATTGGATCAGAAGATGGGCAGTCCCGACATGATGGAGCTTACCCGGCTAATTGCCTTGGAATCAGGTGCCAGAGGTCCCTTGGGCGCGATGCCTTATCGCTGGATCAAAGGCTTGCTGAATCTTGGCATAGACAAATGGCTGAAGATGCCCAGGGAGTCAATGGATTTTATCGTCAATTCCGAATTTCCGCTTGCCGCCAAGCTGGACTTGGAAGCCAAACATGATCTTCAGTTATCTGTCGTTCCGTCCACCTTGCCTTTTGTCGTTGCCGATTTGGATTTCCGGATTTCACACGGCAACATGCAGCTCCCACATCCGTTCCGATTCAGCAGGCGGGCGAATCTGGCGACGATTGAAAAGGAAGGCCGCGGAGCGCCTATCATTCTTCTGCATGGCGCCTTCAGCTCAGCCTATCTGTTGCTGCCGCTGGCCCAGCATCTCGCCAACACCTGCGAGAATCCGATCTATTTGGTAGATTTGCCCGGATTCGGACGTTCGCCTCTCCGCCATAACACGACACGGTTAGAAGGGTTGGAGCATGCCGTCAGAGAACTGCTCATGAGCATTGACTCGCCAGTCATCCTTGCCGGACATTCGCTTGGAGGTTATCTCGCTGCCAAGATGCTGGATCACATGCAGGAGCGCATCCAACTGGCTCTGCTGCTGCAGCCCGTATTGCAGCCTCTCTCTTCTAAGTACAAATCCGGATTCTGGACTCGTTCCTTATTGCCATTCACCTCTAAGGCCGCGCTAAAGGGCATGATGCTGAAGGAGCAAAGCTTTGCTCGCGAGCAAGAGATTCCCGGGGAATATATGAACTATATCTATGATGATCTCAAATCAGTCCGAGTCAGGACGAGCACAGCAGAGGTTATGTCCGCGCTGGCGAAGCCGGAGAGCTTCAACTTCTCCCCTAGCAGCTGGGACGATCACAGACTATCGATCTTATGGGGATCGCATGAGCGCAGCTTTCATATCCCGGAGCTGTACGGGAGATTCCCTGTTGCCCGCCTGCCCTATGCCCATCAGTTCCCGATATCCCATCCTGCAGAAACGGCGCGCTGGATTCGCGAGAGGATGGAATAGCAACCAAAGAGCAGCGTTCTGAATACAAGAATCTATTGTGCTGCTCCAGCTGCATTGTATATAATCTCCCTAATAACGAACTTATGGAGGGTTCCCATGCTCAAAGAAAAAATCCCTTGGTAAGCCCGTGCACCGCCTCCTCTCGCATCATTCACGCTATCACATTCCAATAAGAGTCGAGAGGATGACGTACATGTGGCCACAATCCGTAGATTGGAAAGACTTAACCTTTGGTGTAGAAATCGAGTTTGTAGGAGGCCAGCCGGAGCAATGTGAGTTATTGCCAGGCTGGATCATGTCGCTGGAGGAGCGGCAGCTTGACGAGACCGGATTGGAGTCCGGCAGCGAGCTGAAGCCTCCTCCGTTGCTATGGACGGACCGGGAGCAGATCCGCATCATGCTGGATCGGCTTCAGGCACAAGGCGCTACAGCGAATTGGAGCTGCGGCCTTCATATCCATGTGGGGCTGGCGTCCTGGGGGCAGGATATCGTCCCCCGTCTTCTGGATGCGGCGCTGCAATGCCAGGAGACCATTCAGAAGCTGCTGACAACGAGTCCTCATCGCAGAATCTTCTGTCCGCCCATCACACCGGAGATGAAGGAACGCTATGAGGCTTTGCCTCAGGAGGAATCCGTCCGCCATTTCGGACGCCCACAATCCCATCGATGCGGCATTAATACGGCAGCCTGGTTCGATATTCAGACCGTCGAAATCCGGTACGCGAATGGCTCGCTGGACTATGAAGAAGTCCTTGCAACCGTGGAGCTTTGCCTTCGATTCGTTGCTGCGGTCGGAGAAGGACGCTCGTTATCCAGTGATTTCAAAGAACTGGCTGCGCAGCTTGGGGCGCCTCTGACTGGATATCCGCCTCCATTGCCGCCGCCAAGATGGTTCGAAGAGAGAACCTGGCTGGAGGACAGCCTTATCCCGGTCTTAACCTCTATGGCAGCGGAGCTTGTACAAGATGGCGAGATCCATCATATCCTGCCCGTGCCGGAAGGATTTCTGCTGGCGGTCGAAGATCGTGAAGGGCAGCTGTCCACATTCATCATTCAGCCGCCTGCGGCGGAGTGGAAGGTCGTTCGTCAAATCGCAGAGTAGGGAATAAAGCCATGTCGCACCTAGCGGCATGGCTTCTTTACGACGACCTGGCATATAAGTGGACTATAACCGTATGGCATTTCGTACGATAGAGGATAGAGCGGACAAAGGGAGGAAGGTCAATGTGGGAACGCAAGGAACTGAAGGATAATGCCAAATATGTGCTTAGAACCTCGTATTGGAAAGCTTTTCTGGTCAGCCTGATTTTAGGCTTTGTCAGCGGAGGAGTCAGCACTCCGAATGTGAACTTCAATTACAGATCATCGGATTCATCTTTCGATTCTCAAACCGAATGGATCGACTGGGGACTATTAGCGCCTTTCCTTGCCCTTGCGGTCGGTTTTATCCTCATTGCCATTTTTCTCTTGCTAGCTTTTAGAATTTTCCTCGGCTTTCCTCTTGAAGTCGGTTCGATGAAGTTTTTCAAGCGATCCGCAGAGCAGGACGTGAACCTGAATCATCTGGGATATGCCTTCAATGGACAGCGGTATTTGGATATTGTGGTGGCCATGCTATGGAGGGGTTTCCTTAATTTCCTGTGGTATTTGCTGCTCATTATTCCAGGCATCGTGAAATCCTACGCCTATAGCATGGTCCCGTTCATACTGGCGAACAACCCGAATATCGGATTCAAGCGATCCGTTGAATTAAGCAATCAAATGACAAGAGGACATAAATTCCGCATCTTCGTCCTGGATTTAAGCTTTCTTGGCTGGATCTTCCTGGGCCTGCTGGCTTGCGGCATAGGTGTCTTGTTCGTCATGCCTTATATCAATGCCACAAAAGCAGAGCTGTATCTCGCATTGCGCAAAGAAGCGCTTGAGCGCAATCTGACGACGGAAGCAGAGCTTCGGCTTACGCCCCCGCCTCTCTTATAGATCGCTTCGCTCACTATGCACAAGGCCGGCAACCCATAGAGGGTACCGGCCTTGTCAGCGCTATCCTATATCCATCCACGATCATGCGCCTTCTCCGTCGCCTGCTGCCTCGTCTCGACACCCAGCTTCTGAATCGCCGTGGACAAATAATTGCGAACGGTCCCATTGGTCAAATACAGCTGCTCCGCTATATCACTCGTGGACAGCCCCGATCTGGACAGCCTGAGCACATCGCTTTCCCTATCGGTCAGTGGATTCTCCTCCTTCACAAAAAGAGCTGTTGCCAGCTCCTTGCTGATGACATGCCCGCCAGCCATCACCTTGCGAATGGCATCAATTAGAAATTCAATCGGCTCATCCTTAAGCAAGTAACCCTCTACCTTTAGGTCTCGGGCCTTCTGCAAAAAGCCCGGGCGGGCGAAGGTGGTCACCATGATGATTTTAGGCGTTTGTCCCTCCTGCTTCAGCTTCTCCGCAAGCTCAAGACCGGACAGAAACGGAATTTCAATGTCCAACAGGCACAGATCCGGTTCACATCTGCGAATCACCTCCAAGGCTTCTATGCCGTCTTCCGCTTCTCCTACTACATCGATGTCGTCTTCCAGGGATAATAGCGATCTAAGCGTCCCTCTAAGCAGCTTCTGATCTTCAGCAATTACGATTCGGATCACTTCTTAACCCCTCCCATTATTCATTAGCGGAAGCTTCAACATCACGGCCGCGCCCCTGTCGGGATTGGCTGACAGGTAAGCATCTCCTTGCAGCATAGCCATCCGTTCTCTCATGGATTGCAGGCCATTTCCTTGGCCTTGCTGGTCCAAGCCTTTGCCATTATCGATGATTTGAATATAATAGTGCTCACCCTGGACGTAATGGGTAAGCGTACAACGGGTCGCTTCGCTATGCTTGATGATATTGGTTACTGCTTCCCGGAGGGAGAGCGCCACCATCGTCTCGGCTGCATCGGATAACGGCCTTACCTCTTCTTCCGCTGCGGTCATGTCGATATCGGCGTCCCTCAATAGCTCTCTGGACCGTGCGATCTCCTTCGCCAGAGAGACGAACCTCATGTCAGTCACCAGCTCCCGCACTTGCTTCAGCGCGTAGCGCGATGTGTCCAATATATCGTTCAGTTCATACTTCGCTTTCTCCGGGTGTTTATCCACCAGCCTGATTGTCAATTCGCTCTTCAGCTTAATCATTGTTAGCGTCTGTCCCAGCGTATCGTGGAGGTCTCTAGCGATCCGGTTCCGCTCCTCTTCCTGAATATAATGCTCCAGCTGAGCATTCGCGATATCCAGCTTTTCCTTAAGTTGCCTCGACTTTTCCTTGGTATGGATCACAATAGTCGACGTCAGTTGCATGATCATACCCGCGAAGAACAGATTCGTGAATAGCGCAAAAGGACTTCCCGCATAGAGCCAGCTGTGCGTCAGATACATAATCACGATGCCCGCCATTCCACCAGCCATCACCCATAAGCGCTTCGTGCGGCCTAGCAGATCGGCAAATACAAATCCATAAAGCAGCATCCAGTTCGAGATATAAAGGCCGAGCACAACCATCAAAGCGCACCAAACGAGACTGGCCCCAAGAAGGCGCCAGTCCCGATACCATAAGCCAACATAGAAGGATGCCAGAAACAACAGGAACACTGCTATTCTCCCAACAAGAGGAAACGTATGGCTCGCAATGAACACATGATAGATAAATGCGACCACGACCAGCATATCGATAATTAAATATTTCTCAATCTGATCCCGGGGATAAATCCGTCTCCACATGGTTGCCCAACACACCTTATCTGTTCAGTCTAATTTTTCGGCTTTGCGATCAAGCCCGTAGCGAATCTTCGAGCCGATTCCATCGGGCCAAGCTTGAAGCGTCCCAGCCACATGTAAGCGAACAACATCTGAACGCAGCTGATCGCGAGCCATACTCCTGCTACTGCTGCCGGATTCAACTTACCGCCAAGCCCCAGCCCCCAGCCGTAGAAGATCACACCGGAGATTATATTTTGCAACATATAGCAGCTAAGCGACATTTTTCCTACTTGCTCCAATCGAGTCCATAACCACAGCTTTTCGCTGCTTTCTACCAATCTCGCAATTAGTCCGAGATAGCCGAGCGCTAGAATCGGCGCGAACAGATAGCGTACAGGCAGATCGAAGTAGCCGCCGGGGACGAATAGGAGCATGTTAAGCGGGATGCCCAGGCAGAGCCCCCATTGCAGGAGCTTTCTCCGCTTCTTCCTCCCGTCCTCATCAGCCGCAAAATAACCGGATCGCATCATCCGTATGCCGAGCAAGAACAGGAAGATATTCATTGGAATGACGAACAGGGCTTCCGTCCGAAGCATGAAGAATTGAGACAAGCGGTACTCCACTTGCTGCAGCCAGCTGCCATCCTTATATAATAACACCGTGCCATTCATATCGCCTAAACTCACATTCCCTCCGCTAATGCCGAGCAAGACGCCGCCTGTTAAGAGAAGGAGCATAACCGCTCCATGAAACCCGCCGAATAGGATCATCGCTTTGCGAATGGCTTTATCCCCGCCCTTAATAATAAAGGCTGTGATGACAGCCGTTATGCCATAGCTCATCAAGATGTCATATTCCATTACCAATGTAAAGTGGATAAACCCCTCCGCCATCAGAATGACGGATGTCCAGATATAGACGCCAGGCCACGCATTGCCGCGCCTTAAGGACTGCTGATACTTCATCTCCAGCCCGACACCGAACATAATTGTCAGCAAGCCCAGAAGCTTCCCGTTCACCAGGAACAGCACAAATACGCGCACAAATTCCTGAAACGACGTCCACCACGCATCCACGTTAAAGGTAAGAATGTAATTCAGGTCACCCAAATAAGCGAATAGCCATATATTCGTACCCAGCGTACCCATTACTGCAAAACCTCTCAATATGTCGAGCAACCGCAATCTTCCGCTTTTTTCCGCCATGCCAATCCCCTCTTCATTCCATTAGTACCTTTATTGTATGGATGTAGGGATGACCGCGATATTCACAGCAGTCAGCAGTTGGATATGACAGTGTCATATTGAAGAGGAAGATTCGAGCGGACGGCACGCAAAATAAAACAACCGTACTCCACAATGGGGTACGGTTGCCGTATATGATCACATTAGCCGGAACTTTCCGCCCTATTTCATTTATCTAGCCAATTGCCTCACCTTGTCCAGATGCTCGCCCAGATTGCTGTACAGGGGTGGACAGGCCTCCATATCTATCCAAAAATAATGAAAGATCCAGCCGTTATCCTCGTCATTGCTTTGCACCACATGGGTAAAGGCTTCCGGGGCAGCTGCTTCGAGCTGATAGTAATATCGATGAACATGCTGCTTCAACGTCTCGGAGTAGTAGGAATACTCGCCAAGCAGGATGATATTGTTAAGCTCTTGTATGCCCGATTCCTCCATAATCTCTCTCCTAAGCGCGTCAAGCAATGGCTCGTTCTCCTCTACTGTCCCGCCGGGAACCTGCAAGCCCAAATCCTCATAATCTTGCTCCCGGAAAACCAGCAACTGCAATTTCCCCTCATGTATGCGAGTAAGGTAGGCTGTTACTTTATAGACCATATCCGCTTTCATCTCTATGCACCTCGTTTCGAATTTCATAGATTCACTTCTGATTGACGGCTTTCTCCAGTTCCATGATGCGGGTTCTTAGAAAAGTGACTTCATCCTCCAGCGCTTCTCTCGTCCTGCGGGTCAGCAGCGTCACCAGGATCGCCAGCACACTGACCGCGATGACTGAGAAGGCTCCGAAAAAGACAACTTCCCGATCGAGCAGACTGCTGCCATCTATTAACAAAATAAGTCCATAACAAGCAAAAACAATGATGACGATGCTGATAATGGTGCAAACTGCTGCCAATCTTTTAAAACCCGTCTCAGAAAACATCCCATCTCTCCTCTTACTCTTTTTCTCTCATCATCCAATATATTCCTGGCTGACTATATTAACGCTTCATAGGGCATGAAGGTTTCAGGGGAGCGCATGTTTCGCTATCAAGTCACCCCCGAGCACGGAATTGAGGTATCCAACATATCCGGTAACCCGCCCTATCCACGACTTCTCCTGGTTCCATTTCTACGATCCTCACGGCAACCGACTCCATATTTATCGATACTAAAATAGAACAAAGACCCCTTATATTAGGGGTCTTCTTCACTGTTATGGTCTATCATGCAGTTGATTATTTAAGTCTAATGGTGTAGCTATGCTAGTTAACGACTTCCGATGCCCGCCTGCCCGGTTTGCGATTTACGAAATAGATGCTGACCAAAATACAGGCCAGTCCGGCGACAAGCGTCAGCGTAAGCGGCTCATGCAGGAATAAGGTGCCTGCCAGTATCGCCACGACGGGAATAAGGAACGTGTAGGAGGCCATCTTGCCCGCTTCTCCGGAATCCATTAATTTGTAGAAGACCAGCCATCCTATAGCGATGACAAAAACCGAGATAAACAGCAGGCTGCCGATGAAAGCGGCATTCCAGCGCACATCCCCCCAGCTCTCCACTCCGCTGCCTGTCGCGGTCATGAGCACTCCACCAATCAGGAGCTGTAGCGTAACAAGCCAGATCGGGTCGACGCTGCCGCTTTTCCGCTTCACATAGACCGTCCCCAGCGCCCAGCTCAGCGCGGAGCCAAGAGCAAGCAGGACGCCCTCTACCGAGATATGACCGGACAAGCCCCCTGCCCCGGTGCTGATAATGCCGACTCCGGCGAAGCCGAGCAGCAGGCCCGTTACTTTCATGCCGTTCATCGACTCTCCAAGCCACATCCAGGAGAATAGCCCGACCAGCACCGGCTGGAGGAACACAATCGCCGAGAACAAGCCGGACGGCAAGTAGTTAAGACCAATGGACTGAAGGCCGTAATACAGAATGATATTAACGATTGCAGAAATGACATACACCGGCCACGTTCGGCTGAAATTCAGCTTCTTGTATCGCGGCAGGGCGAACATAAGAAGCAGAATACCGCCGAGCAGCGTTCTCACTCCCGAGAACAGCACCGGCGGCATATAGGCTAAAGCAAACTTGGATAAAGGCCAATTGATTCCCCATACGAGCACGAGGAACAGAATTAGCAAAGCCGTATTGGCTTTGGACAGTTGTTGTTGCATGATGCAGGACTCCTTGTTGTAGGTTCACATGAGGTTTGAACGAGCCGTTACATCCATCATCATACTCCTGTCCCCTAACCGAAGCAACTATTCTTGCAAAGAAAAACTAGAACATACGATCCTGTTGGATTATAATGGAATAGAATTGACCAAACCTCTCTTGCGGCGCCCTGCCGAATGCGGAGGACTAACCCCTTTCAGGAGGAATTCGAATGGAATTTCGTATGGTAACCAAACCTGGCTTTGATGTATTCGGCTACGCCATCCGCACCCGCATGGCGGACGGACAGAACCATCGTGACATTCCGGCATTCTGGCAGCGTTATATGGAGGAGAAACTAGGGGAAACCTTGTACGAACAGGCTGTCTCGATGGCAGAGTACGGCATCTGTGATGACTTCGATATGGAGGCAGGTGAATTCAGCTACATCATCGGGGTTGAAGCCAGAGACGGAGCCGAAGCGCCCGAAGGGACGATTCGCCGCCATTACCCGGAGCAGACCTATGCGGTGTTTACGTCTCCCAAGAGCACACATGAGCAATTTTCCGATTCCATTCAGCAAACTTGGGGTTATATTATGGGGGAATGGCTCCCCAAAGCCCCTTATGTGCATGCGGCCGCTGCCGAATTCGAATATTATGACGAGCGCTGTTGGCAGGATCGCAACGAGCTGCTGGAGATGGACATCTATATTCCGGTACAACCCAAAACCGGAGAAGCGTAATGCTTAATGGCGTTCCCTTCATTGTTCACACATAAAAAACAAGGTGCCATTAAGACACCTTGCAAGAAAAGGAATCAGGCTGGGCTTTTCGCTGCGCAGCCTATTGCTATTTATACCGGAACTGTTCAATTCCGCTTTGCAGAGCAACGGTCATGTTTTGCAATTCGTTGGAGGCAGCCGCAACCTCCTCTACCATCGCATTCTGCTCCTGTACCGATGCCGAGATCTTGCCCAGCTTGTCCGCATTTTCTTTGGCGGCATCCGCGACCTGCTCCGCGTCGACGAGCATCGTGTTCATTTTCGTGGACTGAGTATCCATGAGTGCGGCAATGCGATCAATCGCTGTCACGGTTCGGTCGACCGATTGCGCAATAAGCTGCAGATGGCCAATCGTTTCGGTCGTTTTGGACGCTCCCGCATGCGTATGCTGCGCTTGCAGCTCCATACGGCTGACCGCCAGGCTCAGATCGGTATGAATGGCTTCGATCAGGTTGCCGATGTTTTTCACTTCCAATGAGGTATGGTTCGCCAGCTTCCTAATCTCGATTGCTACGACCTGGAAACCTTGGCCATGCTCGCCCGCATGGGCCGCTTCAATCGAAGCATTCAACGCCAGCAAGTGGGTTCTGGACGAGATTTCCTCTACGGCGTGAATGATATCGCCGATCTGTTCCGCACGCTCCCTAAGCTTTGTCATGATAATGGACGTTTCTTCCCCCTCCGCAGCGAGTCGATTCATCGTCGACGACAACGCATCTACCGACTCGTTACTGCTGATCATGGCAAGCGACATATCCTTCGCATCCTGCTGGGCAGCCTCCGTACAAGCGGACGCATCGGATGACAGTCCAGCTATATCCTGAATGGATGCATACATCGCATCCGACAATTGAGCCTGTGTGTCCGTATTGGAGGAGATCTCTCCTACACGCTCCGTCACCACAGTCAGCAGCGTTGCTACCTGCTCCAGTGCCAATCTCAAATGCTCCACTTCCGTGCCTGTTGCCTTGGAATGCGTATCGATATTGGCGATAATGCCCCTAAGGCTTGTAATCATCTGATTGAACGAAGTCGCCAGCTGCGACAATTCATCGCCCGACTTCGGAATCGTCACGCCTGCCTTGAGGTCTCCCTTGGCCGCAATATCCGCCGCCTTGTGAAGATCGTTAAGCGGCTTGACCAGCCATCTTGCGGTCAGCCACCCCAGAAACCCCGTCCAGAACACGCCTAACCCGAAGGTCAAGCTTGTAAAAAGCCATGACTCCATATTCGGAGCCAAATAATCCTTCAATACAAAAATAAAAAATGCGCTTGTCCCATATGTAGCTGTTGCCACGAGACTGATCCCTGCCACAATTTTGGTAACCAAGCTTGTTGATATCTTCATCTGACAGCCCTCCGCAAGTGAATATTGTACCCGCCTTGCTACTTACCCTGATCCATTATGACCTTTCTCCCGGGCAAGAACTGTGACGAAAGTCACAAAAGAAGGTCAAAACAGGAAACAATTTTTGAGCCATTCGTCACAGCGTAATCCTTTTGCGCATAAAAAAACACCGCCGCAAGGGCGATGTTTAAAGCGAGCTTAGGCTCTATTATTTTCCGTTCTTAACCTCATCCAATATGGACAGATCCAGGAACTTGCTCAGATCTAGCGTATCGACTGTTACATCCTTGATGTAGCCTGCCTCGATCGAGACTCTTGCCATCTCCTCAATCGCTTCCTGGCTTACGTCGGATGTTAATCTCATATGGGACAAGGCAGCCTTGATCAGAGCTACATCCAATCCTTTGCCGCTAAGCTCGCTCAGGCGCTTGTTGATCAGCTCATAGGATTCATCCGGGTTGGCTTGGATAAATTCAATAGCCTCCAGGTTCGCTTTCACAATCGCTTTGGCGAGGTCTCTATGCTCTTTGATGAACTTATCGCTTGCTACCAGAATAACTAGCGGGTAGTCGCCGTTGTTCGGCGGAATTTGATCCCAAGGCACGATGACCTTGCCGATGCCTTCCTGCTCGATCTGCGTACCCCACGGCTCTGGAATAAGCGTTGCATGCACTTCGTTCTGACGAAGAGCGACCAGTGTATCGGACGGTGCGCGCGCTACGATCTGAGCGCCAGAGCTGTCAGTCGTAACCGGGACGCCCTCTTGCTCCAGCAGCAGACGCAGCGAAATTTCGTTCGTGCTGCCTTTAGTCGGAATTGCAATGGTTTTGCCTACGAGATCTTTGACCGTCTCCACACCGGAATCCTTGCCTGCGACAAGTACGGCACCGCCGTTATCCGCGCCGGAGATAACCCGGAAGTTGCTGCTCTTCAGAAACTGGTTCGTCGAGGGACCAGGGCCAACATAACCGATATCGATCTGGCCTGTCGCAATAGCAGTCGAGAAGTCGGAGCCGTTATCAAAGGCTTGAACCTCTATCTTCACATTCTCGCCAAGCTGCTTCTGGAAAAACTCCTTCTCCAGGCCAATATAGCCCGCTGCATGCGTCACGTTCTTGAAGATACCGAGCTTCACCGTTACTTGATCCTTGGAGCCCGAGCCCTCTGACTTCCCGCCGCAAGCCGCAAGCGTGAACACCAGAACAAATGCCATAACCAGTATGCCGATCTTTCTCATAGACAACCCCTTCTCTCTCCCTATATGGACATGAATAATTTCTCTTATTCCGACTAATTATATATGATTACTGTTAAATGTCAACTCTTACTATTGCTTTCCAATCCATACCTAACGAGCAGCCGATCCTCCAGCTTCTTGAAGCAGAAGTGGTCAGATAATGTACCCAATACTGCGATAATGATGACGACATTCAGCATTAAGGCGGTATCACCTAAGCCCCTGCCGTCTTGCAATAATTGGCCAAGTCCAGCGCCATTGGCAATAAGCTCGCCCGCTACAAGCGCCCGCCAAGCAAACGCCCACGACACCCGTACGCCCGTCATCAGATGCGGGAACGCCCCCGGAATGAGAATCTGGGTAAACATGCGCCAGCCGGTGCCGGTACCGAGCGTTTGAGCTGCTCTAAGATAGATGGGAGGAATGTTCTTGATCCCGGTTCTGGTCGCTATGGACATCGTCCAGGTCGCACCTAGCGCCGTGATGAAGATAACGGACACATCATTGAAGCCGAACCATATAATTGCAAAAGGAAGCCACGCGATACTCGGAACCGTCTGAAGTGCAATGACCAGAAATCCGATCGTATCGTCGATTGCCTTGAACTTCGCGAACATAAAGCCTAACAGCATGCCAACAGTGAGGGAGATCGCGAACGCGATGAACAACCTTCTAAGCGAGTTATAGATGGCGTCCAGAAGTTGACCGTGGGCAATGCCGGTATAGAACGACTCCACCGTCTGGAACAGAGAAGGGAACTTCCATGATTCCCAGCCGATAAGCCTATATGCCGCCTCCCATGTCACCAATATCACGATTATGAATATTGTTCTTCTTAAAGCTGTAGTTGACATCGTCCATTTCCTCCTTGATCACTTTCTCCATCTCATCCGCCAAGCAATCCATAACCGACCGTTCCACATGATGAATGAGCGGGTCGGCGCTGTCTCTCGGTCTTGCGGCTTGTACCGTAAATTCCTTCTTGATCGTGCCAGGCCGAGTGGACATCACAAGTACTCGATCGGACAACATCACAGCTTCCCGAATGTTATGCGTAATAAAGAGAATGGTCTTGCCTGTCTTCATCCATATATCTTCAAGCTCCTTGTGCAGCACAAGACGGGTTTGCTCGTCGAGTGCGGCGAAGGGCTCGTCCATAAGCAGAATCTTCGGATTCATAATAAGCGCACGTGCAATCGCCGCACGCTGCTTCATCCCGCCGGAGAGCTCATGCGGATAACGATCGGCGAATTTGCCCAGATGGACATAGCGAATCTGCTCTCTTGCCCGCTCCAGCCTCTCCTTCTTCCCTACCCCTTGCTGCTTCAGTCCAAAAGCTACATTTTCCAGCACAGTCATCCATGGGAACAAGCCATGCTCTTGAAACACGACGACCCGGTCCGGACCTGGCGCCTTAATGCTCTCGCCGGACACCCCGATGGAGCCCTCGTATTGCCGGTCGAAGCCGGCGATCAAATTCAATATTGTCGATTTCCCGCAGCCGGACGGACCAAGCAACGAGACGAACTCGCCTTCTTTAATGGTGATGCTCACATCATCGATGGCCTTAAAGCGGCTCCCGTCACGCTGTTGAAACTGCTTACTCACGTGGTCAATGACAATCATCGTGTTGAACCCCATTTCATAAAAACTATATTTCTTTATAATTCTTATTGGTTATGTATGAATTGTCAATTAGAAATGTAGAAAAAGCTGTTAGAAAAGGACAAAATACCTTTTTACTCATTCTGAACAATGGCAAATTAACGATCGATTGCACAGCAAAAAACCGCCAATGCTCTCGTTACCGAGAATACACCGGCGGCTTTGCCGCTACTTGCCTGATTCATTTATTCAAGACCGAATTGGGCCTTTGACTGCAGTTCTTCGCCTAGAAAGCTGAAGCTTGCGGATGCTCCCAATTCGCCGGAGCCTTCATACATGACAACGAACACATAGAGATCGCTGCCCTTCTTGCCGCTTTCTGCCATAACCTCGCCTTCGCTGCCGACAATCTCGATAATTTCCTCATAGGTCATACCGCTTTCGATTTTGGCATACTGCTCCTTTGTAATAAGTCCGCTTTTCGCTTCCGAATCGTTGTCCGCAGGCGGTGCGGATTCCGTGGCAACCGGACTTTCCTCAGGCTTTGCCGATTCCGTCGCAGCCGGGCTGTTCACCGGTTCACTCTTACCGTTATTGTTCGCGTTGCTGCAAGCCGCAGTCGTAAGAATGAGACTGGCTGCGATGATGAGTCGAATGATCTTCATAGCTCCTCCTATATCTGTGCAGGTATATATTTCCTTGTCACAAAAATTATAGGCCATCACTATCGTCCATTATCAGGTGCAAAGTAACTAATTAAGGCATCCTTTGCCATGCACACATGGAGCTCAAGTCCCATTAACCCCCAAGCTGCAATAGCGCTCCAGTCGCTCCGCAATACTCTCCGTTCTCCAGAAACATCGGTGTGGCGCCACGTAGTCTTGTGTAGCCCTCCACCGCGTCTTTCAGAAGCTCATTGCGAATAAAGGATGATCCGATGAAGACCACTGTACCGGCTCCAACTTGGCCCGCTGCAAGCACGCTCGTCGTGGCGACCGTCTCCCCCACAAGTCCGATGACAGAGGACAACAAATCGCTTTTGGTTAGTTCGCCCATGGCTGCGAGCGAGCTCAGCCTGCCGAAGTTGCTCGCCGTCAGTTCCCCCGGAATTGGCGGCTCTGCCCCTTCGTAGATATGCCTGACCTTCAGGTCGATCTGCTCCCGCGAGCCGTTTGCCGCTAATTGGACCAGCTCGTCAAAGTCGGTAAGTCCCGTCAACGCATACGACAAGCCCATAATCGTTCCGCCCCCGACACCCGTCCCCCCTACCCGCCGATGAGTTTGCTCCGACAAGTAGTGAATCGAGGTCCCGGTCCCGACATTCGTCAGAATGAACGATTCAAGCGGCACTCCTTTTTCCTGTAAAAGATAACGCACGCCCCGGTGAGTCGCTTCAAACTCTACGATCCCCGTCTGTGGCCGAACTCCGCAGGCCTCTAGCTGCTTGGCTTTGCCGCCAGTTACGCAAATTTCCGACGGGCCGCACTTTAGAATCCAATCCGCCGCAGCCTCTATATGAGATGACGAAAATGTCCGAAAGCGAATGGAGCCAGACTCCTCTTCTATGTATGCAATCTTAATTAACGTGCCGCCAGCATCAATGCCCAGCTTCATCCTGTTGTTCCCCCTCATAACCCCAAAGCCTCTATATCCAAAAGAATGCAATCATTATAACCTATTCCGCACAAAAAAACGCCTCTCCGACCAGTTCACTAGTCTAAAAAAGGCGCTGCCAGCTTCAGAATCCCATACGGGCAAACCGTAGAAAGATATAAAAAAATCGCCGTAAATTGTGGCGATCTCATGAACTTTTTATTTTTCACCTCTTTATTATACCATAAAATTACATAAAAATCAAGTGTTGTTTCATCTTTGCGCTGAATGCTACAACTGAATAGAGGTGATTTGAAATGGAAAAACAAAGCTTAACCGCTCTGGTCAGCGCATTTGCCAGAGCCTATCATGCCAGGCATAACGAGGTGAAAGTGTTCGACGACTCTATTGCCAGACAACTGATCAGCGACGAGGAATATGCAGGCATAAGCGGCAACATGGCAAAGGCCGCCGCTTTCTTCCGTCCGGAATTGTCCGGCTCCCCGGAAGATGCGCTGCGCGAGGTCGTCGACCATCAGCTGTCCCCGACGCCGCTTGGCCGGGCAGCCTTCACCGAAGAAATGCTCGAAGCGGCTGTGCGGCTTGGCGCACGGCAATACCTCATTTTCGCCGCGGGCTACGATACGTTCGCTTACCGCCAGCCGGCATGGGCAGCGCCGCTCCAAATCTTCGAGATCGACCATCCCGCAACGGCTGAAGACAAACAGAGGCGCGTATCGGCCCTTCCAATCGAGACGCCAGCTAATCTGCACGGCATCTCCGCTGACTTCCGCGAGCCGAACTGGCGAAGCCGTGTGCTGGACTGTCCCGCTTTTGACCCGATGCGCATCAGCTTCTGCAGTCTGCTTGGCATCAGCTATTATTTGACCAAAGAGGTATTCCGGCAATTGTTATCCGATATCTCCTCCATGCTCCCGCGCGGCAGCAGCATCGTCTTCGACTATCCCGATGAGCTGACGTTCACGGAACAGGCAGGCGATCGAGCCAAGATGCAGGTCATGATGGCAGCACAGGCAGGCGAGCCCATGCTGGCCAGCTACTCCTATACGGAGATGGAGCGCATGCTGGAAGAAGCCCATTTGCTCATATACAAGCATCTGCAGCCTGATGAGATTACCGCCCAGTTGTTTCAAGCTTATAACGACAGTCAGCCCGAACATGCGGTTATAGCATTCGATCATGTTCATTATGTCTTGGCGGTCAAGCAATAATACGCAGCACGCATACGGTACCTTTAAGCTCATGAGAAGAGGGAGTCAACGCTCCCTCTCTCTGGTTTCGCTGAAGTTACAGTTCCTGACCGTCCTCCGACGTAATCGCTCTTGTCTCTTCCACGGTTCCGAAAGGATGCTCCGGCGGCGCATAGATAACATAGACCTTCAGCGGCTCGACGCCAGTATTGGTCACATTATGCCACTTGCCTGCGGGTACCATGATCGCGTAGTCCTCGGAGGCTTCCGCCTGGAAATCCAGCCGGTCCCTGTGATCGCCCATCTGGACCAGTCCTTTTCCTTCCTCGATGCGGATGAACTGATCGGTTGTCGGATGGACTTCGAGGCCAATATCCTCGCCGACCTTGATGCTCATTACCGTCACTTGCAGATGCTGCCCTGTCCAAATGGCTTTACGATACGCATTGTTCTGCTCGGTGACCTTCTCTATGTTGACGACGTACGGATGGCCGCCCTGGTCGGTGGCCCGTTCCCGATCCAATGCAGCAAATCGTACCGCATTCTCTCTCTCCGCCATTGAAGCCTTTAAGAAGAGATGCTGAACGTAAGGATAGGGAGTAACAGAAGCCAGTTGACGGTAGTATACGCTGCCCTCCAGGCTAGCTCCGAATGCCATCTCCGCTCCTTCGCCGTAGCTGTGGAACGTCGTTCGCTCAGCTACATACGATGGCGACACCCCTGTCATCGAGCGATAAAAATCGGAGAACTGGCTGAACTGCGCATTCGCGTTGTCCACTGCTTGATGGATAAGGGCTCTCTGCTGCGGGCTAGGTGCTGTATGGGCCAACCGGTAATAGAAGTCAAGGATTGAAGCTTGTCTTGTCAGGCTATCATGAATCGCTTGAATTGCGGCTTGCGCCGACTCCTGCGGGATACTCGTGGTCATGCGGGGAAATTGATTCATCTCCGGGCGTTCCCTCCATAGGTTAATACCCGCATTATATGCCCATAGCGGAAGAACGTTCATATAATCCTATCTACGCGTGACCGTCAGCAACAAAAAGAACAGGAGCTATTCCGATGAGAATAGCTCCTGTTCTTCTATTGTTGCATGCTCTCGAGCGAACTCAGTGCAAATCTATCTTCGATTACGCTTTAGCTTGAATATATCCTTCCGCCTTCAGCAGCTCGGCGATCAATACAGCGCCGCCTGCCGCGCCGCGAAGCGTATTGTGCGAGAGACCGACAAACTTGAAGTCGTATAGGGAATCCTCGCGCAGTCTGCCTGCGGATACGCCCATGCCGCCTTCAATGTTGCGGTCCAGGTTCGTCTGTGGTCTGTTCTCTTCCTCGAAGTAGCTGATGAACTGCTTAGGCGCGCTTGGAAGCTCCAACTCTTGCGGACGGCCCTTGTAGGATTTCCACAGCTCCAGAATTTGCTCCTTCGAAGGTTTGTTCTCGAACGATACGAATACAGTAGCCAAGTGGCCGTCTTTTACCGGAACACGAATGCACTGTGTAGTAATATGCGGCTCGCTTGCTTTCACAATCGCGCCGTCTTCCACGCTGCCCCAGATGCGAAGCGGCTCCTGCTCGCTTTTCTCTTCCTCACCGCCGATGTACGGAATGACGTTGTCGAGCATTTCCGGCCAGTCCGTGAAGTTTTTGCCCGCGCCGGAGATCGCTTGATAGGTCGAAGCGACAACCGTCTTCGGCTTGAACTCCTGCAGCGCATGCAGCATAGGCACGTAGCTTTGGATGGAGCAGTTCGGTTTTACCGCGATGAAGCCAGTCTCCGTGCCCAGACGCTTGCGCTGAGCGGCAATAACGTCCAGATGGCCCGGGTTGATCTCAGGGATTACCATCGGCACATCCGCTGTCCAGCGGTGAGCGGAGTTGTTCGAGACTACAGGAGTTCCTGTCTTCGCATACGCTTCTTCCAGCGCCTTAATCTCATCCTTCTTCATATCTACTGCGCAGAAGATAAAGTCAACGTCAGCCGCGACTTCTTCCACTTTGGAAGCATCCTGTACGACGATGGACTTCACATCCTCCGGAATCGGCGTGTCCAGCTTCCATCTGCCCTGTACGGATTGCTCATAGGTCTTGCCAGCCGAGCTTGCGCTTGCGGCGATTGCCGTTACTTGAAACCAAGGATGTCCATCCAGCAGCTGTACGAATCGCTGCCCTACCATTCCCGTACCACCGACAATGCCAACTTTCAGTAATTGTGTCATAAGATTTATCTCCTCCTAAGTAGTATCCACTCGTCATGTCTGTCTTATTATTACATGTCATCTGCTATACTTTCGGAACAACAAAAAAATCCCACCCCCAAGACTGCTGTCAGTCTCAGGGACGAGATTGGATTCTCGCGGTACCACCCTAAATTCGCGTATATGTCGCCATATCCGCCTCTTCAAGTACGGCATGAACCAGGCATGCTTATACTCTAGCTCTGTAACAGGAGCTCCTGGCACACCACCCCCTGTAATTCTTACAGGTTCCGATGCGCTGCTCTGAGTCTTTTTTCGATCATGGATTCTTTGCTCCTTTTCAGCTGCCGGAGCTCTCTGCGAAAGAATGGGCCACCATCTACTTCTCTCTTCGTCGCATTTCTTGTGATTTATCTTATCAAGTATCAGGCCCGAGGTAAACCTTCTTTTTCAAAAAAGTAAAAATTTTTGTGCATTCGCTTAGTCAAATAGCAAATACCAGTATATCGCAACCTCTGTACGATTCTTATTCAGCCCGCGATATACGCGTGTATCGAATCCGCCGATGACAAAGCCGCAGCTTTCGTACAGACGGCAAGCGCGCACATTATGATTTTGCGTCTCCAGCATAATGCCAGGCATACCGCCTTCTCGCGCCCATTGTATGGCCTGTTCCACAAGCCGCCGGCCTATGCCCCCGCCTCTTTGCTTCGCATCCACCGCGATGTCTTCGATCAGCGCATACCGGTTCCAATTCCGCTTCAACAGGATGCGCCCGACAAACTGATTCCCGGCATAAGCCACGTACATGACCTGTTCGGGATTATCGATATAGTCGGTCGAATCCTCTTCATCCGTCTCTTCTTCTGCCGCTGTCTCTGCATAGCTTTTCACGTAGCCGGGCATTTCTTGCACGGTATAACTGATCTCCCCGTCCGTTACAGACAGGACAAGGGTCGAGTCTACTGTAAAGCGATCGTCGATGTCCTTCCACGTATCGCCATCCTCCATCGTCAGCCTTCGAATATCGATCATTACGTTTCCCCCGATTTCCCTTCAACCACAATCATAAGCACATTTTACCGCATGCAAGGCATGTTTTGAAGGATGGGCTTATGGCTCATTGACCAAGTTGGCTGTAACGACAGTTTGGGATAATTCATTATTGCTGACTTTGACATGAATAGATCTCGTCGTAATATTGCCATCGCGATCTGTAATGACAATCGTTATGGTATCCTGCAACAGCTCTTCAGGATAGCCTTCCAGTTGAATATGGCCTATCCCCGACAGACTGCCCGCTGCCATCTCCCTCTCTTCTTGTGATCCTGAAGGCGGCGGAGTAAGCCCCGCCCCGAGAAAACGAGAGAAGTTATCCTCTGCTGCCCACTTGTACAAATTCCACGCCGTCCAGAAATACCATATCTCACCGTAGTCTGTAAAATCCTCTTCAAAGGTCATCGTCATCTTTTTATCATACAGCAGATTGTAATCGGCAATTGAAATCTTCCGCTCCTCATCAAAGGTTTGATAGTATTCGAGGTTCCAATATTTCTCGTGCTGCGTCTTTGTCCAATCAGCGGCGTACAGGTATTCGTTTACGGATGAGATTTCGATTTTGGCGATATTGTCGCCTTCGATATAAAATTCCAGGCCCGGACGAGAATCGACGTTGCTGACCGTTGTACTGAATTGATCTGAAGATTTCTGACGGTCTGCGAGCTTGAACGTATGCGCCTCTTCACCGACTTTAAGATGAATGGCGTATACTGGCGCTGTTCCTCCAAAAGGACCGCTCAAGAAAACGACTACAGCCAACATAAGGCATAACGCAGGTGCAGCCCACCATATGTAACGACGCCTCGCGGGCCGCTCCCCGCTCGCCTCCGAGGACTGCTTGCGGTTTATGAGATGACTCCGCATCCTCTTCTTCTGAGACTCGTCTGGCGACATATTTTCAAATAATGAAGTTAGTTCCTCTCTACTCATACCTATCATCTCCCATCTGCAATTTCAGTCGTTTCCGCCCGCTTCTCATCTGCGACTTCACCGTGTTAGGATTCAGCTTTAACATAACAGCGATTTCGGCTACTTTATAACCTTCGTAATAATACAGGTACAGGAGCAGTCTAAGCGTCGATGGAAGCTTGCGCAGGTTGTCCTCCAACTCGCGGGTTTCAACTGTTGCTAGACCAGCTAGCTCCATCGTGCTGGGATCAATATCCACCACTTTTTTCTTCCACCATTTGCGGTGCATATCACGGCAATGGTTCCGGGCCGTCACAATTAACCATGCTTTCTCATGATCGCTATTGGCGAACAGCCTGCCGTTTTCCATTAATTTGACGAACACCGACTGCGCCGCATCTTCCGCATCCTGCTTGTTGCCCATAAGTGAATAGCAAACCCGGAAAACCGTGTCGATGTGCCGGTCATACACATCAAGGATTGAACTTTCCACGCCATCAGTATCATAGGATACGACGTTGTTGTGGCGTGCGACTAACGAGGATATTTTCACTCTGCTTCCTCCTTTCTCCCCTAACACGATTCAGAGGGCAGAATGGTTTTCCGTGCATCCGCAATATTTGAACTTTTTGTGATTACTGGGAATAACTCTCCTTTCCATTATGAACGGTTATTGGAAACTCATCTACCTTCATATCTGAAAATTGCTAATGCGTTGACGCTTCTGAAAATAAAAAAGGCCGCAGCAGCTAGCCTTATGGCTAACAGATGCAACCTCTACTATTATAAGATTCGCTGCGACTAACCCGAATTTAATGGCATAACTTTAAGCAGATTCTGCCTCGGAGGCTTGCCCCTCGGACGACTTGTAGCGAGCTACGCTGCGGCGTCCGTCAATGCTTACGGGCACGTCGCCGTCAATGGTCACACGGCGTACGACGCGATGCTGGTCGCCATAATCGTTGACCGCATAATGCTGCGTCGCCCGGTTATCCCAGATAACGACATCCCCTTCAGCCCAGCGCCAACGAACCGTATTTTCCAGTTTGGTCACATGATTTTGCAGCAAGTTAAACAGTTGATTGGAGTCCGCCTTGGACAAGCCGATAATTTGCTTCACAAAGTGACCTAGCAGCAAGCTGCGCTCACCTGTCTCGGGATGGACGCGTACGACTGGATGTTCCGTCTCATAGACGGTAGACCGGAACACATCTCGATGATATCGCTGAGCTTCCTCGGAGATCTGATTGCGCTGGGCCGCATAATCGTAATCATTGCTATGGACGGCCCACAGTCCGTTTACCAACTGCTTCAGATCGTCAGGCAACTGTTCGTAAGCGGCAGCCGTATTCGCCCAGACCGTGTCGCCTCCAGCTTCGGGGATGACTACTGCCCGCAACACCGATGCTTGCGGATAAGCATCCACGAAGGATACGTCTGTATGCCACGAGTCGGCTCTGCCGCCATGAGCGGAGTTCAGCTCCAACACATATTCCGTGCCTTGCTTAATCGGAACGGTAGGATGAGCAACGGGATCGCCAAGCTGATGGGCGAAGGCCTCTTGTCCCGTATCATCCAAGTGCTGCTGATTCCGCAGGAAAATGACCTTGTACTTCAGCAACGCTTCGCGTAGCTCTGCCAGCGTCTCCTGCGGCAAATCGCCTCCCAGTTGAACGCCTCTAATCTCTGCTCCAATTCTTCCTGCAACCGGGTGGATAGATAATGCCGCTTCCTTCTGAATCGATTGCTCTGCTTTGCTCATCTCATAACCTCCATTTGGTTCCCTTGTATCAGGGGATAGTGTAATGCGTCATGTTTCATGCGATCTATAGTCGATCATTCGTGGTTGTCAGAGTTAATGATGTTGCTTGCTCTTGCTGCAAGGCGGCATCCTTGGCTATTCCAAAAGAATCGACCTCCGCAGACCACCTCCAACAAAGACAGCCTTCCATTACTGCGAAATAGCCGCAGTTGTCGCAGTATGCACAGCCGGGTGATTCGGCCTCCGCAAGCCCAGATTGCCGCGCAGCGTATCCCCCTCATATTCGGTGCGGAACAAGCCTCTGTGCTGCAGCTCCGGAATAACGCTGCCTGCGAATTCATCCAGGCCGCCCGGCAAGTAAGGCGGCATCACATTGAAGCCGTCCGCGCCGCTTGATAAGAACCATTCCTCGAGCTGATCCGCGATTTGCGTAGCCGTACCGGCAAACGTCCGGTGGCCTCTGCCTCCCGCAAGGCGGTGAAGCAACTGGCGAATCGTGAGCTTCTCCCGCTCGGCCAAATCCACAACTAGCTGGAAGCGACTCTTATTGCCGTTGATGTCTTCCAGCTTCGGCAGCTCAGGCAGCGGCCCATCAAGCGGATAGGTGAACAGGTCGACGCCCAGCATATTGGACAGCTGATTGAGCCCATATTCCGGCACCGTCAGCTCGTTGATCTCCTGCTCCTTCTCCTTCGCCTCGCTCTCCGTCGCGCCGATAATCGGGCAGATGCCCGGCAGAATCAACAGCTGGTCAGGCGTTCTGCCGTAACGGAGCAGCCTGCCCTTCACATCCGTATAGAACAGCTGCGCCTCTGGCAAGGTTTGCTGCGCCGTGAAGATCGCTTCTGCATATTGCGCGGCGAACTCCTTGCCATCCTCCGATGAGCCCGCTTGAACCAGCACAGGGTAGCCTTGCGGCGGACGTGAGATATTAAGCGGTCCCCGCACTTGGAAGTGCTCCCCATGATGCGAGATCGGCTGCACCTTCTGCGGGTCGGCGAACACGCCGGACTCGCGATCGATGATGAGCGCGTCATCCTGCCAGCTGTCCCAAAGCGCCGTCGTCACATCAAGAAATTCCTTGGCCCGCTCATAGCGCTTGGCATGCTCCGGATGCGTATCCCGATTGAAGTTCTGCGCCTCGTGTATACTGCCCGACGTGACGATGTTCCAGCCCGCGCGGCCATTACTAAGATGATCGAGCGAAGCGAACTTGCGCGCCACATGAAAGGGCTCATTGTAAGTGGTCGAGACGGTGCCGATCAGTCCGATGCGCTCGGTGACTGCCGCCAGCGCCGACAGCAGGGTGAACGGCTCCAGTCCCACGAATGCTCCATGCTTCACATGCTTGTTGATCGCCAGACCGTCAGCGAGGAAGACGGAATCGAACTTGGCCGCCTCCGCCGTCTGGGCCAGCCGCTGATAATGCTTCAGATCGTTAATCCGCTCCGGCTCAGTCCCTTTGTACCGCCAAGCCGCCTCATGATGGCCGACATTCATAATAAATAAATTCAAACGCAATTGCCGTTTTGGTTTACCCATTCTTCCTCTACCCCTTCCCAATTGCCGGCTTCATGAGCCGTGTTATACGATTTGCAGGTGCGTGAAGATCAGCTGCGCTTGCTCTAAGCCGAGTTTCTCGGCTTGCAGATGCTCGAAGCTCTGCTGCGTACGCTCTAAGCCGAGTTTCTCGGCTTGCAGCTGCTCGAAGCTCTGCTGCGTACGCTCTAAGCCGAGTTTCTCGGCTTGCAACTCCTCGCGGCTCTGCTGCGCTTGCTCTAAGCTGAGTTTTTCGGCTTGCAACACCTCACGGCTCTGCTGCGCTTGCTCTAAGCTGAGTTTTTCGGCTTGCAACACCTCACGGCTCTGCTGCGCACGCTCTAAGCCGAGTTTTTCGGCTTGCAGATGCTCGAAGCTCTGCTGCGCACGCTCTAAACCGAGTTTTTCGGCTTGCAACACCTCGCGGCTCTGCTGCATATGCTCTGAGCCGAGTTTCTCGGCTTAGAGCTCCTCGCTTCACCGAAACTAATCTCTTGCGTTCTGCTTCCAGCCTGTCAGCCGCTTCTCCAGCGATACGAGCACATAGTTCACGATGAGCCCAATGACGGAAATCGTAATGATGCCCGCGTACATCTCGGTAATTAGAAAGCTGAACTGCGCGTACTGAATCAAGTAGCCTAGCCCCGACGTCGCACCCACCATCTCTGCCGCCACTAACACAAGAATAGAGCTTGCCCCCGCCTGCCGGATACCGACGAAGATCGTAGGGATCGAAGCCGGTACAATCACTTTGCGGAAGAGGCTGACTGCATTCAGCCCCATAGAACGGGCTGACTTGATCAGCAGCGGGTCCACATTCTTCACTCCGCTGATCGTATTAAGCAGCAGCGGGAAGATACAAGCGTAGAAGACAATCGCCACCTTCGACGTCTCGCCAAGACCGAGCAGCAGGATAAATACCGGTAGTATAGCGAGCGCAGCCGTATTGCGCATCAGCTCCAAGAACGGGTTCAAGTATTCAGCGACCGGCTTCCACCATCCGATCGCCAGACCAAGCGGAATGCTGACCGCGATAGCTAGCGAGAAGCCCCCGATAGAGCGTGTTAGACTCGCTGCCGTATGGTCCAGCAGATCGCCCGACAGCAACAGCTGCCACCAGGTAGCTAGCACCTGAGAGATTGGCGGGAAAAAGGTACTGTTAACGATCCCAAGGCGTGGCGTAATCTCCCAAATGGCCAGCAGCACCACAATTACGATTGAATTTTTGAATAGCTTGCTCAGAGCGGCAAACGACCAGCGCACAGCATCCAGACTTTTTGCCTTCGGCCATACCAGCTCCCCTGCCCTTCCGTTAGCCATGTTTGGCCACCCCTTTCCTCGTGCCCGCCGATTTGAAGCTGTCCAGCGTCTTGCTCTTCTCCTGCTCCTGAGCGCGAACCACCTCATCCTTCAGCAGCTCCCATATTTCATGGCGCAACCGGACGAACTCCGGATTAGAGCGCAAATCCTCTTCACTGGTGCGGGATTCGAACGGAATATCGATCACTTGCTTGATCCGACCCGGACGGGAGGACATGACCGCAACGCGTTGGCCGAGATATACGGCCTCTTCAATCCCGTGCGTAATGAAGATAATCGTCTTCTTCGTTGTCTCCCAAATGCGCAGCAGTTCGCTCTGGAGCGTCTCTCTCGTCTGAGCGTCCAGTGCCGCGAACGGCTCATCCATCAGCAGCACTTCGGGATCGTAGGCCAAACTGCGCGCTATCGCCACTCGTTGCTTCATCCCGCCCGACAGCTCATGAGGATAGCGGTTCTCGAAGCCGGATAGTCCGACAAGATCGATATACTCCTTTGCCCGTTTCCTTCGTTCCTCGCGACCTACGCCCTTCGCCTCCAAGCCAAATTCCACATTGCCGAGCGCTGTCTTCCACGGAAACAAGGCATATTGCTGAAAGACGATTCCCCGATCCAGATTGGGACCGGTAATCGGCTTGCCGTCGAGCAGAATGCGACCGCTATTCGGCGTTGTCAATCCCGCCAACAGATCAAGCAAGGTTGATTTTCCGCAGCCGCTTGGACCAACAATTACCATGAACTCCCCTTGCCGAACCTCAAGATTGATATCATGCAGGGCCGACAGCGGCTGCGCGTCTTCCTTCAGCGCGCCCATATTGCGCTTGATGCGAAATGACTTTTGCACATGCTCAATGCTTATTTTGACAGTCATCGCTCGCTCCCCCTTATTTGTTGAAAGGATTAAATTCATTCGTGAACAGATCAGACGATTGGTAATCTCCCGCCTTCAGCTCGCCTTCATTAACCAGCCAGTCGATCCACGTCTGGAATTCCTTCTCCGCGATCAGGCCGCCTTCACCGGCGACGCCCGTGCTCTTCCAATACTTGACCGTATCCTTGTCTTCCTTACGGTCCCGCTTCTGGATGATGCTCTCATATCTCGCGATGACTTCTTCACGCGGAGTATTGCGCGCCCACTCGATTGCTTTGGCTGTCGCTTCTATGAACTTGCTCACGGTTTTCGGATTCTCTTTAATGAATTTGTCCGTAAGCACATAACTACCTGCGCTGAAGTTGCCGAACAGTTCCTTGTCAGTGAAAAGCGGACGGATGCCGCCCCTCTCCAAAGCCTTGTCGCGCAATAGACCGCCCAGTGTCGCTACATCGATCTGATTGGCCCGAAGCGTCTGCTCCGATGTAACCGGAGGCACGACCACAAGCGCTACCTGCTTGATCTCCTCTGCCGTCAGGCCCTCTCTGTGCAAATATTCCTTAATGACAAACTCATGATGAGCGCCAAGCGTGTTGACCGCGATTCGTTTGCCAATCAAATCTCGCGCCGACTGGATCGGGCTGTCGTCGAGCACGTAATATCCCGTCCAGGTATTGTCATCTACACCGTAGTAGCTGATAACCGATTTGATTGGCGCTTTGGCGGCAATCAGCTTGACGATAGCCCCATTGAACGCCCCGCCAAAATCGGTATCGCCAGTCACAACAGCTTGAATATCCTGCGGTCCGCTAATCGTATTGCCGATAAACTTCAGCTTAAGCGGCGCCAGATAACCCAGATCCTCGGCCAGCTCCGGGAAAGTGACCGCTCCCACGCTGCCTTGGTAACGAAGTTCAGTAATCTCCAGCTTCTCGCCGTCTGCCGAGGCTGATGCAGCAGAGTCTGACTTGCCCCCGCATGCGCTAAGCATGAGCACTGCAGCAAGCAGCAGCGGCAACAGCCGAATTGTACGTTTAAGTGAACGGTGCTGAACCCGCATTGTTTTGATCATGATATCCCCACTCCAATTGTCGTATTATTCTGTCTATTTATAAAAGAGCTCTTCCCGCCGCTGGCAACAGTCTACTCGTTATTACGCCCCAAGAAGATGCGGCAACAATAGAAATCCCTCATGACTTCCCAGCCGGGACTCATCTGCTTGCTAGTCATCGGCCTTCCCCCTTCGCTCAAACTCGGTTTGCGACTTTTTTCTACAGTCACATATATACACTTATTCCTATATACTTACTATGTTTAATTTCTTATAATTGACTATATGACTCCTCATTTCATGTGTCAACGGAGAAAGAGCAAGTGACCATGAATGACCATGAATGACCATGAATGACCACGAGTAACCATTTTGAAGCGGCGGCAAGTTGCTTGAAGGAGGGCGTATCCGATGTCATTACAGCAGTTTAATTTGCTTACTTTGCATGAGGCGATGGATTTGCTAGGCATCAGCAGATCCACCTTCGACCGTTGGCGGAGACACAAGCAGCTTCCCTTTCGCAAGATCGGCAAGGAAATATGGATCGACAAGAACGAGTTGGAGACGTGGATTCATCGTCATGCAACTATTCTGCACAACGCGGCCATGTTGCAGGAAAGCGTAAAGAACATGCCAAGCAGACATCAGGAAATTCAGGACAGCGAGGATGATCCGAATAAGAGCCTCGGCTCTGCTGCCGATACTCCCATAATCGTCAACGTAGGATATCAAAGCCGTTCCGCGCAAATCTGGACTTCCTTAGTGATGAAAGAGCTAGGCTGGTTCGAGGAAGAATTGTCCCGTACGTTGCCGGGGAGGACTGTTAAGGTGCAATGGAGCGATGCGCCTAACGGACCGGAGCTTGTCCAGGGAATGATCGGCGGACATATCCATATCGCCTCGCTTGGGGACTATCCCATTGCGCTATGCTCTTCGCTCGGCCAGGTCCTTCCCTCCTTCCGTCCGGTCTTACTCGCTTGCGACGGCAAGACGCAAGGGGGACAAGGGATCGCTCTCGTCATTCGCAATGATATAGAGCTAAGGACCACCTCCCATATCGAGAGCCTGTCGATCTCCGCAGTCGCCCAGTCCAGCTCTGGCGGGCGCATGGCTAATATCCTTCGCACCTTCGGCATTGAAGACAGCCAGGTTTTGCATAAGGAGCTGGATGATAGCATCACAGCCATGATGCGGCAGGAGCTGTCCGGGAGCGTGCTGAATGAACCCTATATCAGCCTAGCCAAGCATCACGGAATAGGTCGGGTACTGGCTCAAGAAGAGCCGGGAGACGACTTCCTGACCGGCATCGTCGTCGACGAAGCTTGGGCAAGCCGCTATCCCGCCGTCATTGTGGCTTATCTCAAAGCACATCTGCGCGTGCATCAATTTGTACGGTCGTCCCCGCTTCGGGCGGCGAGCATCATCTCGCGACGCCAGGGCATACCAGCCGAAGTCGCCGCCTCCATCGTAGCAAGCGTACGCTGGGATTCAGCCCTGTACGATAAAGAACTAACCAGCTTGAACCGGCTGAACCGGGAACAATCCCGCAGCAATGGATGGCTTACAGCCGGGCATGGCATTCAGTACCGTTTCGAATACCTATATGAAGCGATGGAAGCTCTGCGGCTTCCTGTTCCAGGAACCGCGCTGCTACATGAAGACTGGGGCGCTCGTCAGCTGTTTTAGCTCTACTCCTTATTTAATCGCAAAAGATCAATCGCAGAAAAAGCAAAATAACCAGTCGCCATTTAACGGCGGCTGGTTTTAGTCAGTTTATATGAATATCACTTCATTTTTTAGCTTTATTTTTGAAAATCATATGATTTAATCATTTTTGCTATACCTTTATAAGTCAGCCCCCAGATCATGGGGAAGAAGATAATTCCAATCATTAGGAGGCCAAGGAAGAAGGCAACTGTAAGAAACACCATACCTACCAAAGTTGCTAATATAGCAACTTTCCCCTCACTATACACTTAAACTTCCTCCTTCTTTTTTAGTTCCATCATATTCCATATCGCATCTGGTGTCTATTTTCACTTTAAGAAGGGTTAGGGCACCGGCACAATTGCATGACAAAAACCCCAGACATAAGGCCTGGGGCTTCATCCATTCATATGCTTATAGCATTTATTGATTCATCTGACCGCCGTCAACGGTGTAGATGGATTGAGTAACATAGGATGAGTCGTCGGACAGCAGGAAGATCGCCACATTGGCTACTTCTTCCGCTTCGCCGTAGCGGCCCATCGGCACGGCTGCGCCAAATGCTTTTCTTGCTCCTTCGGCATTCTGAGGCACCGTATTTTTTTCGATCTGGCGCATCATGCGGGTGTTAATAACACCAGGCGCTACAGCATTCACGCGAACGCCGAATGGCGCTGTCTCCAGTGCAACTACGCGAGTCATCCCGATCAAAGCATGCTTGGAGCTGTTGTAGCCGACAAATCCGGGCGAGCCGATCAGACCAGCGCCGGAAGCGGTGTTCACAATGCTGCCGTAGCCTTGCTTTTTCATAGTCGGAACGACGTATTTCAGACCAAAGAAAGCGCCCTTCACATTGACATTCAGAACCATTTCAAAGATTTCTGTAGGATAGTCCTCTACATTGGCTGTAATGCCCTCAATACCGGCATTGTTGAAGAAGCCGTCGATTTTCCCGAATTTGTCGAGCGTAGCGTCAACGTACGCTTTAACCTCATCTTCCTTAGCTACATTCGCTTGCAGGGCAATCGCTCTGCCCTCATCTAGGCCCAATTCCGAAATAACGGCCTGTACTGCATCCAATTTCAAATCGACTAAAGCAAGACTTGCTCCTTGCTCAGCCAATTTCTGTGCGGTTACTTTACCGATTCCGCCTGCCGCACCGGTTATAATAATGACTTTTCCATCGAATTTTCCCATATGAATAAGCCTCCTTTAGATTTATACCCAAGACATCTTAGGATTCGCCGCTATTAGGCTCTATATCCGAATTTACATACCCATCTCGTACTTTGTATCAAATAAAACTTTAGTAGCTGTCTGCGCAGGACAACCTTACAAAAACACTTGTCCCAATGGAGTTGAAGCCATTGCAACTTGTGCGATTTTGTTCACATCTTTATTGTACTACCTCGCACTTCTTGAACAAATCATTAGATTAGGAGC
Source organism: Paenibacillus sp. NPDC057967 (assembly GCF_042887015.1). Taxonomy (NCBI): domain Bacteria; kingdom Bacillati; phylum Bacillota; class Bacilli; order Caryophanales; family Paenibacillaceae; genus Paenibacillus; species Paenibacillus sp. NPDC057967. The sequence goes on from NZ_JBHVQB010000001.1 coordinate 794,838, forward strand.
AAGTGTCGGATTCATCAACACTTCTGGCGCAAATGTCGGATTTGGAAGTGAATGCTCTCATAAGGGAAGAACCGATAAACGGGTTGCTTGTTGTAACGGGGATCTAGCGGTGTTCAATAAAAACGGCCAGAAGGATGCTTTTTTAGAAAAAGCGTCCTTCTGGCCGTATCAGCATGTCTATAAAATCTCAGCTCTCCAGTTGGCGAACGGCAGCATTCTCTTCGCCAAGCTCATAGCTCTCTCTTGCCTTCTGAACCGATGGATAATGCTCGGCTGCCCACTCCTTGAGCATCTTCATGCAAGGAATAAGCGTCTCCCCTAGCGGGGTCAACGTATAATCCACAATGGGCGGTACAGACGGCGTAACTTTCCGTGCAACCAGACCGTCTCGCTCCAGCTGCCTCAGCGTCTGCGTCAGCATTTTTTGCGAGATGCCCTCTATGCGCCTCTTGATCTCTCCATAACGAATGGTTCCGTTTTCGAGAGAGTAGATGACAAGCGCGGTCCATTTGTTCGAGATGATCTCCAGGACATGGGTGTAGCTGCATGCTGTATGTGAAATATCCGCAGGCTTCATAACCTCCGCCTCCCCTCACGCACCTTCAGGTTCGTAACCGACTTTAAAGTGCCGTCTAGCACCATCTTAGTTCATGAATTAAGGTGTGTCTATACCCCTATAAGGAGTGAGGAATGATGAAAGCATACGTTATCCAAGGAGGCTTTGGCCTCGATCATGTCACTGAAGCAGATCTGCCGATCCCGTCCCCGGCAAGGGGTGAAGTGCTCATTCGAATGAAAGCCGTGTCGCTAAATGCGCGCGATATCGGAGTCATCGACGGCTTCTATAACCCTGAGCTGTGCGAACCGCTCGTTCCGGTATCGGATGGTGTAGGCGAGGTTATTGCGTTAGGAGAGCATGCTGTCAAGTTCCAAATAGGTGAACGAGTAAGCCCGATCTTCACCCAAAGCTGGAGATCTGGCGAGGCTACGCGAGAGAACTGGATCACTTCGCTAGGAAGCCCGCTTCAAGGCTTGCTTGCGGAATATGTTGTCCTTCCCGAGGAAGGTCTGGTTCGCGTCCCCGAGCACTTGACGGATATCGAAGCGGCGACGCTGCCCTGCGCGGGAGTGACGGCCTGGCATGCCATTGTCGAGGAGGGCAAGGTGAAGGCAGGAGACACCGTCGTCGTCCAGGGAACCGGAGGCGTCTCGCTCTTCGCCCTTCAATTTGCCAAGCTTCAGGGTGCCAAGGTCATCGTCACATCAAGCAGTGATGCCAAGCTGGCTCAGGCGAAAGCCTTAGGTGCCGACCACGGCATCAATTACAAGAGCAACGCGGAATGGGATCAGGCCGTACTCGCTTACACCGAAGGCCGCGGAGCCGATCATATCGTCGATCTCGGCGGCGGAGCAACGCTCAATCGCTCCATCTCCGCATTAAAGGTCGGCGGCCAGATCAGTATCGTCGGCATTTTGTCGGGAGCGAGTGTCGAAGGCCTTGCCATCGTACCAGCCATCCTGAGAAGAGCAAGGCTTCAAGCGATCAACGTAGGCAGCAGGGACATGTTCGAGCGGATGAATGCCGCCATCGCCCATTACGAGCTTCGCCCTGTCGTCGATACCGTCTATCCGTTCACGCAAGCGCTCGCAGCACTCGGCCATCTGGCGAAAGGATCGTACTTTGGCAAAATCGCCATCCAGTTTTAACCGTTCGCATCATGGTCCTCCTTCACCCCGTGGCCGTACGTCTCCTGATAGTAGCTAGGCGTACAGCCCGCGTATTTTTTGAAGATCGCGATAAAATATTTATAGTCCTTGAAGCCGACCTCGGCAGCAATCGCATAGACCTTTTCGTCGCTGTGCTGAAGCATCTCCATCGCTTTTTGGATGCGATAGCGGTTCAGAAAGTCGTTGAACGTATAGGTCGTCTCGCTCTTGAACTTCTGATTCAGGTACGTCGCGCTGACCTCCAGCTTCTCCACCAAATCCTTGATGCTGATCTTCTCCTTATAATGCTCCTGCACATATTGAAGCATCTTCGACACGTAACGGGACGACTTGCCCGGCAACTTCACCACCGAAGCCTGCTGGGCTTCTCCGCTCCCCGTCCCGGATGTCTTCATCGCGGCGTACTGCTGCTTCATCTCCACCTGGCTCTTCGCACGCTCCAAGGCGGCCAGCAGCTGCTCCTGCTCCAGCGGCTTGAGCAAATACTCCGTCACGCCAAGCCGAATAGCCGCCTTGGCAAGCCGGAATTCATCGTAGCCCGACAGGATAATATAGCTGCATGACGCTCCTTCTACACTTTGCTCGATCATGGCTATGCCATCCATCAGCGGCATATTGACATCGACGATGACGATATCCGGCCGAAGAGCGGCAATCTGCCGCAGCCCTTCCTCTCCGTTCTCCGCTTCACCCACCACGACACAGCCCGCGCCCATCCAGTCAAAGGTAAAACGGAGTCCCTTCCGAATCATCTCTTCATCTTCCACCAGCAGCACCTTGAACATCCGCTTCCTCCTTCCGGTACGGCAGCACGAAGGTCACAGTCGTCCCTTCGCCTTCGACGCTGTCGATCCCTATACCGTAACGATCTCCATACATCAGCACCAATCTTCTATGCAAATTATGAAGGCCGATATGCGGCGCCCGGTTATCCTGCGACAGCATGATAGCCCGCACCTCCGCGAGACGCTCTTCGCTCATGCCGCCCCCATCATCCTTCACCTCAATAATCAGGTCATCATCCCTCACATATCCGACTACTGAGATCGAGACAGATTGACGCCGGCGATACCCGTATTTGATTGCATTCTCAATAACCGGCTGCAGCATCAGTCTAGGCACGAGCCCACCCTTCGCCGCTTCTCCTACCTTCTCCTGATAGCTAAGCCTGTCCTTGAATCGCATCTGCTGCAGCTTCATATAACCTGCAATATACTCCAGATCAGTGCCGAGCACGACTTGATCCCGCTCATTGCCGATACTGTAGCGCAGATGCCGGGACAGCGTCAATACGATATCCTGCGCCAGCTTGTCGTCTACGACAATGGCGTACCTAAGCATCTCCAGCACGTTAAATATAAAATGCGGATGAAACTGTGACTGAAGATGCTTCACCTCAATCACCCGGCGCAAATCCGACAGCTCCTCGTTTTTGGCTACCAGCTCGTTAAGCCGCCGTAGCATCAGATTGTATTGATTCGCCAGCGTATCGAATTCGTCTCCCGTTCCGATATAGACATACGCATCCATATTGCCGGACTGCAATTCTCGGACCGCAAAGGTGAGCTTATCCATCGCGCGTGACTGGCGAGTAGAAATGAGGCGGGCGGAATACCGGATCAGAATCCATAGCAGCAAGCTCGCAAGCGCAAAGAAGACAGCCAGTGACAAGTAAGCCGCATGATTCCATTGAGCGGCGCTGAGCGTATAGATATGCCACTGCGAGGCAGGCATATATGTTTCCTTGCTGTAATACCGTCCCTTATCAATCCGGACAAAGCCCTGCGGCTCGCCCGCCAGGCTATACTTGTTCATCATCCCGCGCGTCAGATTGCTCGTCGTTGCAATAATATTATGATAAGAGTCCGTTACTGCGGCTATTTCATTGTTTTGCACAAAGATAAGGTTCTGAAAGTCTTCTTCATACAGCTGATAGATCAAGTAGCCGGCAACTCCGCTGCCGCTTGGAATCGCTCTCGCAAAGGTGTAGGCCGTATACCGGTCCTGTGAAAAGCGAATATGATTCGTCTCCGCAAGTGAAGACAACCCCTGCCTGTTCATCTTGCGGACGATGGCTTGCAGCGCCTGATCCGTCGATTCCGAGCCGTAGTTTGCGGAAGACGCCAAAACATCACCGTCGGGGCTAAGGATATGCATGATGCTTTTCACCTGCTGACGGCTATTGAAGCTGTAGAACCGTTCAAATAACTCAGGCCCCCCTTGCCCCGTCTCCACAAAGGAAATGACCGCTCCAAGCTCAGCGGTCGCATTCATCTCCTTATCGTAGGAAGCGTATACACTCTCCATAGCGGACTTGATCTTCTTGCCGGCATCCGCCGTCTGGCTGACCAGCAGCAGACGTGAGTTGATCATCATGAACAGCAGGAAGAGGACGAACAGAATCGAGATTGGCACTAGCGTATGCAGCAGAAACATCCGGCGCAGCGAATCTTTGAAGCTCCCTTTGGCCACCCCGCCTCTCCCCTTTCATGCGTCTCCTATTTTTTGCAGCTTACGGAAAGGCTATGCCTAGATGTCCTTCTCTGAATGGACAAAAGGCCGGAACTCGCTTGCGCGAGCCCCGGTCCGGACTTACATGGTCACTTCTTTTTTGCCCGACAGCTTGAAGAACAAGAGCAGCGAGATGACGGTGATGACCGTCAGCATCGTAGATAATGCGGCGGCTACGCCGTAATTGCCCCGTACGACTTCCGTATAGACAGCGACGGTCATCGTTCTCGTGTTCCCGGTGTAGAGAATAATCGAAGTGCTTAATTCAGTTATAATGCTGATCCAGCTTATAATGGCGCCGGCGAATACGCCGGAGATCATCATCGGAACGGTAATCTTGAAGAACGTCCTCATGGTCGAAGAGCCCAGACTGATCGCTGCTTCCTCAATGCTGTCATTCACTTGATGCAGCACAGCTGCGCTGGAGCGAATCGTATACGGCAGGCGCCGGATGGTGAAAGCCGCGATCAGAATGACGACCGTTCCGCTGAGTACCAGCGGCGGCTTGTTGAATGTCACCAGCAGCGCGATACCGAGGATGGAGCCCGGCACAATGTACGGAAGCATCGTGAACGTATCCAGCAGGTTGGCAACCGCACCTTTGCGCTTCACTGTTACATACGCGATAAGCATAGCAGATATCGTAATGATCACAATCGTAATGCCTGCAATCATAAACGTATTATAGATGGAATCGCCCACCTTCGAGAAGGCGGCACGGTAACTGTCCAAAGAATAACCGTCTACAAAAATTTTGCCCGATGTCTTCTGGAAGGACGTATACGCCACATAAGCTTGCGGCATCATCGCCAGAATCGTGAACAGGTAGACATAGACGTGAGCCGCTACATTCGCAAAGCCCTTCAGTTTCTTGGGTTCAATCGGATTCAGCGCGCTCATGCTGTAGGACTTCCGGTTCGCTACGAACTTCTGCAGCAGGAACACAGCAGTCGCGAACACCACAACGATAACGCTAATGGCGGCAGCGAATCCGTCATCCCCGCCGACTTCACTAATAAATTCATTAAAGATCAGGACTGGCACCGTGCGGAAGCCCTCGCCGATCAGCATCGGCGTACCGAAATCCGCGAAAGCTCTCATGAAGACGAGCAAGCCGCCAGCAAGCAGCGTCGGTGTAATCAAAGGCACGAGAATCTTCCACATCTTTTTGAGACCGGTACAATTCATGCTTTCCGCAGCTTCCATAAGAGAGTTATCGACATTCTTGAGCGCCCCGGATACATACATGAAGATGAGCGGGGACAATTGCAGCGTCAGAACGAGCAGAATGCCGGTGAACCCGTAGATGTCAGGCATGCGGAAGCCGAAGACATCGTAAAAGAATTTCGTAATGACGCCACTGCGTCCAAGCAGCAAAATCCAAGCGTACGCGCCGATAAACGGAGCGGACATCGACGAGATCAAGATCAGGATGCGTACCGTACCGCTGCCTTTGATCTTGGCAATCGTCATGATGTAGGCAAGCGGACCGGCCACCACCACTGAGAGCAGCGTTACGCACACCGTCACCTTTATACTGTTCCAAACGGCGTTCATATAATAGGCTTTGCTGAAAAACTTCGTGAAGTAGTCCAAAGAAAACTCGCCTGTTGAGCCGTCGAAGAAGCTTTTGATCAGCAGCATAAACAGCGGCAAAGCCAGGAAAATCAAATATCCGGCAAAGATAACAAATGTGATGAGAGACCAGATGTCCCACCGTTTCATACGGGCGTTCATTGTCCTGTCCCCCGATTAAGGTTGCGCTCTCCTGCGGCGTCATAGATATTGATCGTTTCGGTGAGGATAGCGAGCCTTACGGTCTGCCCAATTTCTGCTGTTTCGGCTGCAGTCGATTGCTGGATAATCTCAACCTCCTGCCCATTATCGAGCAGCACGATCAAGTGTGTGTTGAGGCCCAGGAAGACGTTATTCACAACTTTCCCCGCGAGTCCTTTGCCATCCTCAGACAGCACGAATTCCTCCGGCCGTACGGAAAGTCTAACATCGATGGACTGCCCGGACTTCACCAATGTCCCCAGCTCTGGTATCGACACTGCATAATCACGTCCGACGCGAATGACTGCGCTGTCATCTTCACCCGTCTCCAACTTGGCGTCAATGACGTTTGTCCGTCCGATGAAGGTTGCGACGAACAGATTCGCCGGTCGCTGATAAATTTCTCTCGGCGTACCGATCTGCTGGATAACACCGGAGTTCATGACCGCAATACGGTCGGAGACTGCCATCGCTTCCTCCTGGTCATGCGTCACATATACCGTCGTAATGCCTACTTCGCGCTGAATGGACTTGATCGCATTACGCATATCTACGCGCAGCTTCGCATCCAGATTGGATAGCGGCTCATCCATGAGCAGCACGTCTGGATTGATGACAATGGCCCTCGCCAGCGCTACACGCTGCTGTTGGCCGCCCGATAGATTTTTGGGCATTCTATTTTTATATTGGTCGATTTGCACCGTATACAGCATCTCGCTCACTCGGCGCTGCTGCTCCGCTTTCGCTACCTTGCGGTTCTGCAGGCCGAACGCGACGTTATCCGATACGCTGAGATGCGGGAAAATCGCGTAATTCTGGAATACCATCCCGATGTTCCGCTTCCCCGGCGCAACGTCATTCATGACCTTGTCGTTGAAGGCAAGCGCCCCGCCTTCAATGCTGTTAAAGCCCGCCACCATACGAAGCAATGTTGTTTTCCCGCAACCCGAAGGACCCAGAAGGGTGAAGAACTCACCCTTCTTGATGTCCAGATTCAGCTCGGGGATAACGGTGGTGTCGCCATATTTTTTTACGATGTCTTGGAACGATATCGCAACGCTCATGTTATGCACCCGCTTTCCTATTAATCCGTTTGATCTTGTGTTATTTCGCAATTTGTGTGAACAGGTCTGTGTAGCGTTCTACAATGGATGGTTTGTTTTCTGCGACGTAAGCTACATCCTCTTGAATCACATTGATCTGATCGATTGGCGTCATGAAGTCGCTGATCGCCGCGTCGGCGCGAAGCGGACGATTCGTTGTTTGTTGTCCAATCGCGTCTTGGCCTTCTTTCGAGATCAAATAGTCAATGAATTTTTTCGCATTTTCCTGGTTCTTGCTGCCTTTCACGAGGCCTGTACCTGCATCCAGGAACACAGCGCCTTCCTTTGGAAAGACAACCTTCACCGCAGCGCCGTCCTTTACATAGCTGACTGCCGGATCTTCATAAGTCAGGGCAACCACATATTCGCCATCGGCTACACTCTTATGAGCTTTGCTGGAGCTTCCCGCGATTTTGCCGTCAATGTTCTCTAGCAGCTTCGCGACATAGTCCCATCCGGCATCGGATGTATAGTCGCCGCCGATTGCTTTCAGCATGTTGGTTAGCTGAGCGAAGGCCGAGCTGGAGTTAGCAGGGTCCGCCATCGCAATCTTGCCCTTCAGGGCCGGATTCAGCAGATCTTCATAGCCGTTGATTTCAATATCGCCCGCCAGGTTCGTGTTCACCAGCAATACGCTGCCGTCCGATACGACGGGTGTCATAACTCCCGATTTGTTCTGATGGCCCTCTAGCAGATCCTTGTCGTTCGCCGAGACGTATTCCTCGAACAGGTCTGCATTGTCGTGGTACAACGCGAAAGCGCCTCCAAACATGACGTCAGCGTAAGGATTGGCTTTCTCCGACTGAATACGCTTGATCAGCTCACCGCTGCCTGCAGACACCAGCTCCACCGTAATGCCTGTCTGTTTCTCGAACGATGGGATAAGTGCATTCAGCATAGCTTCGCTATTCGGCGTATAAACGACCAGCTTGTTCGAGCCGCCCGATGCGCCGTTGTTCGAGTTGCCGCCGCATGCCGCGAGTATTGCAACCAACATTGTTAGAATAATTGACGTGCTCAACCACTTTCTCATTATTCCTTCACCCCTTGTTTGAATGTAGATTCATTCTAATCCGAATGTAAGCGCATTAAAATCCTATTATTCAACACAATCATCTAAAATTCGCAACTATTTTACGCTTTGCGTTACTATATATTACATCGAAATAAGGATTGAACTTCGAATTGCTTGTTTTATATTGTTTGTATTTCCAGTGAGGGATAAACGAATAAAAAGCCGGCTCCGGCAATGTGCCGAAACCAACTTTTTAGGCAGAAATGTTTAATTCGAGGCTTTCGTTCGCCAATAAACAACACCCGCAATGATCAAATGGACGGTGAGCAATACACCGAGCAGCATCAAGGTGACAATATCGGCAATGCCGCTGTATCCTTTCTGAAAAAAAGTAAATTTGATCCCCGTACCTGCAAGGCATGCCACGATAACAAGACAAGGAAGCCATATAAACCATTTTGGAACTTGCGGTCGTAATGCCCATATATAATACAATACAGACAACATCCCAATGACCAACATAGCGAGCATCCAATATTGGCTCATCCCGTTACCGACCTCCTGTCTCTATCCAGTCGTTGCTGCTGATGCGTGCGAAACCTATTTCTTCTGCTGCATGCCGGGCGTCTTTGCTCTCTAGTCTCTCTATGCATTCATACGCCCCTTTTGAATGGCAGATTTAACTATACTTTACGATAGGTGGAGCTTAATTGTTTCTTTGTATGCGAAAAAAATCCCGCAATCGCGTTCACAATGAACATGATCGCGGGATGAGATTATGCTGCTGAGCATTTAGTGTTGTCTGGCAACGTTAATGCCGACCCACACCGTTCAATACGGCGTGAAGGTCCGCATGAGGTGTTATTATGCGTGAAGCGGCATCCTCCGCTTGAACCTCACCTAATCATCCGGTTCGCTACTCAATCGGAATATAAATATCCACTTCCGAGCTCTCGGACTCCGGTCCGTGGAACCGCTCATCGTAGCGCTCAAAGTCGATGCCCTTAGTCACTTTAAGCCCTTGCAGCGGCAGCCATTTGCCATAGATCAGCTCATACGTCTCACCCATGCTTTCCGTCTTCCCTTTATGGGTGAACACAGCATAACGCTGAGCAGGTACGTTCACTTTGGTCATACCCGCAGGAGGCTGCTCCCCATCCGCTTCATAGCATGCGACATACGTGAAATCTTCACAATCATCCATCGGAATGCAAATGCCATAGCTCACCTTTGGTTCCCGTTTGCTCTCGATCTCATGTTCGCGCGGGATAAATCTTTGCCACATCGAAGGGATATCCCCTTCGCTAGACTGGCTATGCCATTCCATCCCCACAATAGTAAACGCTTCTTTCTCAATCACTTTTGGTTCCACAGGTATTCCTCCCGTATTCGTCATATACTCGACCATACGATGAATGTCCTGAAGCTGCCTATTAAGGGAACCCATTTCGTCTTGAATGGCATCCGCACGCTGCTGCAGAAGCCCTTTGATGTAATCGGCATCCCCCAGCGTACCGCTGCGCTTCATCTCCTGAATGGAATCGAGGCTTAGTCCCATCGACCGGAGGAATAGAATCGCACGCAACTCCGGCAATTGCTCGGGAGCATATAGACGGTAGAGGTTATCCTCTCCCACTCTAGCCGGTGTAAAAAGCCCAATTGCATCATAATGGCGAAGCGTCTTCGCTGTGATGCCATACAAACGCGCAACAAGTCCAATCGTCAGCATATCCCTTACATCCTTTCATCGTGGCCGGTAATCACATCCTACAGCCTTGCCCTTGGGGCAAGGTCAATACCTGTTTCACAAAAAGTTTTCCGCTACAAAACAATCCGCATGAATTAAGCCGTTCACTTGAACTCCCTAACATAAAGCGGCTCCGCGAGAGCCAGAAGCTGCAGGCGCAGGCCATCGCCTTCGAGCTTTGCGATCAGCTCGCGAGCCGTCTCCAGGTTCATTGTCACCCGTCCCGTTGTCTCAAAGCCTTCCGGCAGCTCCCTGTACTCCCGGATTCTCGCCATAACAAAAACCGTGTACGTATCCGTGCTTTCCCAATACCAGGCGGCGAACGGAATCCTACGTGCTTCCAGTACAATTCCGGCTTCTTCCACCGTCTCCCGGTCCAGAGCCTCATCGATATCTTCATCAGAGTCAAGCCTGCCGCCGACCGTCGTCAAAGCCCCTTCATACTTGTCCCATACAAATACGATCGAGCCGTCTTCCGCCACCGGAATGCTATGGATTCCCGCAATTCTTTTATCCGCAGGATACGAGCCATTCAATGGAATAAGCATACATGCCTCCTGAGCGTTCATTATTCCACAACAAAAACTCGACGGTAAAAATAAAACCCGCTTGCCAGATCCTCATCTTCGAGCAGCTCGCTTGCCATCGCATCCCGCCAGTAAGCAGCGAGCGGCAGCATCATATAGATAAAGGGTTCTCCCCCGCATAAGGCATTCCCGCCATCTCCGCCTTTGACGAGGCATTCGGAGTCAACGATCTCATATTTGTACGGATCGTATGCGATCGTCACTCCCAGCCCATTCGGCTGCTCCAGCACGTTTTCCCCGGTTTCGCTGAGATGCGAGTATCGCCCCTCCTCGTCGAAACGACCGCCGAATGGGAATAACGTACACTGTCCCAATCCGCACAGATACTCCCACTGATCCTCCGTCGGCAAAGCGAAGCCTTCCGCCTGAAGCTGAGTCTGCAAGTCCTCCCGCGTTGTGTAGTCAAAGGCGTAGACGCCATAAACCATCGGATCAGCCTCGCTTCGCTGAAAGCGGCATGTCCCGGAATACTCGGTCATCACGGACTCTGTATTGAAGTCGTACAAATAGTTCTCAACCTGCTCCAGAAAGTCATCCTCTATCTGATGCTCTCTCTTCCCGCGGTCCACATATCCGACAGGCACAAGACCGACCTCATTCAGCTCGCACTCCACGATCATCGGCGGCAAATCGGCTGTACGAACGGGAGAAGTATGCTCGTTGATATAGGCGTTCAGCCCCTCCATGCTGTAGAACGCTTGAAGCTCACTAGCCGGTTCCGCTACAGCTTCAGCTTCCAGCTCCGCAACCCGTCTCTCAAATTCGTCTACATGTTCACTATTCGATGCCTTGGCATCGGCCAGCTGCTTCCTCCACCATGACAGCGGATCAAGCACCTCTTCGAATCCGTCATCTATCTCCTGTCGCGTCCGTTCATCCATCCCGTCGATGCCGCCATCCCAGCCCAGCACGACGGACTTTTTCCCCGGTACGAATACGAATTTCCGTCCCTTCCAATCCAGCAGGGCCGTTTCGCTCATGACGCCATGCGCCGAAAATACCTTTATCCCCTCAAAATCAAAAGGAGCCTGAGTCTCAGCGAGCAGCTTCACCACCCGCTCCTGCTTGTTTTCGGAAGACAGCTCCGCCCATTCATCCGCATAGAGTCCATCCAACTTCATAAATTCACTCCTTTATGTCCCAGCTCTCAGAAGATCCGCCGCCAGATTGGCGAAGGTTCTAATTTCGTCTAAATAATGATAACCCTCCGGGTTGCTCAGCTGATTGTACATGCGGACGACAACCGCATCAAACTCCGGCACAACGATACATACGCAGCCCGTAATGCCTAATATCAGATAGGAACCAACCGGCAAATGCTCGCCTAGCTGATTCAGTGGAGTGTCATGCTGCAGCCACCAAATAAACCCGTTGCGAGGCTCTCCCCATGGTACAGTATCCGGTGTATGCAAAGCTGTCACTCTCTCGAACACACTTGCTGGAAGGGGCTGCCTCCCGTTCAGCAGTCCCTTGTGCAAGTGGAGTTGCCCCCATCTCGCCAAGTCTCTGGCGCTGACAAACAGATTGCTCTGATCTCCCGCATTGCTGTCATGCGCCCCTGCCCATGAATACGGATCGTCATAATAGTTGTAAATCAGCTCATCCGCATACTCCGTTTCCCATCCTGACTCCCGCAATCCGTACGGATTAAACACGCGTTCCTGCAGGAATGAGCTTACGGTCTGTCCGGTTAACCGGGCGACCAGCCCTGTCAGCATACGAATCCCAGTATTCCGGTAAGCCCAGCCCAAGCCTGGCTCAAACTCCCGTATCAGCCCTCCTTCACTCTCCGTTATCCCGTGAGTGTGGGTCAACAGATGGCGCAGCGTGACACCCTCAGCAATCCCGGAATATGCCGCCAAGTATTGTCCAATCTCATCGTCTATGCTATAAATGCGTCCGTCCTCTAGCAACAGACTAACGGCGAGCCCAAGATAGGTTTTGCGGATGGAAGCGACATTGAACCGGGTTTGCGCATCTACAGCCCGGTACGTGTCGTCGGCCCCGTGTCTGCCGGAGTACCATTCATTCACGACAACATTATTTTGAATAAGATAGACCGCTGCCGCTGTGGCGCCTATCTCCTGCTGTACCTTATAGACGTAATCATTTAATGCCTCGTATGGTTTGTTCAACAAAAAATTCCGCTCCCCCGGCTCCACGACTTTGTTCTTAAACAACGTTCGACAAACGCCAATGGTTTCCTTTTTATTGGAAGAAATCCGGGTTGAACTTCTCTATAGTAAAGAGGCTGCAACATCGTCATCATGACATGTGCAACCTCTTCTCAACGTTTTCGGTAATCCATTCCCATTCGATAATCGGTTTCTCTGTTCAAGCAATAGGCGTTCCGTTCGGAACCGATGTATCCGGCCTCAGCAGCACAACATCGCCTTCCTCCGGCATGCCGCCCAGCAACAATACCTCCGACTTGAAGCCGGCAATACGCCGCACGGGAAAGTTCACGACGGCGGCGACCTGACGGCCAATCAGCCCCTCCGGCTCATACCGCCGCGTAATCTGAGCCGATGACTGCTTGATGCCCAGCGGGCCAAAATCGATGCTTAGCTTGATTGCCGGCTTCCGCGCCTCCGGGAACGGCATAGCCTCTATAATCGTACCCACACGAATATCCAGCTTCATGAAATCCTCTATCTCCGCCATCTTCGCACCCCCACTGTTATAGGTTTACCTCTGAACTAACGGTATAGCCGATGCCAGAGCATCTTACCCGACCCGACCCCTTATTTCCTGGACAAAGAGCCTTGCTGGAATCGCGCTTGAAGCAGTTTTTGCGGACTCAGCTGAATATTGCCCGACAGGAATAACCCCGTCACCACAAACATGGTCGCCACCATATCAAAGGACGTAATCTTCTCATGCAGGAGGACAGCCGCCAGCATGTAGCCGAAGATCGGCGTCATGAACAGCCAATTGTTCGCCTTCACCGCATCGCGCTTCAGCATGTAGAACCATAGCAGCATGCTTCCGATGGATATGACGAACACGAGCCAGATCATCGAACCGATCAAATAAGCGTCCACGTTCAAGAAAAATCGGTCTTTTTCTATAAAATAAGCCAGCGGTACAGATACCGCTCCCCCGATGGAAAGCTGCCACGCATTAATGACGATGCCAGGCAGCTGCAAGTCCGCCTTTTTAAAATAGACACTGCCAAGCGCCATCGAAGCCATGCCGACACCAAGCAATAGGAAGCCGATCAGCCTTCCCTCCGCGCTCGCCAGAGTGGGCCATACCGCAATAAAGAGGCCCGCAGCAGCAACACCCATACCCGTCCATTCCTTGATGGAAATTTTGCGCTTCAGCCATATGTAGGACAGAAAAGCAACGAGAAACGGATTAGCCGCTACAAACAGATTGAACAAGCCCGCCGAGACATAATTCAGCGCCCACAAGGTCGCGCCAATATAGATTGTTGTATTAAGCAGCCCAAGCACAATGAGAGGGCCGAATTGCTTGCGGGTTGGCATTGGATATTTGCGGCTAATCCCATATACAAATATCATCATCAGTGTCCCCGCCAGGATGAACCGAATCGAGGCGAGCGCAAGCGGTGTCGTAGAATTCAGTCCGAACTTGATCGCAATCGCCGCAGATGACCATAACAATGTAAATAATAATCCCAGTATCGTTTCCATGTCTTGCTCCTTTGCATCCAGATCCAATGATCGCTGCCGCTTTATCGGGCAGCGCCTCCTGCATATAAAAAATAACCGTGGCTCTTGCCTCACAGTTATTCAAGAGGTTCCCGGCGATCCGGGATCTATTTCATTGTATCCCCCTGCAAAAATCGGTTTTTACCGATTGCCGGACACTTTTTACCGGATGTCGCCTGGTTGGAATTGAAGTGCATAAGAAAAGCCCGCCTGCCGATTAAGACAAGCGAGCATGATTTATTTTTCGGAATTGGCTTGGCGTTACCCGTTCATACTGCTGGAACAATCTCGTCAGAGAGGATTGATGCTCCAGCCCAACCTGCACCGCAATATTCAAGATCGACAGGTTCGTATCCCGCAGCAGCTCCTTCGCCTTACTCAGGCGAACTTCCTGAATATAGGCTGAAGGCGTCTTGCCCGTCACCTTCAGGAACCAATCGGAATAATACGATCGATTGTAATGCTCCATCTCGGCGAGCTTCTGCACCGTCAGCGGCTCATCGTAATGCTCATGGATATATTGGATGGACTTTGGCATCTGCTCTTGGACGAGACAATGTGAGATATACGGAAACAGCTCCTTAAGCGCCGCTCCATGCTCCGGTCCGCGGTCCAGCTCGTTCAGAATGAGATAGCGAATGCCCTTCCACTGGTTGTTCACCGGACAGGCGATCCCACGATCCCCAAGCTCTATGGAAGACAGCATGAAATGCGGGATATCCAGCACCAAAAATTCATTGCGGACGACGGAATGATACGTATGCTCGCATGCAGGCGGTACGTAGAGCAGCGTGTCCGTGTTCATCATCAAGCTTTTGGGACCGGCTGTTATCTCAAGCTCCCCCTGGAGCGGAATAATCAGCTGCCCGTAGCCATGGCTATGTGTATGTTTGTTAGCGGTATAGGTACGCCGTTCGGCGATAATGTCTCTGAAGGTGTCCATCTCATCTTGCTCCCCTAATCTTCTCCTTATGATCATAACAAATTATACACCGGCTTGAAACCCGGAAGATAGAACCGCAAGCAGAGACTTTTGAGGTCCGAATGGACCCTCCCTCGACCCGCTTGGCCTCTATAGAGCAGTCATCACATAGGTGGGGCTTGGCAAGCCTATTCGGGGAATGAATGATTTAAAGCAAACTCAGCCTTGAACGCAAGTGGCATCCTGCTCCATTCTGTTCATAAAGGGAGCGTGTGTGATGATGAATGATTACGATCCGATGCTAGAGCCGCAAGACCGGGAAATCCATATACGACCTGTTGATCAAACCAATTGGTATGATTGTGCCGGGCTGAAAGTTACCGAAGAGCAGCAAAGCGTATTCCCCGTTCCGGCCGTTTATTGGCTTGCGGAGTCTGCTTTTTGCGGCTTTAACCCACTGGCTCTCTATCACTCCGAGCAGCTTGTCGGCCTGGCGGTATACGCTGTTGATCCAGAGGACGGAAGCTATTGGATTATGGCTTATCTGATTGATCATCGGCATCAGCAGAAGGGGTATGGACTCTCGGGCATAAAGACGTTGATTGGCCATATCCGCGAGAAGCATGGCTGCGACGCCATCGTGCTGGGACACCGGATTGAGAACAGGCAAGCGGCCAAGCTTTATGATGCGGCGGGATTTGTGGAGGTAAGCCGTGACCGGCATGAAGTACGGCGGGAACTGCGCCTCGCGATGGAATAGATCAAAGAGGCCGCCATGAATATGACGGCCACTCGAACATATCCGCATAGATTGAGGGTAGTTCATGGATAGGAATTTTCTCTTGTAGAATAAAACCAATATCTTACTTGCTAGGTTAACGGTACGGCGTGATTTTTCAAACCAATTTATTCCAGTTATTCCGAAAAAAAAAAGACTGTAATCAACAGCCGGACGGCAGCCCGATCACAGTCTCTATTGTCTAATTGCGTTTGTTTTTGTTCACCAGGAACAAATCGCCGAATGCCCGCTCATCCTTATAGCCAATGCCGCTGTTGTATTCAATCCAGCCCTTGCGGCCCTGTCCGTCATTATCATTCACCAGCAGCGAAAACTTCAATTGCAAGCCTTCGGAAGGCTCCTTCACCCCAAGCTCGCTCCATGGCAGAGCGATCTCGTATACCGTCTGCTCCCCGGAGCGGCTAATGCCTGCCTTCATTCCTGGTATATCGCCCGGCTTGAAGGGCGGCGGCGCAAGCCAGCGGAAGGTGGACGGCGAGCCTCCTTCATGAAGCGCAGCTCCCAACTCATGAACACCTTGCGGAGCACCAGACTTCTCGTCCAGCCGGAAGGAGAACTGCAAGCTGTCTCCCAAGTAGATGCCGAAGCCCGATTCCTGCTGCACATGCTGATCATCTTTCATCTCCAAGGCCAAGTATACATAGTCCTCGTCCCATGACACATAACCTAGACCGCTAAGATCGCTTGCTCCTCCATACTCCTGCATAAGTACTTGAGATTCGCGGTTCAATGGGAACGGATTGTCACGCTTCCAATCCTCTAGCGAACCGTCAATCGTAAGCGGCTTATCGCTCTTCTCGGCTGCATACACATGCGTTCTGAGCGGCGTTTCCTGAAGCGTAATGCCCGGCAGATTCTCGTAAAAGATCGTCGGCGGGTCATCCGAATAAAACGGCAGAGTCAGCTCTCTCTGCTCGCCGGGCTGCAGTGTCTCCAGCTCGAACACTTCGTCTTGGCTGCCATCCGCATTCGGATAGCGAAGGACAACCTTTCCTTGCAGCAGCCTTGGATGCTTGTTCTCGATTGCAAGGCGAGTGTGGATTTGGCGTTCATCCGTATTGTAATAGACCGTTCGCTCATAGCTTAGCCGCTCCTTCACCTTCATATATAGGGTCAGAGGCAATTCAGCATTGCCGCTGTCCTGATCCGCCCAAATCAGGACGGGATAAAGCCCCGAAGCTGTATCCTCCGGTATGGTGATGGCTACATCGGTATCTGCACCTGCAGAGTAAACGGTTGGGCCTGACAGCCCCCACCCCTCTGGAAGCTGCGCCCGCATACTGCCCGCAGCTTCTGTAGAAGCTGCTTGTCTCCACAGCGTCAGCTTGGCCTCATCTCCGGCGGATACGGCCAGCTCCGTCTGAGCCGGCAAGAAGATCTGTTTTGGAGAGGAAATTGCATTTCTTAGAAAATGGACAGTAGATTGGGCCACCTGTCCCCATACTCTCGGATCTTGATAGCTATGCCCGCCGCCTTCCATGGTGATGAACTGACGATAGACATGGGCGGCTTCCAGCATGTTGAACAGCACGACGCTCTCCTGATAAGGCACCATCGCATCTTCTGTGCCGTGAATGATGAGCGTAGACGGATATCCTTCCTGAATTTCTCCTCTGAAGAGCGGGCCATAAATATCAATGACGGCGAATAGTCCAGGCCCATCCTCTCCGTCTGCAGCCTCATACCGACTTGCAAAGGTAACCGCAAGCTGCCCGCCTGCGGAATCGCCACCTACAGCCGTCAAGCGCGTGTCGATGCGGTAAGTCTCCCTATTCTGATGAAGCCATGACAGAGCATCTCCCAAGTCCTCTATTGCATCGGCGATGGTTCCTTTCATATCCGCCTGCGGGTTGGTGCGCAAGCGATAGTTGGCCGATGCCACCACATAGCCGCGGCTGGTCCACTCCTTCGCTATGGCCTCCGCATCCCGTTTATCGCCTGAATTGAAGCCGCCGCCATGAATGAACAGGATCAATGGCCGCGCCTCCGGTTCCTCTTGATCCGGTTCATAAAGATCCAACGCCAGTGATTCTTGCTTGCCAAGCTGGTTTTCTTTTGTTGCATAAACCAAATCTCTGTGCATCTTTACTTGATAGACAGGCTCCAGCAGCCAATCTTCCTCATGTCTTGCAACGCCTGGAGTTCCCGATTCCTGCGGCTTCATTGCCCCTTCCCCTCCATCGCCGCGACCGGCTCTTCCCAGCGAGCCTAATACAACGGCAAAGATAATGACTACCGCAAGCCCTAAAACAGCCAAATAGACCCTTTTAGCTCGCAACGCTCATCACTCCCCAACCTTCTTAATAGAATGCTAACGCTCCTATTATTTCAAAAGCTGAAAAACGAATAAAGTTGTTAAACTATTCAAGTTATGCCCGTTATTACCTTCTTCGAAAAAGCTGCTTCACGCAGCTTTCCTTCTGCCTGTTGGCTCAATAAAAGGCCACTGCCAATCACTTGTCGTGACCGGTCAGCAGCCCTAATAGCCTTATTATTCCCAGTAAGGTGTACCTGTAAAAAGAAAACGATCCCCGTCTACATAATGCCGAAACTCCCTATGCGTCAGCTTATCGATATGATCCGGCAGCCATGCGGAGGCATCCGGCAGCCCGAGCCAGAAGTTCATCGTCTCCAACTGCGCGGCAACCAGAAAACCTTCCAATCTCTCCACATGATGCTCCGGCAGCGAAAATTGTTCAGAATATGCCTCAAGAAAACAAGCTCTAAGCGCAGGATGAATATACGAGAACGTCCAACCGAGGTCGAATAAAAAATAGCCGAAACCGCATGCGCCGAAATCAATCGGCCGGCACTCTCCGCTACCGAATAGAAGGTTGCTTGGAATCAAATCTGCATGAATAATGCCCCAATGCTCCGGCGTTCGATCGAGCGAATTCATCATAGCAAGCACGCGCTGTCCCGCTTCTTTCAGCAGTTCTACGTTTTCTTGCGGAATGCGCCCATCCTCGGACCATAACCGGACTTTGCCAAGAGCTTGTTCAATTCGCGATCCGTCAAAAGCAGGTCTGGAGAAGGAATCCGGAACCTTCCATCCTGAGGCTTGCCGATGCAGCCTGCCCATCATTCGGCCGATTTGGCCAGCCTCTTCCGCCGTAGCAATGAACGGCTTCTGCTCCCCTTCCATCCAACCAAGCAGTGTCCATCTCTTGCCGCTTGTCTCTGTCACATATTCCCCGCTGCTGTTCTTGCGCGGCACAGGCACGACCACATCCGTCTCGCCGGATAACTCCTCCAGCCACGCAAGCTCAGATGAGATCACGCGAGGCGCAAGCCATATCGGATCCATGCTCTCGCTCTTGGAAGCATGAAGGCGCAGGCTATATCGGCTCTGCTGTCTATCCGTCACTTTGAACACCGTATTGGCGCTCTGTCCGATAAGCTCCACCGTATCCGCTTGAATCGCGTAATGCCTCAAAGCCTCCATCGCTATTGCCAAATCTCCCTCGTTCATCGGCACTCTCCCTCCGTATTGCAATCCTCTATTCACCATTGTACTGGATTGTGTCACGGTTATCTGGGAAAGTTTGGATATATCTATTTGATGCGGGAAAACTGGCTTGTGATTATCGCCTTTCTCTCAGCAGAGCAGGCAGAAGCTCCAACAGCCTCTCACTTGACACGGCGTCTCCGATATTCCACTTCTCTTCCTCTACGAGGTAGGCATGCCCTTCCTGAACAGCTGTAAGGCTATTCCATAACGGGCTGCTCCATAACGCTTCCGTCGCCGCTCTCGATTTCGAATCCGTGGGAAAAATCAGGAAAATGCGGTCGCCTGCGTAATCCTTGATTTGAGCTTCGGTAATCTCATGGTAAGCCCGACGATGGTTGCGGAGCATTTGAATGCGTTTGGTCGGTCTGAAGCCAAGCGGATGATACAGCATCTCCGTCAACCCGATCGTTCCCATGACGAAGAGGCGGTCGCCCCGGTGGTAGGTAAAAACGGATGCAGTCTCTTCCTGCCGGATTGCCGGTTTAAGCGATTTCCACATTTCCTCTGAATGCTGTTCAAAACGATGAAGCCACATCTCCGCCTCACGGCGTTTGCCGAACCAATGGCCAAGGGTATGCATGCGCTCCTTTAATGTCTGATAGCTGTCGAAAGTAACCGTTGGCGCGATCTTTGCAATTTTTTTATACTGCCTTTCATCTGCATTGGCGTAAATAATCAGATCCGGATCCAGCTTCTCGACGGTATCCAGCTCCAGCGGCGTGCCTATATTTACAATGGTGTGCTGCTCTTCTTCGCACCAGGCTTCTTGCAGGCCATAATTGCAACCGACCGGCTTGATGCCAAGAGGCAGCAAATCGCCAACGGTCTCCCCATAGAAGACGATGCGCTTGGGATGTGCGGGAATATGCACCTCATGGCCGGTCCAATCGCGAACGGATATATGCTTCCTCATTGCCGCTACATATTGCCTTGGTGCCAGCCCCGTCGATTGCCGGAATCTCCGGCTAAAATAATATTCATCCACATATCCCGTCTGGCTGGCAATCTCCCTCAGCGGCGCATTTGTCCGCAGCAGCATTTCCTTGGCCCTCGCCATGCGCAGGTCGGCGATGTAATCATTCGGCTTCTTGCCCGTCATCTCCTTGAAGATGGAGGAGTATTGCCAATACGGCACCTCTACCCGGTCCGCAAGCTCTCTAACGGTAAGCGCGTCCGTGTAATGCTCTTCTATATATTGAATGGATGATTTCACAGCATGAAGCGGAGAATCCGTGTCCTCCGACTGATGCTGCTGTTCCAGCAAAAAGCCGATCAGCTCTTGAAATATTTGATTTCGCTTGAATTGCTCTATACCGTCCTTGTCGGTTGCACTCTTTGCCAACTGCTCTGCAATGTGCAGAATCCGCATGAAAGGAAGGGCTCTGAGCGGACCTTGGCCCGGCCATAGCTGACCCGCGTACCACCCCATGCTTCCATCCTCCGATTGAATCACGCGAAAGGATAGCTGGAAGTAATGCAGTTCAGATCTCTCCTTATGTTCCACACTGTACTTCATTCCAGGAAGCAAGCAATACGATTGTTTCGCCTGAATAGGGTACAATTCGTCCCCAATGATTAACTGCGCTTCGCCCTTCAGAAATACGAGCAGAATATAGGTGTCCGATATGCTCCGCTCGGTTCTCTCCTGATTCGAACTCCTGATAAGAGTGCCATCCATTAGTTGGAATAATAACGAACCGATCGGTATTGTTGAATGACTACTAGCGCTCATGTCCATCTCACCCGCCGTAATTGATAATCATTATCACTATAACGAAAAAAAAGAAGCTTTTCAACGTTAGTCGAAAGCTTCTTTGCTTTATTTTAGTAAAATGCGTGTACTATTGCGACTTTGCCATCAGTTTCGGCAGTTCCCCCACCAGCCATTCACGCGAAGTGGCGTCGCTTGATGCTTTGTTGATTGGCATTTCATAGACATAGCCGTTCTTCACTGCCGGAAGTCCTTTCCACAATGCACTATCTATCAATGCTTTTGTATCTCCCTTGGCCTCTTCTGACTCCGGCGTTAGGACGAATATGCGGTCTCCTACAAATTCAGGAAGCTTCTCCATCGAAATTTCGACGAATCCGACGCCTTCGCTCATTGAGTTCTTGATTGGTTCCGTCATCTTGAAGCCGCCCTCACTATAGAGCAGTTGCGGCAATCCAGCAGCTAACATGATGAATAGGCGATTGCCTGGATAAAACGTAATAACCGAAGCCGTCTCCTCGTCACTTATGCCACTTGCGCGGAGAGACTTCCACATTTCCGTTTCCTGTTGCTTGTACTTCTCCAGCCATTCCTGAGCTTCCTTCTCTTTGCCCAGCAATTCGCCAAGCGTAGCCATCCGCTCGGGCAGCGTTGCGAACGTATCGAACGTCACCGTCGGTGCGACTTTGGACAACTTCTGGTATTGCTCCTCGTCATTGTTAGCCACAATGATTAAGTCCGAATCGAGCGCAATAGCCTTCTCCACGTTGAACGGAAATCCGATATCCTCAACAACTGCCATGCGTTCTTCGAATACGGCGCCACTAATGCTAGCTTTCATTATACCAACTGGCATGATACCAAGCGCCAGCAAATCTCCAGTTGTCTCTCCATGGAAGATGATTCGCTTTGGATCATTCGGTAACTCGACGTCATGTCCGGACCAGTCCTTGAACATACGCACAGCCGAAGCTTCGTTTTCGGTCACCTCTGCCTTTTCCACATTGGAGGAGACCTCTGGCGACGCAGATGGTTTAGTTACCGAGTTCGTTTCGTTGCCGCATGCGCTTAAGGCAAGCGCCGCGAGAGCCGCCACCATCATGAGCTTCCAAGGTTGCGTAAGGCGGTTTTTTTGCTTATTCATGTCAAATCCCCTTTTCTTCATTCGATGTTAATGATAATCATTATCACTATGTCAGTATAGGCGGGGATGTCTTTTTCAACAATGGACATTTTGAAAAGGCCTATTTGGTTTTGGATAAATGGATGCTAACTATGCGTAGTCCTTCCCGGGTGGTATACATCTATATGAACGGTTCACCCGGTAAGAGTTGCAGAGCTGGTTAGGTTTATATTTCCAGCTAACTTGACAACATGGCCCTTAAGTCATCAGCATCAGCTTGGAACAACTCCTTATCCGCTTCTTCCAATCGATTCGCAATGACGCGACACTGTTCTGCTTGTTCTGGGGTTAGAGTTCCAGAGAAGTGCAGAGCCTCCAGGTAGAAGCTCATTTTGTTATAGGCCTCCTGATCAAAGCCTTGCGAACCGGCAGCTATCTCTGTCAGCCGCTCGATACTCTCCTGCGCCAGCTCGTTCCCAAAATGGCTAAGCTGCACGAAGATTTCCATAAACGGTTTCATAAAAGAATATGGTTCAAATTCCAAAGATTCACGGTCAATGGCATCGGACCAATAAGCTATAGATTCTGCTAAGGATAAGTTTTCGTTATCTTTCATAGCCTCCTCGAGTTTGGCATCCGACTCCTTCACATCAGGGAACACCTGATAGAACAAATCCTTATCAATGGTCTTTCTCATAGTAATGTTGTAATCCGTATAATCGTTGCCGCTGGTAGCAAAAGCAATAAAATCGCTTGTCGTATTAAGCACATCAAATGCATGATCGGCGATTAGCTGCTGTACCGCCCTTAGCACGCATACAAAGTAGCCATTTTCGATCACCCCTGATTCAATTGCGGCTACTGGAGCTCCAATAACTGCCTCTTCAAAATTCTCCCTAGAATCATAAGAGACAGCACTAGCTATCTTCCCGAAGTTGTCAATATGTCTGGCTGGTCCATCTGTACCCTCAAACCAAAACTGAAAATCGAAATCTCCTTGGCTATACTTGAGCTGAATGATATGGTCTCTATCATTATAATCCGGATTATCACTCTGATAGGAGCTCAGCGTTTCCTTAAAGCAGCTCTCCGTATTCATGTAGACATATAAACCCCGATGATCATCAGTATATAAGTTAAACGCATAAACCTCATGGTTATCTGCACTGCCCGCGAATTCTTGAATCTTTCGCTGGCACCCTTCAACCAAAGCATCCGTGAAGTCCGCAAGCGTAGTAACCTCTACTTCAGGACGAGTTGTACTGTAACTGACCTGCCCCTCTTCATCCAGCATGTAATAGCCAGTACTCGACACAGGCGTCCTTCCGTCCAGCAAGCGGCCAATCATAGAATAATAGTAGTTGCTCACTTCAAATCTCCTCTCTAATGGCAATATTGGTATGATCGGCAGAATTGTTTCAAATATGAATATAAATTGGATATTTATGGGTTGGTCTATTAAAATAGTTATATCGTGTTTCATAATCAATTCGAAATAAGGAGGTGTCGGATTGAAGAAATGGTTTATCATACTAGGTTCCTTGTTACTGGGATGGAGCGCTTACTTCATCTATTTGAATCTTCCTTACGAATTCAAGTACGAAGAGGGAGAATTGCGGGAAGAGGTAACCTCGCCTTCCGGCCGCTACACTGCGCAATATTATGACCAGACGTATGGAGGTGCTGCAGGGGGTGTCCATCTATTCGTCAATGTCGTTTCCCATTCGGAGGACGAGGCAGTAAGAACCGTGTATTTCAGCGATGCCAATGCCTATTTTCATATCAAATGGCTAAACGATGAGCAGCTTGCGATAAGGCACTTGGGCGGAGGAGATCAGAGCATCGTCCTTACGGTAGGACAAGAGATCTATGACGGAACAGGAAAGGCTTGCCGCAGATATGCTATAACCAAGCAGTACACTTGTTATTCCAAAAAATACTCTAAGGAGGAGCCATGACCTTCGTTCGATGGAACGCAGGCCTGGCTCTTTTTTTGTTGTCCGAATACAGACATCGCATTGGCAAACAGGACATAATCGGGCCTTTGCACTCACCCAGATGCATTGCACGAAAGCTATCAATTACATAGCCAATTTGGTATTGGATTGGTTGATTTATCACTGGTACAGTAGTAGCAATATGCAACATATCTTAGTGGAATAGTATGATTTTTACGAAAGGAGTGGATCTAACGTTGCATGAAGTTACTCCCATTTTGTCGTTTGAAGGCGTCACTGTAGCATTCCAAAGTCCCGGTCACTCCGCAGACCGTCTGGTCCTGAATCGGCTGAAGCTGTACGTGGATGAGGGAGAGTTTATTTGCTTGCTCGGCCCCAGCGGCTGCGGGAAGACGACGCTGCTGAATTGCGTAGCCGGCTTTCAGCCTTATGAAGGCAACATCTATTATAATGGCGCACGAATCGAGAAGCCCGGCAAGGAGCGCGGCGTTGTCTTTCAGGAATACGCCTTGTTCCCCTGGTTTACCGTAGAGCAAAATGTCGAGTTCGGCCTGCGGGTGAACGGCATTCCCTCATCGGAGCGCAAGGAGCGCGCCCGTCACTATATTGAGATGGTCGGCCTCGCCGGCTTCGAGAAGCATTATCCTGGGAAGCTGTCCGGCGGCATGAAGCAGCGCGCGGGACTCGCACGAGTGCTTGCTAATGAGCCCGGCATATTGCTCATGGATGAACCGTTCGCCGCGCTTGATGAGCAGACTCGCGAAAAGCTGCAAACAGAGCTGCTCGGCCTCTGGGAACAACAGCGCAAAACCTGCCTGTTTGTCACCCATAGCATTCAAGAGGCCGTCTATCTCGCCGATCGTATCATCGTCCTGCAGCCGAACCCTGCGCGTATCGCGCTTGATCTGCACATCGACTTGCCGAGATTGAGAAAACGTCATGACGAGCGGCTGCTGCAGTATGCGTCCCGTATCAGCGAGACTTTGCGAGAAGGAGAGGGCCCGTATGGAGAACACCTATCCGTCATTACCGCATAAGGGTGTGCGTCCTTCCCTCAGAGGGCGGCTATGGCCGATACGGGGACGCACATGGACGCGGCTGCTGATCAAGCTGTCCGGTCTAACTGTGCTGCTGCTTGCCTGGGGACTGATTACCGCTCTCGGCTATGTCGCTCCAGCTCAGCTTCCCAGCCCGCTCGCTACGCTTCAGACGATGTCGCACATGCTCGGGGACGGCTCGCTTGCCGTTCATGCGCTGTCCAGCTTAAGGCGCGTGTTCTTCGGCTTCGGCGCAGCCTTCGCTATTGCTCTCCCGCTGGGACTGATGCTAGGCTCCTCCCGTTTTCTTCGGGATGCGATTAATCCCGTCATCGAGCTGCTTCGTCCCATTCCGCCGCTTGCCTTTATCTCTCTGGCTATCCTGTGGCTTGGCATCGACGAGTGGTCGAAAATATCCATCATTATTTACGGCGCCTTCTTCCCCCTCCTTCTCAACATCACAGGAGGGATCAGCCAGGTCGATCCGGTGCATATCCGGGCTGCGCAATCGCTCGGCGCCGGCAAGCTGCCTATCTTTTGGCATGTCACACTGCGCGCCGCCATTCCGAATATGATGATCGGCATTCGCTCTGGCATGGGCATGGCCTTTATTTGCCTGGTCGGCTCCGAGCTGATTGCCGCGAACGAAGGACTCGGCTTCCTCATCCAAGAAGGGCGTTACATGTTCAAAACCGATCAAGTGCTGGTCGGCATGATCACCATCGGCATTATAGGTTATCTCATTAATTTGCTGCTGACCACGCTGGAGAAGCTTCTGCTGCGTTGGAAATAAACTACTTTGGAGGCTATTGCTATGTCTATGAAACGCAAATTGAACTCATCTTCGCTCCTTATCCTGCTATTCGTTGCGCTAACGCTGCTTCTTGCTGCATGCGGAGGGGGCAACAACAAGCCAGCTCCATCGGCATCGCCACAGCCATCCGTGTCCCCTTCTCCTTCAGAGCCTGCCGCTACAACTGAGCCGTCTGCACCGGCACTGGAGACAACCAGCCTCTCGATCGGCACGGCGCGCGACACGCAATTGTCGCCGCTCATTGTCATCGCTAACGAAGAAGGCTACTTCAAGGAAGAAGGGTTGGAAGTCAAAATCGAGCTATTCGCAGCCGGTCCAGACGTTACTGCCGCACTAGGCTCGAAGAGCATCCAGCTCGGATCATCTGGTGACATCCCGCCGATTATTGCCAAGGCTTCCGGCCTGCCGATTGAAATTATCGCCCAGCAGGCGGACATATCCGGCGTGCAGACGTTGGTCGTTAATTCGGATAAAATCAAAACGCCCGCTGACTTGAACGGGAAGAAAGTGGCGTATGTGCCGGGTACAGTGTCCGAAGCCTTTTTCCTCCGCATCGTGGAGAAATACGGAATTGACGCCAAATCGGTCGAACCGTTCAAGATTGGCCCGACCGAGCTTATGCCCGCCTTCCAGGCAGGCAATATCGATGCATTCGTCATCTGGCAGCCCGTTGCTCTGAACGGCGTCAAGAACGGCGGAGTTGCGCTCCTGACGGGCAAAGAATCCCATGTTCCCGGCGAGGAAGGACCACAGCAGCTCATCAGCTCGTACTCCGTGCTCATCGGCCATAATGACTTTGTGGACAAAAATCCGGAGACAGTCAAAGCCGTACTGCGGGCCTTGAACAAGTCCGTCAGCTTTATTACAGCGAGCCCGGATGCAGCTGCAGCCCATATTGGCAA
This sequence comes from Paenibacillus sp. NPDC057967, assembly GCF_042887015.1. Classification (NCBI taxonomy): domain Bacteria; kingdom Bacillati; phylum Bacillota; class Bacilli; order Caryophanales; family Paenibacillaceae; genus Paenibacillus; species Paenibacillus sp. NPDC057967. The sequence continues at coordinate 821,759 of NZ_JBHVQB010000001.1, forward strand.
AACGCTGGGGCAAGACGCGGCTGATATTAAAACCTTGATAGCGCTCAACCACTACGCGCTCAATCTGACACCTGAGCTGGTCGGCGCGCTGGAGACCATCTCCCAATTCCTGCTGGATAACGAAAAAATCAAAGAAGTGCCAGACTTCAAAACGTTTATCGATACTTCCCATTTGAAAGCCGTTGCCCCTGAGCTGGTTACGATTCCTTAATGGCCCAAATTAAAAACCTTCACCGCTGCACAATTGGCAGCAGTGAAGGTTTTTTGGTTCAACTGATGAGCCTTACTCCGGATCGACAACTTCCGGCGACACGCCTGCAAAGGTATAGAAGCTGGCGTCAAACGGGGTAGGCCCGCCTGTCGTGACGAATCTGGCCGCTCCTTCGCCCGTGTAGAGATTGCGTGTGCCGTGGAAGATGCCTTGCGGTACATACAGCAAGTCACCAGCCTCGAATGGATGCCATTCACCGTTCAAATGAATTTCGCCTTTGCCCTCTATCCCGATGAACAGCTCACTGGAATGCGGATGCTGGTGAACGGCAAAGCTTTGTCCCGGCTCCTGTATGCCGCAATGGAGCGACAGCCTGGCACTCCCGGTACCCGGCCAGAACAGGAAGTTCATATTGGCCGGATTGGTGATGGTCTGCGACGGATCGTTGCCTGTAAATCCTTTGAGCTGAGTATCATCGTTGTACAGATGGTTGAACAGTCTTGGCTTCGAGGCGACTGGCGACCCTTCAGGAAGTACTGATTGCCAAATGTACAGCGTAATCTCCTCTCCCTGATCCGCCTTCACTTCATAATCGGCACCGGATGGCGCATACAAGGCGGAGGCCGGCTCCAATGCGCTCGTTGCCTCTCCTACGCGCGCATTTCCTCTCCCTTTCCATATGACCCCTACCACCTCGTGAGCCGTTCCTTTCTCGCAGCTGCTCCAGGTACCGCCGGGCTTGAGGCGGACGACCAGACCTTTGACAAGCACCGCCCCTTTCTCTTCACTTACCGGTATGGCGACCAGCTTGTCGCCCCGATCCTCCCAGCTCAATTCCGACCATCTGATCACCGCGCCGGATGTTAACGGTTTAGCCGCTGTTGTCATCGTTATTCCTCCTTCAGAATAGTTGTAGCCGAGGGCAAGCAAATATGCACCTGCCTGCCCCACCGCTTAATTCTCTTCCTGCCGTCGATAAGACGTTTAAGCCAACACTCGATAAGGGCTGCCCGCCGTGCGCTGGAAGGCATCCGGCAATTCCCGCCGAAGAGGAATCCGTTCCCCGATCTCCTCGCCGAACTCCCCTTTGTCGTATACGACTTGTCCCCTTAAGATCGTCACCAGCACTTCTCCTTCAAGCTCCAACCCTTCATAGGCCGACCAACCGCTGCCAGACAGCACGCGGTCTCTGGTCACCTCCCACTTTTTCTCATCGTCCACAATCAGGAGATCGGCATCGAGTCCCGCTTCAATGCTGCCCTTCCGGTGATCGAGGCCGAATCGGAGGGCTGGGCCTGCAGCAAGCAATCCCACTGCCGCCAGCAGCCTCTCATCTCTCGTCAGCGAGGGCAGATGACGCTTAAGTCCTGTCAGCAGCGCGGGCAGCAGCTCCTGCACACCGGGCAAGCCGGGCGGCGCATCATGGAAGGAGAAGCTCTTCTCCACGATCGAATGCGGCGCATGATCGCTACCGACCGACGTAAGCGTGCCGCGAGCGATAGATTGCCACAATCTGTCCCGGTCGCGCGGCTCCCGGATGGCGGGACTCAGCTTCGCTCTCGTACCCAGCGGTTCGGCGCTGGCATGATCGAACCATAATTGATGCGCGGTTGTCTCGTAGGTGACGGGGTAGCCCGACGCCGCTGCAGCGTCCAGCAGATCCGCTTCCTCGGCCGATGATACATGCAATACATGAACGGAAGTGCCGTGTTTGCGGACGAGCCTAAGCGCCCGCGCGACAGCCGCGATGGCTCCGATGCGCGGATACACCGCCTCGTATTCCGTCAAGCCCGACGGCTCACCGCGTGTCTGGCGGAACAGTCGCAGCACAAAGTCGTCCTCCGCATGCAGCGTCAGCAGAATGCCTTTATCCGCAGCCAACCGGAATATATAATCCAGCTCCACTTCGTCGTCAATAATATGCTTCGCTGTGCGATGGCCGGTCAGAAACAGCTTGATGCTCGCCGCTTCCCCGCGGGATAGCGCCTGCAGCGCACCCGCCTTGCCGGGTACGACTCCAATGTGAAAGCCGTAATCGACATACGACTGGCCGTGCACAAGGGCCGCCTTCTGCCGCAGCCTGTCCACCGTATCGGTATACGGATTTGTATTCGGCATGTCCAGCACCGTCGTCACGCCCCCCGCTGCTGCCGCCTTCGAAGCCGAATGCCAATTTTCCTTATGCTCATACCCCGGTGTCCGGAAGTGCACATGCGAATCAATGAGTCCAGGCAGCACATATCTCCCTTCCGCATCGATTATGCGATTGGCTGCCGCCTCTTCATCCCGCTGCAGCAGCTTCGCAATTCTTCCCTCCCGAACTGCGATTCCGCCAAGAAGAATGCAGTCGCGATAGACGATGCGGGCATTCGCAACGATCAGATCATACGAGGCCCTGCTCATGTGATCAGCTCCCTTCCAATAATTTCACGAGCTAGCCGGTTCACCGGTCCCATTAGAGATACGGCTCTGGCATCACGCAGTAGGCGCTCGATTTTTTTCCCGCGCACATAACCGGACCCTCCTATAATCTGCTGGGCTTCGCGGACAATTCTTTCGCTGGACTCCGAGGCAAATATTTTGGACTGGTAGGCAATCTGGCTAAGTCGGTCGCCCCCTTCCTTCGCCGCGACCTTCTCCACCAGCGCGCGCACCGCTTCGAGCTGCATATGCAGCTCGGACAATGCCGCCTGCAGCAGAGGATTGCCTTGCTGCCCTCTGGCCAGCACTTGCTCTAATGCTAGGGTATAAGCCGCCTCACTAATGCCGAGCGACACGGAGCCCAGCGTCAGCCCGCATTCGCGAATGCCGTTAATGACCCTTGGCGCTCCTCCCAGCGGACCAATGAGCTGCTCGCTTACCACCTCGCAATGATGCAGATTGATGAAGCCGGTGGAGGAACCTCTCATCCCGGACAAATTCGTATCCGCATCGGCGGTAATCCCCTGCGTCGCCTCAATCAGGAAAAAAGATTGTCCCGAATTGCCGTACAACGAGCCGGAGTCACCCGTACCCGTCTGAGCAAGCACCAGGTACAAATCTGCAAGACCTGCCCCGGTCGTAAACGATTTTACACCTCCGATGACCCAGCCCCCGTCCGCTTTCCGCTCTGCAATTGTCACAATATTCTGTTTATTGGCTCCAGCACCTGTCTCTGACCAAGCTGATGCCGCTAACCATTGCCCATTCGCAAGCCTCGGCAAGTATTCCGTCCGCTGCTTCATGCTGCCCCATTCCAGTATTCGGGATACGACGGAGAAATGCTGAAAGACGATAATGGCGATCGATGGATCGATCGACGCTATGGAGGCGATCAGTCTCCCTGCAAATAAGGAATCATAGCCGAGACCACCGTACTCCCCCGGCACGAGACTGCCCAGTAAGCCGGAAGCCTTCAGCGCATCAAGTGATTCTTGCTGCGTACGCCCCGTCTCGTCGGCCAGAACGGCGTAGCGATCCAGTTCCTCCAGCAATGATTCTATGCGTACACCTTGCGTTGCCACTCCCATTCGTAAGTTGCTCCTTTCTTAAATGGTAACGCTCCAAGCAGGCGCACGTTTTTTTCGGAAATGCTGCTGTACAGCAAATCATCCGTTAGCTTGCCGCCCGTCGTAGCGGTCGAGATGTAGGTGCTTCCGCCCTTCGTGCTTACTCTTAGACGGTTGCCCGCCGCATCTGTGCTTCCGATTAGCCGCTGGACGACTGTGTCATCAATAGCAGCTGCCGCGCCGATGCATGCCGCCCCCGTCAGCGCAATCGTCGGATGCCAGGACGGAATCGAGATCGCCCTGAACGAGATCGTGTCCGGCTCATAGCTGGCGATAGCCGCCACCTTCGGAAAGACGCCATCCGGATTCCAGCCCAGCAATTGCGCGGCCGCCCTGCGAATTGCATTAAGCCGCTCCAGCGTATCGTCTCCCGCCTCGAACAGCTCCTGCTCCGACTGAATGCCCAGCTGCGCAGCTTGCACGAACACGTAGGGGTTGCCAGAAGATACAATGGATACTTCGTATTCGCCGAACGGCGTATCAAGCCGGTTCGACAGAGCGCCAGATGGCAGCAGACTGGCAAGCGACGTACCGCCGTCCACGATGAAATGCGCCGTACAGTTCATACCGGAGCGCACCGCATGGTCTACCTCGCAAACAAGAGAATCACCGACGTTCACCACATAAACGCGGACGCGCAGTCCCGGGCTTGCGCTTGGCAGCCATCCCCACTTCATCGCCACTTGGATCGCGGCCAGAATGGAATGCCCGCAGCTGCCGGAGTAATCGAACGTGATGGGATTGCCCGGCACAAGCTGAAAGAAGAGATAATTCAAGTCGTACATGGGATGTTTGGACGGCCGAATGACCACAAATTTGGAGATAAGTCCGTATGGCCGCTCTTCATAATCCAAATCATCATGAATGCCCTTAAGAATCGGAATAATGGCATCAGGCGAAGCAGGCAACTCCGTTCCATCAATAATGATGGATGAGGACACGCTTCCTTCGGCATGTGCCAGATACGTCTGCATGTGAATCACCCCTCAAACTGATATTGTTTGGAAGCACCGATATGAACTTGATATTGATTGATCCATAGCTGAAAAATAACAAGCGACCATAACGTAAGCGCTGTCTTTCCGTCGGGCTGCGTCTCCTGCTTGCGCAGCAGCCTCTCTACCGCAGCAGGGCTGAACAAATTATGTCTTCGAAGCGTCTCCCCATCCAGCACGCGCTCCACCGTTTCGTATAGCGGTAGCCCCTTGCGCATCATAGCGTCGATTGGCAAGGTGAACGGCTGCTTCTTCCGGTTCAGAATCGCATCCGGCAACTGGCCTTCCGCCGCCCGGTACAAGAGGCGCTTCACTTTCCCTTCCCCGATCCGCCAGTCAACGGGCAGTTTGCCCGCGAGGTCCAGAATGCGCGGCTGGCAATAAGGGACCCTAACTTCTACAGAATGCGCCATACTGAGATGATCGACACGTCTTAAATGATACGACGGCAGCCTGTACTCCCGCTCGAACTCCAGAATGGCATCGAGCCTCCCTTTCCGGTGATTCGCCGTACGCAGGCTGTCCGCTATTTGGTCGCCAATTGAGCCGTTATCCTGAATAAACGCGCGATAATCATCGCTGTACAGCTCCTTGCGAAGCTCCGGTGATGCGACGCCCAGCGCGTCCACGTAAGGCTTGATCCAGTCATCCGCCGCCTCGGATGCCTCCAGAAAACGGTCGTAACCTGCGAACATCTCGTCTGCGCCATCGCCGGATATTGTCACCTTGAAGCCCGCTTGATGAATCGCTTCGAACAAGGCGTAGCTGCTCAGCGTAATGGGATCGGCATTCGGCTGTCCCAGCCGCTCCGCTACCAGCGGCAGGAGCTTCTCGAAGTCCCGCGGATCCACGAGCACCTCATGATGCGTCGTACCATACTGCTTGGAAACCTCTCTCGCGTAGATTTTCTCATCCAGCGGCCAGTCGCCAACGTAGGATAAGTTAAAGGAATGGATGCCGGCTTGTCTCTTGCTCGCCAGCGCGGTCACGAGACTGGAATCCAGTCCGCCGCTATTAATCGTAGAGACGGGCACATCAGCCAGCAGCAGCGCCGCAACCTCACGATCAAGCTGTCCGCGCAGCGATAAGGAGGCGCCTGCCGGTTCTCCCCCGAGCGGGTCCGATTCCAGCAGCGTCTTCCACCGGCGAAGGGCGGGACGCTCGCCCAGCCTTGCTTGCAGCAGTGAAGAAGGCGGAAGCGCATACACCCCGTCGAACAGCGTTCGCTCGCCGAATACAACCTTCGTCGTCAAATAAAAGTCGACGCCCGGCAGCCACAGACTCGAAGGCACGCTTCCGAACGCCAGCAAGGAAGGCAGCTCCGAGGAGAAGTATAGCGTCTCGTTCCGCTCATCCCAGCAGTAATACAGGGACTTGATCCCTGCCGGGTCCGTCGCCAAGGTCAGCGTCACCCGCTCCCGCAAATCAATAACCGCAATCGCGAACATGCCATCCAGATACCGGACAAAGTCAGGCCCGTATTCCTCATACAGTGCAGGCAAGATGGAACCGTCGCATTGATCAGTAAACGTATAGCCTTTGGCTTCCAGCTTGCTTCTCAGCTCGCGATGGTTATAAATCTCGCCATTGAGTACAATGCGTATGGAATCGCCAAGGCTGTAAGGCTGCTGGCCGCCATCGAGCCCGACGATCGCAAGCCGGTTGTTGCCGATTGCCCAGTTTCTCTCCGCCAATACCGACTGCTGGTCCGGCCCGCCTGCCAGCTGCAGATCGGAGACCGCCTTCAATCGCCCGGGATCAACGTAATCATTACCGATATACCCGAAGATTCGGCACATCATTTACCACTCCCTATTTGCTATATTTATCCCAGCCAATCAATCCGGACTTCATCCCTCCTTCCGACACAAAATTTCACAAAATGTTAAAAATTAGGCGTTGTTTCTGGCAGGTTTTACAATTAGACTGTACTCTTCCCTCTCCTGAGCCGTCCAATATTACTTATCAAATCAATCGCATCAATCCGAAGCTATCGTTCCGACATCATTTGACATCAAACAATGGATCATCCACCTTATACGTAACCGATGAAGCCTCACCCTCGAACAAGCGGACAACGATAAATTGCGGCTGCTCCGACAAGCGGAAAGCATGCGGCCTTCGGGCAGGCACGACCACTATGTCACCGGGCCTGGCCGTCACCTCGAAGTAGCCCGTGCCGCCTTCTCCTTTAAGCGTGAAGACGCCACCGCCAACCAGCACAATCCGCACTTCATCTTCCAGATGATAATGCAGGGAGCCGAACTTCTGCAGCATGTCAGGCGTCTGGTCCGACAGGATAACAACGTCCCATTGCCTATAGCCCTTTCTCTCCGCGAAGTCGGTGATCTGATGCTCATAAATGCGCAGCAGCTCCGCCTTCTCCTGCTCCGTCAGCAGCAGTCGGTCCTCATACGAAGAAGGGGTATGGTTCTCCTCCCATCGCTCATAATAGACACCTTGCTCCTCCAAAAATAAAGCGATGGCAGGCCCCTCAATCGGCTCCACCGTACCACGAATACGCAATTCAGCCATCTAATTCCTCCTATTCCAATTTGAATTGTCACTTATCATAAATGGGATTGATTGATCCTGTCAATGAAAAATATAAACGATAGGCTGGGGGCAATAGGTTCATAATCGGCGAGCTATGAAACCCATTATGAATTTGATATTGGAAGTTTTTTATGTCCGAACGTATGATACTAATTAACCCGGAAAAGTTGGTTTTTATTGGGATTAATCTGGATATGGAGCGTGTGAGAAATGAGTAAAAATGTGCTGTTCATTAGCGGAAGCCCTCGCGCCGGAGCCAACACTAAAGCCGTCATCAATGTTGTATACCGCTTGCTAAGAGATAAGCAGGGCAACTCCCAGCTGCTGGATCTTCACCGCCATGTGCTGCCGCTGTTCAACGGCGATCCCGCCCAGCAGGAGCTGGATACCGTCGTACAGCTTCAGAAGCTTGCACAGGAAGCCGACGCCTACTTTATCGTGACTCCGGAATACCATAACGGCATCAGCGGTGCGCTGAAGAACGCCCTGGACTTTCTGAATGGCGACCACTTCCGCGGCAAGCCGGTAGCCATCGCAGCAGCAGCCGGCGGCGGCAAAGGCGGCATCAACGCGCTGAACAATCTGCGCCTCGTGCTGCGCGGCCTTGGGGCGAATACGCTGTCCTCCCAATACGTCGCCGATCCTGGCCAGATCGACCAGCACGGCATCTTCACCGACGAAGCCGGGGTCCAGTCGCTTCAAGCGCTGGTGCTGGAACTGGCTGCCTCGCTAAAAACGAAAGCCAGCGTATGACGACTGCCAATCGCCGTATAAAGGAGCGTTCGGCCCGTGAGAACGCTGCTTGATTCGCTGCAATGGACCTTCTTTCTGCTGACGGGCGGACTGGTAGCGCCAATCGTAGTGGCGGCGGCTTTCCAGCTCTCGGATGCGGATACGATCAGCCTGCTGCAGCGAACGCTGGTCGTCATCGGGATATCCTCCCTGCTGCAAGTGACGCTCGGCCACAAGCTCCCCATACTGGAGGGCCCCGCCGGTGTATGGTGGGGCGTATTCATCCTGCTTGCGGCTAATTTGGCGCCTGGCGCATCCGACACCGAGCTGCTCCGCCAGATGGAGATGGGCTTGCTGATCGCCGGGGCGATTATTCTGCTTCTAAGCGCGTTTCACCTGATCCGCTATTTGAAGAGGCTGTTCACCCCTGTCGTCACGGGCACTTATTTGCTGCTGCTCATCTTCCAGTTCAGCTCTCCTATTGTGAAGGGCGTCCTTGGGGTGGGCTATACCGACGGTTACATCCATGCGAGCATCGCAGTTCCGGCAATCGCAACCCTTCTTCTGACCTTCCTATGCGGTCGAAGCAAGACGGCTTGGCTGCGCAACTATTCCGCGCTGATCGGAATCGCGGCAGGGTATGGCTTGTTTCTGCTCTTCGGCCATATTGCCGCATTGCCCAAGCTGCCGGATACCGCAGTACTGATTCCCCAGCTGTTCGCGTGGGGAGCACCGCTGTTCGAGTCGGGCATTGCGCTTACGACACTGGTTATTACACTGCCGCTGCTAATTAACATGATTGCGGCAATTGTCGTCATGGAGAAAACGATCGGGCTTGAGCCGTCGGACCGCTACCGGAGATCCGGCATCGTAATGGGCGTCAATCAGCTGCTGTCCGGCGCCTTCTCCGCTGTAGGCTGCGTGTCCAACTCCCATTCAGCCGGGTTCGTCGCATCCACCCGCATGACGGGGCGGCTGCCGTTCATCATCGGCTGCCTATTGCTGATCGTCTCCGGCTTTTTCCCCTATCTCACCGCCCTGCTCGCGTCGGTTCCCGTGCCGGTTGCCTTTGCCGTCATCTTTACTTCCTTCGCGCATCTGCTCTCGGCCGGTCTGAAGGAGCTGGGCTTAGTTCTGCAAGATGAGAAGAAGCTTACGGTTGTCGCGTTTTCGTTGTTCGCAGGTGTCGGCAGCATGTTCATTCCCGCGGCCAGCCTTGCAGGGCTGCCCGATGCGCTGAAGCCGATCCTGAACAATGGACTGGTTGTTGGCGTATTGGTGTCGATCCTGCTGGAGCAGGCTTGGCAGTGGAAGGACTCACTCTCCTCCGGTACCGGGTTCGGTCCTTGGAGACGCAAGCCATCCCCTATCGAAAGGAGCCCCGGCCATGCCGTTAACGATCAAAGTGTACTCTGATTATGTCTGTCCCTTCTGCTTGCTGGCCGATGGCCAGCTGAGAGCAGCGGCGGCGGAACGAGATGTAGCCATCGAGCATTTGCCCTTCGAGCTGAGGCCTTACCCGACGCCCACGCTCCGTCCCGAGGACGGATATATGCAGACGAGCTGGAGAGATAAGGTCTATCCCATCGCTGAGCAGCTAGGCATCCCGATTCGCATGCCGGCGATCTCCCCGCAGCCATATACGCATCTAGCCTTTGAAGGCTACCAATTCGCCAAGCAAGCGGGTATCGGCGAAGCTTATCATTCCCGCATGTACAAGGCCTTCTTCCAGGACGGCCTTCATATTGGAGACATCGATGTGCTAACCGCTCTGGCAGAGGAGCTGGGACTGGACGGTTCTTCATACCGCGACGCGCTGGAGAACGGCACCTACCGGGAGGCGCACAGGCGCGCGTTGCATCATGCGCTGTATGAAGCCGATATTACGGCTGCGCCGACGTATGTCATCGGCAATACGACGGTTAAGTGGCTTCTATATAAAGAGCAGTTCCTGGAAGCGATTGATGCAGAACTAAAGAAACAGCGGCTGGAGCAGCTGGAGCAATGGAGCACGGGAATCAGCTGCACCATTGACGGCTGTTCCTAATATAACGAGAGGAGCTCATATACATGGCTTTGAAACTGCAAGTATACTCCGATTTTGTATGCCCTTATTGCATACTCGCCGAAGGCGAGCTGGAGGCGGCCGCCGCCGAGAAAGGAATCGAGGTTGAATATTTGCCCTTCGAGCTTCGCCCTTATCCTACGCCTACTCTTCGCCCCGAAGGCGAATATATTACGAAGGATTGGCAAGAGCGTGTGTATCCCATCGCAGCTGAGCTGGGCATTCCGATCGTGAAGCCGCCCTTCTCTCCTCAGCCGTATACGCATCTGGCCTTCGAGGGTTATCAATTCGCCATCGAGCACGGCAAGGCGAAGGAATACAACAAACGGATGTACGAAGCCTTCTTTCTGGAGAGCAAAAACATCGGGGAGATCGACGTGCTAACCGAGCTGGCAGGAGAGATCGGCCTCGATCAAGCCGCTTACCGCAAAGCGCTGGAGGATCGCACCTACCGCGAGAAGCACCGCGAAGCGCTGCATCAGGCTTATTATGTCGCCAACATCAACTCCGCCCCTACCTTCATCATCGGGGAGACGGTCATTCGCGGCATGGCGTTCAAGCATCAATTCCTGGAAGTGATCGAGCGCGAGCAGCAGCGAGAGCTGCAATCCGCCTCAGGGCAGTGAACTAGCGGTATGCCGGCTTAACCAACAGCAGCCTGTCTCTCCAAAGTAAAAAGCAGGAAGCGCGCATGATGCCCGCTTCCTGCTTTTGTCTTGGCGTAAACAAACTCCTACGCCCGTCCCCTGTCTCCCTTATGCCCGCTTGGCGCGCTTCCGCTTCGTACGTACCAGCGTCCCTGTCACTTGCTGAGGCTGCTGAAGCAGATTCAAGATCGGGCAAGCCAGCTCGACTGCTTCATGCAGCTCCTCAAGCTCCTTCGGAGAAGCGCTGGATTCAATGCGCAATGTATATGCGATATTATGCAGGTACACCGGAACATCCTCATAGCCCGGCTTGCCTGCCAGCGGATGCATGTCACCCGTCACTTCTACTTCTACCGCTTCCAGCGGCACTCCGCGCTCCGCAGCCTGAATCAGCGTAATATGCGACAGGCAGCTGCCGAGAACGCCAAGCTGAAGCTCGGGCGAGCTCGGGCCGAGACTATGCCCCGCAAGCTCGGGCCCGCTGTCGCTGACCACCTGGAAGTCGCGAATCCGAATCTCCCGAACGCCGCTTCGTCCCGCAACCCGAATGCCCGCCTTCAGCTTATTCGGGACTACCTCATTCTCCTTCGCCAGTCTATGCTTGCGAGCATCCAACGCCGACTTTTTGTCCTGCAAATATTCATTTAACGTGCTCATTCATCCCACTCCTTGTCTGCCTCATCACCGGTTATACCTCATGGCCGTACGGACGGTTGACCCGCTTCTCCATGGCGCTTTGAATATAGCCATACACAATAGCGGCCAACCAATATAGAATGGCAGCCGCCAGGAACGATTCCAGAAACTTGTAGGTATCGGCAGCCATCAGCTTGGCCTGCGCCATCGTCTCGGTCAAGCCCAAGGTGAAGCCTAGCGACGTCTCCTTCACGACGGTCACGAATTGATTGCCGAAGGAAGGCAGCGCGATGCGGAGCGCCTGCGGCAGGATCACCCGCCGCATGCTCTGCCAGCGGGTCATGCCGATGGATTGGCATGCTTCCCACTGTCCGTAATCGATCGAGCGAATCGCCGCCCGGATATTCTCCGCCAGATACGCTGCACAGTTCATGCTGATGCCGATTACAGTCGCCCAATAAGCATTAATCTCACCGAACGCGGGAATCACTTGCGGAACGCCATAGTACAAAATAAACAATTGCACAAGCAGCGGCGTCGCCCGGAAAAACGAAATGTATACTTTTGAGCAAGTGGACAACAGGAATACCTTGCGCCTGATCGCCGTCTCCAGCAGCAATCCGAGCACCAGCCCGAACAGCATCGAGAGCACGGCGATGGTAACAGTCAAATACATGAATTGCAGCAGCCGGGGAAGCGCCGACAGCAAATATACCAAATCAAACATAAATGGCCTTCGCCCCTTCCAACGCCCTACCTGCGTCAGTTATCCGGATTGGTCAAATCCTGCGTGAACCATTTGGTCGATATCTCGGCCAGCTTCCCATTCTCGCGAAGCTGCTTCAGCGCATCATTCACCTCATTGATTAACTCCTTGTTCTCTTCCTTATTCAAGAACGGATTAGCTGCCGGTATCGTCGTCAGCTGCTTGCCGCCAAGCTGAAGCGGCAGCTTCGTCTTCTGAATCGTTCCGAGGGCTGAAGCCTTCGTCGCGAAGGTCGCGTCGATGCGCCCAATCGCCACATCCTGAAAACCTGCTTCCGCCGACTCGTAATTGACGATTTCGATCTCGCCGCTCTTATCGAAGTCCTTGACCAGATTGGCGAAGTTCGTCCCGAGCTGGATGCCGATCTTCTTCCCCTTCAAATCCTCCAGCGACTGAATCGCGTCATTCCCTTCCTTCACGACAAGCTGTGCTCCGGAATACACGTAAGGCTCGCTGAACAAATACTTCTTCTTCCGCTCCTCCGTCACGGCGATGGAATTGGCAATCGTATCGATCTTCCCGGTATCCAGCAATCCGAATAGGCCGCTAAATTCAGATGTTTTCCACTCGACCTCATAGCCGGTCAGCTTGGCGATTTCGCTCCACAGATCCACCTCGAAGCCTTCCAGCTTATTCGTGTCGCTGTTCTGGAATACGTATGGATAGAAGCCTCCCGTCGAACCGATTACCAGTTTTTTGGCCGGAGCCTCTGACGACGCCTTTGCCGGTACCGCTGCCCCCACTTTTCCCGTATTCTCGCCGCAAGCTGTCAGCAGCAAGACGAAAGCGAGCATGGCTAACGCCACTGCCTTGTGAGTCCCTTGTGTCTTTTTGCTCATGACCATACACTCCCTTACCCCTCATTTTGTCCCCCTATCCCTCTAGTCGTTCGGTTATAATCTCTGCCGAACAAACTTTTGAGAATAAGGCACCCCGCCACTTTTCATAGTTAACCTATGAATTTAATGGGTATTTTGGCTACAAAATGATTATAAGGTTGCCCGTCATTCCCCATCCAATACCAAAATCAATATTATTTTAATCGTTCCAATCCTATAATGGAGCGTGTATGCTCTCCCCCTGAGGAAGCAGCGCCTGCCAATCTCTGTTGCAGCTTATGAAAATATTCAATCACATAAATTCGGAATCGTTCAAAGCTGGGAGACAGCTCCTGCCGCTCCGACCAGGTCAAGCTTATCGTCCGGAAGCAGTTCGGATCAGCGATTCGCACAGCTACAGTAGCGGGGTCCGTGTTGTCCATATCCCATAAGGCGGGAATAAAGGCGATGCCGATGCCGGCCCGGACAAGCTTATGGAGCAGGGCAGGGTCCTCGACCTCAAAAATGACATTTGGCGTAAAACCCGCTTTGCGGCACAGCCCATCCGTCGCATCCCGCAGCCCGAAGCCGGCTTTGAGCCCGATAAAAGCTTCCTTCTCCACCTCGATCAAATGAATGGACTCACGGGAAGCCAGACGATGGCTCGTCGGCACCAGGAGGCGCAGTTCTTCCGTCAGCAGCGTGATGCTGGTCGTATTCGGCAGCTCAATGGGCGGTGCGGATACGCATAGGTCGATCTCCTTATCCTTCAAAAGCTGCTTCATCGAATTATAGCAGCCTTGCTGAAACCGGAATCTCGTCTCGGGATGCTTCGCAACGAACGAAGCCAGCATCTCGGATACGAACGGAAGATGGATGGAGGCCACCGTAATAACTTCCTCATATTTGCCCGCTACCCGGACGGCTTCCCGTTTGCCTTTCTCCAGCTCGGTGAAGGCGCGCTCGACATGCTGCAAGAAGACTCTTCCTGCCTCATTCAGCCGAATATTGCGACCCAGACGGTCGAATAACGCCACACCCAGATCATCCTCCAGCCGCGCAATCGTCTGGCTCAAGGACGGCTGCGCAATATTCAGCTCCTTGGCCGCTTGCGTAATATGCTCCCGACGGGCAACCGTTTGAAAATACTTTAATTGCAACAGGTCCATTCTCCTTCTCCTCTCTATCTTGAAATGAATCGCCCGCCAAAAGCAAAAAAAGCCGAAGCGGGTTGCTTCAGCCTACAGTTGTCTGCTCGACTTGTAATTTGGAATCAATTGTATGATTTTCATCATTAATCCCATTCTAGTCTTCATGACAAGGTTGGTCAATACAATCTCCTTGCCACGGAAATTGAAATGACGAAGACGCTTGTTCCGCACGCTTGAGGCGTGTAGGTCAAACGTCTCTTAGGCGAAGCTGCGGGGTATGGGCAGTTAACGAAGCGCTTCTCCCCTCCCCGCCTATTGGCGGCTGAGCTCGCGCCGGACGACCGGCATGACTTCCGCAGCCAGCAGCTCGATGGAACGGGCGACTTTGGCGTAAGGCACGCCCCCGATATCTAATTGAAGGATATAACGGCTATGTCCAATTAGCTCATGCTGATATAAGATTTTCTCCACAATCTGCTCGGGACTGCCGACAGCCAGCGCGTAATTCGGGCCTGTCGACTGCTCGAACTCCTCGCGGGACAAGCGGTCCGCCGGATTACGTTTCTGCATAATATGCTCGAAGTAATTGGCATGGTACGGCAAATATTCGTCCAGCGCCTCGCGCGGGGTTGGTGCAATATAGCCGTGTCCGCACACCGCGATCGGAAGCTGCTCCGGCGTATAGCCAGCCGACTTGCCCGCCGCCCGGTAAGCATCCGCCAGCGGCTTAAGCCGGCTCGGATCGCCGCTCAGCTGCGCGAACGTCAGTCCTGTTCCCAGCCTGCCCGCCCGCTCCGCGCTCTCCGGTGTTCGGCCTACGCCGATCCATAGGGGTAGCTTGCCGCCAAGCGGCCTAGGCGCGACTCCCGCCTCGATCAGCTCGGGACGAAAGCGTCCTTTCCATGACACGCTCTCCTTATTGTTGATTTGAAGCAGCAAGTCAATCCTCTCCTGAAACAGCTCATCATAATCATCCAGCTCGTAGCCGAACAAGCGGTACGTATCCAGGAACGCCATGGCTCCGCGGCCCGCGATAATCTCCGCCCGGCCATCCGACAGCAGGTCCAGTGTCGCAAAGTCCTCGTATAGACGCACGGGGTCAACCGTGCTTAATACAGTTGTGGCGCTTGTCAGCTTAATACGCTTCGTATGTCTGGCAATCGCAGCCAAGACGACCGGCGGCGCCGTCACCGCAAAGTTCGGCGTATGATGCTCACCCACTCCGAAAACATCAAGCCCGGCTTCCTCGGCAAGCCTCGCCGCCGCAATAATCTCCTCCAGCCGCTGCTTCGCGCTGATCGGACGTCCGCTATGCGGATCACGCGTCAAATCGCCGAACGTATACACTCCAAATTCAAAGCTCAAGCGTTGTTCCTCCTTATCGGCTGCCATAATAGCAAGCAGCTTATTTGTCCCCTACATCTTAACGGTAGGCTCCGCGCCAACTCCAATATCAAATTACTTATCGAATTGATAGGCTGGACCAATGAAAGCGATAGCGAACTTCATATTGGATTTACAGGTGGAATTGCCTCTATAATAACGACCATAAACCAATTAAACCTATAAGAATAAGTGGAAAGGAGCTTTTGCATGACCGTTTCTTTGCAATCGCCCGGCCGAATCAACAAGCTCCAGCTGAAGAACAGGCTCGTTCTTGCGCCGATGCAGCAGCATAAAGGCACGCCTGCCGGACATGCGACGGACTATCATGTCGAGCACTATGGACGGCGAGCAGCCGATGTCGGATTGGTCATCATCGAATCCACTGCCGTATCGCAAGACGGCCGCTTGTATCAGGATGATATCGGCATTTACTCCGACTCCCACATTAAGCCGCTCGGCAAGGTCGTCAAAGCCGTCCATACAAGGGACGCCCGCGTCTTCATCCAACTGTCGCATGGCGGACGCAAGTCTCATCTGCTTCCCGGAGAGAGGCTGCTTTCGTCAAGCCCAATTGCATTTAGCGATGAATACGGTCTGCCGTTCGAGGCTAAAAACGAACAATTAGAGCAACTCATTGGACGTTATCGAGAAGCCGCGCTCCGCAGCCGTGAAGCCGGCTTCGACGGCATTGAGCTTCATGCCGCGCACGGCTATCTGCTGCATCAATTCCTGTCGCCGATCTCCAATCTGCGCACAGACTCTTACGGCGGCAGTCCGAACCGCAGACTGCAATTTGTCCTGCAGGTGGCGATAGCTGTACGTGAAGCGGTGGGGCCAGATTATCCGGTCCAAATCCGGGTATCCGCTTCCGATTACGATCCGGGCGGCCTGATTCCGCTGCATATAGCGGACATCGTCAAGCGGCTGGAGCCGCTACTGGATGCCGTACATGTCAGCTCCGGCGGCATTACGCCCCTGCGACCGCTGGACGTCTATCCCGGTTATCAGATTCCATATGCGGCAGTTCTGAAATCAGAGACGACTTTGCCTGTCATCGCCGTCGGTGGCATCCATCAAAGAGCGCTGGCGGAGCGTGTCGTAGCGGAGCAACTTGCCGATTTCGTCGCCATCGGACGGCCCATGCTGGATGAGCCGGACTTCGCGGGACAGCTCCTCGGCAAGCAGCCTCTGTCTGCCCGGAGCGGATCCTAACCCGGCAACAACCACTCTATGATAAAAAGGCGGTAATCATCGTGCTTACAATTAAGAGAAGCAAAAGTAAATGGCATATATTCAGAAGATCGCTTGCGGGCGCAGTGTTAGCGCTTGTCGCCGCTTCACTGCTGGCCGCTTGTGGAAATGGCGGTGAGAAAGCTGCCTCCGGTGCTGCCAAAGAACAGAAGATCGTTCGGATCGGAACGAACGGCGCGTTCTATCCGTACTCCTTCAAGAATACGGAGAACGGAGATAAGCTGGAAGGCTATGAAATCGAGATTTGGGAGAAGCTCGCGGAGAAGCTGGACTTCACGATTGAATATCAGCTGACTGACTTCGCCAGCTTATTCGGCGCGCTGGAGTCCAAGAAGATTGATACGATTGTCAATTCAATCGCCCTGTCTGAGGAACGAAAAGCGAAATACCTGTTCACCGATCCGTACGTCTACTCCGGCGCGCAGTTAGTAGTGAAAGAAGAAAATACAACAGTGAACTCGCTGGAGGATTTGAAAGGTAAAAAAATCGGCCTCGTTGCAGGCAATAAAATTATGTTGAACTATATTAAGGAAGCCGACCCCGAAGAAAAAATCGAAGTCGTCACGTACGAGACCGGCGAAGGGGCCTTCCGCGATGTGCTGCTCGGCAGACTGGACGCCACCTTCTCCACCAAAGCAGCTGCGCTCGCCCAAATCAAAAAAACCGGCCAGCCGCTTCGTCTGGCGGGCGAGCAATTCGTCGTCATACCTGCCGGAAGTCCATTCCTCATTAACGACGAGAACAAGGCTTTTGTCGAAGACGTAAATACCGCTTTGAAGGAGTTGCGCGATGACGGCACGATCAAGCAAATTGCGGAAAAGTGGTATGGCGAAGACATAAGCAAGCCGGCGGAGTAAGACGATGAACTTCGATCTGTCTTATTTGATAAAAAGCCTGCCGCAGTTGCTCAGCTATCTGCCCATTACGATGATGCTGTCTGTCCTGTCCATGATATTTTCCGTCATGCTTGGCATTATCATTGAATCGATGATTCGTTCACGTCTCAAGGTTGTTCATGGAGCAGCAAATGCCTATATCTTATTCTTCCGCTCTACGCCGCTGCTCGTCCAGCTCTTCCTGCTCTATTACGGTCTGCCGCAGATCTTCCCGGCGCTGAGTGCGATGAATGCATTCCAGGCTACGGTGATCGGGATCAGCTTGAACAACGGAGCTTATCTCGCGGAGATTTTCCGCGCGGCAATCGACTCGGTGGATCGCGGACAATCAGAGGCCGCACAATCCGTCGGCATGACCAGGCTCCAGACATTCCGGCGCATCGTCTTCCCGCAGGCATACCGGATCGCACTGCCCTCCCTGGGCAATACCTTTCTCGTCATTATTAAGGAGACGTCGCTCGGCTTTACGCTGGGGCTAACGGAAATGATGGGCCAAGCCAAACTGATGGCTGCCGACACGTTAAAGGTGATGGAAGCTTTCCTCTCCGTCAGCCTGCTCTATCTGATCGTCGCTCTCTGCTTCGGCAAGCTGCAAGGCTTGATAGAGAAAAAGGTCAGCAAGCCTTATGTGCAGTAGTACATAGCTAACAATGAAGGGCTTGCGCGTATTGGCGCAAGCCCTTCTTCTATTGCACGCCATCCCCACGCACATCGAACTATGGTAGCGAGATTTCTTCGGTCCCTCTGCACAGTTCCTGCAAAGAATCTGCGACGCATATACAATCCTCGAACCCCAAATTTCCGGAATGCGCCACCAAAATCGGATATTCCCCATTGCGCGGCTCCGCCCTCATATCGAATATGTAGTGATGCCCGCTGCCGTCCATCGCAAACGACACCGTCCCCGGCATATACGCCGGAAATTCATAGGCCAAATTCATAGCTCTGAAATCCGAGGTCCCAAAAAATTGAAAGTGACGATCGCCCGTCTGGAACTCTCCTCCATTGGAGTATTGCAGCAGCTCTCCGTAGCTCTCCGGCAAGGCCCGCTTCGGAAATGTCCAAGTCTCCGGCACAAGAGGCTTATAAAGCGCATAGTACGGCGAGGATACAGGAAACGGATTTACTTGGCGCTCTCTAATCTCCCGCAACTCCTGCTCCGACAACGGCTCGTTCCATTTCGTCTGAAGCGCATGCCACTCCTCCCGTATCGCCCCCGGAAACTTGGCCCACTCCCGCTCAAATATCTGATCCCACATCTTCATCACTCCTTGCCTTCATGCTATTAGGTGCCTTGTCGTATTCTCCTGTCTCCTATTCGAAGAAAGCCCCCGAGTATTCCACAATGCCAGATACGCGCTCAAGCGCATGTTCGCAAAGCTCCATCGCCATGAAGGCTTCGTCCTCGACTTCAAAAGGGGCTTTGATCCCCCATTCCGATGCTTTCCTGAATCCAAACTTCGGATAATAGTCCGCATGTCCCATAACGACCACCGATGAATAGCCATGCTCGCTGGCTTGATGCAACGATTCGGAGATCAATTGCCGCCCTATGCCCTGGCCTTGATACTCCGGCAGCACCGACACCGGCGCAAGCGAAAGAGACTCGACGCTATCGTCATCGCCCACAATTTTTATTTTCGATAAAAGAATATGGCCTATGATCTCATCATGTTCTTGATCTACCGCCACTAAAGACAGCTCCGGGACAAACTCCGCAGACTGGCGGAGCCGGGCCACCAATTCATGCTCCGTCTGATCGCTGAACGCCATATCGGCGAATGCGCTTTTTACAACCTGTTCAGTGATCCCATAGTCCTCCGGCTGCTCTTGTCTAATAACGATGGTCATTTCTCATCCATCCTTTTATGCATTTAATAATTCTCGTGAATGGCAACGATTCCAGGCTAATGCTAGGAGTGTACCTCCAATGTTAATGGAACTGCGGCATAGCCCGTTAATCTATGATTCAAAAAAGTGCATCGATGCTCCAAGCATTCCCCGTTCAATATGGCGGGCAAATAGTACGGGATCATCTCGCCTATTCCAAGATTTCTCTCGGACAGCGTCCAGTCGATAGACTTCCAGTCCAGAATGCCCTCGCTGATTTTAACAGGCGTCGGATAGATATAATCTTCCGGGAGCTCGGCGACAAAGACGTACATACCGCCAGTGGAAATGCCGTCTGATTCCCAACTCACTACGCCTCTATATTGGGCGTCAGCCAGCCTTATACCCGTCTCTTCGAACGTCTCGCGCAGTACACAATCCAGCGGCGATTCGCCCGGCTCGAACTTCCCGCCAACTCCGTTCCACAGCCCTTTCGTCGGAGCTTTCTCTCTATTTAAGAGCAACAGACTGTTGCCGCGTTTAATGAAGCAGATGGTGTATGGATACACTTGAAGTCACTTCCCATTTTTTTGTCCTATTCTAGCATCATACTACAAAGAACGAATGTTCTCATCCTACCAAGCAAAAAACCGCCCCTACGGGCGGCTTTACAATCCAGCTATTGTCGGACATCCAGTTGATATAGATGCATCTTGTCTCGATAATTAGAAGAAAAATACACATAGCCGTCGGCATAGACAAGCTCGTCACCGATATTCAGTCTGGCACCTTCAATTGATTCAGGCCCTTTCAGCACTTTACCTTCAGGCGTAACGATTATATAGTAGGTTGTATCGTATACCAATGTATCGTCCGAGTTATACTTCATATTTTCCCACATCACCAGCACACGGTTCTGATCGAGCGCAGCGATCTTCGGATGAGCTGCATTATTCTTCTTTATGTCCGTATAGTTGGTCAGCCATACGACACCCTCGTTCTTAGCATCATAGGATCGTCCGTACACATCGACATGGAATTCGGCAGTCTCGCCTTGGGACAGAATCGGCGCAGCCGTATTCTCAAAGTCCTTCGCAATCAGCTGCAAAAATAAATTTCTCGATTCATTATGTCGCGAGCTTGCCGACTCCGGCGTCATGGACCGCTCCGCCGCCCCAAGCAACACATAACCTTGATCGGTTACCGCAAGCCCGCCCAATTCTGCGAAGGTCAGCTGGTAGATCGCCTTACCCATCTTAAAGCTGAATGGCACAAGCAGGCTTTTGCTTTGATTTTCAGCATTGATCTTTTGCAGCATAAGGCCCCGTTGGTAGACATCGCCCCGATCCACGAACAATATATCGCTGCCGTCCAAAGCCAGGTGCTGATCAAAGGAATGGCTTGCATATGGAATCGGCAGCTCTACTTTGCTCATGGTTTCGGAAGTGACATACAGCGCAGTAGAGGATTGATGATTCAGCCCGTCCGATGATTTGAACATCGTTCTGCCGAAGAAAGCAACGACGAAGCCATTATGCACCTTGATGGTTGCATTCGCATGATCGAACGGAACTTTAGTGCCCATAAAGGACTGCTCGCTTCCGGTGTACGACACTTCCCCAAGCTTTTCGCCTTGCGCGCTGTACTTGGTTATTTTCACACTGGCGCTTGAGCCTTGAGACTCCTCCAGCGAACGCCCCCAGAGCACGTAATAACGGCCCTGCTCATCCAGCGCCAAGCCACCGAAGTACGGATATTCCTTGGGAATCGACTGCGTGCCCACCAGCTTCATCGACGAATCATATTTGGCGATAGTCAACTTGCCATTGTCGGCTTTTTCAGCTGCCGCTACATAAATATGGCCGTCAGCTCCAACTCTGGTTACGACTGAAGGAGCAACGTTATCATAGGATTCCAGAAACTGAGTGCCCATATCAATGTTTGATTCCACTTCCTGAGCGGTAGCTTCCACTAGAGAACGCTTCGCATTAGGATATTCGAATTTCTTCTCCAAATAAATCGACTTGGTGCTCGGATCCCATTCAATATCCGTATCCGTATATTCAGCAACCTGTCTGACAGGCAAGAAGGTCGTATTATTGATCGAGTAGGCATCAATGGATTTGGCCACCAGCTTGCCGTCCACATTGAGATTGACCTTAACCGACTTCAGCTTGACCTGGCTCGTCGTCTCGTAAGCGTAGCTATACTGATCTTCCGGTTTCTTCCCGTTATAGCGACCTTCAATAATAATAGTAGAAGTCGATGACTCGTACCTTACATTTTTGTTCAGCGCCTCCGCTACTTTGCGTACCGGCAAATAAGTGACGCCATTAAGCACAAACGGAAACTGTGTCGTCTCCTCATACCTCAAATACTCCGTATAATTATAGAAGACTTCAATACCGCCAAACTTGATCCACTGTTTTTCTTCCGTCTTGCTTGCGGCAGACGATAAGCCGCTCCAGGACGTGCTGACGATGATCCCTGCCATAGCGGCAGCCAACATTTTCTTGAACATATCATTCTCCTTTACGCATGATCGCTAGTCGGCTATACAACATCTTCCATTATGACACCTTATTCCTAGATCGATCAATAGTAATGCGAGACTTTAAGACTAGAGATGGAACGGTTAATAGCTCTTGCTAGAGCTGGTACGTATGAGTGACCCGAAAGGCATAATAGTTATACGTTAGACCTAACTTGGGCCGCCCGTTTCCTTCGGTCTCTTATACAACCTGCGAATCACCGATATAAGGAGATACACAACGACAATGTTCAAAAACAAGCTCAATGGATTGAGGCTTAGCGATGCCAACAGATTGGCCCGCCAGTTACTATAGATCGTCAGAAATGGAATGGGAAACCCCACTTCTATCCATCCGTTTTTGACTGTTCGAAAAGGAACAACATATGCCAGAATAATAACTATCCATGCGGATAGGTTAAATACTCTCCAATTGACTGGCTCGAAATACTTCATCATCCGATCGGGTCGCTCCTCCCATGCAGAGTACAGCAGCTTATCACCTAGATGGAACTGAATGCGAACATAATCTCCGCCTCGCACACCAGTTCACCGTTCACTGTGGCTACCCCTTTGCCCTTCACGATCGGCCCCTTGACCCGGGTTACATCAAATGCGAGCTGGAGCTGGTCTCCCGGCTTGACCTGCCGCTTGAACCGGCATTGATCAATTCCCGTGAATAAGCCAAGCTTATTACCGCTCTCGCCATCCGACATGGCGATGCCCCCGACCTGCGCCAGCGCTTCTACGATCAGAACGCCCGGCATAACCGGATAACCTGGGAAATGTCCCGTAAAATACGGCTCGTTGATCGTCACATTTTTAATGCCGACAGCTCTCTTCCCCCCATCCAGCTCGACGATTCGATCCACCAGCAGAAAAGGATATCTGTGCGGAATACGTTTTTGAATTTGTTCCGTGTTAAGCATGAATAGCCTCCTTGAATAGGTTTATGTTCATATTAACGGTATTTGGAAGAAATGACCACAACTAGGGCTCAGGCTACGCCAGCTAAAAAAGGCCGGCAGCCGCTTCAAAAGCGCATACTGCCGGCCAGTTCGCTTAGAAATGAAGGTGCAATTACTTCTTCTTCATTGCTTCGAGCGAATTTCTTCCATGATGTGAGCTGCAAGCTCACGAACGTCTCTGGAACCGAGATCGCCTTCTCCCCTCTTTCTGACCGACACCGTAGAGGAATTTAGCTCGTTCTCTCCCAGTACGATCATATAAGGGACTTTCTTCAGCTGTGCTTCGCGGATTTTGTAGCCCAGCTTCTCGCTGCGGCTGTCGATAGCTGCTCGGATGCCTGCTTCCTCGAACACTTTCTTAACTTGCAGGGCATAATCGACATACTTATCGGATACCGGAAGCAGCTTCACTTGCACAGGCGCGAGCCATACCGGGAACGCCCCGGCATAATGCTCCGTCAGGATGCCGATGAAGCGATCCACCGACCCGTACACCGCGCGGTGAATGACGACCGGACGATGCTTACGGTTGTCCTCTCCAATATAGGAGAGATCGAATTTCTCAGGCATTTGGAAATCCAGCTGAATCGTGCCACACTGCCAGCTTCGTCCAATCGCATCCCGAATGTGAAAGTCGATCTTAGGTCCGTAGAACGCTCCATCGCCCTCATTCAGCCGGTAAACCACTCCACGGCTCTCCAGCACATTCTGCAGCGCCCGCTCCGCCTCGTTCCACAGCTCATCGGACCCCATCGAATCCTCTGGCCTTGTTGACAGCTCGATGCGATACTCGAAGCCGAAGATGCGATAGACCTGATCAATCAGTTCCATCACCTGGCCGATTTCCTCCTCGATCTGCTCCCTCAGCACAAACAGATGGGCGTCATCCTGACAAAATGTCCGAACCCGCATCATCCCGCTAAGCGCGCCGGAATATTCATGCCGATGCACTTGCCCGTATTCGAACATACGGATGGGCAGCTCACGGTAGGAACGTAGGCTGTTCCCATAGATCAGCATATGGCCCGGACAGTTCATCGGCTTAAGCGCATGCTTGGCGTCATCCACCTGTGCAAAGTACATATTGTCCTTATAATGCTCCCAGTGACCCGAATTCTCCCATATTTGCTGATTCATCATAAGCGGTGTGCGAACTTCTACATAACCGCGTTTAAGCTGCAGATCACGAGAGAAGTTCTCCAGCTCTGTACGAATCGTCATTCCATTGGGCAAATAAAACGGCATCCCCGGAGCTTCCTCGGAGAACATGAACAGCTCCAGCTCCTTGCCCAGCTTGCGGTGATCGCGCTGCTTCGCTTCTTCCAGCAGTCGCAAATGCTCATCCAGCTCCGCTTTCTTAGAGAAAGCTGTGCCGTATACTCGCTGCAGCATATTGTTGTTTGAATCGCCGCGCCAATAAGCGCCTGCGACACTAAGCAGCTTGAATGCTTTGATGCGGCCAGTCGAGGGAAGATGCGGCCCTCTGCATAGATCCACGAACTCTCCCTGCTCATAGATGCTAATCTCCGCATCCTCAGGCAAATCGTGAACTAGCTCCAGCTTCAGTGGTTCATTCGATCCTTCGAATAGCCGAAGCGCCTCATCTCTGCTGACAGCTTTGCGCACAATCGGGAGGTTTTCTCGTACGATACGCTCCATCTCTTGCTCGATTGACTGCAAATCCTCGCTGGACAAGGGCTTTTCGATATCCATATCGTAGTAGAAGCCGTCCGCTATGACGGGGCCGATCCCGAGCTTTACCTTCTGATCGCCAAAAATCCGTTTGATCGCTTGAGCCATTACATGCGCAGTGCTGTGCCGATATACGTCCAACCCTTCCGGGTTATCCAGAGTAATGATTTCCACGAGGCTGTCATGTTCGATCGCGTGACTTAGATCTACAAGTTTGCCGTTTACTTTTCCGGCGACAGCATTTTTCTTCAGTCCTGTACTGATCGACTCGGCCAGCTGCATGACGGTGGTGCCTTGCTCACACCTCCTGACTGTCTGATCTGCCAACGTTACCTTGATCTCCATGATCCTTGCCTCCATTTCCAATCTATTTGTGAACGCAAAAAAACGCACAATCCCGAAAGGGACGAGTGCGTTCAGCTCGTGGTTCCACCCTAGTTCAACCTGCATATGTTTGTCTGCGGCTGTTCTCCGCAGTCAGATGCAAGGTCCTCTGGTATCCGGTAACGAGGATAAGACGGTGTTCGCTTACTGCCTGTGAAGAACAGATTCACAAGGTTCAACGACACAGCTACAAAGCGGTAATCTCTCGTCCGTGGCAGAAGAAGCTTTCAGCAATCGCTTCTCTCTCTGGGCAACCCGTGAAGGAGATCTTGTCTTTGATCAATGCCATGTTTGAAGTTATGCCCTTGATCGTACATAATCGCGATGAGAAAGTCAATATGGCTGAAAAAAATAGACTAATGCCTGCCGCCAATCTTTTCAGTAGGTTTATTCACCAATCTTCTTATCCTCTCAACGATTTGTTCGCCAAAAGATATATAGACAAAACCAACCAATGTGGCGTACACACGTTTCCCCATACTGAATCCGGTATATGGTAAGGAAATAACACAAAGAATGAGGATCTCGCTGCATTCGATTAAACGCACTTTTTTGCTTGAATACAACCTCCACGCTAGCGATGATTTAATGGAAAGGCATAGCCCTTGTAGCTGAAAACTCTGGAGAAACCAAGACGCTCAGCAACCGAAATGGAAGCTTTATTAGATTCCATGCAATCCCAATACGGAACCGTATTTTTCTCCAAACAAGCTCTTACAAATTGGCGGCTTGCCGTCTGGGCCATTTTTTTGCCTTGAAATGCATCCTGTGTCTCCACATCGATACAGTGCACGTTTCCAGCAACAAATCCGGAGAAGCATATACTAACAACTTGCTTGATTACGATAAACAACGCAATACCCGATCCCCTTTTCAAAAAAATAATCAGGCGATGCCCAAAAACTCAATATTTTCGAGCGCAAAAACGCGATATTATGAATGGAGTTATTGTCGTTCTCATAGAGTTGCCGAGTCACTTCCATTACGTTACATTCTTGATCGATCAAAGCCACTCCTTCTTGCTCATGATTCTTTTTTGTATATTTGTAGACTCTCTGCCGCCAACTTTCCGCATTACGATTTTGAAACAAATCTTCTAATGTCTTCTCCCATCCCTGATGGTTGCAAATTGCCTCAAACCATTCTAAGTCTGCTTTTATTGCTACTGGAGCTATGACATGGTCAATGAACGTGTTCACTTCACGATTAAATGACTCATTGTTTTCTTTCCCGATAAATATAAACCCATCATTATTCCCTAGCCATATAAATCCAGATTCAGGCTGTTCCACATTGTCCACAAAAACCCGCCCAGGATTCGTTCCGGATAGGACTGCCGCAACTTCAATCTGCCCCTCTGGATTCAACATGTCGGAGCATTTATAGAAATCACTTTTATTCAGTTCAAAAATCATTTTCCTGCACCTCCCTCTTTGTCTGAACAATAAATGCCCTGAAATGACTGAAATAAAAACGGCTCTCCGTTTCTATATCTCTTCAATATCTCCTGCGCGTAAGGTTGCTCCACCTTCAGCCCTTCTGTCTCTCTAGGATCAGGAGCATGGTGGCTGTAATTTTCAATCATGACCATGACTGCGAAGGTCGCAAGCTTGGACTGCCAGTCCTCGCCCAGTTCTCTGATGCTCTCATACCCCTTAATCACTAACGCTCGCTGAGTTGGATGGAGGCCTAGTATGGTTTGTGCAATGTCGTAGAGATGATAACCAAATCCGCATCTTCCAAAGTCTATTGGCCGAGGCTCCCCCTGATGAAAGACGATATTGCCCTGGTGCAGATCACCATGAATCATTCCGAAATGTTCATGTTCTGCACGTAGCCCAGCCATTCTCGAACAAATCATTTCCGCCGCTGACTGGTACAAAGAAAACTCTGCTTCGGTCAAGAATTTGTCGTAATGCTGCTCCAAATGCTCCATTGATTCTCTAAAGCTGTGCTCTCCCCATACAGGGCGCGTAAAGCTAGCGGGTATCTCGAATTGTTGCGACGCTTGATGCAGCTTCGCCAAGAGCACGCCTTCTTGAACAAGCTGCTCTTCAGATAATTCTCCATACTCGTGTTCGCCTTCCACCCAGCGCATGAGCGAAGCGTATACCTGGGTGCCATTCTCTTGGAATACTCTTACGACGCTTGCTCCATTGCGAGCCTGAACTCCTTGGGGCAGAGGCATATTCATCCTTTTATTCAAAAAATCCAGCCACACGATCTCGGATACAATCTCCTCCTTGATCAATCCCGCATGCAAACGAAGCAAGAAGGAGCCTTCTTCCGTTGTATTTATTTTAAACGTACATGTTGCTGATAATTGATTGAACCGAATCGATTCCCAGTCCAGATCATAATGCAGCAGCGCCCGCAGAGCAGGAATCTTTAACTGAGCCACCGTATCTTGAATACCAGCTTGAGTATCCATTTTAAACATACCAGTCATGGATATCCCCTTCCTTCACACTCTTAACTGTATTGATCGTAACCAAGATTTCCGTGACAAGAAAGGGAATATTTTTCTTTAACTAATCTTGAACGCCGTATCGATGGCCGAACTTAAGCGCTTTGCGAAAATAAGCAATTTCCCGTTTGTTAATTTCTCTTTTTCCGAACAGCCCTCCCCCTTATGATAGGGAATGACCAAAGCATTCTAAATCAATGTGCGGGGTGAACACCCAATGAAACCTGTTATTCAACTGCTGCATTTTGGCTATCATCAGGCGATGAGCTGCATCTTTCCTGTGGCAATCTTCGGAACCTTGGCGGTGTCAACCGTTTTAGAATTCCCTTTCCTTCACCGGTATGATGCCATTCTGCTTATTTTGCTTGGCGTGCAGTACCTCATGTACCGCAGCGGGCTGGAGACGCTGGATGAGATCAAGGTCATTTGTCTTTTTCACGTCATTGGGTTAGCGCTGGAGCTGTATAAGGTGCATATGGGGTCTTGGGCATACCCGGACCCTGGGTATACGAAGCTGTTCGGAGTCCCGCTCTATAGCGGATTTATGTATGCCAGCGTAGCAAGCTTTATGTGCCAAATATGGCGGAGGCTACGGATGGACATGACAGGCTGGCCTGGAATCGTTCCTTCGATGCTGCTCGGCGGAGCTATCTACTTGAACTTCTTCACCCATCACTTTATTCCCGATTTTCGTTGGTGGCTGACGGGGCTGGTTTTCATCGTATTCTGGAAAACGCGGATTATCTACCGGGTGCGGAATGTCACTTATCGCATGCCCTTATCGCTTGCCTTTATCATTGTGGGATTTTTCATTTGGCTGGCCGAAAATATTGCTACGTTCTTTAACGCCTGGAAGTATCCCGACCAGCATGAAACCTGGCAGCTCGTCAGCTTCAGCAAGATCAGTTCCTGGTTTCTTCTCGTTATCATTAGCGTCATCATCGTGGCGCAGCTGAAGCATGTGAAGGCTGGCCGAACGAAGGATGAAGGATAACAAAAATCTCGGAGTACCAGTTGTACTCCGAGATTTTCAGCCCTCTTGTTTAAATAATCCTCTACCGATCACATTGGTCGATACCGGTTTGAGCCCTAGCTCTCTTACCCAAATCGATAGCTGGCCCATATGGTGAATTTCATGTGCGATTACATGTCTGACTACTTCCCCTTTTGTGTATTGCTCTGTTGCCCATGGAACTTTTACGACTTCATA
Source organism: Paenibacillus sp. NPDC057967 (assembly GCF_042887015.1). Classification (NCBI taxonomy): domain Bacteria; kingdom Bacillati; phylum Bacillota; class Bacilli; order Caryophanales; family Paenibacillaceae; genus Paenibacillus; species Paenibacillus sp. NPDC057967. The sequence continues at coordinate 850,498 of NZ_JBHVQB010000001.1, forward strand.
GTCAAGGTCACTCGTCCATGTTACCAGGAACGGTTCCAACTCTGCTCTCCAAGTATCGGAAAGCTCCTGTAGTTGCTGAATCGACATGTAATCTTCGAATTGGACTTGAATGTCCGGCTTCTCCTGAACTCCCCGAATCCAGCTATATTCCACATCCAAAATGTGAAACAGCGTATACAGAATACTCCCCGCTCCGCCAGTCCGTTTTCGCAATAGCTCCTCATTTGAGATTTGGCGGCATAATTGGAACCATTCATCTCTGACCATCCAGTTGTAGCGGAATAAATGGGTCATACGTTGCCTCCTCATATGTCGGTCTCACCGACTTATTTCCTTCTACCGAGGGAGGTTGGCACTTTTAAGTCGGTCTCTCCGACTTAATTTCCTCTACCAAGAGAAGTTAGCACATTTAAGTCGGTCTCAGCGACCTATCACCTTGCCTCCCCAATCTACGACAATTCCTTCTCCAAGCAATCGACGTCCTTGCCTCTCCAGGTACTAGTCTTGTATGGATCGAAGCCGAGAGACTTCCAAAAGGCTAACGCCTTAACGTTGCTCCGAAAAACGCCAATTCTAAGCTTAGGATACTGAAGCTTTACGAACTGCTCCTCGAACGAAGCATAAGCCCTTCTGCCATAGCCAGCAGCATGACAATCGCCATGAATCATCAGCAGCCCCAGCCATGGACAGCCGTCATTCGGATTGTTCCGTAGGAAATCGATAAGCCCAATCTTCCTGTCTCCATCGATAATAAAGTAACTCTCGCTCTCCCCGTTCAGAAATTCACTCTCAACTTCTTCCAATGTTCTGGAGGGGGTATCATTCTCCATCGTATTATAAGCTGGATTGGAATTGACAATATCCAGTACAGCAGCTAGCGTTTCGGCTGTCACACGTTCAAATTTCATTTTATAGTCTCCTTGCATCATCTGTGTTGTCATCTCGAGTCAAAAGCATCTAAAGCATCTAGAGGAGCAATGTATCAATTATGCGATGAAAATTCAAGCGTGCTCATCGAACTGAGGCAAGCCGTAAGCCTCCAGAAAGGCCGGAATCTCATCATGACGCTCCATATAGCAGGTCAAGCTTTTAAGCAAGTAGTAGATATCGTAATAAAGATCAGATATGCCCATTTCCCCGACATCAATAAAACCTTTCAATGCCCCTTCATAAACAATAACATTCCCTGTGCCGAAATCGCCATGGGTCACGACAAGCTCATCATCGCACGGCTTATGCCGCTTCAAAAATTCAAGCAATTGCTCAATCGTATCGCCTGGGAATGCATCATGTGCCGCTGCCGCCGTCTCATCCGGCTGATGCTTTATCGTCCTTCGCACCATTTCGATCAAATAGTCAGGGTAAAGTCATGGAAAGGACATGCTTTAGAATCAAGCTGATAAAACGCTCTTAACCCGCTCCCCAAGATCGTTCCTAGCGATTGATCGCGTTCATTCACCTCAACCCGATAAACGGATTGATAGTGTCTTCCCCGCTTCATCGTCTGAATGCACGTAATCTTCTCCCCCGGTTTAAACAGACTCTCCGAAAATGGATAGCTCCAATGCGCCTCATTCCTTTCACCCAACCGCTCCGAGTGGCATCCGCTATCTATTACCAGTATACTTGGTTTGTATTCTCTACCATTTTATAGCTGGTTTCGAGAAACGACTACTTAAAAACTATAACTCTACTAAATCCACAAATGAGGTGACCCATCATGAGTGAAATCTGGCATGCTTCGATACAAGGCGTTCCCTGGGATGCGGAGAAAATGATTCGTGCAGTTAAGCATCTGCGAAACCGGGCGACCGTCAGCTTCAGAGTGGGCGCGGATACGCTGAAGGATCTGGTTGACCTGGATACACGGGTGTTCGCCAAGCGACCCGATCTTATTCTGTTCCTATCGACGATGGACGAGAAAACCAGATATTCAGAGGAGTTTCTGGCGAAGCTTGCGTCCTTAAAGCATGTTGCTGCCTTGCAGCTGAATCTCCGCGAGCCGCAAGACTTGTCCATGCTTGGTTCAATGGTGCAATTGCAATTTCTTAATATCAGCTCACCTAAGAAACCGCTAGAACTGGCCTTCATCCAAAGCTACAAGAAGCTAGCCTATCTAGAGCTGCATGGCAAATTCAAGGATCTGAGGCCAATTGCTGAATGCATTTCCCTAGAGACGCTTATTCTTAACTGCTCCATAGACCAGTTAGATTTCGTTAACGAGCTTCCGCTTATCAAGTATCTGTCCATCGACAGCTGCGATGTGAAAGGTCCGATCGAGGTGCTGGCCCCTTCCAATGTGAGTATGCTTAAGCTTTCCTCTGTGCGCAATCTGACCGATATCGAGCCTCTTGGCAAGCTTCAAAATCTAGAGTTCCTTCATCTATCGCTGCCCAAAGTCGAGCGCTTATGCGACTTCTCTAAGCTGGGCAACCTTCGGCAGCTGGAGCTTGACTATATGAAAGCCTTGCGAGACATTCAGAATCTCTGGACCGCCAATCGGCTCGAGGCCCTGGAACTGAAGGATATCAATACTGCGGTTAAAGCTGACGCCTTCGAACTATTGAAAGATATGGAGCGGCTGCGGCAGATCGACTTCCGCTTTATCGATACGGGTAAGCGGCGCCATGCAGCCATACGCGAGCAATTAGAGCATGCAGGAAAAGGCCATCTTCTATACGAACATATCCCGGAAACAGAGCGCATACGCTCCATGGCAATCGAGCATTTGACCCCTATCTTGACGTAAAAAAAACCGGCCATTCTCTGCAAGGAGCAGTGATAAAGGCCGGTTTTATTGAAGTATTCCTGTATTCCTTGTGTTCCTTGTAGTTCTGTAATTCCAACTATTCCTTCACTTGCTTCAGATGGCGCACGGCATGAATGGCAACCCGGATAAGCAAAACTGCGCTGATCAAGATGCCTGTATAACCAAACATGGTCACCATATTAAATTCATCATCCGAATAACGGCCGCCCAAGCTGAGGAGCCCGATCGAAATACCGCCAAACGCCGTCCCGACAAAAGCAAGCAACGCTTGCGAAATCCATTTGGTCACAAAGGACGTATTCGCCTTATCGGAGAAAAAGCCCACCTTGACGGAAAACTCACCTTTCTCCAGCATCGAGCCGAGATGATCGAGCCGCCGCGGCAATCTGCGTATGACAGGCAGCAGCTCCAGCAGTTCGTTCGCCGCCGCCTCCTTCAAATCCGCGGTGGAGCTGACCGGAAGGAATTGCGCCGAATGCTCTCTTGCGAACCGCCGCGATTCGTCCATAAGGCTAAAGGAAGGATTCAGTTGCCTCATCGTCCCTTCAAGGGTGATCAGCGAGCGGAAAGCTCCGGCTACATTCGGATAGAAAGACAGCCCAAACTCCCCAATCATGCGGAACAATCCCTGAATGAACGCATCCGAGCCCCCCGCCGCGTCATAAGCGGTCTGAACGAGCAGTTGGCTGAGCGCTTGCTCCAGATCATCCTGGTCTATCTCCTGCTTTGTCTCGACCAGTTGCAGCAATGAGTCTTTGATCATATAAGGACTTCGCTTCTCAAAACCGATCAGCAATCGCTTCAGCGCATCAAGCTGCAAAGTTCCGAGCCGCCCGACAGAGCCGAAGTCCAAGAGTGCCGGTGTCCCGTCATTCAGAATGTAGACATTGCCGGGATGAGGATCGGCATGGAAGATGCCCTTGAAGAAAATTTGCTCCAGCATGCAATCGAAGATTCGCCGCTGAACCTCCAAGCGGTCGATGCCGCGTTCATCCAGAATGGCGGTTCCGCTCTTGACGCTCGCCCCCTCCATATATTCAATTACGAGCACTTTGGCATTGCTGTACTCTCGATATACATGCGGGATTTTGACCTTGGACGGACTATGAAGGAGCGACGCTGTTACTTGCGCGAAATTGCGGGCCTCAATTCGAAAGTCCGTCTCTTCCTTCATCGCAGCAGAGAAGCCTTGTGCCAGTTCGAGAAAGCCGATATTCCTGGCCCAGGCGGACTTGCCAGACGCCCAAGCCGCGAAGCGCACCAGGATGTCCAGATCGCGCTGCAGCTTAGAGGATATATCCGGACGCAGCAGCTTAACGACGACTTGCTTCCCGCTATCACGTAAAGTAGCGCGATGAACTTGTCCGATGGAAGCTGCGGCGAGCGGTTCCATCTCGAATGTGCCGAAGATATCGTCTTGGGGTTGGTTCAGCTCCTTGGCAAGTATTTCCTCCACTTGGGCAGTCGTCAAACGTACAACATTCTCTTGCAAGTGCGACAGCTCTTCGACAATAGGCGGCGGCAATAGATCCGATCGCGTCGATAGCACCTGGCCGAATTTGATGAAAAATCCGCCGCAAGCCTCCAATGTCTTGCGCAGCGATACGGCGAGCTTTTGATCCGAGGCTGGCGTGCGTTTGAGCGCCAGATTTTTGCCTACGCCATATCGGATTGCGATGATAAGCACCTGGATGTATCTGCGCTGGCGATTCCACCAGGCAGATAAGCGCTTGAACGGATTTTTGGTATCGGTAAGCCGCTCGCCTCTCTCGCCGATCGGAATCGGATCGAACATCTCGAAGAACAGATAGAAGAGCAGCGATACAATCACCATACTGAGCAGCCACAGCCACCCTGCTATTCCGAACTCATCGGACTTGTCATATTGCAAGTACCCGTAGTAGTAGAAGGCAGACGTCACGATGACACTGAGCAGCGATGCCATTACTTGCTTCAAAAAGCTGATCCTGGTCCCGATCAGCCGGCCAATAATGAAGATCATTACAACCGCTAATAAAATTAACTGAGAATACATCCATTCTCTCCTCTCAGCAAAGGATTGCCTGCAAAATGATACGTAATGTTGATTTTTGACTATTCCCCGCTCCATCGATCATACTACAGAACCCTCCATATCAAAAACGACAAATGTCTAATGGTCATCGGCTTCCTCGACATGATCAACGGGCAAACCATCGATAGAAAACTAATACTGCACGCTGCTATAACTTGTCTGATACCAATTCCACCAGTCGGTCTCGCCCAGTGCAGGACGCGTGATATGCACATTCTCGCGCAGCTTCAGCAGTTCCTTCGTCGGGCCGGTCACAATGAGGCCGTAGCTTCTGGCGCCATGCTCGCTCACATATTCGATCCGCTTCTGGAGCTTGGGATCGGCGTGTACGAGCTTGCGCACCCAACGCTCATTCTTCTGCAGCTCCTGAAGACCCCGCAGGAATGCCTGCTCCTTCGCTGGCCCATCGCCCCACACCTTCAGTCCGCTGCTGTAACTGGCATATCGCAGCATCAAGTCGCTGCTCATGCCCCACAGCTCCCCGCTCCAGCCGCTCAAAAAGTTGCCCTGCCTTGCACTATCCTGCTCAAGTCCGGTATCGAATGCATACCAGACAATATCCATGTCGTAAGTCTGGAACATGGCATAAATCTCCTCCAGTGAATAGGCCGCATCCAGTGAGACGGCAAGCTCGGATACCGTGCCTTCCGGCAGCATCTCCAGTGCCTTCCATACATCGTTATCCCTATCCCGCTCGTATTGACGATCCTCGTCCGTGAGCGATCCCGGAGTTTCTGGATATGCAAAATAGAGATTGCTCTGATAGCCACCGCCGAACCACTCGCGCTTCACATTCAGCAGATTGAATCGCATATCCCCGTGCAGAATGCCATACAGCTGTTCCTGCCTTCCGACCTGCTTGCTCATCTTATAATCCATGGAAAGGTTGAAGTAGAATCCCGTGCTGACCCCGCCGCTGTTCACATTCAGATTGGGCACGGTCATGCCGACTGCTGTTCCCAATACCTTGGGTAGCCTCTCGCTGGTGCTGGACGAGCCGCCCAAGCCATAGAGCAACCCGGTCGTGATGCCGGAGAGAATGGACAACAGGATAAAGGCGGATAGCAAATTTACCGCTGTGCTCACTCGGTTCCTCCACTTGGCTCTTCTCATCCAGCGCTGCTGCTTGCCACTAGAGGGTGCAGCCTGCTCAGTCGTCGTGGGAGGAACAAGCGGCGCTTGGGCTGCCATTGCCTGATCCAGTCTCTCCTGACACGCCGGACATTGCTCCAGATGCTCTTCGGCCTGACGTTCCTCCTCCGGCGTGCATTCTCCTCTCAGGTATCGGTCCCAGAGCGGCTCCATCTCTTTGCATATTGGATTGGTCATAGGTCATCCCCTCCTCCATAGGCTTGTTTAATTAGACGGCGCAGTTCCTCGCGACCGCGGTGAATGTTTATTTTGACGCTGGAGATCGACATGCCCGTAATATCGGCAATCTCCTGGTAGGATAGCTGATAATGGTCGCGCAGCAGCACGACATGCCGCTTGTTGATCGAGAGCTTGCCCAGCAGACTGAGCCAGCTCTCGGCCGCTTCGCGCGCCAGCGCCTCTTGCTCGGCGCTCCGGGCAGTGCCGCCAGAGGCAACTGTCTGCTCCATCCATGCAGGCTCATAAGGCGTGCTTCGCCGCTCCTTGCGCTGCCAGTCAATAAAGGCGTGATAAGCAACCTTGAACAGCCAGGGCTTAATCCGTTCGTTGTCGTAGCTCTCCAGATAGACATAGGCTTTGTAGAAGGTATCCTGCATCAGATCCTCGGCAACCTGGGGGCTGGCGGCGAGGGAGCACAGATAACGATACAAGTCCTGTCCGTATTGACGATAAATATGATCCAGTGCGTGTGTATCGACCTTGCATCCCCCTTTTCTGTTAAGCTCATGGCGCCATGCTCTGACCTATTCACGTTTCAGGCATGAATAAGTTACAACCCTGACTTTCTTACTCAAAAAAACTTTTTTTGAAGCTGTCGATTTTGTATCCCCTCATTCGTTGTCATCATAGAGGCTGGTAAACAACAGTCAAACCAATGGATGAGAGGATGTTAAGTAACATGGCAAAGTACACTACTTATATTGTATCGGAGAACGCAAGAGCACAAGCTGAGTTTTACACTCATGCGCTTGGAGGGGAGATCGTGTCCGTCATGACGCATGGACAACTGCCGGGAGCGGCGGAAAAGCTGAAGGACAAGGTCGTGAATCTGAGCTTCGTAGCCGGAGGCATTCACTTCATGATGTCCGATTCCGTATTCGAGCCTGTTATTCAGGGGAATGCCATCAACCTGTCCTTCGAGTTTGCGACGGAAGTGGAAGCTCGCGAAGCTTTCGCCAAGCTGGCTGAAGGCGGCAAAATCATTTGCCCGTTGGAGCCAGCATTCTGGGGCTCCTTGTTCGGACAAATCGAGGACCCATTCGGCATCAGATGGATGATTACGACCGCAGCTCCGACTGCCTAAAAAAGAGCGTAATCCGCGATATCCAACATTAGTTGCTATTAAAACACAAAATGACCCGCAGAGGGGCACTCATTACCAAGTGCCCCTCTTGCGGGTCATCGTTCTGGGAAGGACAAGCAGCGTCCTTCCCCTCTTCACATTCCGCCCAAGCACACCTTGCTTATTTCGGAATGATCTTTCTGCATTACGATGCGAATCAAGTTGATACATGCTCCGCAAGCTCCTGATTCAGAGCTCGCTCTATGCTTGCGATGGCATTCGAGGCAGTCTCAAGTCCTGCCCAATATAGCTTAAGATAATGAACCATAGCGGTAAGCTGGGAGCGCGTCATGTTCATGTCCGTGTAATACCGATAGCTTGGCATAATTTCACGGAACATCTGATACCGCTTGGGCTCACCCTGTTTGTCCAGCCGCTCCGACTGGGCCGCTTCCTTCACGCTAGGAATGGACAGCGTCTGATTCCTCATGAACATCTGCGCTTCCTTCGAGGTTAAGAAATCGACCAGCAATTTCGCCGCCTCCTTATGGGCGGATTGGCTGCTGATGCCGATTCCCACGTTCAGGAGCAGCGTTTTGGGCGTCTCTACATAAGGAACAGGCGAGATATCATATTCGAATGCCGCCTGCTTCAGTTGATTCAATCTGAAGTATGTCGTGACAATCATCGACGTTCTCTCTTCCGCAAACAAGCGCTCCGGATCCTGAGAACTCTCGAATACCAGAGACGGCGCCGTATATTCGTTCGTAAACAATTCTTTTAACGTATGAATGCTTTTGGTGAACGGCTCGCTTCGAAGATTGAGCTGATCCTCCTCATTCCTTTGCAGCTGAAAATCATGCTGCAGCAGCCAAAGCGGCCAGCGATTGCTGGAATAAGGATAAAAGAAGAAGCCCAGCCGCTTATGCTCTTCACCGATCTTGGACAATACTTCTGCAGCCTTGTAAAAGTCGTTCCAGGTCCAGCTGCTGTCCGGCTCCGTCAGCCCGGCCTCCTGAAAGTGCCTTCTATTGTAACAAAGAATAACCGGCGAAAAAGAAAATGGCTTAACATAGCTCCGATCGTCTATCGTAAATGCCCGATTCAGAAACGGATAGATCGCTTCGTCAATCGGCTGCTCCATCAGCATATGCAATCGGGATGTCTCATGGAAATGCTTAAAATCGTAATAGTTTAATAGAACGACATCCAGCATCTGCTCTTCCATAAACTCAATCGCCTGATCGGCATAATGATCCGTATTCATCGTCATGCGCTTTACCTGAATGTGGGGATGCTTCCGCTCGAACATATCCAGTAAGGCGCCCATATCAATCTCCTGGTCCACTTCTGGGTAATAGCACAACCGAATGCTCGTCCTGCCGCTTGCTTCGCTCGGCTTCAGCACCATATTGCCGATTTTCGGCTTTTTGACGATAAGCCCTTCGTTAACAAGCTCCTCCAGCCCTTTACGAACCGACTTTTTGCTTAACAGGAACTGTTCGCCCAGCACGTCCTCCGACGGCAAGTAACTCCCCGGCGCAAGGGTGCCGCTTAGTATATCTTCTCTAAGCTGATGAACCATAGTCTCGAGACGCACCCGAAACGTGGTTCTGCTTGGCTTTTCCATACAATGCACTACCCTTCGTATAATACCGGACAATTCTCACAATTTTTACCGGCACCTTATATACTTGGTAGTATATATCACTATTCATACGTTATCAATGTGCCTAATGCAGGGGAGACCGACATGAACAAATCCTCGTACATGCGGGGAATCTCGTCAAGATGCACGCTCTGATTAACGAGAGGGTTGATCGCAATGCGCTTCTCCCGCAAGAGCCGAATATATTCGCTCATATTCCTGCCCTCCGTCCAGCGCACGAAGCCCAGCGGATAATCCTGACCTCCTGCCTCATAGTTGCTATCGTAACGTCCGGGGCCGCCGGCCCTCGATATTCGGATCTCCGCTTCCTTCCTGAACATCTTTTCTCTTGAAAAATTCATTTCGAGATCGCCAACAATCACAATGCTGCCCCGGTCCCGAATCCAGTCCAAGCTTCCATCAATCAGACCGTTGTTTTTTCCATTGGCCGCGAGCAGCACCGCATCCACGCCGCAACCGCCCGTCGCCTGATGAATGACAGCTTCAAGCTCTTCGAGCGTTTGGGCCGTTCTGCCTTTGCTGAGCGATTCGAACAAGGCGCACCGCTCCGCCTGCAAATCGTAAACAATCGTATCGTAAGCCGCCGCACTGGCTATTTGGGCTGCAATCTGGCCGATAATGCCCATCCCGACAATAACGACCGAATGGCCGAACTCCAGCTTAGCCTGCCGCAGCGCATGTATGGCGATGGCGCCGAGCCCGACAAAAGCGGCTTCCTTCATATCCACATCATCCGGCACCGGCGTTGCCAGATGCTTGGGCACCAGCATATATTCGGCATGACGGGCATACGGCGCGCCATAGCAAGCAACGCGATCGCCCGGCTTGACGTGATGGACCCCTTCTCCCACTGCGCGTACAATGCCGCATGCGCTATAACCCAGCGCAACGGGATGCTGATGATTAGACATCAGCATCAACCGTTCTGTACCGTTGCTTACGCCGGAATATACGGTCTGAACGAGTACAGCGTGAGCTTTCACCTCAGGCATAGGAGCTTGCTGCACAATCGCCTTGCCTTTATAGCTGAATACAGCCTTCATATGACTGTCGAACTTTAACGGTTCGCTTGTCTGCAATGGATTTATCATTATTCTTTAACTCCTCCAAGCATAACACCTTTGGCAAAATATTTTTGCAGAAACGGATAGATGACGAGAATAGGCAACGTTGCAATGACTGTCGTCGCATATTTGATCGTCTCGGATACGCCGACCACGTCGCCGCTGCCGACCCCGCCGAGCATATCGTTAGTCTGCGAGGAAACCAGAATTTCTCTTAGCAGCAATTGAAGTGGATGAAGCGAACGATCCTGCAAATAAATCATGGCGTCAAACCAGCTATTCCAATGATAGACAGCGTAAAATAACGTCATAACGGCTACGACCGGCATGGAGAGCGGAAGCACGATACTCCACAGTATCCGATATTCGCTCGCTCCTTCTATTTTGGCCGATTCGATAAGGCCGTCGGGAATTGTGGATTGAAAGAATGTGCGCATCACGATCAGATTATAGGCACTGATGGCACCCGGCAGGAGCAGCGCCCAGCGCGTGTCGAACAAGCCGAGATCGCGCACGTTCAAATACATAGGAATAAGCCCGCCGCTAAAAAACATGGTAAATACGATAAAAAGCATAATGGCATTGCGGCCGTACAAATCTCTGCGAGACAATGGATAAGCGCCCAAGGTTGTCAGGACGAGGTTAATCAGCGTGCCCGCAAGGACATAGAAAATCGTGTTGCGGTACGTGAGCCATACGCGAGAGTCGCTGAATACCCGTTCGTAAGCTTCCAGATTAAATCCGCGGGGCCATAATGAAATCGCGCCGGACGCGATGGATGCCGCATCGCTGACCGAGGACACGATTACAAACCAAAGCGGATACAGAAACAGGAATGATCCGGCCGCCAGCAACACAATATTAAAACCGTCAAACAGGCGTTCCCCAATCGATTTTTTGTAAATCATCTGTGTCTCCCCCTACCATAAGCTGCTGTCCGCTTTTTTCTTGGCCAGCTGATTCACCAGCACAAGCAGCGTAAAGTTAATCACCGAGTTGAACAGGCCCACGGCAGCGGTAAAGCTGTAGTTGGCTTCGGTAATGCCCCTGCGGAATACAAAGCTTCCGATCACATCCGCTGTTTCATACGTTGCGGAGTTATATAACAAAATGATTTTGTCAAAACCGACAACCATGAAATTTCCGATATTAATAATAAGCAGAATAATGATGGTGGGCATAATGCCCGGCAATGTAATGCTTAGCATTTGTCTCCATCGCCCCGCCCCGTCGACTGCCGCCGCCTCATAGAGGGAAGGATTGATTCCCGATAGTGCGGCGAGGAAGATGATCGAGCTCCAGCCTACGCTTTGCCAAATGCCCGACCCGACAAAAATAACGCGGAACCATTCCGGCAAAATCATAAAATTGATTGGTTCGCCAATCGCGCCGACCGCCATCAGGAACCGGTTAATGATGCCGTCCGGCTGCAGAAAATCAATCAGCATGCCGCACACGACAACTAGCGAAATGAAATGCGGTAAATAAGAGACGGATTGTACAAACCGCTTAAAGATTTGATTTTTGAGTTCATTAAGCAGCAGCGCCAAAATAATGGCCGCCGGAAATCCGAATATAAGCTGATACAGACTGATCACAAGCGTATTCCGCAGAATGCGGAGGAAATAATAGCTTTCGAAAAATTGCTCAAAATGTTTGAAGCCGACCCATGGACTGTCTCCAATCCCGAGAAAGGGCTTGAAGTCCTTAAAAGCAATAATCGCTCCATACATAGGCTTGTAATGAAAAATGATGAAGTACAACACTACAGGAATTAGCATCATATAGAGCGATCGGTTTCTTATGATTCCCCGGTATGTCGCTCGTCGGACGCCTTTATCCAATTGATCCGGAACCTTGTTATTCGATTTAGCCGCGTTAGCGTTCATATGCCCGTTCCTTTCCGGGAAGCCCGTTTAATGCTCATGTGATTAAAAAAGCGGCCCCCCAGCCGAGGGGCGCGCCTTCGTAGCATGCTGTTACTTACCGAGGTAGTTGTTGTAAGCTTCCTGATAGACGGCGATGATCTCCTCGACTTTCATTTGCTTCAATTGCTGCACAAAGCGGTCATATTCATCGAACGAACGGTTGCCCATAACGAAGCCGTTGGCAAATTCATCGCGGTAAGTACGAATATCCGCTAGCAGCGACGAAATCTTATCGTTCTGCTCCGTTGTCAGCGTAATCGGCGGGAACGCTTTGTCAAAGTTGATGTACTTTCCTACCTTCTGCTTAGCTTCAATTGCTGCTTCCATGTCATATTGCTCCAGGTAGCGCTCGTCCGCAACCGTCGCCCAGCTTCCGCCGCCAATCGTGTAGCTCAGCAGCGACTGCGTGGAATTAAGGCCGTCAGGATTGTTGAACACTGCATCGGTAAACGTCGGATACCCGTCGACCATCTCGTACGATACGCCCTCTTCGCCAAAGTTGTTCAGCATAATGCCTTCCTCTGAATATTGGAAATCAAGCCATTTCACCGCTTCTTCAATATGCTTGCTCTTGGCGGAGATCGCGATGCCTACCGTTCCGAGCGGCCATGCGTGGAAGCCGAATCTTTGCTCGCCGTTCGGGCCGACCGGCGGCTCCGTGCCTACCAGATTGAACGTCGAATGACCCTCCATCAAGTCGGTGAACGACCGCATATACGATCCGGACCAGCCCGCCCATGCCCCGGCGCGGTCGGTTGTAACCTTCTCAGTCAAAAATTTGAAGTCGGTATCTACAAGATAGTTCTGATCGAGCAGCCCTTCGCTGTACAGCTTGTTCAGCCATTGCAGCAATTCTTTGTACTCCGGCTCATACGGTGCGAATTTCACTTTGCCGTTATCGACGTAGAACTCCCAATCTGTATTGAACGCAGGCCCGAAGGTGCGGATGATATGCTGCAGGTTCACAGCGACATAAGGAATCTCGTCCGCAATGCCGTTTCCGTTCGGGTCTCCTTCCTTGAATGCCTTCAGAACGGCATACCAGTCGTCGATTGTTTTCGGCTCCTCCAGCTTCAGCTTCTCCAGCCAATCCTGGCGGATTTGCGGATACATCTGAACCAGATTGTATTCATTCAGATTCAGCTGAGGAAAATGATAAATTTCGCCATCAGCTGTCGTCAGCAGCTTCCTTAGCTCCGGATTATTGTCCAGAATTTTCTTGAAGTTAGGCGCATGCTGCTCAATATAAGGCGTAAGCTCGGCAAACGCCCCTTGCTGACCGTATTTCGGGGCTTCCGTCACCATGTTGCCGTAGACAACAAGATCGGGAATCTGGCCGCCTGCCATAAGCAGATTGAACGCCTCGACGCCGTCGGCGCCGCTGCCTTGAATCCAGTTGATATTAATATTTGTAAGCCCTTCCATTTTGGCGAAAGAATTTTTTTCGTTATAGTCCTGGCCGCGGAAGTTGCCGTCCGATACAACCCAGGTATCCAATGTCAGCTTATCCGCCACAATCGGCAGTGCCCCGCCTTCGGTCTTGCCTTCATTCCCCTCGCTGCTTGAAGTCGGCGATGGTGCCGCAGAAGGCGACGGTGAAGGGTTTTTCGAGTTTCCTGAGCATGCGGTTACGACCATTACAAGCGCCAGTGCCAGCGCCATCTTGGATACTGTTTTTCTCAGCTTATTGCTTGTCATATTCCGTTCCCCCAATCGTTTTTATACTACAAGTGCACTAGTATGTCTGACTTTTAATTGAAAACCATTAGTTTAACGTTATTCACTAATATAATAGCGGTTTCCATAAATCATATTTAGTATATATCTAGTGCATATATAAATAATATATTCCAAAAACCTAACTGTCAACACTTTTAAGACAAAAACCATCTTCAATTAGTTCACTAGTTATAAACTAGATTTCATTCACCATATGTTGCTACAAAAAAAAGGAGAAGCGGTTACCCGCGTTCTCCTTTGTCGGCCCAATCTTCGCTCAATTCCTCTATCGTCGCGCCAAGATGACTGAAATACATCATAAACGGCTCCAGACCAATACACTCGCTGCGCCGTGAATGAGCCAGGATGGTTTGGACTTCCGTATCAAGCTCCTTCAATTCAGCGCAAATATCACTTGCTTCCATAACAGGCGCCGTCAACTTCTTCACATCGACCACTCTTGCCGGGAACAATGGAAAATTGTAGCGTGTCAAACGGGCCAGCCTGCGGCCCACTCGATCGACTGCCGCCCGAAGGAAATCGCGTTCGCTTGCCGGCGCATATTGCCAATAATCCTCTAAAGCCGCTTCAGCGCTATCCCCCCAGGCGCATCGCGCGAACAGATAGCTGTTGTAGCCTTGCGCCCATTTCCAAGAGTATTCAGTGCCGGTGTCGGAGCATGGAACAACCAGATTCGTCACGGAGTCGATGCCGAGCTGCCGGAACAGTGCCAAATCATTGTATATTCGCTCCGAGAGGCCGGGGAATAACGAGCTTAACATAAAGTGGTCGCTGTAATATTCGAACACGCAAATATTCCTGTTTTTTTCGGCTGCCGCTTCCACCCATCGCTCCAAAGCTCTGCCGGCTCTCGCATCCTCGGTGCGGCTTTCCGCAGAAGACCATGGCTGGCTATAGTCCCTGCCCCAATAGGCAAACAGAATATCGCTGTCGGCCGATGCTTCCACTCCGTCGAGCAGCTCCAGCATATCCCAGGACAACCCCGCATTATAGGCAATATGCTCTACTGCAATTTCTATGCCGGCTGTGCTCAACGCTTCTTTTATTCGTTCCGTAAACCGGATATAGCCGGATAAAAACCGTTTTTTCTCCGCCTCATTATCAGCGATTGCGGCATCCTCCGGCCACAGCGATATCCGGGTCAATGACGGAACCTCCCCGCAATATTGCACGACGCTGGCTATAACGCCGGGCTGCCAGCTCAAATCGGAATAATCCAGCTGCCTTATCTCCATTAACTCCGGCATAAAAAACTTCATGCTGTGACCGCCGAGCGTCAATGTAATGCCGCGTTTAACCAGCTCAGGGGCCAGCGCCGAACCCAGCTCATCCCATAGCATAAACGTCATGAACAGCTCATTGATGCGGTTTTTGGCAAGCCAATCGATCACCGCCAGCAAATACGGCTCATCCCGCAGATTCTCGTACACGAAGCCTCTGCGCCGCATGGATGGCGTTTGAACTATGGACATATCCGCCTGAGTTGCGCAGACCGGATCCCCGCCTTGGCAGTATGCCGGGCGCGAGACATGAACGGCCCCTTCTCCCGGATAGGTCCACTCGATCTGGAACTCCTCTTTGCAATAGGCGTAGACCGCATACAATGCCGCCCGTTCGCTGCGCCCGGCCAGAACAATGACGTCCTCCCCGCGCAGAATGACGTAAGCGTCCTCCGGGTAGGTATCCGCCCCATTTTCCTGGCTGTTCCCTGCTTCCTTCCGCCAAGGCCAATCATCTGGCTTTAGCGCCGCCGAATTGTATGCATTAGCCGACAAATGCAGTTCGCAATCGCTCCAGGTTCCAATAATCCACTGCTTAGAGGAAGCTGCCGCTTCCTTCGAACTGGCGTCGCTAATCGCTTGAAGCTCATCGCTTGCAAAGTTGAATAAGGGATGCTTCCTAAGCAGTCTGATCGCAAGTTTCCCCACTATAAATCACTCCGACTCCGTTTCGGAAGATGAGACCGGCCGGAACGGATCGGACTGCGATCTCAGCATTCCTTTGTATATTCCAGGTTCCGAACCTTCAATCACAACGGCTCCCGATGTCTTGGCGTAGAAGTCCACCGGTCCGGCGCCGCCAATAATGGCGTAGCCGTATCCGTCCTGACGCATCAATTGCAGCGTATAGAGATAGAGCATTTTGCCAATCCCTTTGCCGCGTTCGGTCTCATCGACGCCGGTAGGGCCGAAATATCCTTTGGCTGTGGCATCATAACAAGCGAACCCCATCAGCTTCCCTTCTTCTACCGCCACAATGCAAGTAATGGGATTCCGGGCAAATGCAACCTCGCATTCGCTGACCCAGCTTGGGCGGAAACGCTCCCGGATCCACTGCACAACGACATGCTTCTCCGGTCCGATCGCCCGACGGATCACAACGCCCGTTCGCCGCTCGAAAGCGTCCATCGGTTCAAGTTGGGGCAGATCATACAATTTAACCAGCAAATCAGCCATAGTTTCCCTACACTCCTCCTGGATTCTTGCTCCATAAGAATCGGGTAATGCGGAACAAAACCCGCATTACCCGCGCTCGTTTATTTTTCGAGCAAATTCAAAATCGCTTGCACAGCTTCGGCCCGCGTCAGGTTCGCTTGCGGCACAAATTGATCGTTACCGCGTCCGCGTACGAGATCGAGACCTTGAGCAGCCGATACGGCGTTCGCAGCCCATGGGCTGATAGTATCCTGATCCGCAAAGCCGCCGCCCGCAACGGGATCCTTGCTGCTGCCGCGCTTGTGTTCATAAGCCCGGTAGAGGATAACAGCCATTTGCTCTCTAGTAACCGCAGCTTCCGGAGCAAAGGCCGCGCCGCTTGTTCCGCTTACGATGCCCGCCTGGAATGCAGTCTCGATTGCCGCAGCGTACCAGCTGTCGGATGCCACGTCTGAGAAACGGCCCAAATCAGTTTTCGCTTCTTCCAATCCCAGGGCCCGAACGACGAGGGATACAAATTCCGCTCTTGTCGTCACTTTCTGAGGCGCAAACCGATCCTCGCTCACGCCCTGGGCAATCAACATCGTCGTCAATTTCTTAATCGCCTTGGAGGCCCAATGGCCGGAAGGCACATCCGAATACGCCCTGTGGAATTCCAGGACTGCATAACGACCGGATTCCGATACTTCTGCAACGATGCTGCCGCCCCTAATTGTTCCGCCAATATAGGACAAAACTCCGCTATTATCTATACGATAGACGCCTATTGTATCAGGGTCAATATCGCCCTCGATGATAAAGGTGAGCGTCACTGGATCGGCCAGGTGATCAGGCAGCTTCTCCCCGCCCTCTTTGCCGACCACGGACAAACGGACGTTGAGAATATCGCTTTGTGCGGCAACGGTTGCCGTATACCGGTCCGATGCGGCGCTCGTTAACGCTTCTCTGTCTTTTTGGCTCGCCCGCTCGAAGGATACTTTGATCTGCGCCTCCGTCATGCCTTCCGCCAGCTGTTTCAATTGCTTCAGCACTTCCGCCGGAATTTCAACGGAATATTTCCCGCCGACCAGCGTAATCGGCCGGTCACCGGCCAGCTCGCCCGCACGAATCGGAAGCAGCGCATGATCCGCATGTAGCTTCAGCTCCACGTTAACCTCGCCTTGAGCATTCGGACGAAGCTCATTCTCAGACACAACCTGTCTTCCCTCTTCCGCCCGCTCCTCAGACGTTGAAGGCTGCGATGGCCCCGGAGGGTTCGGAGTGTTCGGACCGCCTGCACCCGGTCTGTCCTTCTGACGCGCGGCTTCGTTCCAATATAAAGTATAATCCAATCTGGATTTGCCGTCTGCGCCCGTAACCTTAATCAATGTTTTTTCGCTTGCTTTCACCACTTCAACCGCAACCGTCGCGCCCTGTTGCGTTGGGGTTGCCTCAACAACCGACTCTGTCGTCAGCTTTTGCACATAGCTGGTGACCCCGGTTGTGAATGCCGCAAACGGCTCGCCGTCGATCGTAACGGCTTGCAAAGTCGCGTCGGTTTCGGGAACCGGGATTTTCACTAAAGAGGTGCCTGCATCCGGCGCATAATAGATTGTGCCGTCCAGACCAATCGTCATGTCATTCGTGAATGTGCCGTCAATCACCTTGTATTGCAAAGTTTCCGGATCAATGACGGTCAGTTGACGAGACAACGTCGTGTACAGCATGCCGTCCGGGCTCCATCTCAAATGATATGGCTTCCATTTGCTAGAGTTGTAGAGGCTTGGTCGAATCATCTTGCTCTTCACGACTTCCTTGCTGGCCACATCCATGGCAAAAATAGTGCCGTCAACCGCGCCCCATAACAAGCCGTCTGGGCCAAACGAGAGATCTCCGATCATCTTCGGCGTTTCGTCGATGCCTGGAATGTCCGGCGTAAATTCGGCTACCTTCTGGCCTTTA
The DNA here is from genome assembly GCF_042887015.1 of Paenibacillus sp. NPDC057967. Classification (NCBI taxonomy): domain Bacteria; kingdom Bacillati; phylum Bacillota; class Bacilli; order Caryophanales; family Paenibacillaceae; genus Paenibacillus; species Paenibacillus sp. NPDC057967. Next base: position 868,553 of record NZ_JBHVQB010000001.1, read on the forward strand.
GCTACATCCCACACAAAGATTTTGGCAGACGCCTGCGTCGGCGAAATGCCAAGGCCGCCCCATACGGTAGTTCCTCCGTACAGCAAGCCATCCTTGTAGGCCAGTCCGATAATAGCCTGATCCTTCACGACATCGTTATATTGCGTCCATTTGTCCTGCCGCTCGTCGTATACGGCCAGCACGCCGCCGAGCATGCCGTAGTCCGCTACCGTACCGACATACAGCTTGCCGCCGCCCGATTCAATTGCGAACGGACGGTCCTGATGATTTCCGATATCATAGGACAACACCGGATTATGGCCAACCTCGGCTGGCTTCTGCGGATCGTATTTATACATGACCGCTCCGACATACGTGCCGTAATATACATAATCGTTCAGGAACCCGATTCCTTCGGGTTGAGCAAACGCCGCTATATTGACATCTATTTCATTCGTAAACGGATTGTAGACACTCATTCCCCGCTGGTAGCCGCCCAAATAAATGCGTCCGTCCATCGGCCCGCTTTCGAGCGCTTGTATCCTTACATATTGAGATGCGATGTCAAGATCCACAAATTTGATCGAGTTGTCCTTCGGATTATAGTACCAGTACTCTCCGTATTGTGTAATCATGGCTAGCACCGTAGCTCCCGCATTGTCACCTTCCTGGAGAGTGATCCAGGTCATATCCTTGACGCGCAGCGTATCCGGCAGAGGGAACGGAAGCGCAATCTTAACCGATTTGTTTTGCGTCAAATCGTATTTGAACAGATCGCTGCCATTCTTGTAATAAATCTCGTTTCCATTGTCCGGATTCGGCTCCGATATCATGTTGCTGTATTGGAACTCTCCGACAACCTCATACGTATTCAGGTCCATGACGACCATATTAATCGTGCTGACCGATGCGAACAACTTATCTCCCACCACAAAGACGTCTGCCATCGTGCCGACAGTGCCGCTGTATCCCTTAATCGGAAGCTCGGTTTTTTCGCCCGTTTCGCGATGGATTTTGAATAGATGGACGTTGGCGCCAAGCGCAGTATAAATGTATTCGCCGTGCACCGCTATGCCCCGGACGTAGTCCATGCCGTCCATGATGCCGCCGTAGTTTTTGAACTTGCCGGAGGCAATATCATATTCGAACACTTTGCCCGAGCCTTTATCCTCGAAGGTCGCACCATAAATTTTGCCGTCGGAGGACGCTTCCAAATCCCAGACCCAGCTGTCGGCCGGATTGACTCCAAGCCGCTCAACCCGTTTCTCTGCTGGAAGATAGCGATACAGCACTCCATCTCCAGTCGCGGAGAAATACACGTTTTTATCTGAACCGACCGTCATGGCCCACATCGCTTCCGAATTCGGAATCAGCTCCGAAAACTTCAATTCGCCCATCTCGGCATCGAGAACCGAGAAAGGACCCGGCAGACCGTTAGAGTGGAAATAAACCTCATTTTCTCCCAGACTGTTCGTTTGAATTTGTCCCGCCTGACCCAGGTTGACGCTTACCATGTCGCCAAGTTGAACCGGCTCCTGATAGACGCGGTCCAATGGCTCTTCCTTGGGCAGGATCTCAAATGAAACATCGTCAAAATATGCTTCCGTAATGCTCACACCTCCCGAGTATAACGCCACTCTGGCATACGCCGCCTGTTCCGGGGCGTCTGTCTGCGTGCTCATACGCGACCATTGATTCGTTCCCAGCGAATTGGAGCTGAACAACTCTGTCTTCACTCCGATCTGAGCATCGTTGGCATCATAATAATACGTCTCAAGCACAATATTATGCGATTGATTGATAACGTTTACATAAATACCGGCAATATAAGTCTCCCCGCCTTCAACCCGGAAAGGATCGCTAATGGCCCGCAATCCAAGCCCGCTATCGCGATCGGCAAAATAAAGGCTGTTCGAGCCGTCTCTGACTCGTTCCGTACTAAGTTCGAGCACGCCCTCCGTACCGGCTCCGATACTCCAATGCGGAATCCCGCCGTTATCGGACGGCAGCTCAAAGCCAGGATTCTGAATTTCATCCGGCAAGTCAATCGGCGTCTCTCCGCCCGCCTCCGTTATATACAAGTCGTCAAAGTATGCTTCCGTCAAGCTTGGAATACCGGAATTGATGAGAAGCCGCACTTTGGTTGCGCCGGCCGGTACGGTGAACGGCACCTCCATTAACGACCATTTGCCGGTGGACAATTGAGCTGCGGAAAAGTTAAGAAATGTCGGGCTGCCCACCGCCGTTCCCAGATCATTTTCATAATGGACTTCCAAACCAATGCTATGGGATTGACTAATGACGTATACGTAGGCTCCGGCCACATATTCGGCCCCCTCGTTCACGTCCAGCGGATCACTTTGCGCCTGAGTGCGAGCAGCGTTCGACTGATCGGCAAAATGAAGGCTGTAATTGCCGCCCCGAACCGGACTGGTTGCAAGCTCAAGCACACCTACTGTCGGCAACTTCAGGCTCCATCCGGGAATGCTGCCGGACACCGGTTCCAGCTCAAAATCCAGATTCCGCACAGGCCCCTCAGGCTGTTCTGGCTGCTCCGGTTCGCCGGGCAAGCTGACCGTTTCGATCGACACATCATCGAAGTAAACTTCTGTATGCGTAGCCGCTTTGCCGGAATTGAACCGCAATTCCACCTTGGCCGCATTGTCAGGCACTGTAAACGGAACAACCAGCTCATTCCAGTCATTCAGCGTTAATGTGTCTTTCGCAAAATTTTTAAATGTCGACGGCGTAACCGGCTTATTGTCGGCAGCGAAAAAATGAATTTCGTAACCGACGCTATGCGATTGGTTCACGACATACGCCCACGCTCTGGCGTTATACACGCCTCCGGGCACGACATCTATTTTCTCACTCGCTACCTGCAATTGCTCCTGATTGGTAGGATTATTGAAATGCATGCTTGTTCCTCCGGTACGCACAAATTCGGAGCTTGGAGCTACAAAGCTTATTTCATTTGTTGTAACCAGCCGCCAGCCGGGAATGTTGCCGGACTCGTCCTCCATCTCGAAGCCAGGATTGACAATGACCGGATCCGCATCGTCTGCCGACGCGGCAAACACTTGCAGCGACGACATAGAGAAAACCAAAGAGAACGAAAGAACGATGCAGAACCATCGTTTCATGAAACCTTTCTTCATTAGAATGCACCCCGCTTAGTTGATGTTTGTTATTCTTATGAGTCAGGAAAAGCCTAGAAACGAACCATGCATCCACCTCCCCGAATTAATCAGAGCCCTCTTTCCTTTGCATCTTGCTCTCTTTATCGTCACACCGCGGCTCCACTCAAGCCCAATTCCGCATTTCCTGCAAGCAGCCGCTTTTGCAATGCATCTATAGGCACCTCGACGGTGTCGCAATCAAGCTCCGCCGCCAGCGCAGCCGCCGTACCGGCCGCTTGCCCGATCGCCATGCAGCTAGGAGTGAGCCGGGTGGTCGCTTGAGCCTCGTGAGAGGTAGAAATACAGCGTCCCGCAAGCAGCAGATTGGTTGTTTGGAGCGGAACGATACTTCGATACGGAATATCGTAAGCTGCGCCTTCCCGAATAAAGTTGGCGGTCACGCCTTTGCCTTCCGGATTATGAATATCAATCGGATAGCCGCTGCGCGCAATCACATCCTCGAATCGGCGCGCACTCAACACATCCTGGCCGCTCAGCACATACTGCCCGATAATTCTCCTGGTCTCCCTGACCCCGATTTGCGTGCCGACAGCGGACACGGAGGCTTGCTCGAAGCCGGGAATATGTTGCTGCAAGAAGGCCTCCAGCTCCAGCACTTGCTTGCGCCCTTCAATCTCCGCTTTCGTCAGATCCCCGCTGTTCGTAGGGTCCAGTCCCGAGACACGGGACGTATTAATCAACACTTCATCCTTACCGGGGCCGCTGAAAAACAATAATCCATCACGCAATATCGGCAGTCCGCCCTCTTTCCACTTGCTGTAAAACCCCATCACTCCGGTTAACGGCAGTTGGTCCAGCTCGGAAATCAGCGACTTCTCGTAAAATTCCGAAGGGTTGTTTTTCATATATTGTTTAACTGCCTGGAGGTCTACGCCGCGCATACGAAATTTCATCGTCATCGGCTGCACCTTCCCGTCGTCGTTGCCTTTCTCCCACGGCGCGCCGGCCATATAGGCAACATCTCCGTCTCCTGTGGCGTCAACGTATACCTTGGCTTGCAGTTCCTTGATGCCATTTTTGCAATATAGCGTGATAGCGCCGATTCGATCTCCATCCGTCTTTACATCAATAACGGAAGCATGTAGCAAAATATCTGCGCCCGCTTCCGCCAGCATATCGCATGCGAGCACCTTATACACCTCGGGATGGTAAGGGGTTAACGTATGGGTGAAGCCGATCGTATCCCGCAGATGTCCCGGCGAAGCCCCTAGCGCCATTAGCCGGTCCACAATTTCCTGGGCCAGCCCTTTAATTACTTGCTCTCCGGAGGCAGCGTGGAATGTCATCCACGGATACACCATCGCTGCCGTGGACATGCCGCCAAGAAAACCGTAACGCTCGATCAGAATCGTTTTGGCTCCGGAACGGGCGGCGCTTATCGCGGCGGTAATACCGGCCGGGCCGCCTCCCAAAACCGCTACATCATATTCCCCTAAGTCGTGCATGGAAAACAACTCCTATCTCTATTTTGGAGCGCTCCCAATTTTATCATTGGGAGCGCTCCATTTTTTGTTGTAAAGAAAGGACTCCGACTGCTAGCCGTGTCCTGCAATTCTCGTTTATTAGGCTGTTCCTCTTTTAATTAAATCACTTTCAATCACGACATCCTTGGACACATCCCAGTCCAGCTCGCCTCGCAGCATCTCCAGCAGCAGCTCAACGGCTTGCTGCCCCAGCTTCTGCTTATGCTGTCTGACCGTGGTCAACGGCGGGTTCATAAAGGCTGCCGCTTGAATATCGTCATAACCGATAACGGCAATATCATGCGGAACGCGATAGTCATGCCTCGTTAAAGATTCAATAGCGCCCAGCGCCATCAAATCGTTGGCAGCAAAAACCGCATCAAATGTTTGTCCTTCCTCAATCAGCCGTTCCATCTGCTGGCGCGCTTCCTCCTGCTCGGCTTTGCCGACCGCCACCCATTCCGGGCGGAACTCAATGCCCGCATCCTGCAATGCCCCTCTGTAGCCGGCATAACGCTCCTCTTCATGGGGAGTGCCGATCAAACCTTGAATATAAACGATTGAACGTTTGCCTTGCCGGATCAAATAGCTCGTAGCGTCGTATGCCCCTTGGCGATAATCCGATGTCACGCAGGCAAGCGGCAACTGATCGTATACACGCTTCCCGATAAGTACAAACGGAATGCCCTGATCTCTGTAAAATTGCAAATACTCCTCCCGGATGTATTCGCCCATAATAACCAGTCCGTCGATTTTGCGGCTGATCGCGATTTTTTTCCAATATTCATGGTCGTAATCGCTCCGGTTGGAAAACAGAAGCAGATCATAGCTGTTCATAGCCGTTATAAGCTGAATGCCTTGAAGCACCTCATAGAAAATATGATGCGTCAAAAAATCGAGCTTGGCGCCAAATACGATAACGCCGATATTCCCGGTTTTTCCGCCGGCCAGACTGCGCGCCTGGGGATGCGGCGTATATCCCGTCTCGGCAATAATATCCAGCACCTTCTGCCGCACTTCCGGCTTTACGCTCGGCTGATTGTTAATGACCCGGGATACCGTTCCTCTGGAAACTCCTGCGAGAGCTGCAATGGATTCCAATGTATGCTTCACTGCGACCTCCCTACACCATACCCTTCATGCCAACAAGCCGATTAATTGCCGTTCGTAAAGAAGGATGCATAGTGGCGTCCCAAAATTGGGAGCGCTCCAATTTATTCTATGTCCCTAGTATCTGCTACCCCAGTCTTGTTTGTCAACCATAAATTCATCCATAATCGGGCAGGAGGCGCATAGCCACCGTCCTCTGATGTCGCTAAATAGTCGAATCAATGGTATTATAAATAAATTCAAAATTATAAAAAAGGATTTGATCGCATGCAGGCAACTAGTCCCGAATACTGGATTTCCAAACTGGAATTAAACGCTCATCCCGAGGGCGGCTATTATAAACGCACTTATCAAGGCGAGGAAAAGATTACTGACCAGGAATTGTCCGTTGAATTTAACGGCCATCGCTGGCTGTACACCAGCATTTACTTCCTGCTCCGTTCCCAGGATATCTCGCACTTCCACCGTCTGAAATCAGACGAGCTGTGGTACTATCATGCAGGAAGCCCGCTAACGATCCATGTGATTCATGAGAACGGCACGTATGAAGAAATCAAACTGGGCAGCAACTTGGAAAAAGGCGAAACGATGCAATATCTCGTGCCAAAAAATTCGATCTTCGGCTCCTCCGTGCTGGAATCAGACACCTTCTCACTTGTGGGATGCATGGTTGCGCCAGGCTTTGATTTTCAGGATTTCGAGCTCTTTACTCAGCAGGAGCTGCTGGCACAATATCCTGAGCATCACGAAGTAATCCGTAAAGTAGCCTACGAGAAGATTCCTGTGGGCGTTTAACCATAAAATCAGCCCTTTGCCCTCATACTTTCTTACTAGTAAAAAGACTGAACAAGCGCTTGCTTGTTCAGTCTTTTTCCGTTGCTTGTCCACCACTCTCCGTTGTGCAGCCTTCATGGAATCCCTGCCGATTATGGCATTACGTATGGGCGATATAGTGCGTGATCCATTGCGTAATGAAGCAGTGTAACTTTTTTGCTGCTGGAGAAGCTTGTTCTGGGTTCGACTTGGCTTGTCGGGCTGCCCATCACCTTTATTGGCGCGGGAGTATTGAAATGGCCGATCGAATTCGTATATGCGCTGTATTTGACGGAGGAAGTCATCAAGACGATCTTAGGATATTTCCGCTATCGGTCACTCCGCTGGCAGCATAATCTGGTCGAACCTTCCATTAATCAACCGAGGTCAACGGGCAAGGCGACTCTACCATGAACTCAACAAAAAAGAATGACTTCTGATCATTCAGAAGTCATCTCTCCCCTTAAGCTATACTGGCTCCACCTCATAATGGTCTATCCCTCATACTCCAAAACCGAATTGTCGCTTATGATTGTCCCAATCTCATAATTGCCCTCGCATATCTCCTTCATAGATCCAGGCTTGTCGAAGTTGAACACATGCATGGGCAGATTGTAGTCTCTGGCTAAGATAAAAGCCGACTGATCCATGACCTTCAGGTTATGCTTCAACACATCGTTGTAATGGAGGGACTTGAACTTCCTGGCGCTTGTATCCTGCCTGGGATCGGCGCTCAGCACCCCATCTACGCCTTGTTTGGCAACTAATAGCGCATCGCAATTAACTTCAATGGCCCTTTGAACCGAAGGGTAGTCGGTTGTCACATAGGGCTGCCCGTTTCCTCCTGCAAAGATGACAATATAGCCTTTCTCCAAATGATGCATGGCTCTTAGCCGGATGTAGGGCTCAGCTACCGAAGTAATCGGTATGGCCGTCATGACGCGGACCTCTTTGTTCGTTTTGGCTTTCAGCACGCCGCGAAGCATCAAGCTGTTAATGACCGTCGCCAGCGTTCCGATGTTGTCGGCTTCCGCCCGATCGATGCCCCAGCTCTCTGCCATATTGCCGCGAAAGATATTGCCCCCGCCAATTACCAAGGACACTTCAACGCCCAGATTGACCACGGACATAATTTCGCCCGCAATATGCTCCAGCTTCTCAGGCTCGAATCCAAACTCCGTGTTCCCGGCTACTGCCCCGCCGCTTAGCTTAATCAGAACCCTTTTGTACATGGTCATCCTATACACCTCCGCGCTTAATAAAAAAACACTAAAGCAATGAATGCTTTAGTGTTTCAATAGTACGAAAATATGAAGTTAAAAGAACGTATGGATGAATGATCCGCTTCTTTCTCCTCATATTTCCACCCCTTCCAGTCATTAAATTCAACCTATTCTATACTGCGCTGGCGTTAAATGCAACCCGTTATTTCACTTCGCAGGCTCCAAGCTTCCTCTGCCATGTGAAGAAGCTCTTGCGTGACGGCTTCCAGATGGCTCGTATTGGACTCCTCATTGTTGCTGCTGCCTTCTTCCAAGCCGCGTAGCAGCTTATCCATCACCATGATATACCTAAGCGATGCGGTCACCGTAAAGCCGAACCGGACCAGCTTGGAGTCCCCCTCCCACCCTGCGGCTCTAAGTCCCTCCACATAGCTCGAAAATAACTCTTCTTTATATTCCGCCGCTTGATTAACGGGAATCTTTTTCTGTAATAACGCATACCCAAACATCCGGCCCAGCTCTTCGCCTACGCCTGAGATGCTGGCAAACTGCCAATCGATCGCAATTAAGGAGTCATCGCCATTTCCTTTTTCCAAAAAGATATTGTCCCAATGCACATCTTGATGGGCCAATACACGAGGCAATTGGTCTAATGTCTCCAGCAGACTGCTTACCCGATATCTATTGCTGAGATACTGCTCCCACAGCTCATTGCTGCTATTATGTACATCCTTGTAGATGTTCCAGATAGCTTGTTGCTCTTCCATGGGTTTCGCATAAGCCGTACATACTTCTACCCAAGAACGCATCCATGCGCGGCATAGGAATCCATCCGCCGGGAGAGAAGCGCCTGTCAAATACGCGCCATTGAACTTACCTAGCAGACAGAATGTTTTGCACATGTGAGCCAGGGACCAATCCTTTTGGAACGTTTCGATAGGGACATCTTCAAGCCAGAGTCTGACGTCCCCGTCAGCTTGCTCTTCGACCCCATAGCATTGAGGCGCTCTTATGCCTTCGGGCAGCTGGCTCAGCATCCCGGATTGGTATACCAGCGCTTCACGCTTCCAGTAGAAATAGTGATCGGCCTTATCCCGCATAGAGTCAGGCTTTGCTATTTTCAGAATGAGAGAATAATCCCCTCTGCTGCCGTCTTGGAGCTGGATTGTACAAGTTACTCGGTAAACTGAGCTTTCTTCCTTGCCCTCTCCAAGCGGGCTGCAGCTCCACGAGATGAGCTGACGAATCTCTGAAGGTACAATTTGTTGCAATTTTGACTGTATGCAGGCAGGTTCAATAACAAGCGATTTTACGGACATTGTCATATGCAGGCCCCATTTCTCCAAACTCTTGTCTATTTAAGATTAGTTGAAGCGGCCCCGGGTTCCTTCCTCCCAAAAAAATACATCGTCATGAGACAATTCGCCTCATAACGATGCATCTTCCATATCCTTTACTTTGAACGCATTAACAGGTATAGAAAATAAGGCACACTCAGCATCGTCACAATGATACCTGCCGGTATATCCGCCTTGAAGCTGACCGTGCGGGCTATCGTGTCCGCTGCCAGCAGCAGAAGTGCGCCAACTAACGCTGAAGTCGGCAGAAGCACCCTATAGTCGGGGCCAACCAGCTTGCGTGCCACATGCGGACTAATTAATCCAATAAAGAAAATCGATCCTCCCAGCGCTACGCAGCCCGAAGCGATGGCGACCGCAGCTATAGCAAGCAACAAAAATTTCCGCTTAACGGCCACCCCTAAGCTTGTTGATATCTCGTCACCGAGTTCGAGTGTATTCAATGTCCGGGCATGGGCAACGATCAACACAAACAGCAACAGCACCCAAGGCGCCAACAAGCCGATATAGGACCATTTGTCGCCCCACAAGTAGCCCGCTTGCCATCTCTGTGCGAATTCATACTTTTCACTGTCCAGCTTTAACGTCAAGAATAACGTCAATGCGCTTAATCCAACATTAATGGCAACACCGGTCAGCACTAACCGGGTAGAGGACGGCATGCGATTTCTTTTGTAAGCCAGAACGTAGATCAGGACTGCGGCCAGCAAGCCGCCCCCGAATGCCATGATGGGCAGCAAGAAGGCTGTGCCGGCACTTTGAATCCCCACTGTTGTGATAAATAGCAGCACCATAAGTCCAGACCCTGAGCTAATGCCCAGCATACCAGGATCGGCCAGATCATTGCGAAGCAAGGCCTGCATAACGGAGCCTGCCAAAGCCATTCCGAATCCAACAATAGCAGCCAATACAATGCGAGGAAGACGGTACTTGTAGACCACGAGATGGTGATCCTCCGGCCCTTGTCCCAGCAATACCTGAAGCACTTCAATCGGACGCAGAGACATTTTCCCCATGTTAAGACTAAGGATAGCTCCGGCGACAAGCAGGACGAGAAGCAATAGAATCAACAGCCTGGCTTTGTAAGTTCGAATCATCATCATTTGAAGGCTCTCCTCTCTCTGCTCGCAATTAACAAGAAGAAGGGGACTCCAATAATGGCAAAGATAATGCCCAGCGCTGTCTCAGACGGACGATTAATGAGCCTGCCCGCCAGATCCGCCACGACCATGAGCACGCCTCCATACACAGCTGACGCCGGAATAATATAGCGATAATCTACGCCAACGAAAAAGCGCATCATATGCGGTACGATTAGCCCTACAAATCCGATAGGCCCTACCAATGCTACAGATACTCCCGCAAGCAGGAGCACCGCAAGCGTCGCCAGCAGCTTCACCAGACCGATGCGTTGCCCGAAGCCCTTCGCGATCTCCTCACCCAAGCTCAACACGGTGATGGAGCGCGCGATGAATAGCGATAAAGCCAAGCCGCCTAAGAACCAGGGCATCACCAATTTCAGCTCCGGCCATGTCGCTCCCGCCACGCTCCCCGAAGTCCAGTAAGCAAGGGCATGTCCAATTCCATAATTGAGAGATATAAATGTGCCAATGGCGCCAAACAGCATCGTTATCGACATCCCCGCCAGAACAAGACGCTGCGGCGTCATCGCCCGGCGATTCATGGAGACTGCCAGATAAGTCAGTCCTGCCCCCAGCCCTGCGCCAACAAAGCTGATAAGCAAGGTTGACGTCTGCAATTGGCCCGGCATGAAGGCTAGTGCAATAGCCATGGCGAAGGCCGCTCCGGCATTTACGCCCATCAATCCCGAGTCAGCGAGCGGATTTCGAGTATAGCCCTGCATGACGGCACCGGCTACCGCGAGGCACATGCCAGCCACAATGTCAGCTGAGGTGCGCGGAATTCGAAGAGACTGAATGATTTGATGCTCCGTCAGATTAGGGTCAAAATCAAAAACGGCACTCCATGCAGTTGTCAGGCTCATGCGAGCAGCGCCATAAGAAAGAGAAGCTGCTGCCGCAAGCAGCAGCAACAGCACCCCCAGTACCATAAACAGAACAAAGTACGGCCTGCCGCCTAAATGACGGACAGAAGCAACTCCGTCATTCAGGCTCTCGTTCTCCTTAATTTTCCCCATTGGCTTTCAGTAACTTCTCTACGATAAAATCTAGCTGTTTATCGAGGGAGTAGATATCGGAGTAATAGGAGAAATCAAATCCAATCTCGATCAATCTGCCTTCCTTAATAGCCGGGATACTGTTCCATACCGGGTTGTCCGACAGGTCATCTGCTCCATCCCATACCGAACGGAATACAAAATCGCCTATATAATCAGAAAGCACTTCCAGGGAAACGGAATTGCCTGTCGCCTCCTTGGACGAATCCATCTTTTTCTGAATGATTTCAGGTGCCTTCAGCTCCAGATATTCATAGATAATTTGAGAGCCACGTCCGTACAGCTCGCTCTCTATGACCGACATCTCCTTCTTGCCGCCCTCGATAATGGTTACGGTCTTATTCAGGATACCCTGCTCATCAAGCTTCTTCTTGCTCTCTTCCACCTTCGTGTGGAAGTTGTCCAGCAGCGCTTTTGCCTCCTGCTCCTTGCCTAATACTTTGCCAATCAACATCACACGCTCATCGGTCGATATCTTGTCGAAGGGAATTAACACCGTTGGTGCAATGTCCTTCAGCTTCTCGTACGTATCCTCAGAAGGTGCAAGTATCAAATCAGGCTTGAGCGCCATGACCTCCTCCGGGTTAGGCTCGAACCATATGCCCAGATCTTCAATCCCCTCAAGAGCTCCGGCAAAAGCCGCCCCCGCGTAGACATCTGAAGTGCCTACCGGCTTAATGCCAAGTGCGATGAGATCCCCTTGCATATATAGAACGACAACCCGCTCCGGATTGGCCGGAACGACCACATCTCCTTTGACGGTAGATACGATTCTCGTCCCGTTCTCCTTATTGGCATTCCCCTCCACTGTCGACGTACTGGCTGGTGCTGACGAGGTTACTGATGTTTTGGGATTATTGGATGCCATTGTGTTAGAGCCTGTATTGGCTGATCCGCAAGCACTCAATAGTAAAGTAAGAGTGAGCATCATGGCTACGATCAAACTTGATTTTTTGGTTATTGGCATTGGTAAAGACCCTCCGATTAGTTTGTTTTGATAATGATTATCATGATCAATAACATTATATCGAGGGGGTATGCTTCCGCCAATGGAGGATCTGATTATGCTAGATGGACGATTCTCAGACGCGCTCTGCCCTCTGCTAGTCTTCCGGTATCGAATGGGAGACTGCCCCATATACTTTCGGAACATGCGGCTGAAGTAATAAACATCCGTGTATCCAACTTCTGCTGCAATATCCCGCAGTGAAGCATCGGTACCCCTCAACCATTCTTCTGCATAATGGAGTCGGCAACGAATCAAATATTCAATCAGACTTGATCCCGTCTGCCCTTTGAATCGCATCGATAAGTGGCCCGGGCTATAATTAAATTGCTCCGCAATCGAATCCAATGACAGATTCTCTCGATAATGTTCATGGATGTATCGGACAACTTGCTGATGACATCCGGTTTCTGAGAATGAACTTCACCACTCGTGAACTGCTTCATCAACTCATGTACGAATTGGTAAAACAAACCTTTCACTTGGATTCGCTCCAGCGGACTCGCCTGTGTCCAGATCTGCTCCATTGCAATTAGATGATAATGCAGCGGCAATGGCTCCGATGGCTCGAAGCCATATGTCATCCGAAATGGATTGCTGCGTTCCATAAGCCTTGCTAGATCCTTTCTTCCTGGCAGTGAGGCTCTGTAGAATAGCAGAAAATATTCGAATATCTCCTTGGCCTCTATATCCAGGCGCATGCCTTTGCCGCCATGCAGGATGTAATGACGGTCGGCTTCATAATCTATGCCATCCAGATTCAAACTTGCCGAACCGCGCACGCCATATATAAATCCGCTTGCCGGCAGCATATAGGCATGCAGCTTGTCCCCTGGATTCATGACAGCATAGCGAATATCCAGCACTTTGACAGCTGCGTGATTCCATGCGGCTATATGATCTTCCAGCTTCATTTTTTCATTTCCACTCCGATCTGCTCTACCATTCAACCAGGCTATTCCATTCTGCTTGGTTGATAATGATTATCAATGATATTCACTAGTATTAGGCAGCATCTCTTATTTGTCAATCGGAGTCGGGCCTTTCCTGCAATAAAATGACTTCTGCGTACAAAAAACATCGCCCAAGGCGCAGACCTTGTGGCGATGTAATCCGTGCACATTATGAATCCGTTACAAATACGTTCTAAGCTTATATGCTTTGTAAAGAAGAAGTGCAAGGTCGATAAGAAAAAATAAAACGATGAAATAAATAACATTGGCGGTTACGTTATTCCAAACCGACAGGACGGAGCCAAAGTCTTTGCCGTCCGCCAATTGCCGGGCAATCTCTTGTAATTGAAGCACAAATTGTCCATTCCAGATCGTACTGTCAGCGAATAGGATCAAAGCCGCTATAAAGACAAGCACACTAATGATGATGTGATAAACAATTAGACCTTTCGACCATTTTCCCGCTACGAGCTTCAGAATTTCCTTCAGTACCAGAAGGGCTGCGCTCCCCCATATTAGCGGTGCATAAGACTTTAATATTTCTACATTAAATAACGGAACATGATAGTATTCACCCGAATGCGAGATGTGTACACCAATCCATTCAGGCAAGCTGATAAAGATGGCGGTGAATAGTACGGTAAAAATAATGCTGACGATAGGCTCCGATCGTTTGATCTGAAGCTCTGAACTCGGAATCGGCGGCAGATCGGATGGCTGCCAAGCCTTCTTTTTCCCAGAGTCCTTGACCCCTTTGTATTCCAGCACTGCAAAGATAACCGTAACCCAGACAAAGCCCTGCATGACCGCTTCAATGATGGAACCGATCCACCTGGCGAAGATGCCGCTGAATGCCGTGACGGGATTGCTGCCAACTGGTTGAAGCATGTCAATGACTAGCACAACGCTCATCGCTATAACGATTGCCATCCCAACAACCTTTAACACACGCACATAGCTGTCAAATAACCCGGGACCAATCAAGTAACGATTGCGTCCACTGTACTTGGCTGCCAGCTCTGCCGGCGGACCTAGCTCAAGCAGCACGGCCTCGATCTCGGCGGTGTCTGCCGATTCGTTGTCATGCCCCGTCCTCTCCTCCAGCATATCCTCAATGAGTCCGCGCAGCTCCTTCTCAATGTCGTCCCGCTGCTCAACCGGCAGTTTGCTTATTACGGCATGCACATATCTTACTATCAACTCCATGAGCCTTCCCCCTTCGCCGTGTATCCCTCATTTATGAAGACTGCCTCAGTCTGAACCGATCAGCCGATCCATATTGGCTGCCATCATTCTCCATTCCTTGCATAGCTGGTCGTAAATCTCTGTCCCCAGCGGGCTGAGCAAATAATACTTCCGCGGCCTTGCCTCCTGCGTATCCCACTCGCTCTTAAGAAGGCCCTGCTTCTCAAGCCTGCGCAATAGCGGGTACAAGGTTCCTGGATCAATGGTAATTCCCTTGGTCTCCAGCATCGCAACAAGCGAGTAACCGTATTGCGGTTCAGACAGCTGGCTTAACACGCTAATAATAAGCGTACCTCGGCGAAGCTCCTGCAGCAGACCGCTCAATACTTCTTCCACTTCTGCCATATGATCAACTCCTAATGTCATTATACTGTGTGTCGTACACTATTGTAAATAGTCCTATATAATGAGATGTACATATATGTATGGAACTTCATTATATTTTGTATCTCCGAACGTTCTAATACAAAAAAAACACCGCCAAAGGCCTCTGGCCCATGCAACGGTGAATTTTATAGTGATTGAACATGCGCTGGGCGGGCCTCCAAGCCGAGAAAATCGGCTTGCAGCGGCGGCTCACTCAGCGGGCAGGCCTCCAAGCCGAGAAAATCGGCTTACAGCGGCTGCCCCGCATCTGATCTTGTTTATACTTCGGCCATGCGGCCTTCGCAAGGCAACAACTTCTTAGGAGTGTCATCATTCCAATATATACCCCGCATAACGCAACGTTTCCGGGTCGTGCACCCTGTTCAACCGCTGCGAAATTATAGTTTTAAATTCCGTAAGATCAGAAGATTTGCCGTACCAGTTCAAAACATGTAGCGCTTTTAGAAAATCCGCATTGCTTTCAGAATGCAGCAGTTCGAGAAGAAGACCTCTTCCAGCCTCAAACGAGGTTTTACAAATTAATTGAATAGCTATCAGCCGGTCCTCTTGTCCTTGCTCCGCAACATTTCTCAAAAAAACGATAGCTGTCCGCGAGATTTTCTTAAACTTGAACATACCATTCAGTGCTTTTAATTGCGTATCCTCGTGCGAGGTATTTTGATAAACCTGAATCAGCGCTTGCTCATCACCCGGCATTTTGCTGCCAAACCATGAGGTTTCATAATCCAGAATCATTTCATCCAACCAGCGCTCATACCAATCCAGAAAGCTGTCCTCATAGACAAAGAAAAAGGGATGATCGGGATGAAAGTCCGACGTGTATACGATTCTCCCTCTGTATTCCCCATTAAGCACGAGATACATATCGTATTCGCAGCCTTGTGTGCCAATGCATAACATGCCGCCCAGCACCCTGTCGCGGGCAGCGTCATATTCCTCATCGCTAATGTCCTCATCACTTGTCAGCGGCTCGATTAATTGGTTCCATTTCTCTTTTGTCATGCCAGGATGTAGAATGCATGTTGCAGCGAGTGCATGAGTTTCGGTATAAGAAGCTGCTTTTTCTAACGAATAAATGCCGTAATATGGTCCAGCTCCTCCATTTCCGACTTGCGTCAAAAACTGCTTATACGGCTCTGGAAGAGTGACCCCACTTTTCGCTTCCCAGTCCGTGAGTTCCTTTGCGCTTAGCTTTTCATGGACTTTGTACTTATGCGAGGAAGCTCCAAACACCGCTAAAGCCGCGTCTTTGTGCTTCGCCTTCTCCAGTTTGGTTTTGATGCGGTCAGTCTGCTTTTCTTTCTTCCAAAACGGCATCGTGAATCCTCCCAGTTGTCTATAGCCCGGCTTCCTTCGTGTGCTTATCCAGCAATTTCAGCAGATACGGGAATCGGAATGCTCCGTACATACTCTGTATGTGCCCGGCAGCTGCTTCCAGCTCCATACCGACAGCGGTTATGTACAACGGCTTGGAGCTGTTGCCCCGGTAAATTTTTTGGACATAGGCTTCGTTGTTATGAAAAGCGGTTTTTGCCACACCGATCACGGGAATTTCCCCTGAAAGGTTGGTGTATACATGATGTCCCAGCCCAGGCTTTTTCTCATCATTTAAGTATACATAGCCATCCACGACTATAGCTTGTAATTGGTTTAAATCCGCAAGCTTTAACAGCTCCTGTATGCAAGGAAGCTCTCGTTTATAGAAAGCACCCGGTTCGTAATCGAGAGGGTTATCTGTATAAGAAACGATGACTTCGAGCGGTTTGGCATCATCCCAATGTTGAAAAATAACCCCTACTGATTTCGCTTTATTTTCTTCATAATACACATCGACAGCGATGATCATGACTAGCGGTTCCTTCCTTCAATGTCTTGACAGACTATAGTAGATATTCCCATTATATCATCTGGCATTTTTTTCTGTCTTGCAGTAACGGAGGATAAAGACGATGCATAACAAAAACATCGCCAAAGGCAGACAGCCCTGGGGCGACGTAATCATCCGTCGTATATTCCTATATCGCTAGAATCATCCATTTTCGATTACAATTTCCCCCTCATCTCTTGGTTCTTCAAACCCATTGAGAAAAGCTGATAATATTTCTTCCGTTATCGTAAAAGCCGCATTTGCATCAACACGTTGGCTTCGTATCTTAAGGCGCTCTCGTAATTCTGCTGGATGCACTTTAAGAAAAATGAGCCTCCACTTCCCCCCAGCGTGTTCAATAAGACGCTTGTATTCATCCCTGTCGGACCGCCTCCAAAAACTGGAGTCGACCACAATCTGTTTTTTATCTTGCATCCTAGCGATTAACTTATTACGTAATCGTTCATGCGCTTCATCCAAGTACTCCCTATATCTTTCAACGGGATAATCAATTCCATATCGGCCATTGGTAGACCAGACCTCCTCATCGATAGAAAGACGTATAAAGCCATGCTTTTCCAGCTCCTTAGAAAAGGTCGTTTTTCCAGAGCCAGCTAACCCACACATTAACATGACTAAGGCAGCATCATGATCCCCTTCTCGACGGATAAGATCTTCAATACTCTGCTTCTCTACCATTCCATCACACCTTCGAATGATTAGCCTCGATACGAAATATCCTAATTATACCATCGCTTTAAATTATTCCATATGGCCCTGTTTCAAAGCAGCGATATCGTTTATATTTTTAAAAAACGGTACAATTAGGAGGCTTGATCAAGACGATGACAGCTTACAAGCACTCGGCTGGCGTATCCCGTCTTATGATGGGAATCATAGCGTTGCTCGTAATTGTAATTACCCTCGTCCCATGGCAAGGCCGCGCAGCCGCTGAAGCAACTGCCAACCC
Source organism: Paenibacillus sp. NPDC057967 (assembly GCF_042887015.1). Classification (NCBI taxonomy): domain Bacteria; kingdom Bacillati; phylum Bacillota; class Bacilli; order Caryophanales; family Paenibacillaceae; genus Paenibacillus; species Paenibacillus sp. NPDC057967. Next base: position 886,324 of record NZ_JBHVQB010000001.1, read on the forward strand.
CATACAAGTTCAACTGGATGAAAAAGTGATTGTGTTCGAAAAAGACCCTTTCAAAATCAATGGAACCACACTTGTTCAGTTCCGCCCTTTATTTGAAGCATTGGGAATGGACGTTGAGTGGGACAGCGCCAATCGGGTCGTTACTGGGACAAAGGATGGTCTAGCCATTGTTTTGAAAATTGGCAGTACTCAAGCCACCGTAAATGGAACTTCCGTCACGCTGCTGCAAGCACCCCAAACTCAGAATGGCCATACGATGGTACCGATTCGCTTTGTTAGCGAATCAACCGATGCTCTGGTCGCCTGGAATCCGTATAAGCCCCAAATTTTGATTTATACCTCCTCTTTCCTGGATTCCGTCGGCTTGTCGAAAGAACAGGTCCAAGCAGCAATTGATAAGGAACTGGAACGAATCAAAGCCGAGTATGAGGCTGAGCAGGAAGCCAATGCTCCTGTGGAACCGGTACCCGTCCCCCCTGTTCCCAAGGGAAGTGATGAATACAAGCCTGCTGCTTCGGATACGGTTGATTTAAGCAAGCTGCAAGGGATGTACTATGGATTCAGATCAGATTATGGCGGCTATGATTGCGGCGGCATCTGCTGGGATCTGTACACGTTTCTGCCTAACAGCAAGTTATTAATCGGCGAACCGCCCAATGGCGGGCCGGAGACGATCGATTGTAAGAAGGACCAATGCAGCAGCTATACGATCAAGAATAATGTATTGATACTCGACAATGGTGATACCTATAGCATTAGTAAGGAAGATGGAAACCTCGTCATCGACGATGTCGTCTTATCACGGGTGAAGACAGCAACCAATAACCTGAAGCTGTCCAAAGAGTATATCTACAGAGGGTACTGGGGATTGATCGGCATCACCGGCGGCTCAACTTCCTGGATTGAAAAAATTATCTTTAATGCCGATGGCACATTCAAAAGCAACCGTTTGATGCTCGGCACTGTCCAAGGGGGAGGTACGACTACGGGTACTTCCAGCAAAAACCTTTCCGGATCATACCGCATTACAGGCAATACCATCGTCCTTGCTTATAGTGATGGTAAAGTTGCCAATCGCTTGTTCTTCCTTCATGAGGATAAGAACCGTGGAGAACTGGGCAGTATTCAGATTGGTGATAACAATTTCTATGTCGACAATTAAAGATGAATAGATGTTCAGCATTGAGCCGCCTCCATTCCTGGAGGCTTTTTTTTGATACTTGGTCCGTATTCGGTTATTTTCACCATAATCTCCATATAACGATCTATTCCAGTAATCTGTCAGCTTAACGACACTATGTGTGTAGGAAGGTTGGGTGCAGATTTAACTTTTCACCAATAGGAAAAGCTGTTATGATAGTGGCTATCTGCATCGGCAGTCGCGGTTCGAGACCATCCCGCGTTACCAAAACTAAGGAGGCTTTTTAGGTTATGTTCAATTTGCTGTGGGGCGTGCTGTTCATGCTCGTCCACTTCGGCCTCTTTTTGCTCTGCTACCGCATGTTCGGCAAAAAGGGTCTGTACGCCTGGGTCGGCTTTGCCACGGTGATTGCCAACATCCAGGTAACCAAAACGATCGAGATGTCCATCGGCACCTTCGCTATCGTCATGACGCTGGGCAATACGATCTACACGACCATCTATATGACGACGGATCTGCTCAATGAAAAATACGGCCAGCAAGCCGCTAAACAAGCGGTCTGGTTCGGATTCTTCACGCTCATTGCATCGAATATCCTAATGCAGATGACGCTCGCTTTCACTCCGCAGGCGGAGGACTTTGCCCATGAGCCGCTGACGGCGATCTTTGGATTCCTTCCGCAGGTTGCGGCAGGAAGCTTGTGCGCTTACTTTGTCAGCCAGTTCCTGGACGTACGGGTATTCAGCTATCTGAAGAAGAGGTTCCCGGTGCGCAACCAGTTCTGGATTCGGATCAACGGCAGCTCGCTTGTCAGCCAGCTTCTCGATTCCCTTGTATTTTGTACGATTGCTTTCTACAAGGTTCATACGTTCGATATCTGGATCCAAATTTTCCTGACAACTTATGTGCTCAAGCTGCTCATCTCTTTCCTGGCTACACCAGTTCTATACTGGGCGAGAAATATGAAGGTGAAAGAAGACTAGGCTTCCATAACGGGTCACGGACATAAAAATCGCTCAGGGTTCACAACCCTCGGGCGATTTTTTTTATTTCATATAAGCCCTTAAGACTCCATCTGCATCAAATCCGATTTATCCCGCATCATCCTTCGACTTATAAAGCTCATTCAGCTCCAATAAGGCTTTAATATAAATCTTTAACGCAGTTAACAGATTCGGAATGGACTGCACCTCGTCCGGCCCGTGAATATGTCCATGACCTTCCGGAAAATGGAGCGGTGATAAGTCAGCCGGCAAGCCTGGGCCAAAGCCAACGGCATGAGACAGCTTCCTGGCATACGTGCCGCCGCCCATGACGAAGGGCTCCGCTCGCTCTCCTGTCACGTCACGATAGACTTTCATGAGCCGATCGACCTCTGGCGTATCAGGATTATAATAACTCGGCTCACTGATATGCACATGAGACAGTGTAAAGCCGCTCCCCTCCAGCTGCTGCAACATTGTCTCCGAAGACTGTTGAATGGGATAACGAATGTTTAATTCCAGCGCCAACTTTCCATCCTGTGCTTGCAGTTTCGTTCCCACGCATGTTAACGCACCAGATATTGCATCCTCGCACTGTATGTCTAATGCCAGGCCATCATGATACCTGCAGATTTCATAAATCTTCTCAAGCTGTTTGTGTACGGACCCCTCAAACCATGCGCATTCGAGCAGTGGCTCCAGCAGCACGGCTATCGCATTGTAAGTGCCGTGAGGAAAGGCAGCATGCCCGGCCTTACCGGCAGCGGATAATATAATCTCCTCTTCGCTTTCACTATACTGAATGACAGGCGGAAGAGAGCTAAGCTTGGCTATCGCAGCATCATCACGTCGTACAACAAGCTCGGCATAGCCCGGCACACTATTAGAGGCTTCGCCTCCTCGCAGTCGTACAATTGAACGATCCGATAAATCGCAGTTTAAGGTAACCGAGAGCATCCCCTTCTCTCCATAACACACTGGAAAGCCGCTATCCGCCACAATGTTAAAATCAGGAATCGTATAATGCTTGCGATAATACGCAACATCATGCATTCCGATTTCCTCTCCACTGCCGATGATATGCCGAAGATGATAATTCAACGGAATTCCCAGCTCTTGAATGAATCTCAGGGCATAGAGCACAGCGATCACTGCCCCTTTGTTATCCTGCACGCCTCTGCCGATGAGAAAGCCGTCCCTGACTGTGCAAGCAAAGGGCGGATAGATCCAGCCCTTTCCTGCTGGCACTACATCTGCATGACCCCATATGCCAACCGAGCGCTTCGCCGCATCACCAATGCTGATTTCCGCACAATAATACTCCCGGTTAATCGTTTGGAAGCCGTATCGTTGACCTAAATCCAGTACATATTGGAGCGCCTCCGCGCATCGTTCCCCGAACGGGTAAGATGAAGACGGGTCATAGCTCGCTACACTTGGAATACGCACAAATCCGGCTATATCCTCCAGCAAGGCGCCTTGCTGCTGCTCGATCCATTCCCGAATCTTCTCGTCCATTGCAAAATCACTCATCATAAATCTCCTTTCTCGAACACAACCTTAGCCTTAGCCTTTAATAGCCCCTTCCGTCAACCCGGCGATAATATACTTCTGCCCTGCTGCATACACCGCCATAATGGGCAGCATCGCCATCAGATATGACGTGAACGCCATTGTATAGTTGAACGAATACTCCGTCTTGAAGTTATATTGGAACAAAGGCAGGGTCCAAAACTCCTTTGCTTTATTCAATATTAGCAGCGGCAGCATGAAATCATTCCAGAACCATAAGGCATCCATAATGACAAGCGTCACCAGCATCGGCATGATCAACCGCAATACAATAGAATGATAGATTTGAAAGGTGTTGCAGCCATCAATTCTGGCGGCCTCTTCGATTTCCGTCGGCATGCTTTCGATATAATTGACTAGCAGGAATACCCCTCTCGTCAAGCTCAGCGCGCCATACAAGAGGATCAGTCCCACAGGATTCAACAGATCGAGATTGGTCATGATTTTCGTGAGCGGCAGCATGATGACCTGAAACGGCACGAACAGCCCAAGCAAAATGTACAGGTAGATAAAGTTGTAGTATTTCTTGTGGCGATTGCGGGCGATGGCGTAAGACACAGTCGGATTAATGAGCAGCACCATCACGATCCCTCCGATCGTGATGAACGCCGTATTCCATACATATCGCCAGTAGTTCCCTTTGGACAGCAGCTCGGCATAATTGGAGAAGTTCAGTGTCTGAGGCAGGCTGAAGAAACCTCGGCCCGCTTCCTCCAAGGATTTGAAGGAATTGATGATTACCAGATACATCGGTCCCAAAATAACGAGGATGCCCATAAGCAATATGACGTTGCGAAGTATGCGCCAGCCTAGCCCTTCTTGTCGTATCGATACATTCATACTTAATGGACACCGCCTTTGCGCGATAGCTTGATTTGGATGAAAGATAATACCGCAATAATAATGAACAGAATAACTGCTTCCGCATTCGCCATCGCAAATCTCAGGTTTTGGAACGCGTCATTATAGATCATGATGCCAATCACATTCGTAGATTTCACCGGCCCACCGCCTGTCAGCGTGTAGGCATAGTCGAAGGATGTAATGCCTGCTTTGATCGCAAGCACCATATTGACCGTAATTGTAGGAATAAGAAAAGGAAACGTAATGTAGCGAAAACGGTTGAAGGTGCTCGCTCCGTCGATTCTGCCCGCTTCATACAGCTCGGAAGGAACGGACTGCAAACCCGCGATAAAGATAAGCGTCGGCAACGCTACAGCCTGCCAAATGTTGACGATCACGACAGCAATCAACGCATACTTGGGATGAGCCAGCGGACTTTGGTATAAAGCCGTTAGATTCATCGCCTCGCCAATGAGAGGAACGACCCGGACAAACAGCTGGTCCCAAATCAATGAGATCGTCACTGCGCTGATCATGGCCGGCAAGAAATAAATCGATTTGGCAAACGTTTGGAGCTTCTTAAGAGAGTTCAGACTTAGCGCTAAAATGAGCGAGAGAATCATGACCCCGGCTACAAGCATAACGGCGTATTTTCCGGTGACAATTAAGGACTGCTTGAAGTTGGGATTGTTCCACAGCTCCACATAGTTGCTGAAGCCTACATAGTTATAGCCGGAGCTAATTCCGTTCCAATCCGTGAAGCTATATTGAATGCCTACTACAACGGCATAGGCGAAAAACAATGTATACAGAATGACAGCAGGAAGAGTGAATAAGAAATAGGTTGAGCGTTCCAGAAATTTGCTTGTCATGCGACACCTTCCTCATCTCGTAATGCCTTGAACGGGCAGACAAGCTGAACGACAACTTGATAGACTCAAATTGCCGTTCAGAATCATGCTATTGAATTACTTAACTGCGTTAAGCTTGATCGTTTCATCTATGTTCTTCAGGTATTGCTCAGGCGTCTCGTTATTGATCAGATAGCCTTGAGTCGTACCATACAGCTCTGTGACGATCGCGCTTGGAAGCGTGGAAGACATCCAGTCATGAACATTGCCGTTGTCGATAAAGTCCAGCAGCGGCTGCAGATACTTGTCGTCATAGGTTGTGCCAGTAATAATCGACGGCTCACCGGATAGATCAGACCATTTCTGAGCAACCTCCGGGCGGGCCAAATACTTCAGGAAGGTAAGCGCAGCTTCTTTCTCCTCTGGCTTGGCTTTTGCCGAGATCGATAGAGAAGCATTGACGCCGGATAGAGCTGTTGTTGTTTCCAGCGTATCATTGGGCAGCGGGAACGCACCGAACTTCAGATCTGGATTAGCCAGCTTAATATTGCCACGGCCGTAGGAGCCGGAAATAATCATGGCAGCTTGTCCATTCGCGAATGCTTCTTGCATCATTTGAGCGCTCACGCCAAACGCATCCTTGTTGGCATACTCCGTTAGCTCTCTCAGCTTTTTCGCATATTCCAGAAACACCGAATTGCCTTCAATTTGTCCTTCGCCTTTGGCTGCTTTGGCCATCTCTTCTACGCCGCCAGGCGCAAATGCAATGTTCGTCGCTTGGAAAATATGGCCTACATCCTTCAGTGGAAGGTACAGCGGCGTAATGCCTTTGCTTTGGAATAATTTACTCGCTTCAATAAACTCGACATACGTCGTTGGAATTGCTACATCATTTTGCTTGAACAGCTCGACATTATAGTAGACGGCCATATAGTTGCGAGCATAGGGCAGCGAATAGTAGCCGCCGTCATCTGCCGGCGTCATATCCAGATACTTTTGATTCACATCTTTGATAAAGGGCTGATCGCTCAAGTTTTCGATAAATCCGTTCTTCACTTTTTCCTTAAACTGAAGCTGCGTCGGATAATCCGTGAAGAGCGGCGGGATATCATTGGTTGCAAAGCGAGCGGTTAACACTTTAACAGGGTCGGGCACGGTATTCATGTCGATGACAATATTCGGATATTCCTTCGAGAAGTCAGCGATAACCTCGCGATAAGCGCTCTGAATCGCTTCCTCGCCCTGCTGCTGGAAAAACTCGATTTTGATCACATCGTCTTTACCCTTGTTTCCGTTAGAAGGCGCATCCTCTTTGCTGCATGCGCTCATCACCAGTGAGGCCAGCAATACCGCTATAATCGATAGTTTTGTTCTTTTTTTCATCCTTATCTCCCCTGACTTTAACCTGTTTTGTCACACATATTGCGCTTATTTCCCTAATGCGCGATTGGCCAAATTCGTGATAACCACATCGTCCATTGGCGGGTTGTGAAGCCCGGCCCGAACATCGCGATACATGCGCTCAAGCGGAAATGACCGCGACAGGCTCAGCCCCCCTACAATTCTCATAGCCTGATCCACAATACGTACAGCTGCGTTCGTCGCAACATGCTTAGCCACGCCCAGCTCAACTTTAAGCTCTGCTCGGCGCTCCGCTTCCTTATCCCAGCGGTCGGCCGTATGGTACAGATAGGTTCTTGCCGTAATCAGATCAAGCTCCATCTCTCCGATTTGCCGCTGGATATGCGGAAGCTCCGCGATAGGCACCTGTAAGGAATTCGGCTTATGCTTGGCTGCAAAGGCAATCGCGAAGTCACGTGCGCCATGCGCAATTCCCAGATAGCATGCCGGAATATGAAGCATATTCCCATCTGTCGGCACCGGCTTGCGCAGCTGGCTGTTGGCTCCGCCACGTATCAGGTACCGGTCCGGGACAAACACCTCATTCATAACGATGTCATGACTGCCGGTGGATCGCATGCCAAGCGTATTCCAAGTTTCCAGAATTTGAACCCCTTCTCCCGCTTCCATAAGGAAGGAACCAACCGTATCGCTATCGGTCATCGTGGCAGAGACAATAAACTTCCTCAAAACCGGACTTAAGGTACAGAACGATTTCTGACCTGAGATCAGCCAGCCCCCGTCCACCTTTACCGCTTTCGACTGGGGTTTGCCGCCGCGGGAGGGGCTGCCTGTTGCCCGCTCACTTGCCAGTTCATTCAAAATAAGTCCATCTTGCACAACTTCATGGCATAGCTCGCGAAACAATTCCTCCGGACAAGCGCCCGATAAGTGAAGCTGCTTCAATAAACCAATATGCCAGCCGATCGCCAGCGCTGTGGAGCCGTCTCCTCTAGCCAGACGTTCTTGAGATAGAACGAGTTCATAGATGGATGCCTCCTCTCCTCCGTATGATTCTGGTACGGTAAGAGCCAGGTAGCCGGAATCTCTTAACTCATCGAAATTCTCGAAGGGAAATGCTCCTTCAAGATCATGCTTAGGAGCCCGCTCTGCAAATATCGCCGCTAGCCGATCTGCTCTCGCTGCAATGTTCGCTTCCCGTTCATTTCGTATAAAGCGATCAGAAGGATCAGAGTATGTCACCATGAACAACGCCTTTCTTATAAACCTCATTGGTTTACTTTGTTTTATAGTAATCGTATTCCATTATGAATTAAAGATAAAAAACCCGAGCTTTTTATTGTAAAAAACCGAACTAACTCTCGCCGCATTGCTGCTTGCGATATTCATTAGGCGTACAGCCGCAATGCTTCTTAAACACATTGGAGAAGTATTGCGGGTCCTGCTCAAACCCGCATTGATCCGCTACTTCATAGATCTTTAATGCAGGATATGAACGCAAGAGCTCCTTTGCCCGCTTCATTCGAACGGTGGTTAGAAACTGGGTATACTTCTCGCCTGTATCCTGCCGGAACAGCTTGCCCAAATATTCGGAGTTCAGGAACAAGTAATGCTGGGCAAGCCACTGCAAGGAAAGCTGTCTGTTCTGAATATGCTCTACGGTTAACTGCTTTATTTTGAGAACAAGTATGGCCTTCTTATCCACCTTGCGGAAATGATAGCCTGCATATAGCCTGCCCAGCTCCTTCTGGAATGCTTGCAGGTCTTGCCCCTCTACAGGCGTGTGCGGGATGCTTACGCCATATTCTGCATTCAGCTGATTGCAGATATAAGTTAGAACATCGTTATTGTTCTCCTGGATGGCTCGCAGCGTCACGCCGTCACTCAGCAATTGCTCGTTCCAGCTTCTCGATACCCTCATTAATTGGGCTTCATCCGCATGAACAATGGCCTGCAGAAGATCACTCGGAATGGAAGACAGGATGCCTTGTTGATCTATCTTTGTTGCGTCGACAGGTTGCATGGAACTTCCATAGTGGCTGCGTGCAGCATCTACCTCCTGCTTGGACCACTCCAGCGCTTCTGCAATCTCACGCTCATCGCTTGGCTTCAGCAAATACCTGCGTACGCCGAAGCGCATCGCCTGCGTGGCCAGCTCGAATTCCCCAAACCCGGATAACACAATAAACACGGTATGAGAAGACAGCTTGGAACCTTGTTCAATCAATTGAAGTCCGTCCATCATTGGCATCTTAATATCCGTAATGACCACATTCGGCTGAAGCTCATCAAGCATCGCTAATGCTTGCTGCCCATTGGCGGCGGTTCCTGCCAACACCATTCCAAGACCCATCCAGTCTATCGACTCCGCGATTCCCTCTCTCACCATACGTTCATCATCCACAATTAATACCCGATAGCTAGTCATGATGATCCTCTCCCTTCAATAGCACAGGAATTCGAACCCGAATAACGGTGCCTTGATCGATGCCCTCCAATATGGCAATGCCATATGGCTCGCCATACAGCAACTGCAGTCGTTCATGAATGCTCCTCAGTCCAATTCCGTCTCCTGAGTCCTGGTCCAAGTAGTGCGTATCCATCCCTGGGCCTTGATCCGCAATCCAAATATCAAGCTGATCTCCGAAGCGTTCGCTGTTAATTGTAATATGGCATGTTCCAGTCCGATCATCGATGCCATACTTCATGGCATTCTCTACAATCGGCTGCAGAATCATTGTTGGAATATAACAGTTCGTAAGCTCATCAGGGATATTAATCTCACAATGCAGCCGTTCTTCAAACCGGTATTTCTGAATGAGCAAATAATTGCTGACATGCTGGATTTCTTCCTGGAGCGTAACCATTTCCTTCTTGCTCGTTGTGCTTCTGAGCATATCGCCCAGCGCCTTGACCATGCTGGAGATGCGATCCTGTCCGTTGCGCCGCGCCAGCCAGTTAATCGAATCCAGCGTATTGTAGAGAAAGTGAGGATTAAGCTTCGCCTTAAGCGCCTCATATTGGGACTCTTTGATATGAAGCTGCTTAATGTAATTGTCCTTGATTAACCGGTCCAAGGAAGCCGTCATCTTATCGAAGCTGCTTGTCAGCCAGCCGATTTCATCCATATTTTTGGCTGGCAGTTCACGATAGGTCGCAAAATCCCCCTGCTCCACCTTGCTCATCCGATTGGCCAGCTTCTCTATCGGACGAGTAATGCTTCTGGCAAATATAAAGCCTATCCATACAAGCGAAACCAAAATGAATGCATATAGGAGCAGCAGTATCTTTTTCATCAGAATGGCTTTCTGGAACAAGGTCTCATAGGGCACAAGGTTCACTAATGTCCAGCCTGTGAAGCTCATCGTGGATAAGGTGGTCAAATATTTATGCTTTTTCAGCGTCAGCATCTCATATTGTTCGCCTGATCGTTCATTCTGGATCAGAGAGCTAGGCATCCTTTTCTGCTTCCACTGCTCATCATTCCAATAAATAGGCTCATGATTTTCATATATAAGCAATGTATTGTTGAAGCCCGCGGAAGACGGATTGGAGCCGATAGAGTTAATCAAATCATCTGCGTTCACTCGAACAACAAACGTCCCCAGTCTGGGGAAGTCCATGCTTTTGACCCCTCTAATTTCCCTTAAGGAAGTAAATATCTTGGAATCGGGTTCTCCACCCTTCCACAAGCTTCCGCCTTCCTTCTGCGCCGCCATGTCAATGAACTGCTTGATATACGCTGGCGCAGCAGCATCCTTCGTGGTGCCGAGCCAATAATCATTGCCCCAAAAATCGATTATCGCCACAGAGCGAATCGGATAATTAAAGATACGATACGACAACAGCTTCTCTTCGATGGCCTTAATCGCATAATAAGTTTCACTGCTATTCGTGCCTTGCTTGATCTTCTCCAGCCCCTGCTGAATGTCCGCATCGCTTGCGATCGCTTGTGTCATTCGGTCAATCGCTGCCAGCTTGTCCTCGATTCGCTCGGCATAGAGATACAGCTTCTCGCTGGTTTGCTCATAGACCAGTTGCTCATACAACTTATGCGTCTTTTGCACGTACAGAAGGCTAATACTACTCGTCAGCAGAACGCCGATGAGTATAAACAATACCAGCTTATGCCTGATTCTTATGTTCATTCTGCATTCTCCCTTTGCTCTATCGCCGATTCATAACCCTTTAAAGGAGCAGAGCGTCTCAAATAAAAAAATACTCTATATTTCCCAGTAAAACAATAGGAAATTAAGAGTATGTCGATATATATACCATGTTAAGATAACCGGCACGCTATCATAATGCCCAAACCTCATCCCGTCAAGAGATAATTTGAAATAAAGCGATATAACTTGGGGAGCCCATCTTTGTCTTCTGGAGAAGCATGTATATGACCGTATATGAAGCCATATCACTTTTTCCTATTAGCAAGGCTTCTTGTAAAATTTGCATTAGATATGACTATAGGTAAAAGGAGAATGAAGATGCACCGAGTGGACAAGATCAGATTTGTGCTTCTTTTCGGCGAGTCGCCTGAGGAACCCTGTTACGGGTATATGGAGCTGAACCCGGATGGCCATATGATTGCGCTCTTCAATAAGCATGGCGAGGAACTGGACATGAATGGCGGACATGAAGTGATCAAGGTGAAGACGCTGGGCAAATTCGATAATGAAGACCGCGATAACTTCTATGACTTGTTGGAGAGCGATGGTGTAGGTTAACGGACAAGAAGCAATAGGCCGCCCATTAGGCAAGGTCTCTTAGTTCACGGCAGAGCCAGCGGGCTGTACCTGCTTGTGAATTCCCACTGGGAAAACCAATGCCCTGTATGCTTCTGTTCTGTCGAGTCCGGCAAGATGTAACCTTATTCATCCGTACTAATGCTCAAAGAGGGCTGCAACAGGCTATTGCTCCAACCTGTTACAGCCCTTATCTTCCTCTCCCGGCGAGTCCTCTCAGTTCTCCAGCATGTGAGGGAACTCGTCCAGCAACATGTCGCTGGTCAGCATGTCCGTGTAATTCCATTTGGTCTCAATAAACGTGACTTTCCCGTTTTGAACGGAAGGAAGCTGCTGCCAGAGGGGGGATTCCAGCAATTCTTCAAATGTATGTTCCGCTTCCGGATTGGCAGGGAACAACACAAACAGGCGATCACCAACAAGCATCTCATGCATCAACTCAGCCGACACTTCAATATACGGGGATCCTTCCGCCGGTTCCAGCCCCTTCACGGTATCCGACATGCTGTAGCCCTTCTCCTGGTACAACAGTTCCGATAACCCTCCTGTTTTCATCAGATACATCACTTTGTTCCAATAATAGATAAGTACCACGGCCGTCTCACCTTCAACGATCTTCCCTTGCTGCCGCAACTCATCCCACATGCGGCTCGCCTTTTCGTCGTAATCAGCCAGCAGTTGCTCCGCTTCCGCTTTTTTGCCAACAACCTCTCCAATGACCGAAAGGCGTTCATGCAAGGGAAGGGTTTGATCAAAAACAACAGTCGGAGCTATCTTGGACATTTCATCATATTGCTTGTCCATAACATAACCGAGCATCGTCAGATCCGGCTCCAGATCGAGAATCGCCTCCAGATTGGTAGGAAAGCCAATATCCTGCGCTGGCGTCTGCTCCTTATCCTGATAGACCGATTGCTCTATAAATCTACGGTCTATGCCAACTGGCTGAACGCCCAGCGCGAGCAAATCTCCGATTGAGTTGCCTTGAAGCACGATTCGCTGCGGTTTATCCGGGATACTGACTTCATGTCCTTGACTGTCTGTATACAATCTTACGGAAGACGCGCCCCCCGCCTGTTGATTCGTTTGGACCTCTGCCGAGGCTGTCGGCACTGGCAGTGAATTGCCTCCAGCAGTTGAACAAGCACTGAGCATAATGGTCAGACATAACAGCATAACGGTTCCTACGGATAGCTTGATGTTTCGATACATGGGTAAGTCGTCCCCTTTTCTTCGTTGATAATGATTATCATAATCGCTATCAGTATAGACGAACCCTTTGCTTTCTGCATTAGACAATATCATCCTCTTCATTGGACGATCTGCAACTTTTATCCGAGTGCGCCCCACAGTCCTGAACTTGCCTGGCGAAATTCCGGTCGTTTTCTTGAAAATGCGTATGAAATAAGACAGGTCATTATAGCCCACGCCCGCGGCAATTTCTTGCAGAGATACTTCCGTATGAAGCAGCAACTCCTCGGCCTTTTCCATCCGGATCTGAATGAGATAGTCAATCATGCTGCTTCCGGTTTTGCTTTTGAATTGTTTGGCTACGTATGCAGCACTATAGCTCAGCCGTTCGGCAATCATGGACAGCGTAATGGCTTCCTTATAATGATCACGGATATAACGCATCGCTTGCTCTACCAGATCCGGCTTGACCGCTTGACTCGCTTCCATCTGCAGCTGCTTCTCCACCTCGTAGATCCATTGGTACAGCTTGGACTTGGTATGAATCCGCCCCAGCAGGCTTGGCTCCATCCGGCTTCTGCGCAGCTCATTCAATTGATCCAGCAACGCTAATGGATCATGCGGAATATAAGCAAACTGCCTTTGAAACGGGCTATTGCTCTCAAACAATCTTCCCACATTCGCCAGGGATTTAATTGATAGCGTAGCTTTGTATAGGACAAGATAGTATTCAAGCGCCTCTCTGACCGACTCAATGTCCAGGCGTCCCCCTTTGCCGCTATGTATCACATGAAATCCCTCTGCAGAATGCTCGATTCCATTCAGACGGATGCTTGCAGCACCGCGTACGATATATAAATAACCCGATGCGGGAAAACAGTAGGCACATAATTCATCTCCTTGATCCAAAACCATGTGGCGGATATCCATCAGCCGAATATTGGCGTAATCCCATACCAGCAAATCATCCTCATTCAACGTCGATACGCCTCCTTCCTAGAAATTATAATTGATAATCATTTTCAATTACAACTGAAGCTTTACATGAAACGCAAATAAGAGCCGCAACAGGCCACTATCACACTCCGTTTGCTGCCATATTTAAACATGAGGTATTCTTGCGTTGCCAAGCTTCAGAACCCCTATAATAAATCTACAACATACCCTTGACCCTCCTCTAAGAGGAGCCCTTACAATCAAACACGAGGTGAGGAAATCATGCGTTATACAGTCAAGCAATTGGCGGAATTAACAGGCGTCACCATTAAGGCATTGCATCACTATCACAAAATAAAGCTGCTTGAACCCTGTGAAGTCACGGAGGCCGGCTACCGCTTGTACGGCACAGAAGAACTGGAGCAGCTCCAGCAAATTTTGTTCTACAAAGAGCTTGATTTCCCCCTCCAAGAAATCAAACAAGCGATGGCGGATGAGCCGAACAGGCTTCGCTGTCTGGTGAGACAGCAGGAAGCGCTGCGATTGCGAAAGCAACGAATGCACCGCCTGCTTATCACGCTCGAAGACTCTATCCGCTTCGCTGAGAAAGGAGAACACATGGATCAATCGCAAATGTTCCAAGGATTGAACAAAGAAGAATGGGAGGCCGCATTGTCGGAGCAAAACAGCTACTTGAAGGAAAATTACGAGTACGATATGCTTGTCGGTCAAGAAATCGACCCAGAGCAATTGAACGAGGCGGCGCAAGGAGCTGAAGCGTTCATGTCGGGATTGGCGCAAGCCTTGCGTGATGGGTGGAGTCCGACCGATGAGCGATTGCAGGAGCTGCTTGCCCAGCACATTGTCTACTTGAATGAACTGGGGTTTGAGACAACTGCAAAATCTTTTGTGGATCAAGCCGCTTTCTTCGTAGAAGACGACTTTCACCGCAATATGATGGAAAGCCAGCAAACTGGAATGAGTTATTACCTTTACACGGCCGCTGTATTTTACAGAGACAAGGACAGAGAATCGCATCAGGATGAATCGAACGGGCAATAAGCTTGCGATTTGAGAATGAATGAGCTCTTCCAACAAAAAAATACAGAGCTGCAGCTTGAACTAGCTGAGCTCTGTATTTTTGCATTCCTGTATTCGTTCTCTCTAGTAATGTCAATTACGGCTGCAAGGAAGAATGAATCTCGACGACGCTGCTGTCGTAGCTGCTGCCGTTCCATACCGAATAAGTCAGTTTGTCGCCCGCAGGGCTCCATGAGGAGTTCACGGCGCTGTCGACATCGGCTGCAATTCGGACGGCTTGGTCCGACAATAGATCGTGGACGTACAAGCCTTTGACTGTCGCCCCGCTTACCTCCGCTTGCATGCTGAATGCGATCAGCCGCTGATCCGCCGACCAGGACATTCCGCCAAGCTCCGCTCCTTCCGCAATCGTCTTCGCGTTCCCTCCGTCCAGATCGCACAGCGTCAGCTTCACCTTGGAGCCTTCGTATTGCGTCACCAGCAGCTGCTTACCGTCAGGTGAAGGAATGACGCTGCCCACAGAACCGAGCCCCATACTCTGGGTCTCTTTGGTATCCAGATGGAGCACCTTCAGCGCTTCATCCGCATTGGAATTATAGTAAACGCGGCTGCCAAGCTTGGCTACGATAATCAGCGCGCCTTCGCCTAATTCCTCAAGCGCAGTAATATCGCCTTTCGTCGTTGCCGTGTAAGCTCCGCCCCCATAAGAAGCGCCGATGACGCTGCCATCATCTGTCCATCTGGCGCTCATGGCTCCTCCAATAGGTTCGCCGGTTAGGCTGAACGACTTCAGCGTGTCCAGGTTCATGACATGATACACGGGATCGCCGAGCGTATACTCCTGGTAGATCAGATGTTTGTTGTCCGGAGACAAGCTGGCGCCTCCCAAGAACACGTTCTCCTGTTCTTTCAACGGCACACGTTCTCCCGTCTTCAGATTGACGCGGTATAAGCTGCGCGGATAGGAATCAGCCAGCTCCTCCAGCTTCATCTTCGCGAGCGACTCGTTCTCCTGGGATACGATGACCGTATCCTTATCCAGCCAGCCGAATATCTCCACCTTCTCGTACCGCTTAATGCCGCCCACCGTAATGGCCGGTCCGGCGGCCGGCGTCTTACTGTCGTTATCGATGACGGTGATGGTTTTCCCCGGCTCCCGAATGACCTCGCGATTCCCTCCGTTATCTCCGCTGCAAGCGGTGACCGCAAGCAACAATGCGGGTACGCATGCTATGATGGCTGCTTTTGTTTTGTTCATTGTATTCGCCTCCCTAATGCATACAATACCAACCGATTGTTGCGAATGAAGCAAAGAGTTGTTTCCAAGTTGTAAACAATGTTAGCGAGTTTGTAACGGGAACGACATTCGGAATGTCGTGCCGCTGTCGTCCGACTTCACGATGGAGATGCTGCCGCCTTGCGTCTCCGTATACCGCTTCGCCAGCGACAGCCCCAATCCGGCGCCGCCATGCTCCCTGGATCTGTTCTTATCCACCGTATAGAACGCTTCGAAAATGTGATCCGCAACTGCCTCCGGAATGCCGATCCCCGTATCGGCTATTTCGATGACGACCTCATTGGCTCTGGCGAAGCTGCTTACGCGGATACGACCATCCGTCTTGTTGTATTTGATAGCGTTGTCCAGCAGGTTCGCAAGCACAATGTTCATATAATCCTTATCCGCTTCCATATAAGCTTCGTGCAAATCCGTTTCCAGTGTGAGGCCGAACTTGTCCATTTTCCCCTTCAGGCTGTTCAGCACCGACTCAATTGTACCCCGTACCTCAAGTCTTTCTTTGTTATACTCAAAATCATATTTCTCCATCGCTGACAATTGCAGCACCTTCTCCACCATTTCGTAGAGTCTCTGCGTCTCTCCGGCAATATGGATTTTGGCCGTGGCCAGCAGCTCTTCGTCATCGGGATACATGTCGAGCAGATCGAGGTAGGCTTTAATGGAGGTCAGCGGCGTCTTGAACTCATGCGTGACATTGCCGATGAATTCCTTCTGCTGCCGATCCAGCTCCGATAGCTTGCGAACAGCAAGCGCCAGCTTCTCCCGCTCCTCGTCCTTATCCCGCATCGTGGCCTTGAGCCGCTCGCTCATGGAGGCTATGCCTGCGCCAAGCTGCCCGATCTCGTCTCTTCTCCTCATGTCCGGCACAGCGAACTGTCCCTCCCGGATACGGCCAACCGTATCGTTCAGCTTAATGATGCTGCTAGCGAAGGAGTTGAAAAACAAATATCCCAAAAGGAAACTAAGCACAAACACGCCTGTTCCAATATAAATGAACAATCTTTTGATCTCATCATAGAAAGCTTGATGTTCACGGAGGGAATAATAAAATTGAACGACGCCAACCTGCTCGCCCCCTGCACGCAGCGGGGTCAAATAATACATGGACTCCCCTTCTACCAAATAAGCAGTCTTGTTCTCCAGCGCATACGCCAGTGTCTGCTTGATGCTGTCGGATAGAGCGACAGCAGGCTTCCTCCCCATGACGACGCCATTCCTATCATACAGGACGACAGGCTGCCCGCTAATCAGCTTTAGCTGCTCGCCGAACTCCTCGCCTTTAGTCTCCAGGAAAGTCTGAGGGACTTTATTGGATTGTTCCATGATAGATTGGTACAAATAGACGTTGGCCGTGTCGGCTTGCTGAGCGAGGAGCCCCTCCGCCTGCGTGCGCTGGTTCCGCTCAACTCCCTGCAGGACCAGCAGGCTGAGCACGAATACCGTAAGCAGCAGCAGTCCGGCGAGGAACAGGCTGAACTTCAGCTTGATGCTAACTCTCACCGTGTCCTCCGGACGCCCTGTAGCCGATGCCATGGACGGTTTGAATAGTATCGCCGTAGCCGGGTCCCAGCTTCTTGCGCAGCCTCTGCACATGAATGTCTACCGTACGCGTACCTCCGTAATAATCCATTCCCCATACCAGGTCCAGCAATTGCTCCCTCTCATACACTCTGTCGGGATTGGCTGCCAGCAGAGCCATCAGATCAAATTCCTTAGGCGTCAGCTCCAGCTTCCGTTCTCCTGCGATAACCGTTCTTTTAGCGACATGCACCTTCACTCCGCCTAGCTGAAACTCATTCGGCTCCTTCTTCTCTCCAGCAGCCTGTATCCGTCTAAGCAGAGACTTAAGCCGAGCAAGCAGCTCCCGCATGTCGAAGGGTTTCGTCATATAATCGTCAGCGCCAAGCTCCAGCCCGAGCACCTTATTCACGATGTCTTCCTTGGCCGTCAGCATAATGACACCGATTCCATCTTTGTCCGGCAGCTTCTTCAGCACGTCGTAGCCGTCCATGCCGGGCAGCATCACGTCGAGAATGATGGCGTCGGGACGAGTCTCACCAAGACGCTTCGCCGCGATATCCCCGCGAACAATGACCTCCACCTCATAGCCCTCGCGCTTTAGTGCATAGGAGATCGCATCCGCAATCGCTTTTTCGTCTTCGATGACCATAATTTTCGCTTGCATGGCATTCACACCTGCCCCATGTCGTTATTATCTGCTTCTATTATAAGAGTTTTTCTGCTGGAACAAAAATCCAACTTACTGAAATAAAAGAAGGAGCCGTGCGTCAACACGACTCCAACATGGCTGCAACCTATAGGAATGCAGCCCGTGCGCAAGATTAATTTCCGGCCAGCCAGCTCTTGCAGCCAGCGGCCATTGCTTGAAGCTCGTTAAATAGCAAGCCTGCATGGTACCCATCGCAAACGGCATGATGAAGCTGTACAGATAAGGGCAGCAGTACCTTGTCGTCCAGCTTTTCAAATTTCCCTATTGTGAATATAGGCAGCAAGTACGTACCCTCGTTATAGACATTCAGATTAAATCCTGTGAAGCTCACCCAAGGAATGCTGGAAATAGGGAATGTGCTCAACGGCTCGCTAGAATCAGGGAATAGCTGCTTCGCATGCTTATAGGTTTCCGTCTGTCTCAGATACCGCTCATGAAATTCGATGAATTCTACACAATACGGAGTCCATATACTTGAGAAGGTCTTATCCTGCTCATGAAATATGGTGAAGCTCGGAGACATCTGATCCCAGAAGCCAAGCCTTCCCTCCGCATCAAAGCAAGTCCGGAACTCACGGTGACGATTAACTACCGTCGTGAACATGTAGATCAGGGCTGGATACAACTTCAGTCCCCTGTTTCGAAGCTCTTTCCGCAGTTCAGCTATTTCGATAGTAGCCGTCATGCTGTAGGTGCATCTTACCTGATTCATATAGTGTTCAAAATAAGGCTTTCTGGTCCAGTTCTCCATATTAATCCGATTAAATTTCATTGTTTACCCTCCTAAAATGTTTGTATTTTAGGAGGGACGATCAACCGCTTTAACCATTTCCTTCACGATCCTCATCGTTTTTTTGTGTTCCCTGGCACTATTTTAACATGATTCTCGAAAATAATAATTAATGATAACCTTTCAACCATCATAGAAACATTATGCTTGCCAACATGCAAGAACTATCGTATCGCCTCCACACGCAGCAGATCATGCGCCCGGAGCATTGGTGAGCCGTTCAGGCAATCTGGTGAATAGACCATACAATGCCCAGACCTGAAGGGCCGCCCAAGTTCAAATTCAAGGTGAGGCCGCCGGTAACATAGACTAACGTGATTTGATCGCCAGCATTTAACTCCAAGTCTCCAGCGAGCGCTATGTCACCGGAGGCAAGAATAACTCTTATTGTCAAGAGCAATAGGATACTTACGTCCAGTATAGACAACACACCGTTAAGAACATCCGTAGTGACAGGGCCTGGAGCTGTTCGTCTTATACGGAAGGACGGAAAAACGCCAGCTCCCGTCTGCACATTAATAGCGGCTGTAGCTGAGTAGTTAATCGTCGCTTTAATAGAGTATCTTCCCGTATTCGGAACAGTAAATATGCCGGTGACAGGGTTAAAGCTTACACTTCCATAATATGGATTAGCCACAGACCAATTACTTAACACCGTAGTGCTGTTCACATTCAAGTTCGTAATTTGTGCCGAAAATCCCGTCGTGGCAAAATTAGGACCGGTTGGTCCAGTTGGACCTGTCGGACCGGTCGCTCCTGTCACTCCCGTTGGACCCGTCGGACCCGTGGGGCCGGTCGCTCCTGTCACTCCAGTTGGGCCGGTCGGACCCGTGGGACCGGTCGCTCCTGTCACTCCAGTTGGGCCTGTCGGCCCCGTGAGACCCGTCGCCCCTGTCACACCAGTTGGACCGGTCGGACCCGTGGGGCCGGTCGCTCCTGTCACTCCAGTTGGACCTGTCGGCCCCGTGGCACCGGTCGCTCCTGTCACTCCAGTTGGACCTGTCGGACCCGTGGCACCGGTCGCTCCTGTCACTCCAGTTGGACCTGTCGGGCCCGTGGGGCCGGTCGCTCCTGTCGCTCCAGTTGGACCTGTCGGGCCAGTTGGGCCAGTCGCTCCTGTCACTCCAGTTGGACCTATCGGGCCAGTTGGGCCGATCTCTCCCGTCACTCCAGCTGGACCCGTGGGGCCGGTTGGTCCAGTTGGGCCGGTCGGACAAACCTTTTCTTCCGTTCCATCGCAATATAAAGGACAACAAATCGTGTGTCTTTTTCTCGTTCCATCGACAATTCCCTCAACGCCGTATTCACAGCCCGGACCGCATCCAGAGCTGCAGCCCGTCTTGCATCCGCATGATTTCATATGCGACCCTCCTTCTTTCAAGTCACATGGACAGCCATTATTATTACATGTTGAAACCTGATATGTTGCTTATGCCATTGACCTTCTCCTTCATCCGTATTTTAGTAGAATAGGCGAATGACACAATTATGATCATTAGCCTTCAAACGTATAACCAATTACTCCATCCAATCATCTAATATAGTCAGGGGTACTGGAAACCGGCAGGAAAGGAAGTGAATTGGCTTGAAACTATTTGGGCGCACCTCCAGAGAAAAGCTCGTTTATCTCTTCATTTTATTATCTCTGCTGGAATCGAAGAGATCTCGAATAGCTGCCAGACGAAGACGCAGAAAAAGAAAACAGACTTCTCAATGGCCTATGTTTATGCCCGCAAAAAAATCGCCACAGCGCCGCCGCGTCAAGAAGATACCCTGCAGCCGGCATCCTGTCGATTACACAGTATGGACACCCCCTCCAGTCAACCCGCCTATTACGCAAGCCGATCCATCAAGCCGATTGATTGAGAAGGAATGCTGTGGCAATCTCTTGTTTCAGGAAAACCAGTATGCCCCGCAGCAAATATGGAAAAGCGCCCCCCTAGTTCAGGCGGCGCTTACGCAAATATCGGTTTATAATGAGCGCTCCAGCTCCGGATATATGGAGGTTGTCGTAACGGGGCAGAATAGATCCAGCATACTAGTCCAGCCCGGCAATACCGGAACCTTAACCGTACGCAATGTCAGATCGGTTCAAATATCCGCGCCAAACCAACCTTATGAGCAAATTGAAGGAAAATATTTGATTACCTCTTTTTTTAAGCTTAAGGCTCACAACGGGTGCCGATCACGCTAATCCATTCAACATTAATGGAAAATGCAGCTCTCGCTAAAACCTATAACGTTTTTATCCGAAGCAAGGCTAAGTCATCAAGCAAGCGGATAACGGACTGTTGCGCAGAACTCCCCTGCAAAAGGTCCTTCGCCAGCAGCTGCCACAGGGAGGATGACTTGCAATTCATTAAATCTTCGGAAGGTAAATGAAGTGCTGGTACCCGGTGTAAGTGTTATAGGTGTGCCAATAACGGCATTATTTGCTCCGATCGCTTGAACCGTAATAGGCTCCGGGCCAGAGTCGTATTGCAGATACCCCGTGGCAACCAGATTCTGACCGAAATTATTGGTATACACGCTAACAGTAACGACTGCCGCTGCACCGGTGGGAACCTCGCCCGCCCAAGGCATACACACCTTGTCTTGCACATATTCCTGATCCTTACAACATGTCAACGATACGCTCGAACAGTTGCATGCCATCTTCAAATCCACTCCCCAAGATTTTATTCATATAAAAAACTAAGAGACGGGGTACCTGGTCGTGATGCAAAACTCTCCCTGGTAAACTCCAGCCGTAGCCGGAATGGCTACCTGTATAGTCGTAAAGCGACGACTCGTAAAAGAAGTACTCTGTCCGGGAGAAAGAATAAACGTCTCCAAAGCCGTTCCCCCGCTATCGAGGATTTCGAGAGTAATCTCATCAGGTCCGGTTGTGTACTGAAGATATCCTGTTCCAACAATATTTCGATTGATGTTATTGGAATAAACGACTACATCGTTTGCCGCTGCGCCGCTTCCATTCCATGGATTGCACACTTTGTCTTGCACATACTTCCTATCGGGGCAACAAGACAATGAGGATGAAGAACTCTTGCATCCCATATGCAGAGCAACTCCTTTATTAAATAGTTTCCTTTACATATGAAATGCTGAATATGCTTGATTTGCGTGGATTTTTACCTACCATTATTATTATTTGATAGGTTTCAGAACCGCACAAAAAAACCGTCAGGGGTGATTGCATTCCCTAACGGTTTGTGAATAGTATTCTAGTTTCTCACACCGCTCAAGAAACGAGAAAATGTGCGTTGTGCGTCAAGCAGCAAGCTCCTGCTTGCGCTTCAGCTCAACGAGCAGCGCGTGCAATTGCTCTGTTGCAAGCCCATGCAGCACGAGCCGAAAGCCGGCACTCAGCGTTGTCATCGGTACCATTGGATGCTTGTTGTTAATGAGTGCGAGCCGGTCGTTGCTGCCAATGATTTTCGAAGCGAGAATGCCGATCGTTTCATCTAATTGCAAGGAATTGGTAGCACGCCAGAAGTCGTTGTCAGACAGAAACAACTGGTACACCGGCGTGAAGCACTCGATCGCCGTCGTGAGGTCCATGAAGTTCGTCCACCGCTTCGGCAGAGGCTCAATTGGCAGAGGCGCAGACGTAATGGCTGCGAAGTTAAGATGCTCCTGCTTCGTTACCTCAATTCCCTTCTCCCGCAATTCCTTGTTCAAGTTAATGACGAAGTTGTATAAGTTCAGGTCATGAATAAGGAATAGATCATCCTTCACCGGTTCCAGATTCGTGGGCTTAAGCGGATTCATCGTGATATTCACGCCCGGCACATTGTCGCGGATGAACTGCAGTACCTCCGACCCGAGGTAGAAGTGACGCAGAATCATATAGTTCGCGCTCGGACTGACAAATCTACTCATGCCCCAATACAGCACTCGGTGCAGCAACCGGGAAGATGTGAACGCCTTAGGTATGATGATCTTGTAGATTTGCAGCAAAATGATCATGAGGCGGGCAAGCGGACGAAGCAGCGGAAGCAGAAACTGCCGCGACCGACTTGAGCAATCCTTCAAATAGGCAGCCTTTGCTTCTTCGTTGAACGGAATGCTCTGATCAAGATAGATCGCAAGAAAAGGATTCGGGTCGTCCCGGTCATGCGTCATATTGCGGAAATAGTCCGACTCGCTCATACAGAGTTCAACTCCTCTAATTGAAGCAAATACAGACGTGCCGTCGTCTTCGCCGTCTTGACGATGCGGGCGGCGATGTCTGCCGTCAGCAGCGGATGCTGCACAACGGTCTCCAGCCGTTCGAAGTGCAGCTCATCGGAATCGCTATGATAGAGCAAGAAGGACACCTGCTCGTCGCTGAGCCCCAGCTGATCGCGAATCATTTCACCCCAATAACGGGCCATCCGGCAGCCTAGCCCCTCGATAATCCACATCGCGCCGATAAGGTCGACGGGATTGTCGCGGCTTGCACGCTGGAATAGGTAGGCGGACAACGCCTCGCTGCCGATGTTTTTCTCCCCTGCCTGAATGGCTGCCAGATCTCCCCCGACAGATACATAATTGCGCTCCAAAATTTGAAAATCTCGGTGCTCGTCACTCGCATGGGCAATGAACGTGGAACGCAAATCGATATGCTCGATTGGTATGTAGGACGCTGTGCGCGCGATCCATTGCGAGCCGTCGATGACTTGCTGGCGAATATTCTCCATCAGTGACTTATAATCGTTCATTGTGAATTTCCCTTGGTACAGCTTATGAATAACGGGCACACGGGCAAGCTTCTGCTCGAAGTCGATCCATACGCGCACGAGCTGGCGAACGAGCTGGGCCTGTATATCATTCGTGTTATCGTATTTCAGCTTCGGCGCTTCTGGTTCCCGCTCCTCGAGGGGCGTCCGAGCCACCTCATCCTTCGAACCAACAACGGTCATCAGCATATACGAGGTCTGGAACCGGCCGCTCTCCGGCACCATGCACAATACGCGCTCTCCGGGTGACAGCTTCCCGCTGGCCAGCAGCTCCTCAAGCATAATGTAGATCGATGCTGCTCCCGTATTGCCCCGTGTGTACAAATTGGTAAACCATTTCTCCTCCGGAATGATTAAGCCTCCGAGCTTCAGCAGTCGGAATATTTCATCGCGGAAGAAGTGCGAGGAATAGTGGCATACCATCCAATCGATAGAAGACGGGTCGACAGCTCCTTCCTCTACTAGCTCGAAGAAGCGGTCGACTCCGACCTTCGGCATTTCGTTCACGAGCCGGATATCCTGCTTCAGATTGACCGCGCCGTCATCGGCTGCGTCATGTACCGACTGGTAATCATGCCAGCTGGCATGCTCCTTGTTGTCCTTGTTAAACCCTGCGTACATGCATACGTCATAGCTGTTCGCATAAGACTTGTTGTCGATCCAATCGATGCGTAGCGACAAGCCGCTAGGGGCAGGGCTATTTTGCAAGATGGCTGCTCCTGCGCCGTCTGACAGCATGAAGCGGAGAAAGTCGGTATCGAACGGTACGGCACTGTCCCGGTAGGCCTGCTGCGCTTCGAATCGCGTATGCTTGAAGACGCGGCTTGGAAACTCGCTTGCGCAGGATATGGCTGTGCGGCTCTCGCCGGACAGCACTTGCAGATAGGCGTTCTTCATCGCCTGCATGCCGCTGGCGCATACGCCGTGATGGGTTGCAATTTCCATTACAGGCAGACCGGTCTCGGCATGAACCATACTCGCAAAGCCGGGGACAAGCAGGTCTCCCTGCGTCGTGCCCACCGCCAGAAAGTCAATGTCGTTCTCATCTGCACTTGGATTGCGTTTCAACGCATCGCGAATGGCGAGAGCCGCCATCTCGGCGTTGCTGTACAAGCTGCGCTGCTCCTTGTCTATGGCATAATGGCGATAGCGGATTTTATTTTGCTCAAGTATGCGTCGCATGGACTTGGAGCTCTTGCCGTTAATTCGGCCCAGGTAATCTTCCATTTCTTCATTCCCGACAGGCTCTCCCGGCAGAAACTTCCCCATGCTCGTCACATAAACATTGTTCATCCTGCAAACCTCCCAATGGATATGGTATATCATCCATAATCGCTGATAAGGAGCTGTACAGGTAGTTCCATCTTTTTGTAGTACTGGTGCATCATGCATATCCGCAATCCGTTTTGTGACATGACGACTTTCTATCCTTTCGGCCAACGATGAGGCGCGACATGCTGCAGCATGCTGCAAAAAAGGGACGCCCACTGGTCCAAGGATAATGAAAGGACCGTTCGCTCGCGGTCAACGTTTGCCAGTTGCACAGAAGCTTTGATCTGCGCAGGCGTGAAAATCCCCCTTAACGCATGAACCGCCGCAATTCGGGGCTCGCGCAGCAAACGCCTGGCAAACCCCACAAACCGGGCGCCTTGCTGAATGGGAATCATCGAATGACCTCTCCGCTCAATATGCAGCACGGCAGCATCCACCCGCGGCGGCGGAGCGAAGTGAGTGCGAGGAATGACCGTTCGCATCTCCAATACAAAATGCATTCTCCACAACAACAAACGCGGGTCCAACGTCTCGGTCTGCGTTAACCGGCGTGCGGCTCCTTTTTCTACAATTAACACTCCCCGTTGAAACGCCCTTCCCTCGGGACCAAACAGCTTCTCAAGAATAGGCGTTGTAATGGAAAAAGGGATGTTCGCTACCACATGAAATGCTTCCTTAGGCAACCTCAGCAATCGGATGTCGCCTTGAATAATCCGTATGCGGGGATCTCCTTCCGCTTTTGCGCGGAGAACGCGAACAAATTCCGCATCCATCTCCACTGCAATTACTTTGCCAGCTTGATCGGCAAGCGGGAAGGTCAAGCTTCCTTTGCCTGCGCCGATATCAAGCACGGTGTCCGATGAGCTTAACCGGGCCGAACGAATGAATTGCCGAATCGTCTCGGGATGATGCAGTAAATGCTGTGCCGAGAAATTAGATTTATGTGTTCTTGCGTTACCTTGCTTCTTGTTTTGTTTTCGCATATGATTCTCCCGTTTCGTTAATTTTTCGCAAAACAAAAAAAACGCAGGCATTTGCCTGCGGCGAAAAACGGAAGAAAACAAGCTGAATCATGCACATGCAAACAAACGTATGGCACCATACAACGTTGGCAGACGTTTCCCATGCACATATACACTTTTGCATACGCAAAAAAGAGACAGACTAGCTGTCCCTTGTTCTCCGATACGATCGGGATGTCCTAAAATGGGCAGACTGATTCCGTTTTACTCCGCACGCAGGCAGAGCCTTTGCTCACTATGAAATTTAGTGGGACAAAGGAACAAAACGAATTCTTCTAGTCAAAGCACCCAACATTAGAACAACCCTCCTAGGTTTGAATTGGCCTTATTTTAGCATACATTTACGCTTAGCGGCAAGAAATATAGGTGCGCCCGCGACTTCCCCATTCTGTTCATCCCTTCCATTATAGGGTAAGATCAACATATTGTAGATTTCTGTCGAATGACGAGTTCGGTGAATTTTAAAGAAGATAGGAGCAGCCAAGAGATGAAAAAATGGATGCAATATGCAAGCCTTATTTTTAATGTTGTTTTGGTTGGAATTGTTCTGATCTTTCTTTATGGAAATGGTAGAGAGGGCACCCTAGCTTATCCCGATGGATCCCTCTATACAGGCCAAATACGCGAGAATAAGGCTAATGGTATCGGCGAAAAACGTTATCCCGACGGAAAAGTGTTCACAGGCACATGGAAAGACCATGCGATCCATGGATTTGGACAGGCGCTCTCCACCAATGGAGCCTACTATATCGGAAAGTGGTCGGAAGGAAAGCAGGATCAAATCGGAATTAAACGAGACATGACAGGGAACTTCTACTATGGTGAGTTTTCGCTGGGGCAAGAAAGCGGTCAAGGAGCTCTCCTTTTAACGAGCAATGATGTGTATATCGGTTCATGGCTTGACGGAAAGCGACATGGCTACGGCACTTATATCTTCGAAGACGGAAGCATCTACTCTGGAGATTGGGAGAACGGTGTGCGATCCGGAATGGGCAAAGAATTTTTTGAGGACGGCGATCAATATGTAGGGGAATATAAATCTGAGAAGTTTGACGGGAGAGGCGTTTATACTTTTCGCAATGGCATTCAATTCGAAGGAATATGGAGTGCAGGCAAACGAAACGGTGAAGGAACACTCACAGACATCAATCGCATTACGTACACAGGTGGATGGTATGGTGACTGGGACGACAATACTGCTGAGGGCATTGTAACCGCAAAGTATCTGAATGGTGAAAGCGCCCAAGGACGATATTTGAACGGGGAATTTATCAAAGAATAAACAATTCGCATCCAGATTACATAAGAATATGAAGAAACCACCCTTGCCGGGTGGTTTTCTATGTTAGGTTGTACTAAGAAGCCCGCATCAACAAGTAGATGAAATAAGGCACACTTACAATGGTCACAATCACGCCTGCCGGTATGCCCATGGCAAAGCTTGCTGTACGGACAATGGTGTCCGATGCCAGAAGGATCATCCCCCCGATAATTCCCGCTGTAGGCAGCAGCAGCTTATGATCGGGTCCCACCAGCTTTCGCGCCAAATGAGGACTAATCAGTCCGATGAAGAAGATCGAGCCGCCAAGCGCTACGCTCCCCGATGCAATGGCTACAGCGGCAAGTGTAAGACCAACAAACGATCTATTCACCGGTACACCGACACCTGTCGCAATTTCGTAGCCCATGCCTATCGTGTTCAGCGTCCGTGATTTGTACCAAACATAGCCGAACAACAGCAGAACCCATGGCGCGAGAATCGCAATATAGATCCATTTATCACCCCATAAGTAACCAGCCTGCCATTTTTGCGCGAACACATATTGATTCTCATCAAGCTTGAGCGTCAAAAATAGCGACACCGCACCTAAACCAACGTTAATTGCTACACCAGTCAAAATAAGACGAGTTGATGATGGAAACTTTCCTTTTCGGTAAGAGAACAAATAGATCAAAAATGCCGCAAACAAACCGCCGATAAATGCCAGCAGCGGGAGCATAACGGAAGAGGACAGACTACCCACCCCCGCTACCGATATAAACGTAAGCACAACAAGACCAGAGCCCGCGCTTATGCCCAGAATGCCGGGATCAGCAAGATCATTGCGAAGCAGTCCTTGGAGCACCGTTCCTGACGTTGCCATTCCTATCCCGACCAGCACAGCTAAGGCGATGCGCGGCAATCGAAATTCGAACAGCACCAGTTGATTATCGGCTGTCCCTTGTCCGAACAAGGTTGTGATGACTTCAATCGGACTAAGCGCCATTTTGCCCAGATTTATGCTGATAATTGCACCGGCTATTAGTAATACAAACAGTCCGCTTATAATCGATATGGATGATTTTTTCATTAAAATGCCCTCTTCTCTCTACGGAAAATGAACAGAAAGAATGGCACTCCGATAATGGCGAATATGATACCGAGCGCCAGCTCATTCGGCCGAGCAAGAATCCGTCCCGCAACATCTGCCAGCAGCATGAACACTCCTCCATAGATGGCCGATGCCGGAACAATCCGTCTGTAGTCAATGCCCACGATGAATCGCATCATATGAGGGACAATGAGTCCAACGAAGCTGACAGGCCCGACGAGCGAAGTGGACAAGCCAGCCAGTATCAACACGGCGAGCAGGGACAATAGCTTCACTAGTCTCGTACGTTGTCCGACACTGACCGCAATATCGTCACCAAGACTTAAAACGGCTATAGATGGAGATAGGCAAAGTGCTAGAACGACACCTGCTACAAACCATGGGAGGACGAACAAAAGCTCCTCCCAGGAAGCTCCTGCTACACTGCCCGACGTCCAGTAGACAAGCGCTTTGCCAATATTGAATTTCATGGATACGAATGTGCCGAGAGCGGAGAACAGCATGGTGATCGAAATGCCAGCAAGGACAAGCCGCTCAGGTGTCATGCCCCGCCGATTGAGTGCCGCAGCCAAATAGGTTGTGCCAGCCCCAAGTCCAGCTCCGGCAAAACCAATGAGCAGTAGCTGCATATGGCTGCTTCCCGGCAGGAACGCAAAGGCTAGCGCAACTGCAAACGCGGCGCCTGAATTCACACCCATCAAACCTGAATCAGCGAGTGCGTTCCGGGTGGTGCCTTGCATAATTGCACCTGCTATGGCGAGACTTACGCCCACCATAATGTCTGCGATTGTACGGGGGATACGCGCAGATTGAATGATCTGATGCTCCGTTATGGCAGGATCAAATACGAAGACAGCCTCCCATGCGGTCACGATATTAATTCGAGCTGCTCCAAACGAAATCGATGCGGCTGCACACAGAAGCAGCAGTACGAATCCAAGTACTAGAAACAGCATATAAATGAATCTGCCCCGGTTAACCGAGGCAGATTGGTTCTTCATCATCGCATTCATCCTTACTTACCTGCTGTTTCCAACATCTTTTCGGTCAACAGATCCAGTTGCTTATTAAGTGACAATGGATCGGTATAGAAGAACAAGCCGAACTCTGCTTCAATAACACGGCCTGCTTTCACCGCTTCTATACTATTCCAAATCTTATTGTTCGAAAGATCGTCCATCCCTTCCCACGAAGAACGGATGACGTAATCCCCTGCATACTCAGGAAGCACTTCCATAGACACAGACTGGCCAGCTTCAGTCTCTGAAGCGTTCATATTCTTCTGAATAAGGTCTGGAGCTTTCATGCCGAGATATTCATAGAGCACTTGGGAGCCTCTTCCGAAAGTCGTCGATTGGGTAATGAACATTTCCTTAGCCCCGCCCTCCATGATCGTAACCGTCTTATCCATAATGCCCGCTTCCTTCAGCTTCTGCTTGCTTGCTTCGACCTTAGCCTGAAAATCCTCAAGCAGAGCCTTGGCCTCTTGCTCCTTGCCGAATACTTTGCCCAGCATTTCGATACGCTGTTCCGTCGTCAGCTTATCGTAAGGGATGTATACGGTAGGGGCAATCGACTTCAGCTTATCGTAGGTAAACTCGGTTGCCACAATGATCAAGTCCGGCTTCATCGCCATAACGGATTCCGGATTCACCTCATATTCAGGTCCAAGAGAGTCCGCACCGGCCAACTCCTCCGTAAATGCGGCACCTTCGTAAATTTCGGATACACCGACAGGTTTAATGCCAAGAGATGCAGCGTCACCAATCAGATACATCACCACTACCCGCTTAGGATTAAGAGGAACCTCGACATCGCCTTTTTCCGTGGAGATGATTCTCACCGTTTCCTTGTTTGTTGCAGCGTTCTCTACAATTGCGGTTGGTGATGATGACGGAGCTACAACGGTTGAGTTCGTGCTGCTTCCGGCTCCTCCCCCTGTCATACAAGCGCTAAGCACCATCGTCAAGCTAATCAGCATACTGAGCAGTATGGCTGTTTTAGAATTCCTCTTCATGTAAGTAGACCCTCCAGCGTTATATTGATAATGATTATCATTACCGTGATTAGTGTAACGCAGAGCTCTCCTGGTGCCAATGTGCAATTCTGATACATTCAATGGACGATCCTTTGCTCCTGGCTGCTGACGTTCTTGCGTCTGATAGCGCGCAGGTGACAAGCCAGTCTGTTTTTTGAAGATGCGGCTAAAGTAATACACGTCAGGATAACCAACTTGAGACGCAATATCCCGGAGCGATGCGTCCGTCTCCACGAGCAGCCTGCACGCATGGCCGATTCGAATACGAATCAAATATTCAATGGGGCTAATGCCAACTTGCTGCTTGAAGCTGACTGCTAAATGCCGAACGCTATAGTTCAACTGCTCCGCAAGAGATTGAAGCGTAATGCTATCCTGATAATGTTCATGCATATAACGGGTTGCAATTGTGACGAAATCCCTTTTGACGAGTTTTCCTTCATTATTTTTCAGCTGCCACAACAGCTCATGTATGAATTGATAGAACAACCCGGTAGCCTGGAGTCTGCCAAGCTTATCTCCATTCGTCCATGTAAGCTCCAACGAACACAAGCAGCTATACAAGCCAAGCGGTTCATCAGGCCGGAAGCCGTATTGGATGTTGAATGGGTTGCTGCTCTCTAGCAGCTTCCCTATTTCCTTCCATCGTGAAAATACAAGCGTCGTTCTATAGAATAGCAAATAATAATGGAAAGCTTCCTTCGCTTCAATATCCAGCCGCATGCCTTTGGCGCCATGCAGCAAATAGAACGGCTCAGCCTGATGTGTCACATCATTCAGCGCCACCCTGGCAGAACCGCGGATACTGTATATGAAACAGCTTGCAGGCAGACGGTAACCCTCCATCACTTCCCCGCCGCTCATCCTTATATGGCGAATATCAGATATTTTGGCTGCTGTATAATTCCATATCGTCGTATACTCGTCTACCCTCATGTTGTCCTCGCTCCTTATAAATCCCTATATATCCTATCATAAATGATAATTGTTCTCAATTAAATCGTGTATACTATAGAGGGTTGTATTCAATATGCCGTGAGAGGAAGAGTCATTATGGATTGGGAAGCTCATATCGAGCGGTGGAGCCGCACTGCTGTCCAATTGCTGGATATTCGGCAGTATTGTATGGAGAATGGAACTGTACCTGATCACTATGGGGCGCATACCTGCTTTTTCGTAGTGACTACTAGCGGAGAAGCGAAACTGGAGCTGTCGGGAACGATCTATCGAACGCGCTCCCTTCACATTCTGCATGGAGGAAAAGGAGCAACACTGCGCTTTATGCCGCTGGGAACCGACTTTGCCTGCTATCTGATTCTGTACAAAGCCGTTTGCATCTCGCAGGAGGATCAAGAGGGCTTCCATTTGCCGTATGCTTTTATTCCTTATGCATCACTGCCTCTACAGGAAAAGTGCCAAGAGATGGACCGTTTGTGGCAGCAATCAAATCCGATGGACAAGCTGCAGGCGCAGGCTGCCTTCCTTCCATTTGTGTACGAGGTGATGCGGCAGATCCGTTCGACCGCGACGGAAAACAACAAAATAAATGTGGTAACCGAAGCGATCCACTATATTCAAGAGCACTTCAGAGAATCGATGACAGCCGAGGATTTGGCCGGGAGGTATAGCTGCAGCGCGAGCTACTTGTCCCGCTTGTTCAAGAACCAAATAGGAATAGGGCCGATCGATTACCTGATTCATGTACGCATTCATAAATCAAAGCAGTTCCTGTTGAAATCAGAGGCTCGAATTCAGGAAATAGCAAGCAGCGTCGGCTATGCGGATGTCTATTATTTCAGCCGCTTATTCAAAAAGCACGCTGGCTGCTCTCCTCTTCAATTTCGTGAGAATGATCGGCAGACTGTTCAGCATAATCCATTCCCTCTGTTAAAATCGTCCATTGTATCTCTAAATCTAACTTCCCATAATGAGAATGAGAGTTATTATCAACAGATTGGGGAAGGGGACACATCGATGTTCAGATTTTCAAGACCAACGCTCGGAGTGATGATGCTGTTATGTACGGCACTGCTTCTGAATGCATGTCAGACAGGCAGTAAAGATAGCGATACGGAGAATACAGCTGTAAAGACGCGTATTTACGAGCATTTGCAAGGCCAAACGTCTATTCCAGTAAAGCCACAGCGCGTGGTTAGTCTCTTCCATTTGGGGGAATTGATGGCGCTTGGTGTAAAGCCGGTAGGTACAACAAGCTTTGTCCTGAAAAATCCGCTGCTAAGCGATACCTCCGGTATTGCAGATATTGGCGTTCCGCCGGATGCGGAAAAGATTCTGTCGCTGGAGCCTGATTTGATCGTGACAACAGGACCATTCGCGGAGGTATTCGAAGGCGGGTACGAAGCGCTGAGCAAAATCGCACCAACGATTGTTGTGGAGCAGTACAATGATCCGATCAAGGATGTCGAGATGTTTGGCGATATCCTCGGCAAGCAGAAGGAAGCGCAGCAATGGAATAAGGCATTTGAGGCAAAAATAGCGAAGTACAAGGAGCAAATCAGCCCTTTCGTTGGAGCTGATGAAACCTTCTCCATTCTGAATGTGCGGACCGGCAGCCTATTTGTTTACGGAGACACGAATATGGGAGGCAATATTATCTACAAGTATCTGGGTTTGAAGCCACAGAAAAAAGTAGAGTCCGATGTCATTCATGGCGAGACATGGGAAATATCTGCCGAGGTGATCCCAGAATTCATAGGCGAGCGGTTATTTCTGGCTGTAAATGAAGGTGCAGAGGAAGATATGAAGAAGCTGGACAAGCTTATTCAACATTCGCCTGCTGGGAAAGCGGGAAAAATCTACAACATTGACTTCGATCAATTTCTCCCCAGCGATCCCATCTCCGTCGAACAACAATTGGATATTATCGTTGATTTGCTAAAAGAATAACGCCTGCCAGGAAGCATCACCTTTAGCGGAGCTGCTTCCTCCAGCAGGCTGGATCGTTTTTCCTTGTGCTTTGAGCAAGAGCAGCTGCCAATGACGGATAGATACCGCTCCGTGCGGATTTCTCTGAATTGGCAAGCTGCAGCTTAGGCGATTACATCATAGAAAAACGCCTTAGTGATTAGCACACTCTAGCGTGCATACTATGCATTCTTATCCATTAACGCCGGGATGTTGATTTCTTTGACGCAGGCTGCTTTGGACAAGCTAACCACACATTTCACTATGGACACCATATCTTGAAGCGGAATTCGTGTGCCGCCATAGACAGCAAGGGCACGTTCTGCTCCTTCTTCATACGGAATTTCGGCTGCCAATTCTCCGGGATTAATACACGTCACAGCAATGCCATCCTCTCTCGTATGCTCTCTAAGAGCTTCCGTAATTCCTCGAATAGCGAACTTTGAGGCTACAAAAGAAACTTGACTGCTGTTTGCATTATTCAAGCCTGCCGTCGAACCGATCAGAATGATTTTGCCTGCTTCAGATTGG
Organism: Paenibacillus sp. NPDC057967; assembly: GCF_042887015.1. Lineage (NCBI taxonomy): Bacteria > Bacillati > Bacillota > Bacilli > Caryophanales > Paenibacillaceae > Paenibacillus > Paenibacillus sp. NPDC057967. The sequence goes on from NZ_JBHVQB010000001.1 coordinate 920,187, forward strand.
CGAAGCTGAGGCAATAAGGCTTGGATACATACAATGGCCGAAGTGATATTCACCTGAATTAATTTTTGGATGTCGACAGGCTCATCGTTATCGAACGTATAGTGATCCTCAAAACCTTCCTTCTCCCAAATGCCTACATTGTAGATGAGCACATCTAAGGTTTCGTTCTGCAGTTTCTCCTTAACAAGTGCGGCTGAATGAAGATCAGACAAATCCGCAGGTATCCATTCCCGCTGAATGCCATCCTCTACATTCAAGCTCTCAGGCTTGCTGCGAGCAACGACCCACACTTTGTCGCCTGGCTGAGGCACCCCTCTTACAAATGCATCCCCTAATCCTTTACTTGCTCCAAACAAAATATATGTTTTCATCTGTAATCTCCTTCATCTGAATTAAGCGATATTCTCTGCTCTTCATACGTTCCATCGACTCTTATGTTGCAAATGTCAGATTGCGCGGTATAGTTTGGTTTAAATCATATGTCAATACGATCTTTCATTCCCATTATTGAAAAGGTATGGTATGTTTGAACAGCAGCGGATTTTTCCTTTATGCACTGTTTTTCCTTACTTTTTTCAACCATCGAAAGGGGATGTTTCTCAAATGACAATTCATGTAATGGTGATCAACTCCTAAAATTGAATACGGGCAGCATGCGCTTCTAGACAGTCTCTTACGTTCCGGCTCCAGTTAGCTCTACAGGAGTTGTGTGTACGTCTATTTGAACGTGCATTTGTGCCCAAGTTGTCAAAGTAACCTTTCGTGAATACTGTTAACTGCAGGCACACTCGTTGAGGTGTGTTTTTTTGTTATTTCTCAAAGAAGCGCAGCAGAACAGCCCATGCACAATGGCTGCTTGCTGCGCTTCTTTGCCATGCGTTTTTTTCTAGTTGCATGAGTGTTATTTTGCATGAAAACAAACATAAAAAATGTGGAGGCAAAAAATATTATGAACACAAACATTGAAGATTACGGTATTTCCCCTATCCATGAAACAACAGAACCTCCCGGTCTCATCCCGGGACGAATTACCGCTGTACACAGGGAACGCTATGAGGTTGTTTGTCAGCATGGAGAAATTGGTGCAAAGCTTAAATCCGGCATTTACTATAACGGGATTACAGATGAACGGTTTCCTACAGTCGGGGACTATGTACGGCTTCAGTATAATCCCGGCGGCGACAGCCTGATTGTAAAGACCGATGAGCGAAAGTCATCTTTCTCACGCAGTGACTACTCCGGTCATGCTGCAGCCTATGTGAAGAGCATACTGGAGCAGCTGGTTGCGGCCAACTTCGACTATGTCTTTATCATGGCTTCACTCAATTATGATTTTAACGTGAAACGGATTGAACGTTATCTCACGATGGCCTGGCAAAGCGGAGCTCAGCCTGTCATTGTATTGACCAAAGCCGATCTGTCCCACCAGGTATCTGAGCAGCTTCAGCAGGTCAGAGAGATTGCGATCGGTGCAGACGTTTTTGCCATCAGCTCCAAGACTGGCGACGGACTTGACGAGTTGAAGGGCTATTTGCAGCCGCGCAAGACGATTGTATTTCTTGGCTCATCCGGTGTCGGCAAATCCAGTCTGGTTAACGCGCTGGCCGAGGAAGAAGTGATGAAGGTATCCGACATTCGCGAGGTAGACTCCAAAGGCCGCCATACAACAACTCACCGCCAGCTTACGCTGCTGAACAATGGCGTGATGGTTATCGATACACCCGGCATGCGCGAATTGGGGCTGTGGGACGCCGATAGCGGGATTAGCGAGACATTCACTGATGTGGAGGCATTATTTCCCCAATGCAAATTTGCTGATTGCACTCATGAGCGGGAGCCAGGCTGCGCAGTCAAGCAATCCATTCAAAGCGGTACGCTTAGGGAGGATCGCTGGCAGCGTTACCTGCAATTGAAGAAGGAAAATTCGTTCGTAACCAATAAGGCTGCCTACCTCAGAGAGAAGGATAAGTCGCATAAATTATCCGTCATCAACAAGCGAAGAAAAAAGTAGTGCCCTATCCATATCCTCCCCCCTATTCTCTTTCCGAAAAAGAAAATAAAAGATTGAGAGAGGCATATCAAGCAGTTGTCATACTGCTTGATATGCCTCTATTGTTGCAAACAAAACAATTGCAAGATCGCAACTCATTGATTCCGAGAAGTTTTTCAATTAAAAAATCAAAGGAAAAGTAAAGGTAACCAAAGCAGCCCACACTCCGTAGACCGGTAAATACTTTGTAACGGCATCTTGAATGGCTATGGGTCCAGCTTTGTTTCCCATAAAACGCACATAAGAAAGTATGATCCAAATGAGATTGGCAAATATGAGCAGGTTTACGCCTAATACAGCCATTCTGTTGGGCGTAATCCCATAAGAAGAAAGCCTGAACACGATAGCCGATAAAGCAATGCCATCAATGATAAGAGCAAGAGCGATGAGAGCAAAGCTAATATAATCGGAAACGTTCTTCTTCTCACCCGTGCCGCGTTCGGTAATGGTGAAGATGGTGACGGCTAATACGCTAAGGAGCACTCCGTTGAAAAGGAGCAGGAAATTGCGATCCAAGAACGGATTTTTTCCAATCCAGATAACCGCTAGTAAGTAGACCAACAATGTGGCCAAAACAAGCGGACTAAAAATTTTGGCGATATACGGCGCTATATGTTTTGCAAGCTTAGTGTCCCTCGTGACCAAATAGGCAGCTACGACCGCCAGAGCAGCAGCACCGAATAAAACGACGTTGCGAAAATAAAATTCCGAAATGTCCGTACCGATGAATTGAAATAACTGCATGGTTATTGCGGTTAGTATCATTCCGCATATAGCCATGCAAGCATATAAAATGCTAAATTCCCCGTTAAATTTAAGATAAGCCAATCTTGCGCTTCCTCTGCCGTATTCATTTCCGGTAAATGCCAGACCCATAACTACCCATAAGAAAATAGGCAGGTGAAGATAAGCCATGATGATGCTGTCTTTATCGTCTAGCGGGAGCAGGTTCAGATAAATGCCAGAGAGCAGAAATAACGACGAAAGGATATAGATTAGCTTTCTATTGGCGGGCTTATGATACACAAAATAAACAGCTATAAAGGGAAGTATCCCGAAAATAAGGTTTATAGGGGCTATTGCTTCCTGTTCGGTATAATGAAAAAGGAGCCTCGTGCTAATCCCGGCCAAGATTGCTAAAATGCCTATGAACCATACCTTTTTTAATATAAAAGGAGGCTTTTCCGTGTTTTCCGTCTCCTTGAAATGCAGTCTTTCCTGCCAAACGGCAAGAACCTGCGAATCGGGATTTTGCTCCCATGCATAGGAAAACGACTTTTTGAACAGATCGGGTTCCTCTCTGAAGAGTCGCTCCAGCTCATGGGGATTATCCATGTTCTCGGTAATTAGATTGATGCTGCCCATCGTTATCCCTCCTTTCCCCTATGGTTAGACTTCATCGTCGTCTTTGTATTCTAAAATATCTCCTGGTTGACATTCCAAATGCTTGCAAATGGCCTCCAATGTTGAAAGGCGAACCGCCTTTGCCTTTCCGTTTTTCAATATAGAGAGATTAGCCATCGTAATGCCAACCCTCTCCGAAAGCTCTGTTACGCTCATTTTTCGTTTAGCCAACATCACATCAATATTAATTATAATCGCCATCATGTTCACCTCAGACCGTCAGGTCATTTTCTGATTTGATATCAATAGCCTCTTTCAAAAGCTTCTGAAGAACGGCGGCAAAAACAGCAATGACCATGGAGGCAAATATGATAACCATCCCGATTATGATAATTCCCGGGGCATCGTCTTTGTCCGCCACGAGATAGAACAGCGGCATACTTAACGCAAACAAACCGCTGATTACGATTGCGCAGTTTTTGATATGCTTCAAAGCCCGTACGGATAATTCCGAGAACGCAACGTTCTTGTCGATGTAGCTTAAAAGCTGAAGCGCTTGATACAGAGCGATGTAAAAAGGAATCGCTGGTACATATAAGGAGATGTACACGAGAGCTTCCATATACGTTCTATCCGGATACAATTCCGCTGCGAAATTCGCGATCTCTGGCACCAGAAAGATGCACAAAGCAAGAATCGCAATTCCCATTAGAGCAATAGTCATCTTCAAAAAGAATGTTGTTCCTCGTCTCATAACAAAGCCCCTCACTTCATTAAATTAGTTCTATTCTAACATATATTTATCGTTTTACAATAAATTTATGACGAATTTAGATATGTTTTTGTTGTTATAACAAAAAAGAGGGCTGTGACAGGTCGCCCTCCCGGCTATCTATCACAGCCCTCATCCAACGCGGTCTCTCTCCTCTTCTCTTCCCCTGTCGCTACCGGAATCTCCTAGCAGCTAATTCAGTCGCTCCAGCTACCCTAGTATGTTAAGACGCGGATTATCATGACGCCTATGCTACAATAGGGTGACAAGGGGGAGTCATTATTGAGTAAGCAAAAAATCGTGATTATTGGCGCAGGGATTGTCGGGGCGTCCGTGGCCTATCATCTGGCCAAACGAAATCAAGATGTAACCGTCATTGAACGACACCCCGCCGCTGCACGTGAAGTTACAGAAAAATCATTTGCCTGGATCCATACGACGCATAAAGTAGCTCCCGAATTCAGGCATTTGTACGATGCGTCCGTGGAAGAGTATCATACACTTCAGCAAGAGCTGTCCGAACTGCAAATTCAGTGGCACGGAGCGCTGACTTGGGACAATCCGGCCCTAGGGGAACAACACTGCTTGCAAAAATTAAACCGGGAGCAGCTTGAGGCATTGGAGCCAAATCTGCAGGAATACCCGGAGGAAGCGATGTTTGCCAGCGAAGAAGGCGCTGTGGACCCGGTAGGGTTAACGGAGCTGCTGTTGAGCAAAGCGCGAGAGTATGGAGCAAAGGTTCAGTTCGGCACCAGCGTTACACAATTGCAGCAAGAAGATTCCCGCCTGGTTGGCGTCCACACGTCCAACGGTTTTCTGGAGTCCGATGTCGTGGTATTGGCCGCAGGCACGGGCGTAACCGAACTTTGCGACCCGTTGGGCTGTCCCATGCCGGTAACGCCGTCGCCTTCCATTCTGATTCGGATGAAAACTGAGAATAGGCTCATACGCACATTAATCTCTAATGCGCAATTTGAAGCGCGTCAACTGACGGATCATACGTTGCTGGCTGCGGAAGATTACATCGATGAGTCGGTGGGAAATGGGCCAGAGGCGGTCGGCAAGCGAGCTTACGAAACGTTGCGTCGCAGTTTGAAAGGCGGGGAACAATTAGAACTGGAAAGCATCACGGTCGGGATGAGACCCATGCCTGAAGACGGCTATCCGATCGTGGGCTACCATGATCACCTAAAGGGACTTTATCTGACTGTGATGCATTCTGCGATTACGCTGGCGCCGCTGATTGCGCATCTGGCGGCAAGTGAAATCATCAATCGGGAATTAAGAAGCGAATTAGTCCCTTGTCGACTCTCTCGTTTTAAGGATGGTACAAGTGATGACTCCGCTGTTTCACGCGCTTGAAGGTTTGAATTACGTTTTTGCCCTTCTCCCCCCCCTACCGCAAATCATTGAGAGGCCTTTCCAACTATCAAATTTATTAAAGATGGAGGTTCAAAATGAAAAGTGAGCTAAATAACCCGTTTGCCAGATTGCCTAAAGCAGCCAGCTTTCATGTGAAAAGTTCGGATATCTCTGACAACCTTGTATTATCCGCACCGCAGCTTTCAGGGAAATTCGGAGTAGAAGGCGGGCAAGATATTTCGCCCCAATTGAAATGGTCCGGCGCCCCGAAAGGAACAAAAAGATACGCGGTTACGGTGTATGACCCCGATGCTCCGACCGGATCAGGATTTTGGCACTGGTCTGTCTGCAATATTCCCGCTGACGTGACACAACTGCCATCTGGGGCAGGCAGCGAGGACGGCTCCTGTCTCCCGAACGGAGCTATTCAATTGAACAACGATGCCTCGTTTGCAGGTTATATTGGTGCTGCGCCACCCGTTGGAGATGGACCGCACCGCTACTACTTTATTGTTCATGCTTTGGATGTTGAGGATATAGGTGACCAGACTAATTCAACACCGGCCTTTCTAGGCTTTCAAATGCTTACCCATACTTTAGGCAGAGCGGTACTGATAGCAACGTTTGAAAGATAATATACGTGTCCAACGTTAATGCGCGACAAGAAATTTTTGTTGCGCATTTTATTTTTCATATCTTCTTGCCAGATTCTTTATATGCTCTAACTGCCCAGAAAAGCAATCATTTCTCTATTAACATAATCAGCGTCCTTAATATCGAGCGCATGACCGACTCTAAGCCTGGCATCTTGATACTTGAACATCAAAAACTTAATCATTCAAAAAAAAGTCGTGTTACAATTCACAGAACACACTAACAAAGGAGAACGAAAAGAATGAAAGAAACGGTGAACTGGAAAAATGGCGCTCATGGGCATAAATTTATAGCTTCTTTTAGTGGGGGAAAAGATAGCGTCCTGGCTCTGTATAAATCTATGTTTGTTGGAGAAGCAATCGGACTGATTGTGATGATGGAGGAAGAAGGAAAACGTTCCAGATCCCATGGAATGCCTCCGGAGCTTATCCGTGCCCAAGCTGAATCGATCGGCTTGCCCCTTTATACTGCAGCTGCAAGTTGGGACAACTATGAAGACAAATTTATGGCTCTTTTAAAACACGCAAAGCTTCAAGGCGCAGAAGTATTAGTCACAGGAGATTTGGATGTGCCTATTGAGGACTGCTGGCATGACAAGGTTACCCAAAATGCCGGCCTAAAGCTTGGCATGCCCCTATGGGAAATGGATCATTATGAAGCCGTCAAAGAGTTTATTGATCTCGGCTTTATATCGACTCTGGTCACAGTAAATCTATCGCTGGGGATGCGGGAGGAAGATTTAGGACGAACGTTAACTTACGACTACATTAAGGAGCTGCAAGCTCGTGGTATTGACCCATGTGGAGAAGGCGGCGAGTTCCATACCACCGTAATCGATGGCCCCATCTTCAAGCATCCTATTCCTGTTCGCAAATGCAGCATTGTTAAGAACGGCGATTATGCCTTTTTGCCTTTGGAACTGCTAGGCAATTGAAGAAGGTAACCTTTGCAATCTGGTCTTATTAAATATTCAAACCCTTCCCGTTGGTCGACCTTTCCTTGGGCTTCTCTACAGTAGGCTCCAGTATTCTTGCAACTGCCTTTCTCGAACTCTTGTATGCAAGCTGTTTTCAAGAAGCTCAAAAAGGGCTGCATTGCAACAAAAAAATACAGCCGGCCTCTTAAGGGAGCTGCATTTGTTTAAAGGCTTTTAGTTGGATGGAATGATTCGAATATCCTTATCCAAATTGGCAAGCATCATGTAATTGCGATTGAAAGTAAAGATGCGTTTTATCTGATAATAGGACATCGTGACAGCAGTCAATGCTTCACTGAGAGAGAAACGAAGCTCAGGCCTGTCTATAAGCAGTCTGCGCGATTCCCTCACAAATTCGGGGCCGCTGGAGATGACCTCAAGCTTTCCGTTACTCACTGCTTTATCAATTGCATTCAGAAAAAATTCCGCCTGCTGATAGCTGTATTCATTGCAGAGCCATTCGTGAAGATCAAATATAATGGCGTTGGTCGTCACGTAATTACGTTCAAGATCGTGTAAATCCAGAAACAGGGAACGAGCTTTTATGTAGCGGGGGTTTTCAGGGTTCATTAAAGCGGCTAAAGCTGTTTCATCCAGAAAAATGATATTCTGAACGTTCAAATGGTTATCCATATGTCGGCACTCCTTACTTCTCTAGTTTGCAAATACCATCCAAATACAGAAGCGGGTTATCTTCCTTTTGATCCACTGAGATGGGGGTTGATTCGTATTTGCCATTTACGCTTACCAGGTACTGGACAATGATTTCATTGACGATCGCTTGCACGTTCGTACGTTGCAGATCGGCGATGGCTTTCAGCTCAACATAATATTGCGGATTGAGTTCTATAGTACCTTCTTCTTGATCTTCACCTTTTGAAGATATGAATCCGGAAGCGGTAGACTTCGCTTTTTCGTATTGATTTTGAATGAAGCGTTTATATTTATTCTCCATCGAGATTCACTCCTTCTATATATCTTTTATAAAGATTCGTCGAATTTCGTCGCTTTCAGGGGGCAATACGACAAATTGTCAAGGGCACCCCGCTGTGGCTGGCTCCGCGCTACTTGGAACTTCTTGTATGCAAGTTGCTGAACGAAAACGACAAAGAGAGCTGCAACAGCTTGCCTTCCAGCAGCCTGCCACAGCCCTCAATTCCGCTTCGACGCGATTTTTCGTCTCTTACTCTTCTCCCGTCGCCACCGGATTCTCACTGTACGAGATCCAATCGCTCCAGTTGTAGTGTTTACTTGTGATACGGTTCTCCACGCTGTCTGTAACGGCAAGTTATAGGGCCATCCTTTGTGGGGATGACCCTTTATTAATCTAGATTTGTTCAGTTGTCATCTTCGTTAACGCCTGCATTTCGCTCGCATAAGAGCGTTATTTTTTCTTCACCGGTATCCAGATTTCTCCTGAAACATTCCCATGCCGTGCCATTCCATAATACATTTCGAAACTTGGGCCCTCAACCTGTTCGTATTCAGATGTCGGAAACCACTCAGAATAGATTCGTTCCCATAGTTTTTGCATATCACATTGCGGCTCCGGGAAAATCGCCCACGTTAATGTTGGGACAGAAAGTTTTGTAAATCTCTCCGGAATTTCAAGACCCTTAGGTAAATGATAGCAGACCATGTATTTGAAAGATTCTTTAGTGTGATCGTAAAGGGCGGCGTGTAACATGGTGTCACCAAAACGTCCCAGTAAGTCGTTCATAAGATCAACGCTGCCATCATCATCACATTTTATACGGAATTCAGGAACTTCAGAGAACGCTGTTTTCTGGTCTGCATTTATAATTCCATATACTCCAAACATCTCAAAAGAACCTCTTTGCTCAATACGGTAATTCATTTCGACATCCCCTTTTATTGAAATATGAAAGGACATTCGAGGATAGGCTTTGAGAGAAACGCCTGTATCGCGCGCAGATACAGGCATAATACCATGAAGATTCTTAAAGGCCCGTGCAAACGCCTCCGGCGAATCATATCCAAATTTCATAGCTACATCAATAACCTTTGAGTCTGTTGTCTGCAGTTCGAATGCCGCCAATGTCAAGCGTCGACGTCGAATGTACTCCGATAACGATACGCCAGTAATAAATGGAAACATTCTTTGAAAATGATAGGTAGAGCAACAGGCTCTCTGTGCTATTTCATCAAATGAAATGGTGTCCGCTAGATTTATTTCGATATATTCCATTGCACTATTCATCCTGTCCAACCAATCCATCGTATTCCCTCCCTTTAAGGTAATTTTATCGGAAATAAAAAATGAATACCTTGCAATTTCTGCACGAAAAAGTCAGCAAAAAACTTGCCCTTATTTATGACATGGCTCAGCGCGAATAATCTGCAACACTAACATTCGTTAGACAATCATTGATTTAATCCATATCCATAAGATCCTTCTATTGCATGTATAAATCGGCAAAGTTATAATAAAGCTAAAGAAGGAGCCGTGCACCAACACGACTCCGGGCAGCACAGTAGACCGCTTCAAAGGCGGTCGGCTTCGGTTAATAAGTCAGGGATAGACCGTTCACCTAGCAGAGGGGCGGTCTATTTCTTTTGGATAAACACTGCGATGATGGCAACGACTAGCGTCAGCAGCGCTATAATCAGCGCACCAAAACCGATCATCAACGTCAAAGCGTCTTTAACCTCCATGGGCATCCCTCCCTTCGATGAGAGGTAGCCGACCACCCTTACAAGCCGTTCTATGTGCTTGTCTGATTATAGCATAAATTGTAAAAAGAGCGGCGGTGAAATCCGGATTTTCCCCCTCTTTATACACGGTTGTTGAATCCATTTTGATAGATTTTCGAGAGGCTTCTTGTTGTTGACTCTGTATGAACACCCCTGCATAAGAAAGAGCGATAGCCCCTTAGGAGTGCGGGAACTACCGGACTTCTTTGTGCGCGTACAACGTTATGGCTGCTCATGCCCAGTGGTCTGTTCGATGTATTGAGCAAAGCCGAGCAGAAGGTCGGTCCGCGCCAGAACCGAGGCCTCATGAATGTATTTTCCAAATGTGAAAGTTGATTCCCGGTTGACTTAGGAGCCCCTACGTCCAACGAAAAGAAGTACATCGCCACATGAACGATGCACTCCGAGTCACACATACTATTTCTCCGTCTACGCCTTCTCCTCTTCCCCCACAGCCACCGGATTCTCACTGTACGAGATCCAATCGCTCCAGCTCCCCGCGTACAGCCTTACATTCGTAAAGCCCGCTTCCTGCAGAGCAATTACATTCGGCGTTGCTGTTACGCCCGAGCCGCAATACACGATGAGCTCGCGGTTCTTATCTAGATCGGCGAAGCGCTCCGCTTGCTCTGCCCCATCCTTCCAGCTGCCGGATGCCGTGAGGCCGTCCTTCCAGAAGCGATTGATGGCGCCCGGAATGTGGCCCGCTACGCGGTCAATCGGCTCCACCTCGCCACGATAGCGCGGTGCTTCACGGGAATCAATCAGCGTAACGCCATCTCTGCCCAACAGCTCCTGCACCTGATCCATCTCCACCAGCATCGTATGCTCGACAATTGCCAGGAATTTCGTAGGAGTAGGCTCTACAATCTCGTCCGTTACCGGATATCCTGCATTTGTCCATACGGCAAATCCTTCATCCATCACATACACTTGCTCATGTCCCAAATATTTGAGCAGCCACCATAACCGGGAAGCCATCGCTCCCCCTTGGTCGTCGTAAGCCACCACTTTCGTCTCATTGCCGATCCCTGCGCGGCTAAGCGCAACGGTCAGATCGAATATATCGGGCAGCGGATGACGGCCGCCATGCTCATCCACTGGGGCGGACAAATCCTTCTCCAAATCCAGATAGACCGCACCCGGAATGTGCGAAGCCTCATAAGCCTCACGTCCAGCCTCCGGCTTGCCAAGCACAAAACGGCAATCGGCGAAAACGACATCAGCAGCTCCGATTTGCTCCTTCACCCATGCCATGGAAACAATATTGTTCATGTTAATCCGTCCTTTCGCATTCAACCCATGCGTCCTATTATACGGATTTTTGCCTCATCACAAAAGTCCGCTCCGTTTTTATTTTCATCTATCATAAAAAAAGCCCGCTGCGCCTGCATACAGCGCCACGGGTTCATGTGGAATACATCTATGAAATTCCTATGAAATTTCTCGGCAGCAACGATAGACAGCTTGCGGTCGCGCCTAATTTCGGTGTATTATAAGGTATGAAACACAAATAGCCCTTTGTGCGAAAAAGGGAGATGCATGCGAGCGATGACAAGGTGCGAACTTGAATATCGCCTTGCTGTATTCCATTTGTGTCTTCCATCAATCTCATAAGGAGGTGTCCTCAATGGCTAAAGACGTTCTTTGTGAAGTCGACTCCTGCCGTCACTGGAGCAACGGCAACAAGTGTGCTGCTGAACAAATTTACATCGTTTCCAAACACCAAGCTAGCACATCGTCGGAAACAGACTGCAAAACATTCGAAGTTAAATAAGCCACATGGAGAAGGAATACATCAGGTGTTCCTTCTTCTTTTTTGATTTTATCAAGAACGATAATTATTATCAAGTCTTTTCTGCTGGAAAATGTAGTTTCCTCCCCAACTCCACATCTTCATACCTGGCTCAAACCTATACCCCTCTCCACTTCCCATACATTCACATAGAAAAAAGCTGTCGCTTTTTTACAATACAATAACGGACATCCTAACCTACACTACTTCTAAAACGTTGGGAGCGATGAATATGAGCAGATTTGGAATGTATGTCAAAGTCACAGCGAAACCCGGTGAGCGGGATGCGCTGGTGGAGATATTGCTGGAGGGCGAAGCCGCCATGCAAGCCATGGAGGAATGCGAGCTGTATATCGTCAATGTCTCGGATACCGAGTCGGATGCCATATGGGTGACTGAGGTATGGAATAGTCCGGAAGCTCATCGCGCCTCCCTCGATCATGAAGACACCAAAGCCTCTATTGCGCGCGCCATGCCGTTAATCGCAGGAGTGGAGTCGACCACAATCAGACCTGTCGGCGGAAAAGGATTACGATTTCGATACCCGCTCCGTTCACTCGAAAAAGTCCTGCCTCCACATAAGACAGGACTTCCCTGTAAACCAACTATTCGTTCAAAAAGGTCGTAGCCCGGTTTTGAATCAGCCCGGCTGCTTCCTCCGCAGACTTCTGACCGCTGAAATAAGCGAGCGACTCCTCCCCGACGATCGCAATCACTTTCCCGTCGAGAACCGCATATTGATCCGCCTGATCCAACAGTTGATGGAACCGTTCAAATTCCGCATCCTCTGCTTTTACCGTTTTGCCATCATACAGTTGTAAGGTGCCCGCCTGGATTTGCTCCTTAATCTCGTCCAGCTTCCTCTCGTTCACAGACCTAAGTAGCGAGAATCCGCTGCGTTCCGGTATCGACTGCCCCTCTTCGGACAAGAGGAAGCTGAGCAGCTTCCACGCTTCCTCCTTCACCGGGGATTTCTCCCGAATCGCAAACGTGGAGGATGGGATGATCCGCATCATGCCAGATTGCTCTGCGCTATGCGGCTTTTGCAGCAGCCGAGGGTGATCGAACATGGTATGCGTTACATTAATTACGTCGGCTGGCTCACGCAATACGGCAGAATAAAATAATTGCTTGTCAAGCTGCCCTGGCTCGGCGGTCATTACGCCTTCATCGTACATGTTCTTCACCTGTTTCAGTAATGCCACAAATTCCGGGGTATTGAACTTTGCTTTTTTCGCCGCCTTATCCACGTATGAGCTGTAACTGTCGATCGTCATTTCCTGCATCAGCATATCCGGCGTATAATCAGCCATTGCATACAAGCCCTCCTCACTCTGCGTCAGCCTCTTACCAATATCGGCAAAATCCTGCCAGGTCCAAGTCTGCTCATTGATGCCCGCGTCCTTCAGCCTCTTTCCATCTCCGATGAACGCTCTCACCGAAAATCCGGACGGAATCGCATAGTTTCCGCCTTTTTGCTTCATCGCATTTAATACATTCATGTACATATAGTCTGGCTTCAGAGTGTCGTCCTGGTTCATTAAATCCTCCATATTCAGGAGAAGTCCTTTCTCGACATATTCGTTCGCGGGCAACCCGTCTATCAGCTCAAGAACATCAGACCCTTTCCCGGATAATAAAGCCGTATTCATGGACTTCCGGTATTCCTCCCAATCCCCGGCTTTATCCTCCTCTCCAGCCTGCTTATAAGCTTGAATCTGCAGATCGATGTCCGGATACTTGGCTTCGAATTTCTTCTCCAACGCTTCATAATAGGGTGTAGACTGCATAATGGATAACGTTAGCACGGTTTTTTCATCTTTCGTTGCCGTCCCGTTCTCTTCTGTCTTTGCCCCGCCGTCCCCCGTACCGCAAGCAGTCATAGCTGCCAGCATGATTGCCGCCGATAACACGGTTACACCTAATCTTTTCATCATGTCTCTATACCTCTCATCTTTAAAATTTTTTATTGCAGACGAATCCGGTTCCCGTCCTGCAGCGGCTCGCTGCTTTCCAGAATAATTAGCTCCCCTTCATACAGCCGATCTGCCGGAATCATCGTCTCCCGCTCCGTGGACTCGCTTGCCTCAATCGGAATCTTGCGGGCCACAAACACATTGCCCAAAGCCCCCCGCTGCTGCTCCACCTTGAATATAAATCGCTTCTCGCCTTCCCGATGAATCGCCTCGTTCGGGATCAACCATCCCTTCCCGGCTGAAGCCCGATTCAGCTTAACCGAAACCTGCTCACCCCCTTTCAGGGTGAGGTCGGACACATGGATGCGCAGCTGCTTCTGTCGAATGACTGCTGGCGCTCCCCCGGCACCTTCGGCCAAGCTCGCGGACCGAGAGCTCTCATCGGCAATCCCATCAATTGTGCCTTCCATTGTGCGTGCTGGCTGCTCCCCCTCCGCTGCGACTCTCAGCTCGATAGGCTGCTTAACCGCAAGACCTAAGCGATCAATAAGCTCACCATTTGCCATGATTTCCAGCCGATAGCCCAAGTCGCGGTTTGTGATCAACACATCCGGCTGACCCGTAGAGACGAGACCTTCTACTGCGTTCACCTTCTTCACAATCCCGCCGAACGGAGCGGCCAGCTCTCTTTGCCGGTTCAACTGCTCCCGCAGCCCGTCGATCTTACGCTGCTGCATCGATAGATCGATATTGCGCGTTGCCAGCTCCCGCTTAACGTCCCGCGTAGCCGACTCATTCCCTTCGACCATCGACAATTTGAATTGGTCCTGCACGCCTTCCAGCGCGATCGTCAGCTTCTCCAGTTGCGCAAGCTCGTCCGCAAGCTCCCTCTCGGCTATGGTGCTGTCGTACACGATAAGCTTCTGCCCTTTCTGGACGGCCTCTCCTTCCTTCACAAGAACCTGCTGGACCTTCCAGCCCGCCGGGTTCGGCAGCTCCGCTTGATTAACTGGCAGCAATACACCGCTGCCCTCCAGCTTATAAGCGATTCCTCCAATTGCTGCCTGCTCCGCCCTTACCTTCGGCAAAGTAACCGACTGCAGCGTATTGCTGAATAACGTGAAGAACAGCAGCATTCCAGTCAACAGCAGCAGCACGGCGGATATCCATCTTTTACGATTACGATCAATCCGCTCCTTTGATAGTTCCATCCTTGCCTTCTCCTCCTACCCCTTAATCCCGGACAATTGAACGCCTTCGATGAAATACGTCTCCGCATAAAGGAACAACAGCACCATCGGAGCCATATACAGCATCGACGCGGCAAACACCGTATCCCATTCACCGCTTAGCCTCGACAGAAATACTGATAAAGGCTGCTTGAACGGATCATTGATAAAAATCAGCGGCTGCTCGACCATATTCCAGTAATCCACAAATAGCAGCACGACCAGAGCGGCAAGCCCCGGCTTCACCATCGGCAAAATAACCGTCAGAAATATTCTGAGATGGCCGGCTCCGTCTATCTTGGCCGCTTCGATATAGGCATAGGGAATATGCAGCATGAACTGGCGCAGCATGAATACACCAAAAGCCGCAAAAATGCCCGGAAGGATCACAGCACCTGATGTATGGAGCAAACCCAGCTTATCGGCCATGATGTAGTTCGGAACGAGCGTAACCTGAAAAGGCATGAGCATCGTCAGCAGATACACGAGAAACAGAGAATCACGACCACGGAAGTTCAGCTTCGCAAAAGCGTAGGCTGCCAGCGCCGCGACAACCGTCTGTCCAAGGATAATCGGTACAACCAAGCCTGCCGAATTCCAGAACAGCAGCAGATAGTTAGGCGAATAGACCAGCAGCTCGCCGTATTGCGCCAGAGTCACCTTGTCCGGCAGCCATTTTAAATTCACAAATGTATCGGCACCCGTTGACGTTACCTCCGTGAGCTTCCCGATCACCCCATAGTTGATGTTCAGCTCCTGCTTGCTCATCAGCGAATTGGTGAAGGTAATGACAATCGGGGACAATAATAGCAAACCAATCATCCCCATTAACGCCGTTAACAACACTTTATGTATGGTTGAAATGACTCGCAAAGCTCCTCCTCCTACTCCATAAACTGGCGATACCGGCGCTCCAGGCCGAACATCCCCAGTACGACCACCATAATACCGCAGACCATCAACGCTGCCGCCGCCGTCAGCTTCTGAATATCCAGTGACACGAACATGTTGTTCATGTAATGCTGCAGCATATAGATGCTGTCATGCGGGTAATCGCCGGCCATCAAATACGTCTCCCGAAACACCTTGAAGGAATTGATGATCGACATGATCACCACAAAGAACGTCGTTGTAGTCAAATAGACTAGCGTAATGCCGAAAAACTGACGAAAACGTCCGGCACCCTCAAGCTGGGCGGTCTCATAATAATCCTTCGGGATTTGCTGGAGTCCCGCTAGAAACAAGATGACGTTGTACCCGACGTTTTTCCATAGATACACCGCAATGACCACATTCCGGGCCGCTTCCGTCTTCATCCAGTCCACCCGGTTGATCCCGAACCAACTGAGCGCATAGTTCAAAACCCCATTCCAGTCAAAGACCATCTGCCAGATGATGATGACAGAGGCGACGGGAACGACAAGCGGCAACACATAAGAGGTGCGCAGCCATTTGCGAAAATAGATTTGCCGGTTCAGCAATAGCGCCAGCCCCAGGGACAACGCCAGCATAAGCGGAACGCTCACCGCGCTGAAATAAAAGGTGTTGGACGCCGCCTTCCGGAACGACTCGCTGGCCACCAGCTCCCGATAATTCGCCAGGCCCGCGAACCCTCCGCCGGAGGCGCTGCTCATGAATGAATACAACACCCCCATGACAAACGGGATCAGATAAAACACGGCAAAACCAACTGCGCTCGGCGCGAGAAACAGCCACGCCGCCGCGGTGTCCCGGCGTATCCACCGGGCGAGGCCCCGCGGAGCACGCAAAAAACCCCACTTCTTCATCTTTCAGTCCTCCTGCCGTTGATGCTCTAAGCATAGGCCAGACTGATAAAATAAGAAGTGGGGGAATTCTTAACTTTTCCTAAAATGGATTTGCTTGCACAGTCAAATCCAAGCAAGGCAATCGCACCTCGAATGCGGTGCGAATGACATCGCTTTGCACCGATATGTCGCCTTCATGTTGTTCTACAATATTTTTGGCGATAAACAAGCCAAGCCCAGTGCTACCTTCCTGATGGGTTCGCGCACGATCCCCGGTGAAGAACATATCAAACACATGAGGCTGCTCGTCAGGCGGGATGAACCTGCCGTAATTGGTGATTTGAATGACAACCTGCCCGTCCTCTTGGCTGCCGCTGATATCGATATACTCGCCATCTGTACCATAACGCACAGCATTGGACAGCAGATTCTCGAACACGCGCGCGAGCAGGTCGCCGTCACCGGAAATCATCAGATTAGGCGCGATTGAAAGACGCGCGGTCAGCTTGTTTTTCTCAAATACCGGATACATTTCTTCGCTTAATTGGGTTAGCAGCTCGCCCAGATCGAGCGGCTCGCAACGAATATTCAGCTTGCCGTAATTCATGCGCGTTATCTCGAACAACTCGTCGATCAGCTTCTCAAGCCGCTGTGATTTCGTGAAGGCTATCGACGTGTAGTGCTTCATTTGATCAGCAGTCAAATCCTTGCCTTGCAGAATAAAGTCCAAATACCCGATGACCGAAGTCAGCGGGGTCCTCAAATCATGAGCAAGATTAAGCACCAGCTGCTCCTTGCTGTTCTCGGCAAAATCGCCCCGTTCCACCGCCTGCTTCAGCTTCTCGCTGGCAAGGTTGATGTCCCGCGCAATGTCCCCGATCTCATCCGTGGTCGGGATATGAACCCGATGGGAGAAGTCGCCCCCGGCGAGCTGGTTGATACCGCGGGAAATCTCCCGGAAGTAAGCCACGTAACGCCGGGTCAACAGATAGAAGTATAGAAACGAAATCGGAAAAAATAGAATCAGGAACGCGTTAATATCGCCGATATCTCGAATAGCTTCGCGCACCTGGAACATCGGGTCCTCGCGGAGCAGCGTATAGTAATATTGCTGCAGCGCCAAGTAGATCAGAAAGGTCGTCGCGGCGGACAGCAGCATGCTGAACCCGAACAGGCGGACCATCTGGAAGCGGAAGCTTCGGAATTTGGGTTTAGCCATTGAACGCATAACCTACCCCCCACACCGTCCTGATCAGCTTGTTCTTATGCTGATCCTCCCCAAGCTTCTTGCGCAACGTTCGGATATGCACCATCACGGTATTCCCGCTTTCATAATACGCCTCGCCCCACACCCGCTGGAAAATATGCTCCGAGCTGAATACCTTCTTCGGATGGCTGGCGAGCAGCACCAATATGTCGAACTCCTTGGGCGTAAGCTCGACCGGATCACCGTACAGGAACACATTGCGCTGCTCAGGATAGATCACAAGCCCCCCAGCCTCCAGCATAGACGTATCCGTCGCCGGAGCAGCCACCGATGGGTTCAACTGAATAAAGCGGCGCAGCTGTGCGTTCACCCGAGCCACCAGCTCCATAGGGTTGAATGGCTTGGTCATATAATCATCAGCGCCGCGAACGAGGCCCGTAATTTTATCCAAATCGGTCGCCTTGGCACTAAGAAAAATAATCGGCAGATGAAACTTCTCTCGGATGATCCGGGTCAGCTCGTACCCGTCGATCTTGGGCATCATAATATCCAATATCGCCAAATCCACGGATTGCGTCCAGATCATGCCGAGTGCCTCTTGTCCGTCAACGGCTTTCAGGCAACGGTAGCCCTCTTTGACCAGATGCAGCTCGATCAGATCGGCAATCTCCGCCTCGTCATCCGCAATTAGAATGGTGATCGATTTCATGACATTCTCTCCTTTTCAAGGTCAAGCATAACCGAGTCCGGCCAGCGATTTCAAATGCTCTTTTTGTTCGATGTATAGCGGAAGGTGAGAGTAGCTGTCCGGTATATCGCGAAGCCTAGAACTCCTCCCCCTGTATTCAGTAATATATCATCGACATCGAACTGGCCGATCATGAATAGCAACTGGGCAGTCTCCAGGCACAGGCTTAAGAAGAAGGCATAAAACAACACCTTTATCCCAGCCATCCTTTTACGAGTGAACATCAATCCTAACAAAATGCCCAGTGGCATAAAGATCACCACGTTGCCGAGCAAATTATATATATCGTGGCTGCTGAACGATTGCAGCGATCTGGAGATTTCCCGGAAGAGTACCAGATTGCCGCTCTCTAGACGCTGGGACAGCAAGTCAGGCTGCTGCAGCCCGGCGAGCAGGCGGCTCCACAGAAACCTCATATCCAGAGAGTGAAACTTCAGCAAAATGATTTTGACCAGCATATATACGTATAGGGCAAGAAGAGTCTGGAGGAGCAGCACGCTCAGCGGGCCACTCCCTCCTGCCGTACAATTATGAGGATTGACATTCCTCTTGTTTGTCTCAATTCCGCTTGTTGCCACCGTCCCAATCCTCGTATTCATTTGCACTTCACTCTCCTTGTTCAGCTGATTGGCGCACCGTCACGATAACACCATCTTGATTGTTGCCGGAGACTTCGTATTCGCCTCGCACTGGCACGTCGATCTTATGATCGCGGGATACCGGATAATAAAAGACCTGATAGCGATCCTCCCCGATGCTTGTACTCACCGAGTTCTGTTCCTTCAAGTAATCCAGATATTCCTCCAGCACGAGGTTCTTCTCCTTCATAATGGCGCTATGCGGCAAACCGACATAACGGAAATGCCACGGCTCGAATTGAACGCCGGTAATCGCCGTTTTATCCTCGGGAAAGCGCAACACAAACCCGTATTTCCATGAGTGGTCGATCAGCCACTTTCCTTCCGGGGCACGACTCATTTCGGCCTGTGAGGAGCCGATATCCATCGATAGGCCAACATTGTGCTCGCTATACCCTGGGGGATTGGCAATCTGTGCCCCCAATGTGCGATACAACTCCTCTTGATCGGCTTTATTCCGAAAGCCGCTGCTGATCAGAAAACTGGATACTCCCTCCTGTGCCGCATCCTTCACCATCCTACTAAACTTCCCCGCCAGCCGGGGCGATAGCAGAACGCGATTATCCAGCACACCAAAGCCGTCGATCAATTCAGGATTTCTGACGAGACTCACCGCTTCCGACTCCGCGTCAATTCCATCTGGAACAGGATGGTCTTTGTTAATGAGCAGCAGGTCTCCCCTGTAGATCATTTCTTGAGATACATCTATCGTAAAGCCGTCCCTTTGAACAGTTGGATCAGGCTTCATTCCGTTTTCTATGCGAGGTTTCGATTCATCGGGTAAGCTGCTCGTCCCCGTCTTCCACTTCGTTAATCCATAGCCAAGCAGCAACAAAATTACAAGACAAAAAAACCATTTCTTCATGCTCCAGCTTCCTCCTCATCCTTCTTATCCTTGAAGAATAAAGAAAACTGTTAAAAAAGAAATGGGGTCAATCTTAAAGTTTTTATTAAAATTGAAGATTTACTTACAGGCAGCTTAGTCCCGCCCCGCTTCGTACAGCTTCTGCGCAACCATAGCAGGCCTTGTGCGCGAATCGGTCATATGGTCGCCGTCTCCTACAATCAGGCGGAAGGTACCCAGCCGGGAGGACATATGCGGATGCCAGCCGTACTCCCCTCCCTCTGCAAAAACGTTATCCTGGTAAAAGAAGAGATAACTTTTCGGCGTAGGAAGCGCATAGAACGCTTTAAGGTCCAGCTTCTCGAAGAGCGGCTTCGCAGGCTCCGGCATAATG
This sequence comes from Paenibacillus sp. NPDC057967, assembly GCF_042887015.1. Lineage (NCBI taxonomy): Bacteria > Bacillati > Bacillota > Bacilli > Caryophanales > Paenibacillaceae > Paenibacillus > Paenibacillus sp. NPDC057967. The sequence goes on from NZ_JBHVQB010000001.1 coordinate 940,597, forward strand.
CGCGCGTACATCTGCTTGGCGACCTCCAAGGTTGCTGTATTGACGAATAAGTCACGGAAGATCGGAAAAGGGAGCATAATCGTATCATCATGCGATGCAGCTCTTATCTGCTCGAAGCCTTGTCTCGTCCCGGGTGGCAGTTCGTCAGCAGCAGCTTCGCCGTCTTTTAATACGAACGCATCCCAGAAGACTAGGCGCTTGATCCGTTCTGGAATTTGCTCCGCAACCTTCTGAATGACCGTACCGCCGAAGCTATGTCCGACGAGAATAATCCTATGAAGATTCATCTTCGTTACATAGTCCACAACAGACTTCGTGATCATCGCATGCGTGACTGCTTTATTAGGGTCATCACCGTGACCTGCATACTCTGGCGTGTAGACGGTATGTCCTCTTCTGCGAAGCTCGGCCGCAATGCCGTCCCAAAAGTGCGCATCGGCCCAGGCGCCATGCACAAGCACAATGGAAAGCAGTTGTTGCGGAGGCAACAGGTAGCTCTCTTGAACCTCTCTAACATCACACGGCCACGTCCAGCCGCTGTAGCAATAAGGATAGTTATCGTAACCGGGGGCCATGAACCGGTAGAAATCATACACTTGCGGGCAATAGGAAAACATGGGCAAACATCCTCTCCATCTATATGCTTCAGCTTATGCCTCATGGTTTTGTGAGGTTCTGTTGTCCATTCAAATGGCTTAGCAGCCACAAACCAAAAAGGAGCGGCTTTGGCCCGCTCCTTTATCATTATTTGGATATGATTTAATCCTAGGTCTGGCCCGATAGGAATGGCAATCTCCATTTATCTACTTATCAATGACTTCCCACTCGAGATCGATAGATGCATCTTCTAAAAAATAGCGAAGTGCAGACTCCACCAGTTCGAATCTAACGATATACTTCTGCGGAAATTCACAGGCTTGACCGCCTACTGTAATCTCCACAAATTCATTCTCTTCCTCCGAGCTTAGCAAATTGTGAATCGCTATGCTGGATTCAACCGTAACAATGAACTCGTCACTGCCGCCGCCGACCATAATCATATTGTCCCTATGCTGAATGGTGACATGGCTGTGCGTGAACCCGTTCATCCGCCGAATAGCTTCGAGGCACTGTTCCATCGATGCATGAGAATGCTCAATAGTGTTCGCTAATGCTCCTTCACGCTCTTCTTCATATATGTTGATCACCGGGTAACACTCCCTCTTAAAAGCTTTTAAGATATGTCTATGATATAAAGAGATGGGACAATTTGCAATTGAACCAAGCCCGCATAACCAATAAAGAAAGCCGCTGAATCAATGAACTGCACCGCAATTATTTGACGCCATCTAACGATTGGAGGTGCAGTTCAAAGCAGGGGAAAGCCATATATTTGTTCCATCAAATGGACCACCAAAAATTAGTCGCTGCCTCTCAGCCCGCCTGGTCAATCACTGTATTGATTCCCTACTGGAAAGCCATTACAATCAAATAACTTCGAATTGAATCTCCTGTTACAGGAGATTGTATAATACCGACCGGAGGTGAATCGCTTTGCGTTCAAAACATCACGGAAAACAACTTGGAGCTCACACAGAGGTACAAGCAGAAGAAGCCATTTATTCCATCGGGGAAGCCGCGAGAATGATCGGAAGCACGATCAAAACTGTACGATATTACGATGAAGTCGGACTAGTGAAGCCTGCCTGCTACACAGAAGGGGGACATCGATTGTACTCGACGGAAGACCTGTGGCGTCTGGAACTCATCACAACCCTGCGCTATCTGGATTTTGGCATAGATGAAATCAGGCATTTGATCTCCGGAGAACTATCGGTGGACAAAGCACTGGACTGGCAGATCGATTCCTTGGAGACTCAAGCTAATACGCTTACGAACATGATTGCGATTTTGCGGGAAGCGAAGCAGCACCAGGGCGATTCCTTACGTTATATTCATAAATTGGTCAATGAACGAACCATTAACAGCGAGAAGCGCAAACAGTTCATCGCCGATAAAGTGGAGACCACCCGCGTGTTGGATGGTATTCCTGAAGAATGGCGAGACTCTTTGCTCTATTTTTTCGATAAATACATTATCAATCAAGTGAAAGCATCCGCCAAACAAGCGGACGCTTGGAATGAATTGCAGAAGCTCATCAACGATCCCCAGTTCATCGAGGATATAAGAAACCATCAATTTCTGTTCTTTAATATGGTTGTTCAGCCTCCATTCAAGGCCGGGCTGTGGGTCAAGAAGCTGGAACACATTCACAACCGCTTGAATAAAGCATTAAAGCAAAAACTACCGCCACGCAGCCCGTATGTTCAAGCCATTGTTGAGGATACGGCCATGCTGTACACGAATGTGGAGCAGTCTGCTAATAAGGAAGATTTTTTTCGTTATTTTGCCGAACATTCACAATCGGCCTTAACAGAACGCATGGAAAGGTTCGACACACTGTGCTCCATTATCAGTCCAACCTTCCTGCAGTTTTCAAAAGGAAACGTCTTATTGCATCAGGCCATACGGTGGAAGCTTCAGCAGATGTAAAAAAGAACAGACGAGGACATGATGTCCTCGATCTGCTCTATACGTTTTCTAATCAGCCTCTCTCCAACGAAAAGTCCGTATGGTTGCCGATATTCGATTCCAATATCTTAGTCGGCTGCTGCTTTAAATAATGATTGAAGAAATCCAGCGAATAATCGTTAATAAGCCGATGAACCTTGCTCACATTCACTCCCTCCATCCTCTCGAACAGAGGAGAGAGCATATACATATCAGAGAAGCCCATATGCTTCATCTTGTTTATTTTCATCCAATAGTTGCCGCCGACTGCGACATGCTCATACCTCTCCAACGTGTCTGCAAAGAACTTGTCCAGCTCTGCCCTGGTCGTGCCTTGTGATGCGATGGTCGCATCGCTCATATGTTGGGTTCCGGCTAATGTATCATCGGCGCTCATCATTAGAAACGGCTTTTTGAGCCCTTCTTCCGGAATCCGAAGCTTGCCATATAGTCCCCCATCCATATTGATGCCTGCTTTAATTCTGGAATCCGTCATCATCATTTGGGTCGTGGTCGCTCCGCCGAAGGAATGACCGAACATGCCGATGTTGCTCAAATCCATCTTGCCTGTGAAGCGCTGATTCGGATCATTGCTGGCCAACTCCTCCACTTGATCCAGCACGAACCTGGCATCCTCCACCCATCCTTCATTCAATCGATCCAGATAGTCGATCGTATTGCTTTCCTGTGGTACAAAATGAACAATACGACCGTCAGGGAAAATGGAGATTGTGCTGTTGTACGTATGATCAATACCTACGACAATATAGCCATGACTGACTAAATGTTCAATTTGAAACGTATTCTGGTTTTTCACTCCGTTCAAGGAATGGGAGAAAATAAGGACCGGGTAAGTCGGCTCTTGATTGGACAACTCCGCGTTTTCAATCGCATGCGTCTCCACCAAACCAATGCTTGTAAACAATTGCTTCGGCATATGCAAAGCTCTGCCATACCCTTCAGCGAATAGATCCGCATCAGATACATAAGGGGCGCGCTCACCCTTCGCCTTGGAATCCGCCGGATACCAAATCTGTATCATTAATTCACGTTTGTCACCAGATCCTGGTGCATAAGCTTCTTCCCGCTTCTCATCCGTCCAATGATAATTGACGGTTCCAATCTGGTATGGACCTGATGGCTTGTCGAACTGAATGACCGGTAGCACGAGCGGCAGAGTCAAAGCTGCAAAGGAATAGAACACCGCCAGTACAATGACTAGCCCCTGCTTTAATGGAGATGCTTTACGGGGAGCTTCCCTCCGTCTGGTGATATACCTGAGAGCGATGATCACGAGCGGGACTAATGTCATGACGTATACCGGGATCATCTGCCAGCGCATGCCTTCCACTAACCACTGCATCAGCACGAATACAGCGGATATGCCAAACCCAATGAGCAATCCCCTCTGCGTCTTACGCTTGCCAAATATCAACCAGCCCAGCATCAAGATATTAAACCCAACAGACAACATTTCAAAAAATCTCATCACCTTGAACCTCCTCATTTACAGTTGCACCTGAATTGATTTCAACATTACAACCTCCTGTAAGGGGAGATTCAAGTCATGTGACATTTGTTCAAGACCGTGGCGCAGGAATCAGTGAAAATTCTATCTTTCCATTACTAAAACAAAAATCGCCGTTCGATTCCCGACAGGGATTATGAACGGCGACAATTATAGACTCATAGCATAAGCAGCAGCCTCTTCGGGAAAATGCAGATATCACTTTTCTAAGCTAGTCTGCCAATTTCGCCAGTACCTTGCCAAGCCGGTCAAGGTTCTGTTCATTCCCCTCTACACAGTACGGCTTAGCTTGTTCAAACTCCTCTTTTTTCTTGAAAAGTTGACGAAAGGTGACCCTGGTGCGACCACTGAAACCCTCGAAAGTAGCCGTTACACGAAATTCATGCCCGGATAAATGATCAAGCACGACCCGCTCCGTCGGCACGAACTCAACAAAGACACTATGGTTAGAATAATCCACGCCATCCGGTCCGTGCATGGTGTACCGCCATGTCCCTCCCGGCCTCATATCGCACTCATGAAATGTATTCGTAAAGCCTTGCGGACCCCACCATAGGGCTAATAATTCGGGAGTTGTCCATGCCCGAAACACAAGCTCCTGCGGGACATCGTACTCGCGCGTTGCAATGAGTTCATTTTCTCCTATCGTCATGCTCCCGCCTCATCTTCTACTACCTTGCGCAGTGTGTCCAACATGATGTTTGTTCCGTGTTCTCGTATTTCTGGCGTATCATGTCCGTCAAAGAATGCACCCTGCTCTGTGAAAACCAACTTCGTACCATCCTCTACCTTGATAAGCTCGACCGTTGTGATCGAGACGGAGATGCGTACACCGTCCGAATCCAGTGTGTACGTATAGACAATACGCTGGTCTGGAACAAGCTCCTGATAGCTGGCGTCGAAGGTAAAGATCGGCCCTTCCGGCGGCCCGCCGCTGCTGTACTCGCGCCCACCAACCTGGAAATCGAAGATCTCCGGCTTTGAAAACCACTTGGCTTTAGCAATCGGATCGGCCCATGCTTGATAAACCCGCTCCGGTGGTGCGGCATAAATCCGTTCTACGACAAAGGTTCCATGCTTGACGAATCGTTCATTCATTGATTGTCCTCCTTAGGTTTCGGAATTCCGTTCTCTTCAGTAAGAAAGTTTCCCAACAGGTCCAAATGCCGCTCCCAACTCTTTTGCCGCTCCAAGATCGGTTTCTGGAATCCCATCTTCATTGCCTGCAAAAGGCTCGTAAAATCTTCAACCGTTAATTCCGCTTTGTCCTGCATAAGCTTGGATACATATCTTAGCTGCTCCAATCGTTTCTGCTGCTGTTTAATCTGTTCATTGATCTGATCTATCTGCAGTTCCACGATCTCAAGCGGACTGATCTGCCCGCCATTTAGGACCGATTTAATCTCCTCGAGAGATAATCCCAGCTCCTTAAGCGCTAATATCTGGTGCAATCGTGACAAGTCTAATTCATTGTACTGCCTGTGTCCGGATTCTGTTTGTCCCGACGGAGCGAATAACCCGATTTGATCATAAAACCGCAAGGTTCGTACGGTAAGCCCAGTCAGCTTGGCGAGATCCCCAACCTTCCAATGTCTCTTCATGAACCATCTCCACTCTTTGGCGCTAGCTATGTACCCGGTAGCTTTATTGTAAAACATTACGTTACGTAAGGTGCAAGTGAAATCTTGTAACCCGAGGAGACAGAGGCATGGGCATTTCAGGGAACCATTTCGGTGAAAAAGCGAAAGGAGCTGCTGCAGCATGCTCCTTTAACAAATTTCTTATGTATTTGTATATTCTCGCAGTTCCTGAAATCCAACCAAATGGAGTCAAGTACGCTGTTCGTTAAGATAGGTCTTGACTGAAGGAGCTTCGTAATTCGAAAACTGCTTCAAGATCCCCTCTGGAGTATCATCTGTGATAACCATAGAACGGTACTTCGGCTGCATGAATTGCTCACGCTGCATCACATCAAACATAGACACAATGGGATCAAAATAACGATTAATATTCAATAAACCACAAGGCTTGCGATGTAGCCCTAGCTGGCCCCAAGTAAAAATCTCAAAAAACTCTTCCATCGTCCCTGGGCCTCCAGGAAGAGCAATAAATCCGTCAGCCAATTCGGTCATCTTGGCTTTGCGCTCATGCATAGAGTCCACTTTAATGAGCTCTGTCAGCCCTTTATGCGCAATTTCGCGATCTTGCAGGAAATATGGAAGGACCCCGATCACCAGTCCTCCTTGTTCCAACACAGCATCAGCAACAGCTCCCATTAAACCCACATTGGCCCCGCCATAAATAAGGGTAATCTGTTGCTCGGCCAGCACGTGGCCTAGCTCCACTGCACTTTCTTTATATATAGAAGAAGCTCCCTCGCTGGAGCCGCAAAATACTGCGATAGATTTCATAACCACACCCTCCAAATATTTATTCTGATGAATAGCGTGCTTCAAGCTTTTGTTTATGGGCTTTTAAAATATCCTCGAGCGTTATATCATACTTATTGGCGATGACAATGAGATTCCCTAATACATCTCCAAGTTCCTCGGTTAAATCCAATTTATTTTCCTGATAGGAGCCTTCACCCTCATCAGGGCGATCTCGTCCGATCTCCAGTGCACGAATCGCACGTGCTACTTCGCCAGTTTCCTCCGCAAGAAAACCGATCCGCACAAAAATATCCAAGTCGGACCAGTTCCTCTGTTGATAATACTCCTTCACCCACTGTTGAAATTCATTAATATTCATAGGTACCTCCACTTGCCAAGCATCTTTTCGATCACGAATTCTCGAAAAATCATACCATAATGGAAAAGCGCTAGCTACGCCAAGATCATAATATATCTCCGAGTACTAGCAAATCACCCACTACAGTATATCTTACCTGGCTAATAGCTCCTTAACTATATTACATGGCTTATTCTCAATATCATCAGAGTAACAATACGGCGGATCATTTGGATTTGTCCGAATCGAAAAATCGATTTTAAACTGTCCGTTTAGAGCATATTTTTCACTACCATAATAAATAAATACTCTCACGGCATACTTTGCTGGAGGAATAATATCAATTACTTCTTTTAAATCCTCCCTCGATAATTGTGTCCCTTCTCTCTTGCTGAGTTTAACCCAAATATCCCCATTCCAGTACCTAATCGTATCAGAAATACTCTCTTTATCATCAAAATCCAATTTAGTGATATTCTCTGAGAAGGTTGTTTTCAACTCAGCCATATAGCTTTCCACATAAGGCTTCACACGATTTTTTTGAATACCACTTATCATAGCAGACCCTACTTCAATAACCGGCATAGTGAGAATTGCCGCAACAACGATAATTCCTATGTTTGGACCTATATAGCTAGTGGACTGGTAAATAAACCAGCCGATAAATAAAAGCAATAAAATCGCAACAATTGGTAATGCGACTAACCCGAATGCTGCTAGAAAGTCGTCTTCCGTATCAAAAACAATGAACATGAAAGCCCAAAAACATCCAACACCAACTACAACCGCAGAGACCAGATAGATTACTTTCCAAATCGTATTCGGATATCCCATATGTATTCTCCTCATAAATTTTAACTTCATCATAAGGAAGGATCTGGGATCCTCATAGTTCTAACTTAGTGTAGTACCTGCTTAAATAACGCCCAAGAGGTTGTAACAGGTCATTTGCTCATAACCTAACGCAGCCCTCACACCTACATTTTATGATCCGACAATACGGCAGAACTCATGAGTATGGTGAGTCGAAGACATGTAGCTTTCATATTCTTATCTGAATACTATCTATCCTTCACCGGTCACCCATGCGCACTTCCTCTACAATTGCCTTGACCCCTTCATCGATCTGCTCAGGCTTTGTCTGAGAAATGCTGATCCGCAGAAACTTCTCTCGTTCCAGATAATTGGATAAGTAAAATCCTTTACTGGGTAAGACCATTATCTTTCTCGCTTCAAGACGCTTTAAGAGACGCTCCACATTAACCGTCGGCTTCAGCTTAAAATGCGTATAGATGCCTGAAGGGATATAAGGTACTTCCATGATCCCCGGTTCATTATACCGCTCTACCGATTCATTCAAGGCCAGCATTCGTGACGCGTACAAGCTGCCTATCTTGCGTTTATGCCGCTCGTACATGCCATTTTTTATGTACACTTCAAGCGCCGCCTGAGATAACAGTGAAGTGTCAGGATATATTTTATAAGTGTGAAAAGTCTTTAACAGCCGCTCTGGCAGTACGATCGCACCTACTCTTAAGCCTGGGAAGATGATCTTGGAGAAGCTTTTTACATAAATGACATGCGATCCCCCATCGTAAGCGAAAATCGGATCGGATTGCCGATCCGCGCCCAAGTCAGCCATATAATCGTCTTCCACGATAAACACGTCGTATTTTCGGGCCAGCTTGGCGATAGTCCTTTTCTCTCCCGCACTATAGGAAGTGCCAAGCGGATTATGATATCTGGGCATGGTATAGAAAAATTTGATTTTGCCGCTTTTGAACCATTGCTCGAGTTCCTGCAGGTCAATGCCTGCTGCCGTACGAGCGATGCCATAGACAGGTATGCCTTCCCTCTCAAGAAATCGCAGATAACGATCGTAGCTCGGCTGTTCGACCAATACCGTTTCTTTGCCGTTCGGAAATGGCATCTTCGCCAAAACCTCCAGTGCCTGCTGAGCTCCAGAGGTGACAAGGATTTTATCAATTTTGGTAAATACTTGGTCATTGGCCAAGTGAGAAACAAGCGTGTGGCGAAAAGACTCTAGTCCCAGCGGATCACCGTACGTAAACAAGTCATACTTGTATATATCAATGGCTTTGTTCAGACAATGTTGAAAATCCAAATAAGGGAACGCCTCTACATCCGGCAGTACGGTAGCGAAATAGATCATATTGCTGTCTCGATTGTCGCGCCAATCTCCCGGCTTTACAACCACATAAAAGCCGCTTTGCGGGACCGAATAAATCATATGGCGCTTCTCCAGCTCCGCATAGGCTCTTGTGATCGTGCTGATGCTGCACCCATAGACTTCCGCGGCGCTTCGGACAGAAGGCAGCTTTTGACCAGGAGGGTATATCCCTTGCCGAATCTTATTCTCCATATCTGTTATGATCGAAAAATATTTTTTCATGCTGCCCTCCCATTCATACCAGACCAACTGTATCGATACAGTTGAAGTAACATGACGTTGTTCTGCTTATCATTCTATCATATCTTCTAATTAACGGTTTAAGACGTTCGCGAACACGCTGCCGTTAGTTAGAGAGGATGATGCAACATGAGTCAAAAGGAAGCAAAGCTTCCCTATTTCATTGCTGTGCTTAACGCGGTCATTATCGGATTGTCATTTCTGTTTGCTAAGCTCGTACTTGATTATGCCGGTCCGCTCGACACGCTGGCCTTTCGCTTTGCCATATCATTTCTGATTATGTCCATCCCGGTAGCTTTCGGCTGGGTTAAGCTTTCCTACCGCGGCAAGCCGATCTACAAATTGCTGTTGCTGGCAACCATGTACCCGCTTGCGTTCTTCCTGCTTCAAGCATTTGGGCTGCAGCATGCCAGCTCGGCGGAAGGTGGCATTCTGTACGCGTTCACCCCAGTCGTCACTATGATTTTCGCCTCCCTATTTCTGAAAGAGGCCATTACCATTCTACAGAAGCTGTCGATCTTTCTATCGGTGTTCGGCGTTGTGTTTATCTTTATCATGAAAGGCAGCCGCATCGATTTATCGAATCTGACAGGGATCTCGTTGTTATTGCTCACCTGTGTCGCTTTTGCTGGATATACCGTTCTAGCCCGCTCGCTAGCAAAGCAGTTCAGACCAGCGGAAATCACTTATTTGATGATGGGCATCGGGTTCGTCTTTTTTATGGTCACTGCGTTTACCAGCCATGCGTTCAAAGGAACACTTCATGACTTATTTGCTCCTTTCGCCAGCGGCGTTTTTATCTCATCCATCCTCTTCTTAGGGATTGTATCTTCACTGTTCACGGCATTAATGGCCAACTACATCCTGTCCAAGATGGAAGCATCTAAAATGAGCGTATTTGCCAACCTCTCTACCATCGTCTCCATGACAGCCGGAGCGGTATTTCTTGGGGAAGAAGTGACGATCTATCACCTGATCGGCTCGGTTATGATCATTGCCGGGGTTATCGGCACGAATAGACTGGGCCAAAACAAAACATTGGAGAGACGCAATAAACAAACTGAATTGAATAGTTCAAGGAGTTGAATGTAAATGGCATTAACAACCTATTTCCACACCATCGTTCGAGAACGTCATTCGGTCAAGCAATATGACTCTTCGTACGAACTGAGCAAACAAGAAATCAAAGAGCTGCTGGAGATCGCGAGCTGTGCGCCGTCCGCTTGGAATCTTCAGCATTGGAAGTATATCTCCATCCATGACCAATCTGCAAAAGAGAAGCTGCTGCCTATCGCCTACGGTCAAAAGCAAATCGTCGAAGCCTCTGTCGTCGTAGCTATACTTGGCGACCTGGAGGCCAATCTGAATGCCGCAGACGTCTTTGAATCGGATGTAGAAGCCGGGTTATTGACGGAAGATATGAAGTCGCGCTTGATCGGCCAAATTAACACAGCATACTCAGATACATCTACCTATGCGCGTGAAGAAGCGATTAAGAACGCATCGCTTGCCGCCATGCAGCTCATGCTCGCTGCGAGAGCGAAAGGGCTTGATTCATGCCCGATGGGTGGATTTGACGCCGATACCTTTGTCGAAGCGTTCAACGTCCCTTGCCGATACATCCCTATCATGCTGATTGCGATTGGCAAGGCTGCAGGCCCCAGTCGTCCAACCTCACGAATTCCGATAGATAAGAAGATGGTCTGGAACGGTTTCTAACACATGTTCGGCTGCGCACCTGCAACCTCTTCGTCTTCGTATTGAACCATTATTTCCGACAGCAGCTGCCTAATCGCTGTACGCAACTCCTTCGGTTGCCGCACCGCAGCTTTCTTGCCGAGCCCGACAAAATAAGAAGCAAAAAACGGGACATCTTTGCTCGCTACATGTCCTTCTAGCCACCCTGTGCTGTCATTGCGAACATGCAGCAGAGAAGCCGACCAAGGATCTGCCTCACATGCTTCCACACCTTCTTTGGACAGCTCGGCATACAGATATACGCTATCGCCTTCAGGGCGAAATAGCTCCTCCTTGCTCCCCAGATGAATCTGCTGCAAGTCAAGCGGCGGAGATTCTGAGGGAACAGCAGAATCAAACCGATCGCAGCGAAACACACGAAAAGACTTGCTAAGGAAGCAATAGGCCAAGCAATACCACAATCCCTCTTGGGTGAAAATGCCAATCGGTTGTATTTCCCGCTTTCCCCGCTTTTGTTTTGATGCATAATCCACAAGTAAGACCATTTGCCGGATGGCTGCATCCAGCAAGACGGACAAATACGGTGACTGTGCTTGTCTAGCCGGCGTAATAAAGTCAACCCTGTCTCTCATCTGATCGATCCGGTCACGCACATCTTCCGGCATATAGTTATAGAACTTGTTAAGCGCAGTTGATGTTTCCGTCTCAAACGGCAGAGATGAATAATGACGCAACGCCTGGACAGCAAAAAATACGGCTGCTGCCTCTCGCTCCGTAAAGGCGATTGGGGGCAAGAGCCGTTCTTGCAAAATCCGGTATCCGCCATGAGGGCCTACTTCAGAATACAGAGGTACGCCCAGTTCGCTCAGCTCCTGTAAATCCCGAAGAATCGTCCTCGTAGAAACACCGAACTCATTAGCTAGCTCTTTTACTGTAAATCGGCGCTTGCGATTGACCGCAATAATCAATTCCATCAACCGTTTGGCCTTTGACACTTGTTCATCCTCCCCGCTTGTAAAAAAACAAAATAACCATGACGTAATTTGTCACTATTATCCGATACAATCGAAGATGAGTCCAGTACTACATCAAAACGATAAGGAGTTGAAGCAAAATGAATGTGAAATTCACCCCTTTTATCATGCTCGATGGCCATGCCAATGAAGCAATCCGATTTTATGAGCAGGCTCTCGGCGCGCAAGTCGTGTTCAAACAAACATTCGGGGACATTCCGGAGGAAAGCGACACTTCGGCGATGACCGAAGAAATGAAGAAAAGAATTGCCCATTCCGTCATGGTTGTCGGCGGCTCTGAACTGTATGTCAGTGATTCAGAACCCAATCAGCCATTGGAGCGTGGAGACCAGGTCAATATCTGCCTTACTGTAAAGGAAGTATCAGAAGCGGAACGCATTTACGATGCGTTGCGTTCAGAAGGAAAGGTGCTCTTGCCCCTGCAACCACTCTACTTCAGCCCCGCCTACGGTATGATCACGGATCGGTTTGGCGTTACCTTTCAAATTTTCACCGAAAGAAACTAAGCGGCACTACGACTACCCGCGCAGCAACAGCAAGCATAAGGGCCATCCTTTGCGGAATGGCCCTTTTCTTTTCCTCGTTTTGTTGATTTAGCTTTCAATTTCCGTATAAATTTGAAAAGTCACGCCGAATTTATCCGTTACATCGCCAAATCCAGGGCTGAACGGTTCTTCATTGAACGGCATATTGACTTGTCCGCCTTGGCGCAAGGCTTCATATATTCGTTTGGATTGTTCCACATCGTTCGTCGTGATACAGATCGTAACCAGTTTGCTGGCTTCAATCGTCGAACCGCCGGGAGCATCCGAAAACATGAGTTCGGAGTCGCCGATTCGCAGCTTGGCATGTGCCACATGGTCCTTGAGATCGTCGGTGAACGTATCAGGCATTTCTGGCATGTCTCCATAGGTCATGATGGAAAGAACTTCTGCTCCAACTGCTTGTTCATAGAAGCGAATGGCTTCCTTGGTGTTTCCATTCAAAGTAATGTAAGGGGTAAGTTTTACGGTCATCGATTGTTCCTCCTTGGGTTTGAAAATCATCTATTTTCACTTTCATCTATATAGACGATCTAGCCGCGGAAAAATCATCGGTACGTTGCGAAATCCGTATTGGTGTCTAAAAAGTCCGGCAAACCAAACTGGCCAAATAAATCGGAATCGATGAAATGATGGAGATGCGCGATCTTCCCCTCTTGTATCTCAAGAACATGAATAGCCCACGGAACCAATAATCCGTCATGTCCGCTTGGCATATACTGCGCATAAGCAGGACAATTGCCGTTCGCCCGGATCGGCAGCAGCCGGGAGCCCGAACAATGGCTGCTCGTGATGTCATAGAACGACGACATATTCGGTCTGCCGCTAACCCACATCACAAAAGGCGGCATCGACAAGCTGCTGTTCTCGTGGAATAGCGACAATAACGCATCGATGTCGTACTGTTCGAAAGCTTCAACGTAGCGTGCAAGTAGAGCTTGATCTGCTTCGCCGTCCAGCTCTTGCAGAGCATCAGACCGGAGATTGGCATGAGCTAACGTCGCCCGTGCCCGTTGCAAAGCGCTGTTGACGGCTGCCGCGGTCATCCCCATTGCATCCGCGGTCTGATTGGCCGGCCAGCGGAAAACATCATGCAGGATCAATACGGCACGTTGACGGGGCGGCAGCTTTTGCAAGATCGCAATAAACGATAATCGAATGGTCTCCCTGTTAACCACGATATCAACCGGATTGCCGACGGAATCGGGAGCCGGCCATATCCAAGAAGCTCTGGACAAGCTGTCCTTGGGTTCTGTTATCAGGGCGGCAGGTTCAGAGAGATCCATCGGAAGCGCCCGGCGCTTCGCGCTCCTTAGCCGATCTAAGCAAACATTCGTGGCAATCCGATAGATCCAAGCTTTGCGCGATGCATCCTGACGAATCTGGTCCCAGCTCTGCCATATGCGGATCGTTGCATCCTGCACCGCGTCTTCCGCCTCGAAGATGGACCCCATCATTCGATAACAATAGCCGATAAGTTCGGGACGCAGCTCTTCGATTATGTCTATCTCTCCATGCGTCCAGCTCATGTTCACGTCTCCTCCTTTTGCGCTTTAAATCTTCCATATTATAGCATACCCCTATCCTCTATCTGTTGCCCGTTCTTGTCACCGGAGTGCATACCGTTATATGTTTCAATTGAAACTGACAAATACTTATCCCAACCTTATAATTGTTTCATATATCCTATAGTGGAACTGACTAGGAGGACGGCCATGCAATTTCAACCCATATATGAAAATGGAGAATTGTTTCTACCGAAGTTTGAATTGCATATGACATCGAATCAATCGATTGGCATTATAACGGACTTGAAGAGAAAGCAGCTTCTAATGAATCAATTAGCGGATCATTCCCGTTATTATTTATTTCGAGCCGATCAAAACGAGTATATACGTTTAACGGTGGAAGAGCTCATCCAATTTCTAATCCAGGTAACAGAGAGGCATGAGCGTGTCGCTCCATTAATGGATTATTTTGATTTGAAGGACGTACGGAAGATCAAAATTAAGAATCTCAGTTCATCAAAAAGAATGTATGTGACACTGCTGCGCGTCTTTTTTGCGCATCAGCCTACTCTTGTACTGGAGGAGCCCTATTTTTACTTGGAAGAGCAAGATCGTCGTCTATTTAAACGGATTTTAGATGACCTGTTGAAGGAAAAGCAGCTTTTAATTTTAACTTCGAATTTAGAGGATGCTATGATTTCCTGTGATGCGATTTATCGATTGAACGAACGGGGCTGTCATCAATTGGATATTCGGGACTCGGAAGAGGATAAGCAAGTACAGAAACAAGATGAGGCCAATATCACCTTGCAGAAGATATCTGCGAAAAGAAAGGACAAAGTCATTTTATTTAATCCTCCTGAAATCGATTATATAGAAAGTATCAATGGCTCGATCCATATTCATGTGGATGGTGAAAATTATGACTGTGCTTTGACGCTAACCGAGCTCGAGCAGAGATTATTAAATTCCGGTTTTTTTAGATGTCATCGATCCTACATCGTAAATCTGCAAAAAGTAAGAGAAATTATTACATGGACGAAGAATAGCTACAGCTTGCGATTAAATACAGGCAAAGAAATCGTGGTTCCCTTATCTCGCTACAAATTGCAGGAATTAAAAGAGCTGCTTCACATTAATTTCCGGGGAAATTGTCGAACCAATTAAGCACTGAATGGTACAGTTCAGGCGAAAACAGCTACATTTCGGCGGGTTTTGATAGCTGGAGACATGCAATCTCTATATACTTAAGCGATCAACTTAAGGATGTGGTGTGAATGGCTGTTATCCAGGTCGAACATGTTCGAAAAAGCTTTGGAAATAAGGATGCATTGGGAGATGTGTCTTTTTCGATTCCGAAAGGAGAAATTTTTGGTTTTCTCGGTCCGAGCGGTTCAGGGAAAACAACATTAATAAAGATTCTAACTGCGCAGTTAAATCCGACAAGTGGACAGGCAAGTGTATTTAATCAGCCAGCAGAGATGATGCATCAGTCTGCACAAAGGATGCGCTTTGGCATATTGACCGATAACAGCGGTCTATATGAGAGATTATCGATAGAGGAAAATCTAGAGCTATTTCGCCAATTATATGGGCTTCCTAAATCTTCGATCGACAAGGTGCTGCAGTTTGTTAACTTAAGCGGAGAGCGCAAAAAGAAAGTCCATCGCTTATCGAAAGGGATGCGTCAGCGTGTCATGCTGGCATGCGCGATTATCCATGAGCCTGAGCTTTTATTTTTAGATGAGCCTACCTCGGCTTTAGATCCAGTAAACTCCGCACATATTCATAAAGGCTTGCGCTACTTAAATGAGAAAGGAACGACGATTTTTTTAACTACGCATGATATGGCTGAGGCAGAATTGCTATGTAATCGTGTAGCGATTTTGTATCGTGGACAAATCCAAACCCTCGGCTCGCCGAGGGAGCTAAAAAAACTGCACCGGGATAACGTCGTTCGTGTTGAATTAATCAATGGAGAAGCATACGAGCTTCCGATCACTGAGGGAACGGCTAATCAAATTGCCGATTGGATGAAGCGCGGGTTAATTGATCGACTGGCCACGAAAGAGCCAAGCCTAGGTGATATTTTTATTCAAATGACAGGAAGTGAGTTGCTATGAGTATCTCATTGAAACGTGCCAGGGCGATATTTGTGAAGGATTACAAAGAGTTTTCACGTAACTATGCGATATCTATTTGTTTGATTGTTCCCATTCTCTTCGCCTTTCTATTTCGTAGTGCAGGCCCTTCTCTGCCTGGAGCAATCGGTTTTCTTCTTAATATTTCGCTTGTGTTGCTAACGTGTTTAGTACAAGCATGCTTGATCGCGGAAGAAAAGGAACGCAACACTTTACGAACATTAATGATGACTCCTGCCACGACCATGGATGTTTTAATCGGTAAAAGCGCTTTAGTCTTTGTGATGTCTGCTGTCGCTCTGGCTATTGCTACATATATATTGGGCTATGAGCCAGCTAGTCTGTGGGCGGTTATGGCGGCAGTCATTCTTTCGATTATTCTATACATCGCCGTCGGGACGATATGCGGCTTATTCTCCAAGACGGTGCTTGAAGCCTCATTATCTATCATTCCTGCAGCGCTGATATTTACTGCGCCTCCAGTTGCACCGTTGCTATTTGGCGATTATCCGATTCTCAAATTGCTGGATTATACGCCAAGCATTCAACTTGTGCAGTTGCTGGAGCTGCGCACAGGCTTTACGACGGTAGACTTATTAAAGCCCCTCCTCATTATTTTGGCATGGACGGTTGTATTTACGATTGTATCTGTTGTTTTGTATCAACGACGGTTAAAGGATGAGTAATAGAATCGTGTATTTCTACCGAGGGGAGATCTAATTCCGATGAGTATAGCCGTCAAGCTGATGCAAAAATTCAAAGACAGCGTTGCCCAAAATAAGCTGAATGTCTATCAAGACAAAGTAGAGCTCATCCGAAAACGGAATTTGGTAGCATGGAACGATGGGCAGCTGCAAACGGAATCTCTCCGGTTGAAAAAGGAAGCAATCTCGGGTACGTCTTTGGACGAGCTGCTTGTCGATGCCTATGCGCTAATCTGCGAGGCAGCGAAGAGAAAGCTCGGTTTACAGCCTTATGATGTCCAGATCATGGCCGCCATTGCTCTGCACGAGAGACTTCTGGTCGAGCAGCATACCGGTGAAGGAAAAACACTCTCTGCTGTTATGCCTGCTTATCTAAATGCGCTGACCGGCGAAGGCGTTCATGTGCTGACTTTCAACGATTATTTGGCAAAGCGAGACGCGGATTGGATGGGCCCAATTTATCGTTTTCTCGGGTTATCGGTAAACTCGGTTCAAACGGGTATGAGCCTGCTCGAGAAACGGGAAGCGTATGCCAAGGATATAACTTATGTTACGGCTAAAGAGGCGGGATTTGATTATTTGCGCGACACGATTGCACTAGACGTAGCCGATACCGTACATCGTCCTTTCCGCTACGTCATCGTTGACGAAGCGGATTCACTGCTTCTCGACGAAGCGCGGGTCCCGCTAGTCATCGCCGGCGAGTCGGATTTTTCGAGCAACGACGGCATTCATTTTGCAGATGTCGCTCGGCAGCTCAATCCACTTGAGCATTACGACTTCGACGAGTCCAAGCGGAACGCTTATTTGAATGAAGCTGGCTCAGCAAAAGTGGAATCACTGCTTGGATGCGGCAATTTGTACGAAAGTCATAATAGCCATTTGTTATCGTCATTAAATTGCGCGCTGCATGTGGAAGTGCTATTAAAAAGAGACGTCGATTACATCGTACGGGACGAGAAAATCGAGCTAATCGACGAATATACCGGACGCGTGGCGGAGAACAGGCATTTGCCGGACGGGCTGCAAGCCGCGCTTACGGCCAAAGAAGGGCTCCAGTCAAAATCCGGAGGGAAAATTCTCGGGACGATTACCCTTCAACACTTCCTTAGCTTATATCCGAAGGCTTGCGGAATGACGGCTACTGCGCACACTTCCGCAATAGAATTTGATGATATTTATGAGCTGCAGGTCGTGCAAATCCCTCCGAACCGGCCAAACATCCGGATTGACCATCCGCTCCGGATTTATACCCATAAAGCGGCCAAACTTAAGGCGCTTGTACAAGAAATCTCGTCCGTCCATGCGACGGGACGTCCGATTCTCATTGGTACGTCAAGTGTCGAGGAGTCTGACCTGCTGGCGGAGGCGCTAGCGGTCGCCAACGTGCCTTGCCAAGTTCTGAATGCAAAAAACGACGCGAAAGAAGCCGAGATCATCGCTAAAGCGGGAGAAATCAGCGCCGTGACGGTGTCTACGAATATGGCCGGACGAGGCGTCGACATTCGGCTCGGCGGCGGCAACCCCACGCAAGCAGAAATTGTCGCCAAGCTGGGCGGGTTGTACGTGATTGGTACACATGTGAACGAAAGCCTGCGGATCGATAACCAGCTGCGCGGTCGTTCCGGCCGTCAAGGCGATCCGGGTTCTTCCGTATTTTTCGTAAGCTTGGAGGACGAGTTGTTGCTTCAGTTCGGCATCGATAAATGGGTTCGCGGTCTTAGGCAAGATGAGATGCTTGTTGAGCCAGCAATCCTCAGCAAAATCTCGCATATTCAACGCGTTGCTATGGCCCAAAACTTCCAGATCCGCAAGGAACTGAATGGTTATTCGGATATGGTGGAGGATCAGAGGCGAATTCTATACGAGGAGCGGCTCGAGATTTTGAAAGGCGAGCAGCCGATGAGTCCTTCGGAGCAGCGGGTGCGGCTTTTTTATATCGACGAGATCTGGGCTGACCATCTGGCATATGTTTCTTACGTTCGCGAAGGCATCCACTTAGAGAGCCTTGCTAGCCGCAATCCCATCGACGAATTCCATATGCAAATCACCCAAGCATACGAGCAAATTCCGGCTAAAATAAATAGTGAGTCGGCGAATATGCTTGTAAGGCTCGCAGGCTCCAATGATCCTGCGAAGTGGGAAGAGTTCGGTCTGAGGAGCCCTACTTCCACTCGGACTTATATTATCAATGATCAATACCTCGAGAACCAGCGCAGCTCATGGACTCCACTGACTGTATTGGCCTATTATCTTCGCAAGTTTCTTAGACCGGTATTCGGGTGGGAGAAATATTAGTATAGACCGACTATGATCTGCGCATATAAAAGGACACTGCCTCTTGCGAGGCAATGTCCGCTCATGCTGCAGCCTATTCTTCTTTGTAGTCCGCGCTTGTATCAATGCCAATCGTTTTCGTTTCCTGAATCCAGTTAACGCCAATGTTAAAAGCTTGAGCCACGTCTCTGAGTTTAAAGTAGTTGTTGCCGTTGATTTTGTACGCTACAAACGTCACTTCTTTACCGTCCAAGAAAATGGTCGAGGAAGTCTCGGCTGCCTTTTGAGGTGTTGAACTTTCGGATAAGGCGAGCTCATTACCGACAGGCGTATACTTGGTAGCGGATTTCAAACTGATTGCGTTTGCTTTGGAATCCCAATCCACAGCGAAGCTTTTCTCTGATCCGTTTAACGCCATTGCCAAGTCGCGCAGCTTAAAGTAGTTGTTGCCATTTATATTATACGCTTCAAATACCACTTCTTTACCGTTCACCACTACCTTCGCGGATGCCGGCTTGGCCATCAGCGACTCCGTTTCCTTACTTGTATCGACAGGCTGTTTGCCGTCGACGACAAGCAGCAGGATCGGCTTGTTATCCGACCTGTTCTCGCCTTTGAAGGCAGGAAAAATGCCGTACTCTACCGGATCCGTCAACGTGACCGAATTATTCACGATCTCTACGTACTCCAGACTTTCTTCATCTTCCCATTTAGCAACCCAAGTCTCTTCAGTCAACAGTTCCCCTTCGAATGTAATCTTAACCGGAGCCTGTACAACGTACATCGTCTCGCCATATCCAACGTCCTCGATCTGACGTGTCTCGATAATATTGCTAATCTTTACTTTTGCTCCGCTTACCGTCTCAAACGTTCGTTCCCCTGCCGCTAGTGCCGTCAACGAGGCCGCGATCATTACGATCAAAGACAGGATTGTTACTGCAGTTGTGCGCTTCCAGCTTTTTAACATGTACAACTCTCCTATTCTATGTATCAAATATTCGCTAGCTTCACCTAAATTAAGAAGCAATGCCTATTTTACACCATATTTTACTATCAATCAATTGAAATGTGAGTCTATTGAATCATGACAATAATCCTATTAAAGTTTAAAAGGAAGTATTATATAGTTCCTAAGCTTCACTAGCATGACGGAGATGCTTCAAGGCTATGCCAAATTGCAGCTTGTTAATCGTTTAATGATCGCTCACTTTATCCCGATTATCTTTGCCAATAAACCATTTGGCACAAAAAAAGGCTGCAACAGTCTGCCTCTCAGCAGCCTGTTGCAGCCCTTATACCTCGTTCGATGCAACAACAATCCTAATATCTAGCATGCAAATAAAACCAGTTAACGCTACCATAGTTGCCCTGGAATTGGGCTTGTACGACTACAGGACTAGAGTAAGGATTAGAAGCAATTGGAGTACAGCAATAAAGATCGGGACTATAGATTATAGCGCTTCCGCTGGCGTCAAGCGTGACGGTAACTTCAGAACCGTAGACAGGTTCGCGTTGCCCTGCAGGTCCTTTGTACATCAAAGTGACAGTCGCCTGAGTATTCGGTTGTCCCGAAATAGACACTTCATAGTAATATTTTGAGTGATTGATTTGCCCATACCTAGTCTCTTGTGATTCCGCAGTATACGCGGCAGAGGCCGAGCTGGAGAAGGCTAGCATAGCGATGAGGACTAATACTATTACTTTTTTCATTATTTCACCCCCTCTCTGCGATGTTTAATCGTAAAGAAGTCAGCGCTCTCTATGATGAAAAAAATAGTAAATCAAATACATTATACAAAATAATATAAAATAAGGGAACCTAAAGCCCAAAAAAGGACTGCAGCAGGTTGCATTCTCACAACCTGTCACAGCCCCCAAACCCGCGTCAACGCATTTCGGCACCTCTGAACAAAACAAAAGAGTACATCTCCACATAAGCGATGTACTCCGAAAAATACATATTTTCCCCCATCTACGCCTTACAAAACTTTATAATTCGCTAACTCATTGGTTTAGAGTACGAGAGAATAAGGAACACATTTGGCATCCTATCAATTTGAGGAGAAAACACCAAAAACAGACCGACGAGAGAGAATAGAAATTTATTCACACGCCAGTCAAATATAATATCAAACAACAACTAGCAAGTCTCTAGGTAAAACCTAAACCAACTTTAGTCGGCAGTCAGCGTTAATCTATTGATAAATAGTTAAATACATTTCCTACATTTAGTATATTCACATTTGTATTAATAGTATGCTTATCTGAGAGAAGAAGCAATGACTCTTTTACCATTTTTGAATTCCATTCGGGCTTGTTTTGCTTAATTACCGCACAAATCGATGCTACTATCGGGGTTGCAGCAGAAGAGCCTCTAAACCAAGCTATATGATCTTCTGACTTTCTCCCTGTTGTCATTAAGTATTCGCCTGGGGCAAAAATATTTGTTGGTTCTATATTTGTATAGCTTGTAGGGTTATTGTTTTTATCTAAAGCAGAAACTGCAATAACATCATCAAATCTTGCAGGGTAATCATTGATATTCTTCCCGTCATTCCCCGATGAAGCAACGATAACTATCCCTTTTGAAAGAGCGTTATTAATAGCAAATTCTACTTCGGAACTGTAGTCTGGACTTCCTTGACTAATATTAATTACTTCTACCCCATGTGCCACTGCAAGATTAATAGCTCTTGCCATTTGGTTATGACTCATTCCAGCATCTGAGCCTGTTTGTATTGAAATTATTTCAACATTAGGTAAGTATCCTCCAGGAGTTTGAACTCCATCCCCATTTGTCGCAATTATGCCAGCAACCATGGTTCCATGTAAATTACTTGCCCATTTTTCCGAGTTACTATCTAGTGGGATATTTTGTATTTTTTGATTAATTAAATATATATTTGTAGTATAAACACCACTATCTATTATTCCAATGACACTAGAACTAGCATGCAGAGGAAAGCGATTTATTCCATTAATATTTTCAAGAGGCCAACCATAAAGTACTTTTCTTATCATACATTAATCACCTAATTAATTTTCAAAAATCAACTCATCTTCCTCGTTAAAACCTTGTATTTGGCTTAGGCCACCGCTATTGTCTGTATCAACATAAGCATAACTATTAGAATCAAATTTATAAACTTTTACTAGCGTGCCATTAAAAAAAGATAACAATATAGAACTAATCACTGGGTTATTAATTTGTCCTCCAATCATTCGAACTTCACTATCATTATTTGTAATAGATAGTTGAATACGGGTAACTGGGATTTTCTCATCTATTTCTCCGTATGCGAGTTTTCTCACAGTCGTTCCTTCACTATCATTAAAAGAAACAATACCTTCAAACTTTGTACCAGATGAAAAGAATGTAAAGTAAGAAAACAAACCTAATTCTGTATCCTTTGAATATACAATTTCAGGTAATTTCACTTCTGAATTTAATTGAGATATTAACTCTTTATGTATAGTTTGCTCTATATTATTATCCATACCATTACTGTCGATTGGTTCTTTAATTGAATTCGAGCAAGAGACCAGGAATAATAAGACCAATATAGCAGCAGCAAGATGTGCATTTTTCATATAGACAAATCCCCTTGTCACAAGTAATGTAATTACTACTTTCGTCTAAAAAGACTCGTTCGACTTGTTTTACATTTATAATTTTCAATAAAACGCAACCAATACCCTGTCGAACCTAAATCAATAGAGCGATATCACATGGAGTCTCTCTTCGGATATGATCTCAAGTAAAAGATTACGACTAGAGATAGCTTCATATAATGACCTATTTATTCCCAAAAGCCCGTAAAACTACTCCTTATATTGAAAAAAGGTCTCCCAGATTTTCCTTAGGAGACCTAAGCAGTTACAAATCTACTCTGTTTGTATTGGATGGATTTCTAATCTTGATGTTGTTCCGTTTATGCATACCTAATTTCTGTAGTTCGTTCAATATGTCGAACTGTCCACCTATAATCTGCTAAGTATCCTGGAAAAGGAGGATTTATCCAGACGATACACCTCGAAGTCATGAATGCCGCTGAATCGCACAATTCAAAACTTCATCTACTTTCAACTTGAGTCAGCCGCATGCTCTAACCAAAGTCACCACTTCAATCCATTTCTATAAAAATGAGAGCGTCTTAAAAATCGTGTCCGCCTTGATGAAGTACCAACTGAGGCGATTCTATTATTTTTGTGTATTCATTAATGGGAGCGCATTCATCATTGAATCAATATTATTACTTATAATATCCTGCTGCTGCATGTACTAAATCAAATGGAAATACTCTATAATTTACATACTGCGTCCTTATATGAAACGCCTAATGTCATCAGGTCACTAATCTTCTCTTCTATCGATAAACTCTTCCTCTCCTCAACAGGCTTAACTAAAGGAGATTGGCTGGAAGTGCTGGAAGCAAAAATTGTTCCCGTATAGACTGTCGAGACAAACAAACAGATTACGCATAACAATAGCTTTCTCAATAAATCTCATCCCTTCATCCATAATTTTAAAAAAATTTTCTTTTACCCATTGGCTTCCGCAGATTATTTATTGGTTCAATTATACCATCGCCATAAGATATTGTAATGGTTGAGCTTTTTTACTATTTGGATAATTAAAATAAATGCGGAAATCTTTTTAGTTGAGTATGAACTTTCAGTAAACAATTATTCGAGATGAAATAAAGAATGTTGAAGAGAACTTATCTGTATTCGTTGGGACAGATAGTGCAAGAATTTCCTTTTGTTACTAAACTTGTGTTATCCTGCTCAATTAATAACCTTTCTTAACATCCCATAATGTTATTATAGGATGACAAAAGCCATTAGCATCACCACCAAGTAATATTTTTATTAACATCTTTATTATTCCATATTTAGTAGATGTTGAACGTGCAAAGTTGTTTAGTATTTTCCGAAAGATTGTTTGCGGGTTTCAATATTTAGTTCATTCATATATCTACAAGCCACGTCGTTATGTAATAATTGACTCGCTTTATAAGTTTGTACTTGGTTGTGAAGCGGTACTAGTTGCTATGTAACAAACAAGGGAGATAGTTATTTAAAATATAAAAAAACTACCTTCATTGTATATCGTTGCTGAACACCCACTTTGAAATGAACTTTCAGAGAACGAGAGTTGTTACCTTGTAATTTTAACTCCATCCAAGTGCTTGCTCCAAGTTACATTAGCCGAATATACTACTCTACTTCTATAGAATATCCAGAACGTTAGGCGTTGCTAAGCTGACATAGCCGCAGGAGACGATGATTTCCTCTTTCTTCGGCAGAGATGCGAAGCGCTCGCGGAGCTGTTCCAGCAACTTCCATGAGCCGTCATCGAGCAGCGCGTCCTTCCAGAAGTAGTGGGACGCACCCGAAATATGCTGCGACCGGATCGAATAGCGCTCCAGGCCAGTATATGGTGCGTCATCACGTGTATCCACCAACTTCGCACGGCTCGGCGTCAACCAATTGTTTCTGTTACTTCCTCTCAGGAAACCCATTACGATCAGAGATTAACGCTCATCGGTGGATAAGTCGTTGGACTGGAAGATCGATTCCTTGGAGGCTCAAGTCAGTACATTGACAAAAAATCAATACTAAACACTAGCAAACGGTCAATGTCTGAATAAACTTTATAACGCGCTAGCCCATATAATGCTTCCCCCCAGCATAAAGAGCAAGCAAAATACGACCACACTGTTCCAGATCGTCATTTTCACTAACGTGCGTCTGATCATACGGGAACGACGGAAACTTCAAACTGCGTACCGATATCTCCTGCGAAAACAATAGATCCTCCCGCAGGCAACGCAACCTGATCCTTGTCTTCAATGATACTGAAGTAGATGCATTTGGCATTCGCATCATAGACGGCGAAGGAGGCGTTCGAGGGCATGCTCACCTTAACGTTTTTGCCCGCGTCTTTCTCGCTTATCGTATACCACTCGGCGAATCCGCTCTCTGGAATGGTAATGATTGACTTCGTAGCGACATTCAAGGGCTTTACATAATCCTCACTCACTAAGATCATTCCACGTTGTTCCAGATACTCAACGCCTTCCTCCGTAAAAAAAGTTAAACCTGAGAGATCCCGTCCATTCACTCCCGGAATTTGCAATTCGGAGATTGCCGTATTGGGGCCTGTTATACGTTTATCCAAAACATACCCCCGCAATTGTTTGGACACATTCAATTGATAGGACATCTGCACCAAATAAACGAACGACGTATACTTCTCATTCAGCAAATAATACCTTTTGCCATCGCGCCTACTCCATGCCTCTGTTACCTCTGACGGAAGAGCCCCAGGCTGAAGCTTCTCGGCAGAGTACATAGAATAGGCTGTCTGCCCAAGGCCCGGCAGCGAAGAATATGAGTTAACCTGGAAATAGGTGCGGCCGTTCTCCTCCGTTACGAAGCTGGCCCTCACACTTCCGTCCCCACTCCGGAACGTGCCGTCCGACGTATATCTATAGGACTGGGCCTGATTATTGGTCGGCTGCTCCGGAGTGACCGACATAAGGCCGCTTTCCGTAATATTAATATTCATCGTTGCATCGGACGAGCCATAGATCCCCGCATACTGGAGCATGGACTTCGGCATATCGGCCTTTACCGGCACGCCATACGACTTCTCAGTCTTGAACTCGGCTATTGTCCCTTTCTCCTTCAGCGCCTGAAGCAGGATCTCGTTCGCCAGAAGCTGGTTGTATACGCCGGATCCGCCAGAAGAGACGACAGCTGCCGCTATATCCTGCTGGGGAAGCACAACGAGTGACGCTTGATAGAGAATCGTGGCCCCGCCTTTGGCCAGCGCCTTCATCCCATATTCGCTGAAGGGATACAGATTAACACTGTCCCAGCCAAGACCGTATTCTATTGAGTTATCCGCATCATCAGGCCACAAAGACGTCTTGTATTCGTTCTGGGTCATGGCTTCAGCTGATTGGCCGGCCAATATTTGTACTGCTCCCCCTGTAAATAGTTGCGAGAATCGAACCAAGTCCTCTGCAGTGGAATAGATGCCCCCAGATCCTATTGTGTTGGTTGTTTGGTTGGGAAGTTGTCCGGTATAGGCAGGATAATAGAGTCCCGCCATCTCGGCCGTATTCGGAGAATCGAGCGGCGTCACCGTATGGGTCATACCAAGAGGCTCCGTAATATATCGATGGATATAAGAGGTAAAGTCCATACCGCTGACATACTCGACCAGAATCTCAGCCAGCGTAAATCCGTCATTGCAGTATACCGAGAATGCGCCCGGGTCCGCCTTCAAGGTCTGTCCGGCCAGTTGCGTCAGAAGTATGTCGTGGGCGTAAGTATCGTTATCTTCGAATAGATAGATATTTGTCGCCGATGTTCCGTTCAGACCGGAAGAGTGATTTAACAGCATACGCGGCGTAATCTGCTTATAACGCTCATCTTTCATCGTAAACTCGGGGATATACTGGACGACCGGCGTATCGAGATCGATTTTCCCCAGGTCGACCAACTGCATGACGGCAACCGTGGTGAATATTTTGCTGACCGAGCCTGTCCCATACATCGTGTCTTTCGTGAGCGGCCTCTGTCCTTGCTCATCATTCTTCCCAGTTTGGCCAGACACGACAATATGGCCTTGATCGATAATGGCGTACTGCACACTGTTCGTGTCGTATACTTTCGTGAGAAGCTCAGCCTTCTCCCTTGCAACTTTCCGGGTTTCTTCGTAGTTGATCGCAGCTTCATTCGGATCGGTCACCTCGGACGTATTCGGCGCCATCGTCGAATTCTGCGTCTCTACTGGTGTATTGACTCCATCACAAGAGGTTAGCAGAAAACAGAAAGCTAGTAATATCAGGAAGGTCAAGCGAGTATTCTTAAACACCTGTCGTAGAAAGCTCATGCTTTGTATCCCCCTTACTTATATTTAGGTGGATTATAATGGATAGACCTTTGATTTTCCTTTGAAAAACGATTACATCTTGAGTTTGTAGCCTAAGCCTCGTACCTTTTGAATACGCATGCCAGGGTAACTCGTTTATTGCCTCTTTGTTGACTTCAAAGCATAAAAAAACATCGCCGGGGCGCTTTGGCCACATGGCGATGTATTCAAAATTTATATCCTATTATCTATCTGTCTACGCTTCAGCCGGTCCGAACACCGGGGCTAGCCGGGAATTGGATAGTTGTTCGCTTAGGCCAAAATATTCGCAGAAATTCATGATCATCGGGTTCCATTTGGACGGATCAACATAATTCGGATGCTCTTTCATCGTCAAATGTTGTGCAACGTGAATTTTCCCAATACGGACCTCCAAGGCAACTAGCGAGCTTGGCTCTTCGAAAGGGTGTATCTTGACGAGCTTCGCCTCCAAGTGAATGGGACATTGTTGCACCCGAGGCGCCATGACCTCCCGGGATGGTAGAGGGGTCAATTTCGACACCCCGAATTTATCCGCTTCGAATCGATAACCCCTTGCTGCCTTAGATTCCGGGACCGGGTTTCGTCCGGTTAGTAGGGTGAGACGTTCGATCGCCGGGATCAAGTCGATGGACGGTAAGTTCAGCACGCATTCTCCCTCTCTTATCATATTCCGAGCAGTCTGCGATTTGTGGCTTAGCCCGAGCATGCAAGATCGATTCAACCACCAGGCCGATGACACAGGCGCCAAGTTTGGAGTTCCATCTTCATTTATCGTACTGATCAGCACAACAGATGAGCCAAAATAAAGGATTTTAGGTTTGATTTCAACATGCGTTGTTATACTCATAACGCTCATTCCTCCTCCAGATGATCATGTGCACCCAATGTAGCACAGATAGGGAGGCAATTATACGAATTGGGAATAGGATAGCAAGAACGCAAAATAGAGCTGTACAATATATCATGCTTCAAACGGAATGGCTGCTGATTTGAGATTTACATACTGTAATTGTCTTTCGACTTCCCAAATAACCACCGGATTCTCGCTAACCCCAGTCCCAATAATCCATCTTCTGTGCCAGTACCCCGATCAGATTTCCTTCATCCAAGCCGAGATAACCCCCAATCCGGAAGGAGTGAGGTACATCGGAATAAGGATAGGTAATCAAGGACATCCGCCCAGATTGCTCCGTCCCGTGCTTATCAGTCAGGCGAATGTCTATCTGATAGCTATAAATCGTATTTCTTTGCCCAGTCAATGGATTTTTCACCACGTCTCTCGTTGCCCAAATACCGCCCTCCCGCTGAAGCCGATACCCCAACCGCGTAAACTCCTCCATTCCTTGGACAAAACGTTCTTTACTGTAGGCGACAAACGCCTCATATGTCATGCCCTCATAAATGGCCCGCTGCGCTTCAGAAAGTCCCCGTTCGAGGGATAAGTCATGCTGCAGATCTGCATATTCCTGCTCCATGTTAAAATAATCAAACGCAGACGCATGGTTGCCCTTTTCCAGTTCATCAATAAATCGCATTGCCTGATAATGATCATAGGCATTGCGAAAGGACAGCCCCTCGCCTGTGGCCTCGTTCAGTCCCAGCCAACTGGCAGGCACAATTACTATCAGCAATAGAAGTACCCACAGCACCCTGCGTCTACGCAAGCGCTGCATAATCTTTACTGCCTGCCGGTCCCTCTCAAGTGGTGAAATGGGTAAGCCCGCTCCAATCAGAGCGCCAGGATCGCCGTGGTCAATATGACTGCCATGATCACCATCTTCTTCCTGACCATCAGTCTCGCGGTACGCCCCCTTCTCACTTCCCTGCGGGAATTTCGCCATAATTACCGTATCATTAGCGCTCTCCTGCACCATACGTTCGCACAAGCTGCGGCATGCAGGACAGGTCTTGAGATGCTCTTCGACCATGCGATGACTCTGTGGTGTACATTCGCGCTCAACATATAGGGGCAGCAAATCGTGCACAATGCCGCAAACACTCTCGTTATCCAGATTTTGCTTCATTCCTCCACCTCCATTTGCTGAATAAGGCGTTTCTTCGCCCGAGAGTATGTAATTTTAGCCCAGCCTTCCGTTCTACCAAATAACTCAGCAATCTCGCGGAATTTCAGCTCACCAAACACGCGCAGAGTGAATACCTCCTTGTAGGGCTCAGGCATGCCGTGCAGCACGCGATGTAGCGCTGTTGCCTGTTCCCTCTTCACAAGCCCGGCAGCAAATTCACCGCGGTTGTGAGGAGTAGCGTCCACCTCTTTTTGCTGCATCCGTTGCAGTTGGCTGCTGCGCTGTTCCCTGCTTCCGCGCTTGCTTGCATTCAAGTACAAATTACGGGCAATTTGACATAACCAGGTATATAAGGAGCTGTCGCCTCTAAATCTTCCGATATGCAAGAATGCACGATAAAAAGTCTCCTGCGTTAGCTCCTCCGCCTGGTCCCAATCCCCTGTCAACGACAGCACATAACGGAAAACCTGATCTGCGTACGCTTTATAGACATCAGCAAAGCTTTCCAGCCCGTCCCCTCCCTTCTGTCCGCTACCTATTAGACAACGAAGCACCTAAAAGGATACAACCTTTTCCAACAAATTTTAGCATAAGCAACATGCACAACATGGGCAACTAGCAATAACAGAACCTGCGCGGCAGAACGGTCAAAGCCCTCAAATTTTTCACCATATTATACTAGTCCTCGGTCAGATTCCGCTGACCAAGGTCGGACCTATGCCCGGTTGGGAGGTACCCGAAAATATTTTCAGAAGGTGAGCGTTGACAACCTGTTGACTTCGACGACATTAAGCACCACGCAAAGAAGTACATCGCCACACGAGCGATGTACTCCAATTCAGTTACTACTATGCTGACTAAGCCTTCTCCTCTTCCCCCACCGCAATCGGATTCTCGCTATACGAGATCCAATCACTCCAGCTCCCCGCATACAGCTTCACATTCTCGTAGCCCGCTTCGCGGAGCGCCAGAACGTTAGGCGTTGCCGAGATGCCGGAGCCACAATAGACGATGATTTCCTCTTCCTTCGGCAGATTCGCGAAGTGCTCGCGGAGCTGCTCCGGCGACTTCCAGGAGCCATCATCGAGCAGCGCATCCTTCCAGAAATAATGGAGCGCACCCGGAATATGTCCCGCGACCGGATCGAACGGCGCCTCCAGGCCAGCGTATTGCGCGGCGTCACGCGAGTCCACCAGCTTCACGCCGCTCTGGCCGCTTCCAGAGGATGCTGTGCGCACCTCGTCTACACCGACGAGCCAGTCGGCTTGAACCACCAGCACGAATTTGCGCGGCTCTGAATCAACAGACACCTCCGTCGTTACCTCTCCGCCAGCAGCCGTCCAAGCAGAATAACCGCCGTCCAGCACCTGCACGCGCTCCGCGCCCAAGTAATGAAGCAACCACCACAGTCTCGAAGCCGCTGGACCGTTGCCATCTTCATAAGCAACGACAGCCGTATCGCGATCGATGCCGAGCGACCCGAACAAGGAAGCCAGCTCCTCTGGTGAAGGCAGCGGACTGCGTCCACCATGCTCCTCTGCCGGGCGGGTCAAGTCCGCCTTGAAGTCTATAAAGTGCGCGCCAGGCAGATGCCCCTTCACATAAGCCTCGCGTCCATAAGAAGATTCCTTGGGATTAAATCGTACGTCCAGAAGCACGATCCGCTCTCCGCTATTGAGCCTTACCTTCAATTGTTCTACACTCACTACGTTAGACGACATTACCCTTCACGCTCCTCTTCCATTCTAAAATTAGATCGTAAATTCCAGACTGTCCTGCGACTTCACATCATGAATAGCCGCGTATATATCATTCTGTATCTTGAGCAGCTCCACATCGTCGCGCTTGCGCGGACGCGGCTTCGACACTTGGAAGATTTTATTAATCCGTCCCGGCCTTGGGGAGAGCAATACGACCCGATCGCCCAGAAATACCGCTTCCGATACGTCATGCGTAACGAACACCACCGTCTTCTTCTCTGTAGCCCAAATCTTCAGCAAATCATCTTGCAGCTGCAGCCTCGTCAGATGGTCGACCGCGCCGAACGGTTCATCCATAAGCAGCACCTCGGGACTGTTCGCAAGCGCCCGCGCGATCCCCGCCCGCTGCTTCATGCCGCCCGACAGATGATGAGGATACTTGTGCTCGAATCCGCCCAGTCCGACCAGATCAAGATAACGCTGCGCCGCTTCCCGGCGATCATTCTTCGAGACGCCTCGAAATTCGAGTCCCAGCTCTACATTCTTGTATATCGTTCTCCATGGGTATAACGATGGATCCTGGAACACCACGCCCCGCTCAATCCCCGGTCCCTTCAGCTTTTCCCCGCCAAACCAGACTTCGCCGGAGGTGGGCAGCTGGAGTCCGGCCAAAATTTCGAGCAGCGTGCTTTTGCCGCAACCGCTTGGCCCAAGAATGCTGAGAAACTCTCCGTCCTCAATCGTCAGATGAATGTCGGAGAGCGTCTCTGTCGGAGTCGCTCCCCCGTATACCTTCGATACGCCGCGGATAGAGAAAGCCTCCATACGATCACCCCGCTTACGCTTATTTTTTCGGAATAAAGCTTAAATCCAGCAAGTCTTTAATGTCATAAATTTGATCCTGGAAGCCGAGATCGACTTGAACCTGCTGCGTATCCTGCAGCGCATCCAAATTCACATCCGGGTTGTTCTCCCATAGCACATTCTCTCGCTCGAACGCCTTGTCTACCACGGCCGCGTCCACCTTCACATTTTTGAGGAAATAGGCCTTATACTCATCCTGATTGCTCTTCGCATATTCTTGCGACTTGAAATAAGCGCGCAGCAGCTTCTCTACAAGCTCCGGATGCTTCTCGATAAAATCATTGCGGGACACCAGAACACCTGTATGGAAGGTCGGCAGGTAATCCCAGCCCTTCGCAAGAATGGTGCCTGTTCCCTCGATCTCTGCAAGCGATGCGAATGGCTCGTGAATGATCGTGGCATCAACCTGGCCAGAAGTAAGGCTGGCATACGCCGCTTCGTTCACCCCGTTAGCCAGATAAGTGACATCTTCCTTGCTTAGGCCATGCTTGTTCAGAATCGTCTGGGTGTATACGTCGAGACCGCTGCCCAGCACTGCAGCTCCAATGCTCTTGCCCTTCAGGTCTTCTACGCTCTCGATCCCTGGCCTTGCGATCAGGTAGAACGGGCCTTTCGTGCGGAACATCGACGAGACGATCTTCAGCGGCGCCCCCTTGCCGGCTGCGACGATGACATTCGTCGTGGCACTGTCGGCAATATCGATGTCCTTGCTCGTCAGAGCTTCAATCGGATTCTGTGTCGTAATTAGCTCAACGTCCAGCCCCTCTTCCTTGAAGAAGCCTTTCTCTATGCCGAATCTTACGGCAAGACCGCTCACCCCGTTGAATGGTGAATATCTGATCTTCTGAAGCTCCGTTGTTTCTCCTCCCGATGCCGCATCTGTCGGAGTTGCACCGCCCGAAGCCGCAGGGGTTGCCCCAGGCGAGTTATTGCTGCCGCCGCAGCCTGCGAGCACAAGCGCAAGCGACATGGTGATGATTCCAGTTCCTATCCATTTTCTCTTCCACATGATGACTCTCTCCTTTGAATTCAAGCTTGTTTATGAGGACTTCCATCTAAGCACGACCCGCTTCTCCAGCAGATCGATTGCAGCAATAATAAGCACAGAGACGACCGTCACAACCGTAATAATGGCAAAAGCCTTCGCCGTATCGTACAAGGAAGTAGCTTGCACCAGCAGATTGCCGAGTCCGTCCTTGGACGCCACCATTTCGCCGAACAGCGCGCCAACCAGCCCTGTCGCAGCCGATACCCGAAGTGAGACGAAAATCGTCGGCGCCGCGGACGGCAGTATGACCTTCACAATGGTCTGCAGCCTGGAGGCTTCGAATACCTTCGCAACCTTGAGATGCGCCTCCGCTGTCTGCTTGATTCCTGTAATGGTATTGAATGCGATGGTGAAAAAGCAGAACAGGAATACAATCGCGACCTTGTGCGATAACCCGATACCGAGCCAAAGCATCAGCAGCGGTATAATCGTCACCTTCGGAATCGCAAGCAGCGCCGACAGGAAAGGTCGAAAGAACGCCTCCGCATGCGGTACGAGTACAAGGAACAGCCCTGTCGCGATGCCCGCGAACGCGCTGAGCAGATACCCCGCTGCAAATTCCTGAAGCGTCACGAGTAGATGATGGAAGATCTCGCCGTCCACGAACAGCTTGTAGATTTCTTCGATGACCTGAGTAGGCTTGGACAAATACAAGCTGCCGACGATCTCCGCTCGCACGATGTATTCAATAATGCCCAGACAAGCGATCAGCAGCACGACCTGCCCGATAATAATGCGCCATCTGTAGCGCTTGTTGCTATCGTAATTGCTCATACGGTTCTCCCCTTCCAGCCCGCCGTCTCATAAAGGCTTCTCGCGTTACTCGCCAGCACCTTGCAACGCAGCCCTCTTGGCGAAACGATTCTCCGGGCGAGACAAGCCGAAGTGTCCTCTGAACGTATCTGCGTCGTATTCTGTACGGAACAGCCCTCGGCGCTGCAGAACCGGCACAACCAGATCGATGAAGAGATCGATTCCGTCCATCATATAAGGAGGGCAAATATTGAATCCGTCGGCCGCCCGCTCCACGAACCATTCCTCCATCTGATCCGCGATCTCCTCTGGATCACCGACGATTAGCAGATGTCCTCTCGACGTAGCCGCGAAGTAATGGAACAGCTCCCGCACAGTAATGTCTTCGCGACCTTCCGCACGCTGCGCGAGCGCTACCAGCCATTTCACCTCGTCGCCCGGAAGTGTCGACAGCGACAAATCCGGCAAAGGTCCGTCAAGCGGATAAGCGGATAGATCA
The DNA here is from genome assembly GCF_042887015.1 of Paenibacillus sp. NPDC057967. Classification (NCBI taxonomy): domain Bacteria; kingdom Bacillati; phylum Bacillota; class Bacilli; order Caryophanales; family Paenibacillaceae; genus Paenibacillus; species Paenibacillus sp. NPDC057967. Next base: position 974,558 of record NZ_JBHVQB010000001.1, read on the forward strand.
ATGCCAATCCTCGCAGACAGTGGCGCGACATCATAGTTCGTCACGAGCAAGCTATTCAGCTCACGGTACTTGGCATGCGCCTCTTCCTTGGTACGCCCAACGAGAGGCACAAGGCCCGGAAGGATAAATACCTCATCGGGATTACGTCCATACGCAACTGCCTTTGATTTGATCTCCGAGTAGAACTGCTTCGACACCTCCAGCAGAATCTGTCCCGAGAAGACGGCGCTGGAGAGCTTCGCGCCAAGATCACGGCTGCGCTCCGACGTCCCTGCGTTAAGAAGCGGAATCTGTCCTTGCGGCGGCCGGGCTACGTTCAGCGGACCGGCGACGGAGAAGTGCTCCCCTTCATGATTAATCCGGTGCACCTTGCTCCCGTCGACGAACTCGCCAGTCTCCTTGTTCCGGACAAAGGCCTCATCCTCCCAGGAATCCCACAGCTGCTGCACAATCTCCACGAATTCATCCGCATAATCATAGCGCTTGGAGTTGTCCCAATGCTTCTCACGGCTGAAGTTCTGAGCCGCACGCACGTCCATGCCCGTCACGACATTCCACGCAAGCCGACCTCCGCTCAAGTAGTCGAGAGATGCTGTCTGGCGTGCGATCGTGTACGGCTCGGAGTAAGTCGTATTCGCCGTAACGATCAGTCCGATCTTCTCCGTAACGGCCGCAATGCTCGCAATCATCGTGAACGGCTCCAATCGCACCATCTGCGACGGGAAAGTATGCTGCATGTCCGGGCTTGTCGCGAGGGCATCCCCGAGGAAGAAAAAGTCGAATTTCGCATCCTCCAATCGCCGAGCAACCCGGTGCAGAAATTTGGGGTCGAACGCCCCGTCGGTAGTCGCTTCCGGTAGCCGCCAGCCAGCCGGATGGTAACCGGTCGAGAACAGGAATAGACCGAGATGGAGTTGACGCTTAGGTTGAGTCATGGTTTTCATCCTCCTAATGTTGTAGTTTATCTATAAGAAAAGTAGGTTTTATTTCAAAAAAAGACCAATCACACGGGAGACTTCATCGATTTCAGCAAGCTCTGCTGCCGTCAGCCTCTCCCCGGCATGCTGCAATGCATCCCGAATTTGCTCCGGCTTCGAAGCTCCGAGAATTGCGGAGGATACATAAGAATGGCTCAGCACCCAGGAAAGCGCGAATTGCGCCAGTGTCCAACCTCTCGCTTCAGCCAGCGGCCTGATCTTGTCCACGAGCGCGTACGCCGGATTCGATTCCAGCAGCAGCTCCAGCCTCTTCTCGCCTAAAGCGAGTCTGGAATCCGTCGGCGGGGCTTCACCTTTGCGGTACTTGCCGCTCAAGATCCCTCTGCCCAGCGGACTATAGCTGATGATGCCAACCTTCTCGGATTCGACGAAGGGCACAAGCTCACGTTCAATCCCTCTTGTAATCAGGCTGTATTCCGGCTGCACGCTCTCGAACCGGTGCAGGCCATGCAGTGCGCTTAACCCGTGCGCCTTCGCCAATTGCCAAGCCGCATAGTTGGAGCAGCCCAAGTAGCGGATCTTGCCCTGCTTCACCAAATCGTCGAGCGCTCGCAGCGTCTCCTCGATCGGCGTGTCGGGATCAAACACATGCACCTGATACAGATCGATGTGGTCGGTTTGCAATCGGCGCAAGCTATTCTCCAATGCGCGGTAGACATGGTAACGGCTCTGACCGCCATCGTTCACTCCCGCCCCTACGTGAGCGCTGAACTTCGTCGCCAGCAAGATGTCATTGCGTCGTCCGCGTAATAGCCTGCCCAGAATCTCTTCGGCTTCGCCGAACCTCGAGTGGTCTTGCGTATCCATTCCGCTGCCGTACACGTCTGCGGTATCGATCAGATTAATTCCCGCCTCCAGCGCCGTGTCCAGCACCTCTGCCGACGATCTCTCATCGATCCATCTCCCGAACGCCATCGTTCCAAGGCTGACTTCGGATACTTTCAAGCCCGTTCTCCCTAATCTCCGATATTGCATTCTACGTTCGCTCCTTCCGGAATACGACAAAAAAACAGACGGAACCCGCTCTACTCATCAAGCGTTTTCTCCGTCTGTTCGGTCGAATTGTCGTATGTAATTATTAGTTGTCAGTTAAATGTTCAGCAATTCCGCGGAAGCTGTATGGCCGAGCGATATGGCCAGCTCATATGGCGTCTCGCCATTGTCATTCTTCTCCGTCTTGTCAGCCCCATAGCTGAGGAATTTCTCGATGAGTGGCACGTTATTGAAGTAAGCCGCCACATGCAGGACATTGAAGCCTCGTCTCAGCTCACCCTCACACTTGGCATGAATATCGGCTCCGCCCTTTATCAGCAGGTCTACAAGATGACTGTAGCCACCGAATACGGTAGCATGAATTGCCGTGTTATTCAGACTGCCGTCGCGACTGCGGACATTCACATCGACACCGCGGCTTAGCAATAGCTCTACCGTCTCGGTATTGCCGAAGTGGGTAGCCAGAGACAGCAACGGGAATCCGTCGTGACTATAGCTGTTAAGCAGCGCCGGAGATTTGTCCAGCAGCTCCTTCACCCTTGAGCTGTATCCGACAGCGGCAGCTTCGAATACATTCAGCCTGCCCGCGCCGTTCTGAAGCAGCAGCTCCTTGATGTCGTTCGCCCTCATGAACGCGGCAAGCAGTACGGGAGTCTCCCCTTGCTTGTTGCTGGCGTTCACAAGAGTTGCATCCTTGTCGATCAGCTCTGCGACCTTGCCGATGTCCCGCAGCTTGACTGCCTCGAACATCTCATTGCGCAGCCGCTGAAGATTATCGGCTTGCTCCCGCGCCCGCACCAGCAGATCATGGGAAGCGCGTACTCCCATATTGACGAAATGGGTGACCGCTCTTGATCGATTGGACTCGAGTCCTGACTCGACTAGCAGATCCACAGCCTTAAGCGCCTCGTCATCTAATCGTATAGAGAGCACAGCGGTACTTTTTTTCTTAGGCATGGCACTCCTCATCGGTTACGTGTAATTAAAATTACAAAATTACTATAACACGGATTAGGACATTTGAATAGCATAAATTCATATAGATTTACAAGGAATTAATTCCGTAGACTCTTTTGACATGAATTCTCACCTATTAACCCGATACATCAATAGCTAGAGTAGGTACAAAAATAAATTCAGCGACTTGGCCCTCATCATCTATTTTTACGGCTGAAAGCCCGTTCGGCCGATAAGCCCCTGTATCAATATTCCATGTATTGCTCTCAACATCAAATTCAGCCCTTCCTGACTGGCAAGGCGTATGCCCGATAATCTGTAGTTTGCCTATGTGCTTTAATTTCCCCCTTGTCCACAACACACTCTCTGGATGTGATTCTTCAAATGGATGGTCTGCGGACTGAGAGATGCCAGCGTGACTAATGAATACATGGTCCGTTTCATAGGATAGAGGCCTCGACTTCATCCAGGACATATAGTTAGCCAGCTCTAAGGATTTTCTTTCAAATTGTTTTAACGTCTCTTCTCCACACTGTCTCAGCCAATTTTCATTTCCTTCTTCTACATGCAAAATAGCCTCAAACTCATGATTCCCCTTCAAGAAGCAAGCTCGATCAGGAACCTTTTGCTGCAATTCGATCGCATACAGAAGGGTCTCAGGCGCGAATTTGCCTCTATCCAATAAATCCCCAAGCTGCACCAGGATCTGCTTGCCGCTATCCCAATGCTCGTCCAATAACTTGGAGAAAGTATGAAAACATCCGTGCACATCACCCACTACTAATAATTCCATCTTTACCTCCCGAACTACATCTCGTTGTCATTGACTATTACTACAGCGTCCCATCAGATACGTGTACAGATGCAAGCTCAGAAACTTTGAACCCAAAAAACATACATCGCCTAAGGCACGCTGCCTCTCTGACGATGTATGTTAATGGTATTAATAGTTAAGTATCCTCAACCCCAAAAGCCGCCATCGGAGTGTATGATCTGTCCGGTAATCCACTGCGCATCATCCTGACAGAGAAAGCTGATCAGCTTCGCCGCATCATCCGGCTGCCCGATTCTCCCCATTGGGAATTTCGGAAGCAGGTATTGCTTCAAGGAATCGTCCATCCATCCGGAATCTGTCGGTCCGGGATCTACCGCATTGACCGTTATCCGTAGCGGTGCTAGCTCAGCCGCCAGCGATACGGTAAAGGCCGAGATCGCCCCCTTTGTCGCCACATAAGCCAAGTTGCCCGGCATTGGGCCCTTGTCTTGCCCCGAGACCAAGTTGACGATACGCCCTCCATGGCCCGCAGCCAATCTCCTGGCAAACTCTACAGAGAGCATGCAAGTACCCGTAATATTGACTGCACAATGCCTATTCAGAATGTCTGCGCTTAGTTCTTGGTAGCCGACTTCTTTGCAATAGGTCGCATTATTCACTAGCAGACTCGGCAATCCTAACTGTCGCTCCGCCCCATCCAGCAGCCTCACTGGCGATAGCGGATCGGAAAGATCAAGCTCCGTCGACTCGGCCCGAACTCCATAAGAACGCAGCTCCTCCGCGAATACGGCAGGCCATTCCTGCTCGGCGCCATAAGGCTGCTCCTCGTCATAGCGGCACCAGTGCGTAAAAAAGATATCGGCCCCTTCGCTCGCCAAAGCTCGCGCAATGGCGCTTCCTATTCCTCGGCTGCGGCTTACACCTGTAATAATGGCTACTTTTCCTTGCAAACGATTCATCTATTATTCCTCCTGAATGTAAGGAGGCATGGCAATAGAGTTATTGGAGATGGGGTCTTCCCAACAAAAAAACGGACACAAAGGTGTCCGCACTGGTTTCATAACTCATTAACCTTGCGTCCCTTTATAATGGCATAAGAAGGCACACTTCCCCTGGGGATCGTGTTCCATCACAACATCGCCATTACAAAGTACCTGCCATCGGTTAATTCCCCTTCCATCATCTCCAAGGATAAAGTAACACGATTGATGCGAGGGGTCAATATTGATTTAACGGTGACGAAGCGTATGCGCCGCTCTAATACTGTCCTTTAACCAAATCGGGGCATTGGAATGACCTAGAATTTCATCTGTACTCATCCAATAGACAGCATCCACTTCATCTGGACTCTTAGCATACGCTTCACCCTTGTCATATTCGCACAAAAACACGATATCGAGAACTTCGCTGCCAGTTTCTAGCATAAAAGAAGTGCTTCTAACATAGCTCAGCTTCGTTTTCACCTCAATCCCCACTTCTTCAAGCAGTTCTCTTCTTAATGTCCTCTCTAGGATATCGACCGAGTTGCCTTCATTCTCGACCGTACCTCCTACAAGAGCAAGCCCCCCTCCCGCATGCTCCTCTTTCTCGCTGCGCCAAATGATGAGCCACTTGTCCTCTTTGAATACAGCACCCTCTACATTAACAAAATACATACAACTGCCCCCAATCCGAATAGTCATATCCTTTATTGCGTATCCGAGAAGAAGTCCGCCTGCTTGCTGCTGATACAATTATCCTAACGCAAACGAGATAAAGAGGGAAGATTTTTTCTTTACAAAAATATACAAAAAGCTGCGGATTGGGTATTATTATGTTGTATAATTTTCGTTACATTTGTATTCGTTGAAAAAATACGAATGGAGGACTGAAGTGAAGAAACTACTAAAATCTTTTCGTTTCTGGTTTGCTCTTATTGCTCTTATGATCATTATTCAAAATATTTTAGGTTGGGATGATAAAAATCTACTACTCTATTTCACAACGCCTCCTCTATGGTCAAATGATTGGCATCCATTTAAGCCTGGAGGAAAATATACAATTCTATTCTACTATGTTTGTAATTTGCTTACGTGATTTTTAGTTGGCTTAATACTTGATCGAATACTCTTTCATCTTGTTGTGAAAAAACAAAAAAATAAATGACAGAGGAACACTTCATGTGCTGTGAAGTGTTCCTCTGTCTGTTTGTCACTTGGATGATCTCCAAGATGTATAGTCATATCCATATTGCGCAATCGAGAAGAAATCCGCCTGTATTACTGCTGATACAATTATCCTAACGCAAACGAAATAAAGGGGGAAGATGGATGATATCAAATGCCGCCCAAATCACAGTCTTTGTTAAGAATCAGGAGGAAGCCAAAACCTTTTACATCGAAAAGCTTGGGTTTGTTGTCTGTGCGGACATCGAGCTAGCACCGGGATGGTCTTATCTAACCGTCGCCCCGAATAGGGACAATCAGACGATGATTGAGCTTGTTCAGGCCGATACGCCAGAAAGAATATCGTTAATCGGCAGACAAGCCGCCGACCAAATTCTAATCATGTTCCTTTCGAATGATATTCATAGCGATTATAACGAAATGAAAGCGCGAGGCGTTGTTTTTCACGGAGAACCCAATCGGGTTCCAGGCGGCTGGGGCGTTGGATTCCAAGATCTGGACGGCAATCTGTTCGATCTTTATCAACCGGACTAATTTAAAAGCAAAAGCAGCCCCTCCCTGTCAGGATGAAGCTGCCTTTGCAATGCCTTTCGGTATGGCGCTTATCATTCAGATCACGATCGCGCCATATTCAGCTTACATTCCATTACGGATTCAGCGAATAAGTTACGCCATCGATCGTAATTGTAACGTTGGCAGGGCCGCTAATCGGCAAGTAATACACAAGGTCGAACAATTCTGACGCTCCCGGTGCAATCGACTTCCAGCCAGGAACCGTAATCGCGATTCGGTGGAAATCGCCTTTTAGACCGCCAATATTATTGCCTGTATGACCTGTAGAGATTACGCTGACCTGATCACCGTTCCAGCTACGGAACAAGGCATTAGTCGATGTTGGAACATCAAATTCAATAACAGCTCCACCTGTAATCGTTGTATTGCTGTTATTCGTCAGCTTGATCTTTGTATTGATCGGGAAGTTCTGATCCCCCAATTTAAAGCCTGTAAACTCGATAGTAGCATCAAACTTCTCAGCTGGCATTGCAATTGTCCGGTTTGTGTTGCCATACGGCGTTGTATTCGAGAATTTGTTGTACATAGCGCTTGTCATCGTGTAGCCTACACCATATTCCGATTTACTGGCATCCCAACCATAGTCGCCTGCAAGCTCCCAAATCATCAAACCGCCAATACTGTTTTCAATGGCCCAGTCCGCTTTAGCGTTAATCGATTGCTCGTCTTCTGTGGAGATAAACACACGTTTTGTGCTGTTCCACAACCATGGAGCAACAAGCGTCTCATCGTAGTGGCGCGTATACACGCCCGTCAATGGAGCAGCTTCCAGTCCATAATCGCCCAGATACGTACCGCGGATGCCAAACTCCAGGTTTTTCGCATGCCACATCGGGTTAGAGCCTGCTCCCAGCTCATGACCTGTGTCGTTTTTGTCATGCCACAGGTTGTCGATGCCTACCGCACCGTCACCGCATTTCCCTTTCAATTCAGTAGGGCATACGGTTCCCTTAGCTGTACCCCATAGGCCATTTGTGCCGCCTACAACATTTTGGAATCCGCGTGTGTAGTAAGGCACGCCGACATTGATTCGTCCAGCTTGCATCATACCGCGCATATAATGATAAGCCCAGTCTGTGTTCAGGTAGCCGATACCGCCGTATTCAGCCGTAGAATATACACCAGCCGCTTTCAGCTCCGCATCTTTGCCGTCATCGAACAATTGTGCGTTTGGTCCTACGAATTCATTCCAAGCGCCATGAAGATCATAGCTCATGACGTTGACATAATCCAAATATTTAAGGGAGTTAAATGTCTCCATGCCGCGCAACAGGTAACCGGAAGATGGAGATGCAATCGTCAGCATGTAATACTGGCCGTCTTCAGCAGAAGCTTCGTCCAGCTTCGTACGAAGTGTTTTCATCAATACATCATAGCTTTTTGCAAGTCCAGCTAGACGAGGCGTCGAGAATGCCCAGTCATGCGGGTTGCCGGCATCTTTCATGGAAGTCGGGTACTCATAGTCGATGTCCACACCGTCAAAGCCGTATTGACGGATGAATGCTACTGCAGAATCGGAGAAAGCCTCGATCCCCGCCTCATTGACAGAACCGTCAGCATTAGTTGTCATCGTGTAAAAACCGCCATTCGCTACGCGATCTCCATTGTCGTTAAAGTAACCGCCTGTTTCTGCCCAGCCGCCAACGGAAATCAGTGTTTTTACGCCTGGGTTCTGTTTCTTGAACTTGTTCAGCAAGTTAAAGTGACCTTGGAAGGAATAAGACGGGTCCATCTCTGCTCCTGCTACTCCAGGCCATGTTTTGCCTAACGATGCGTTGTTTGGAGATTGGCTGCCTACGGAAACTTTGTTATTGCTGTCGATATGAGCAAAAGCATAGTTGATATGCGACAATTTGTTCCAAGGGATGTCGGAAGCCAAATATCTAAGCTGTCCGTTATCACCTGTACGCCAGCTTGTGAAGTAGCCGATGATGCGGCGATCCAGACCATTCGGAAGAAGCTCGCGGCCGTCTGCATCGTAAGCGCTGCAATAAGGTACGCCTGCTACGCCGGAATCATACAATCCTTCGGGCCGACAGGCATCCTGATTGATGGGTGCTGTTTCTGTCAATACCGTCACAGCATTGCTTGCTGCCGATACATTGCCTGCTGCATCCTTCGCTTTAACCACGAACGTGTACGAAGTGTTAGCTGTCAGACCTGTGATGATTGCGTTTGTTCCGGTTACGGAAACTTCTGTGGAGCCGTAGGAAACTGTGTAGCCCGTTACGCCAACGTTATCTGTCGACGCTGCCCAAGTGAGGGCCACGGAACTGGATGTTACAGAGGAAGCGGTCAGGTTCGCCGGAACGGAAGGAGCTGTTGTGTCAGGAACAACGGCAAGCGTCGTTACAACAACTGAGTTGCTTGCTGCCGATACATTGCCTGCTGCGTCCTTCGCGGTAACTGCGAATGTGTAAGCTGTGCCGGTAGCCAAACCTGTAATGGTTGTGCTTGTACCCGATACAGAAACGCTCGTGGAGCCGTAAGTAACCGTGTAGCCCGTTACGCCAACGTCATCTGTCGACGCTGCCCACTCCAGGCTTACGGAGCTTGATGTCACGTTCGAAGCTGTCAAATTTGCCGGAGCGGAAGGAGCTGATGTGTCAGGAGTAACAGCAAGCGTTGTTACAACAAGCGGATGGCTCGCTGCCGATACATTGCCTGCCGCATCCCTCGCTTTTACCGTGTACGTGTAGGCCGTGCCAGCAGAAAGCGCTGTTGCCGTATAGGAAGTACCTGCTACAGTAGCTGCCAATGAACCGCCTTGGTAAACCTCGTAGCCTGTCACACCTACGTTATCAGTAGAAGCATTCCAGGATAATTTAACTGAATTTTCTGTAATATCTGAAGCTGCGAGATCTGCTGGCACGGAAGGCACTTGCGAATCCCCGCCGCCGTTCGCATTAATAACTTGATAGGAGATTGTACCTGATGTGGATGAGCCGTAGGAGTTGATTAGTTCAACCTTGTATACATAAGTACCGGATGGCTTGTCAGTGAAAGCAAACGAGGCAGATTGTGCATTAGGAGATTGATCTGCTAGTGTTCCTGTATGAACAACAACGTTATTCTCATACAATTTCCAGGTCGTACCGCTATTGCCCCACCACATATTGAATCCAATTGAATAATTCGGGCTGTTGTTCCAGTTGCTTTGGTATAAGCTTGGCGATCCCGGCGCACCTGATGCTGCCGCCAAGGCCAAACCTGGCAGCACGGACAAGACTACAAGTGCTGATAATAACATAATCGCAACCGTTTTTTTCATTCTTCTCATTTGTGACAATTCCCCCCATTAAGTTTGTGTTCTTCACTTGCAATAAACCTAGTAAACCTAGAAATGAAAGCGCATTCTTTTTGCTCTCACTATGATTTTATTCATACCTCTGACTTTTTCATAGGGGGTTAATTCGCTACTGCAGGGGTTAAAAACGATTATATTCATGAAAATATAATACAAATTCAGAGAAAATACTCTATTCTCACGTCTTGTCTGGATAATATTTACAACAAATGACTACAAACTGATTCTACAGTAAAGAAGTACATCGTCAATGCGATGTACTTCAATCTGCGTACTATATCTCCGTTTTAACCTTTTCTATTTCCCTTTGTCATCAGATTTTCGCTGATGCTAATCCAAGCGGCGCACAAGTAAGTTGTCTTTTTTCATCTCCAAAATGTAATTTTTTCAGAAGCCAATCGAACGGTCTCATATCCTTCTTCTTTGGCCTTTCCTATCGAAATAATCATGACCGGAACATAACGTTCCTCATCCAGATCAAATGCCCGTGCCACCTGATCAACCTCAAATCCCGCCATGGGATTGGTATCATAACCATGTGCGCGAGCGACTAACATGAACTGCATCGCAAACAGGCTGCTATCGACTTTGGCAACTTCAACTTTCAGCTCTTTCGGCAAAGCCGGGAACATCGATAAAATCGTTTCGAGTTGACGATCTCTTACTTCAGCTGGCATTTTCCCTTGCTCCACAGCTGTATTGTAGATTTCTTCAGCGTTTAAGTAGCTCTCGGTGTCACCAAAAATTAATACCATAGCGGATGAAGTGTCATTTTGCAACGTATTGAACCGCACCAGCGGTCTTAGTTTTTCTTTTCCCTCTGGCGTATCCACTACAACTACGCGCCAAGGCTGCATATTGGCAGACGACGGAGCGAGGCTGGCTTCCGCAATCATTTCGCTTATCTCTTCTCTCGATATCTTAATGCTCTCGTCATAATGACGAACAGAGCGCCGTCCCTTTACGATATTGGCAAAATCGTTATTTTGAGTACTCGTAAACATAGAATCTCTCCTCTTGATAACCTTAGATTTTTTGACATGGTGTATGTCGTTCGTTATCCTATTCGTAGTATGAACTATGAACTTAGGTTTATAGCAAGCACCCAAAAGCGAGGTTTAATCTATGAAAATAAATGAAGTTTCCAAATTAACAGGACTGCCCATATCGACCTTAAGATTCTACGAGCGCAAAAACCTGATTCCGGACAAATTTGTTCAGAGGGATGAAAATAATTATCGGGTTTATTCTGAGGAGATTGTTGATTTTCTAGATGATGTGAAGACGCTGTTATCCGTAAATTTTTCTATTGAAGAAATCAGCTTGCTAGTCAGTCAAGAACTCAACCTATCCTATGAGGTCAAAAAGAAAACGGTAGAGCAAAAAATCAAAGAAATGGAAGATATTCAAAAGCAATTAAGAAAGTCGAAAACCTTTCTTCATGCCATCCTGGATGGCAAAGCGAATTTCCAAACGAAGTGTTGAACATATACCTTTAGAACAATATGCGTTTCCAACCATAAACACAAAAACAGGCTGTCCCAAAGACTAATAACTTAGCCTTCTGGAACAGCCTCTACGTTCATTTCATGTTTCAATGGGGATCATAATCACAAATTCGGGATCTTCAGAATGCGGGTCTTCATGCATCGGATATTCTTCATAGTGAGTAATGTCGCCCTGATACAGCCTATAACCCTTATCTTCAATCCAGGCATAAATATGGTTATAGGAAACTTCAATGTTTTGTCCCCGTTGATGCTGACACTTCGCATAAGTCAATGTCGGAGGACTGATGCTCACCATACCGTCCGGAATATCCTCCACATGCTCTACCTCAATTGCTGAATAATGGGTAAAGGAGTCTTCCGTCATATGGCAGGACAAACCAAGCAGTATATGCTTGTTAACGACATGCTTGATTTCGTTCATTCGTTTCTTCATTTCAGCCTGTACAAGCCGAATTTCTCCTGCCCCTGCGTCAGCGAAAGTTCCCGACCATTTCAACCCAACCGCCTGAAAAGATTCTTTAGTGACCAGCATGCATTCATTTTTTTGTTCCACTTAGACCGCCTCCATAATCAATATCAACCTTGCCGGATTTATCCTCTGATCGGTCCCTTTCATACCGATTACCCATATGCTCGATATGTGCGGCTCCCCAATCGTTTAAGGGTTCGAGATCAGCTGCAGCAGAATGACAGGCTTCCATTTGCCGACTAAAATCTCCAATGCGGATTCAAATTTGCAATACTCTTTCATGGCAGCCTCCCGGTTCCCTTTATTGATCAATGGTCACTTTTTGTTTACCAGGTCTAGAAAAAGTGCCTACTTCCATCCTTCGCATGCTTAAGTCTATTATACCTGTATTGAATGTTGAACATGAAATCAGGAGGTTGAAATTGTATATGCACATCGCAATCTGGATTATTCAAGGGCTTGCCGCATTAGGCTTCATCTATTCAGGATGGTTGAAGGCGTTCCAGTATGAGAAAGCCAAAGCGTCATGGGGATGGGTAAAAGAGGTTCCGAAGGGATTCGTCTTCTTTATCGGGTTAGCGGAACTATTGGGGGCGATCGGGGTGCTTGTGCCTCAGGCGCTGAATATCATGCCCATGTTAACGCCGCTTGCCGCAGCCGGACTAGCCGCTGTCGTTCTATTCGGTGCTATCTTCCATATCGCCCGCAAGGAATACCGGGAGATCCTCGTAAACCTCATATTTTTCACGTTAGCGTTGATTGTTGCGATTGGCCGTTTTTGAATATGAAAATCCCCTGAAACGTAAGTGTCTCAGGGGATCACATCATTTAAGGCTGGTCAGCCAGGCAGCCAATTCTTCGGTCTGACTTAGGATCGCTATCGGGTCCCAGTAGCCGGAGCGGTCGCTTGTCCATAAGAACACATGATTATTTCTCACAGCTGGCAGTGTGCTCCAGACCGGTTCAGCTTTGAGGTCTTCCAATGTTTTCGAGTCAGAGGTGAGGATCATATAGTCTCCCGCATACTCTGGCAATGCCTCGGCAGAGAATGAAGCCCAACCCGGGTCGGCCAATACGGCTGCGACTTCCGCAGGAGGCTTGAAGCCGAAGCCATTATAAATCGGCTGTCCGCCTTTACCGAAGCTGGTTCCGACAGCCATAATATCTTTGTCATTCCATTCAATAACGGAGAATGTGCTATCCGCAGGTATAACCTTTAGCACGTCTTCCTTGGCACTAGCCATGCGCTTATCATAGTCGGCAAGCCATGCTTTCCCTGCTTCTTCTTGACCAAGCAGCTCTCCGAAATAGGTGACCTCCTCGTGTACGGTCTTTAAGGAGGCGTATGGTATGACGACAGTAGGTGCTATTTTGGCCATCTGCTCGTTCAGCTCAGGGTAGAAATCGTCCATAATAATCAAATCCGGTGCAAGCGCCAAAATTTTCTCTACGTTGCCATTGCCGTCCCCAATCTCCTCAACGTCTTTCAAATATTCTTGAAAATAAGGATTTTTAATATGATGCGCGGAAGTTCCGACAGGCGTAATCCCTAGTGCAATCAGACTGCCCAGATACTCCCCTGCCACAATTCGTTTGGGATGAAGCGGTACCTCCACCTCACCGTTTACGGTTTTCACGATTTTGGTCTGCGGCTGTTCCGCAGCAGCCGGCGTATCGCTTGGACTTGGCTGTGAGGTCGCAACCTCTGCAGCGCCGTTCGTACCGCAAGCGCTCAGCACCAGAATGAGGCTTAGCAATAATGCCGAGGCCAGCGGAGGCCTTGAATGTCTAGACATGAATAAATCTTCCTCTCCATCAACCTTATATTGATAATCATTATCAATATAATTACTATATTGAAATGCATCAGGTAAGACAATGGAGGATTTCTTCGTTAAGTCAGGACGATCTTGTAGTTTCTTCTGTGCAGTATGCATGTCTTTATAGCGTATGGGTGATACGCCCTTATGTTTTTTGAACAGCCTGCCCAGATAGTACGGGTCTTGATAGCCGACGCTAACGGCGATTTCCTTCAGCGTAGCATCGGTCTCCAGAAGAAGCGTCGCCGCTTTGTCCATGCGCACCTTGATCAGATAGTCAATTGGGCTGTAGCCTGTACGAATTTTGAAGTAGGAGGAAATATGGGCAACACTGTAGTTCAGGCTTTCCGATAGCGACTCCAGTGTAATGGATTGTGAAAATTGTTTATGGATGATATCAGCGATCTGGGCGGCGAGATCGCGCTTCGCTGTGCCTGCTCCTTGCACCTGCATTTGATGAAGGATGTCATGCACGAATTGATGAAACAAAGTCCGAACACGCAACCGCGCAAGCGGCTGCTGCCTCAACCATTGCGCATACATATCACTCAATAGTCGATACATCTCTACGGGTTTATCTGGAGTAATACTGTACGTGAGGTCGGCAGAGTGAGCCTGCTTGAGAAGCGTATCAAGTTCTGCAGACACGGGAGGTTGAAGGCTCATTTTATAATAAACGCTATAATACTCCAGCCCATCGCTGCCCACAGTCATGTCGAGCTTAACACCTTTGCCTGCATGGAGGACTGTAAAGCGCTGCATACGATAAAAATCCAGTCCTAGATTTAGGGTAGCATTGCCGCGAATCGACATGAGAAATATGTTTGAGGGTACATGATAAGAGCTTAAGGATTCACCCGCCTTGAGGCTGATACGGCGAATATCGATGACTTTGCCATGAGCGTGATTCCACAAATCAATAAAATCCTTTATGTCCATACCTCATGTGACCGCCTTTTTTCGGATTTCTTAAAGTATACCATCGCCCACCTTCGAGCGCGCGGTCCATCAGGGCAAGTTTGTTTATAACTTTTATATCCTTTGAGATGGCTAAGAGGTACGGATTATACTGAGAAGAAGAGACGCTAAAGTGGAAAGCGCGGTGAATGAATTGACTACCATCACGACGGAATTGGTTCGCAGTCTGATCGATACTCAGTTTCCCCAGTGGCAGGATTTAACGCTCAAGCCTGTCGAGAAATCCGGCCACGACAACCGCACCTATCGGCTTGGTCACGAAATGACGGTGCGCCTTCCCAGCCATGAGCGGTACGCATCTGCTGTGCAGAAGGAGCAGATTTGGCTGCCCCGTTTTCAGCGCCATCTGTCTCTCCCTATACCAGCCCCTCTTGCTATGGGTGAGCCTGCTGACGAGTATCCCCTCCCCTGGTCCGTCAACCGATGGGTTGAAGGCGATACCGTTACGTATGACAATATCCATAGTCTGAACCGATTTGCCGAAGACCTCGCTGCTTTCTTGCTGGAATTGCAAGCGATCGATGCAAGAGATGGCATCCCTGCGGGTGTTCAAAACTTTCATAGAGGGGGCAATCTTGCGGTCTACGATGGTGAGACAAGAGCTGTCATCAAGGAGCTTGGCGGCCACTATGATCAGAAGCTTCTATCAGAAATATGGGAGCTGTCTCTCTCCTCCAACTATCAGTCCGCTCCACGTTGGGTGCATGGCGATGTTTCTGTAGGCAATTTGCTCGTTGGGAATGGACGCTTGTGCGGCGTCATTGATTTCGGCACAATGGGGACCGGCGATCCATCGAGCGATCTTGTGATGGCTTGGAACTTTTTTGACGAGGAGAGCCGGGCATTATTTTTCAGCAAAATGAATGCTGATGCAGATACCGTTAACCGGGCGCGAGGCTGGGCCCTGTGGAAGGGGCTCATTACCTACGCCTGGAATGAAAAGGACTCGGAGCTATCTCGCTGGGGACAGCGAGTGATTGCTGATATTTTACAAGAATATAGACAACGGTACTGTAGTTAGCCTAACACAACAAACCATCAGAATCCTGCGATTTTGATGGGTTTGTTTGGGTTGAATCAATAGTGAATACAACCATATCAGCCTTTGGTCTGTTCGGGCACTTCGTTGCGTGTCAAGCAAGCGGCTATGAATCCGATACCAAGTATTAGCGCCAGCATAACAAAGGTAAGCGGGTAGCTGTTCATTCGCATGGACTGGATCGAAATAATAGGCCCCAGGCTCGTTCCCGCAAATAAGATAAACGTATACACCGATACCGCAATGCCCCGCGATTGGCCGCCAAGCTGGCCGACGATCGATATCAGAGAAGGCGTCGCAATGGCGATACCCGCGATAAAGATCACACTTACAATAACGAGCAGCGGCAGAATGGAGATTAACCCCAAAGAAGCTAAAGCAATCATAGCTAACAATAACCCTCCTCTCAATACTGACAGCGCTCCGAAACGCCCAGCAAGCCGCCCGGCAAAGGGCGAGACAAGCATCCCTAATACACCAAAGGAGCGAACGTATAAAATCTCCTGTTGGCCCAGCCCGAATGTCGAGCTGCTCAAATACGAACCAAGTACAGTCGACATGCTAACAAAGGACATCAGCAAAACAAACGCCGCCAAATAAGCGAATAGCAGATTTTTACGGGCAAACACTTTTCTCATGTTCCGAATGGGCTCCAAGATGCTGGCACCGGCATGCTGAACCTCACCTTTCGGAAGGAACTTCATAACAAGAATAGCGGTAACCATATAGATAACTGCCAGTAAATAAAATATCGCATTCCATCCATAATGCTCGCTGATGATCCCGCTTACGACTTGCCCGACAATACCGGCAACCAGAAAGCCCGTGCTTATAAATCCGATTGCCGTCACTCTTTTTTGCGCCGGGTACATCTCCACTGCATAAGCAAGTGCAACTGGAGAGAACGTCGCTG
This sequence comes from Paenibacillus sp. NPDC057967, assembly GCF_042887015.1. Lineage (NCBI taxonomy): Bacteria > Bacillati > Bacillota > Bacilli > Caryophanales > Paenibacillaceae > Paenibacillus > Paenibacillus sp. NPDC057967. The sequence goes on from NZ_JBHVQB010000001.1 coordinate 991,056, forward strand.
CAGCCGCACCTTGTAATCCCCGAAGTATGATCATCCAGGAAAATCCTTGGACCATGCCGAGCAGCAATGAAATCAAGGTTAGGGCAATCAAGCCGATAAAGATCACTTTCTTGCGGCCATACTTATCGGATACTGCGCCATATACAAGACAGCCCAAGGCAAATCCCAAAGAGAACACACTTCCTGCAGTTGCAGCCTGCGTGGATGATACCCCGAAGGTATCCGAGAAAGAGGAATAGTAACGTACAGGCTAGACATGACCACCATACCTGCCCAACACAAAATAGCCGTCATGATGGAATAATTTCGTTTAGCTTGATTAGCCATTGTGGCTTGTGTCATAAGAACACCTCTTTCTTTGTGATTAATAAGATAATCTAACTATATATCCAGAAAAGGCTGCCATTCTCTTCCCATTACGCTTCCCCATAACTCAGACACTTCCAATTCATTTTAGTAAGATAACCTAACTAGTTGGCCAAAAAAATTATCGCCCTCCCCCCATGCGTTTCTCCATGATACCATGCAGTTTAATCAACATCTTTTCGGCGATTATTCGCTCCTCTTCGGTCAAGTCATCAAACAAAGAAGCGCAAGTGGACCAAAAGGTAGGAAGAACTTGCTTCACCAATGCGCGACCTTCCTCCGTGATGCTCACATGGATCATGCGTCGATCTACATCACTTTGATTGCGGGCGATCCATTTCCTCTTCTCCAGCCAGTCGAGCAATGCAGTTACCGAGGCCCGCCTGATTCCCAGTCTGTCTGCAAGTCCTGAAGGAGTAATAAGCTCTCTCCCATCATGCAATACGAGCAGAAGCAATAAATCCAGCTTACTCTCTGTAATACCGAAAGGGGATAAATCGAGGTCCATGACATCTAGAACGTTGTCACTGAGCCACAGCATAAGCAGCCCCATATGAGCCGATTTACGTTCCGTAGCTTGGACAGCCGTCTTATTCATGAGTTCCAAATAAGGCTCTACTCCGAGTGCAGGCAGTTGTTGATCCATCACATGCTCTTTCGTTCTTTTTTTTCTCATTCCATTCCCCTTCGCATTTAATTAGAATATCTAACTAATTGAAATTTATCATAAATGATGAGACTTTGCAATACAAAAGGCTTAACCCCGCTAATCTCCAAGGATTAAGCCTTTTATTATTGAACTGTATGTTTCAACAGTTGTACATCACTAGTTGAGCGTTAGTCCCTATCATTTTGAATAATATTATTGTCCGTACCTTGATCCTTAATATCTTTTGGCTTATTATTTTTGAATCCATTTTCCAACACAAGGTTGGCTGTATGTGACGGATGAATAAATACGCCGTTGTTCCTGTTTTTCTCGACTTTATTTTGCTGAATATCATTGAAGTCTGACATGATCGACAAGCCGCTTTGACGATTGTTTTTGATCTTGTTGTTGAATGCCATATTGTAATTAAAGGTAAATTGCAATCCGTTAAGACGATTGTCTCTTATCTCCGTGTCTATAACGTAGTTATTGGTAGAGCGGGCGAACAGTCCGTTCTCCCCGTTACGATTAATTTTGTTGTCCAGATAGAGGTTATTGTCCGACCCGCTAATCATCATTCCATCTTTCTTATTACCAGTTACCAGATTGCCTGCAATGGCATTATGAAAGCCGAGAGCGATTTCTATCCCGTATAAATAATTGTTACGCAGCTTGTTTCTCAGGACCCACGTTCCAATGGAATCATCAATCTGAATTCCATTGCCCGCCTCTGCTCTTCCGATCCGTTCAATCTTGTTCCTCATGAGCAGATTGCCTTCTGAATGATTCACGAATATGCCAAAAGGTTTTATCTCCCCTGTAACTCCCCTCATTCCGCTGATTTCATTTTTCAAGATGCGATGGGATTTTCCGTTCAAAATTCGAATGCCGCCGGAAATGTAATTTTTGATCCTGAATCCGTCAATCTCTACACCTGCAATGCTATCCAACACGAACGCCTCCAACAAACTATGCTTCCCGTCGAGAACTACACGATGCTTATGCTTGGCAACGATACGGAGGTTGTTTTTATTGCCGCGCATTCTCACGGTTTCATGGTAAGTACCCTTATGGACTAAAAAAACGTCCCCTTCATTCGCCGCAGCCACCGCATCTTGAATGGCCGTCGGACTGCCCGGGAACACATCTATGATCGCCACTCCTATCACCCCTGCAAGTCAGAATGTGTACGGTCTGTTATTAGTAAATTCTTATGGGTGTGATAGCGGAACAGGCGGGTGACTAAAGGGGACCGCTTTTTTGAGCTTCTCGGTGATCCAAGAATAGGTTTCAAAAGTACAACAAAAAAAGCTGCCGTTATAACGGCAACTTTTGTTATTGCATAACTTGTAGCACTGCTAAGCTAGCCGGTCCATTTATCTATAATGTCAGGCTCTTCATCGACCAGGCTTCTACATCCCATGTTTTAGTTACCCAGTCCATATAAAAATCAGGCTCGTGAGAGACCAGAACAACAGTGCCTTTGTAAGCCTTTAACGCTCGCTTCAACTCGGCTTTGGCGACTACGTCCAAATGGTTTGTCGGCTCATCGAACAAAATCCAGTTACTTTCTCGCATCATCAGCTTGCACAGACGAACCTTCGCCTGCTCTCCGCCACTGAGCTGATTGAGCGAGCGTGTAATATGCTCATTCTTTAGGCCGCAGCGGGCTAGCGCAGCCCGGACCTCATGCTGGCTCATAAAGGAAAACTCATCCCATACATCCTCAAGCGGAGTCATGGTCGGTGCCTTGGCTTCCTGCTCGAAGTAAGCAGGAGATAAATAATCGCCTAGATACGTTTTGCCCTCCAGTGGAGAGATAACGCCAAGAATCGTCTTTAAGAGCGTTGATTTCCCGACGCCGTTGCAGCCTACGATGGCAATCTTATCGCCTCGTTCAATGACCATATCCATCTTGGGAAGGAGCGGCTTATTGTAGCCTATGACCATACCCTCTGCCTCAAATACGGTCTTGCCGCTCGTTCTGGACTCTTTAAAGTTAAAGGTCGGCTTTGCCGCCTCCTCCGGCTTGTCGATACGATCGATACGGTCGAGCTGCTTCTCGCGGCTCTTCGCACGCCCGGAGGTTGAAGCGCGCGCCTTATTTTTTTGAATGAACTCCTCTTGCTTCTTAATATAATCCTTTTGTCTTTCGTATGCGTCGATGTGCTGCGCTTTGTTCAATTCAGCCATTTCCAGAAACTTCTCATAATTAGCCGAGTACCGCGTCAACTTCGTAAATTCAAGATGATAGATAATGTCGACGATCTGATTCATAAAGCCTGTTTCATGAGAAATAAGCACAAACGCATACGGATAGTTTTTCAAATAGTTCGTCAGCCAGTTAATATGCTCTTCATCCAAATAGTTCGTAGGCTCGTCAAGCAATAAGACTCCCGGCTTCTCAAGCAGCAGCTTGGCGAGCAGAACCTTCGTCCGCTGTCCGCCGCTAAGCGCAGTAACATCGCGGTCAAGCCCGATCACATTAAGGCCTAACCCATTGGCCATCTCATCGATCTTCACGTCGATCAAATAGAAATCCCCAATTTCAAGCTCCTCTTGAATTTCCCCCATACGCTCCAGAAGCTGATCCAATATATCCGAATCGGCATCGCCCATTTGCGCAGTAATATTGTTAAGCTCCTCTTCTAATACGAGTAAAGGCAAAAACGCATCCTTCAAGACGTCCCGAATGGTTTTACCTGCTTCAAGCTTCGTATGCTGATCCAAATAACCGTAACGAACGCGAGGCGTCCATTCCACCTTGCCTTCGTCCTTCAGCAACTTGCCAGTCAAAATATTCATAAGCGTGGATTTCCCTGTACCATTCGCGCCAACCAGCCCGACATGCTCCCCCTCAAGCAAGCGGAAGGACACATTTCTAAACAATACCCGATCGCCAAACGTATGTGATAATTGCTCAACCGTTAACAAACTCATTTTTCTCTATCTCCATTCATGTATGCACCTAAATTCAATACTTATATATCCCTTGATTTGCTCGTATCATTGTAACATATAAATGTTTAGCAGGCTTGAAGCTGAACGATAACCACATATGGATAATGCCTCAAACTAATTTTTAAAAAAACACTTGAAAATCCGTTAATTCCTAGTATAATACTCGGTATATAGAGCTGCAACGATTGGAGCTGTTAGTTATGTCCTATACGAATAAAGCTATCGCGTCAAATTGGGTCGATGACCATTTGGACCTTTACAATTTTGCGGTATCCATCGGCGATACGGCATGGCAACAGCATATTTCGCAAAAGCTGCGCGACAGCGACCGTCATATCCAAGAGGAAATCGTACATCATGTTCGAATGGAGTTATGGCTGCGCTTTGACAGCATCAATCAAAAAATGCTGGAGCTATACGAACAGCTCAGAAGCGCCAATCATTCGGAAACCGAGAAACTTCAGCTTCAAGAGAAAGTATTGGAATTTAAAATCCAGAGGATAAACATCTGCAATAAACTTAAAGCTCAACATACGGCAAGACAGTCGTAGAACCTAAAATAAACACAAAAAAAGCCGGCATGCAGCGATCTGCTTTGCCAACCTATGTACCCATCCTGTTTCATACATGCATGCAGGTGACTGCTCTGCAAGTTCACGCTCCATTGCTGTGAATGGCCAGATTCTCAGCAATTACATGGACACTTGTTCCATTTCACGCATCATTTTCATCATCATCGTCATCATTTCATCGCATTCCTGCATTTTCATCATCATCATGTTCGTATCCATTCCATCCATCATGTTCATTTCCATCATCTTGTCCATCATCATCTTCATGGAATTCATCTTGCACATAACTTCATCCATACACATCGTCATCATCATCTGCATTGCCATCTTTTCCACCTCTATTCATCTCCTTTTATTTCCTACATGTAGAAGATACTACAGTCCGACCTATTTTTCAATACTTTTTTACAGAAAAGTATTTCTTTTCATTTTCAAATATGATATAAATAAGTTTTGCCCTCAAATTCTAACTAAGTCGCTTGGTATAATTAACTATGAATTCCTCTCATTTGACCTCCGGATTTATCTCATGAATATTCCCTCCCCACTATGACATTCTCTTGAAGAACAGAACGAGCCCCTTCTATAAATAGGAAACAAAACATGATTAGACCACCCAAATACGGGGTAAGTTAAAGTGGACTCGCATGCAGAGCTTTGCTTAATCCAACAAAAAAACCAGCCTGCAGCGACCATAAAGTCGCTCAGGCTGGTATTAACGAAATATCCGCTCATTGGATACTTGATTGAGACTGTACGTTAGGAACGAACAGACTGGCGCCAGATGATGGATGCGCCGATCTTGACGGTTTCGCGATTGACGTTGCCTTTGATCAGCTCCAGCAGCTCCTTGGCTGCCAGAAACCCGCTTTCGTAACGCGGAATCTTGATCGTCGTCAGTCCCGCCAGCGCAGCAGCATCGGAATCATCGAAGCCGGTAATCGAGATGTCACGCGGTACGGAGATTCCGTGTTCCTCGAACGCCTTAATCGCGCCGATCGCCATATTGTCGTTCGCGCAGACCAGCACTTCCGGGTAATCGTTGCTCAGAATCATCAGCTTGGCCGCCTGGTAACCACTCTTCTCCCTGTAATTACCGTGATAATAATACGACTGGTCGAAGCCGATCCCATTGGCCTGCAGCGTATCCATGAAACCGGAGAACCGCTCCTTATTATCCAGCGTCCCAGCTTGTCCGCCCAGGAAACCAAAGCGCTTCAGCCCTTTGTCAACGAGCGACTGCACAAGCTGGCACATGACCGGATAATTGTCGACGATGACGCTTTTTGTATTTTTATTGTCGTTATCGAGCACCCTGTCCATAAGCACCACCGGGAATTCCGACTTGGCCACCGCTTGGAAGTACTCGTCCGACAAGCTTCCGTCCAGGCTGATCGTACCCCGCGCGAAGCTGCTCTTTAGGAAGTTGTCGCTTGATTTATTGGTGCAAATGATGAGATCGTACCCGTTTTCGTTCAGACAGGTGCTGACCCCTTCGATAATTTTCAAATAAAATTCGCGATCAAAATCGCTGAATATAAAAACAATCCGTTTATCTTTATCCGATTTAGGTTTTTTCGGCGAAGCATCGTGCACATAGCCCTGCTCTTCGCAGATCCGCAGGATGCGCTCTCTTGTTTCTTGCGATACGTTTTTCCGTCCGTTCAATACGTTGGATACGGTCGAAATAGATACGCCCGTCAACTGGGCAATCTCTTTCAAACTGCTCATCCATAAACCTCCTCATCAAATTCCGTAAGTAAAACTTATTATAACACTTTACAACCGTTTTACCTACACATTTCAACAGCAATATAATTGCCAAAACCATTGAAACGACAGGAACCGTTGAAATCAATCACATTTTGCGATTAGTAAAACGAATCTCTGTTTTACTTACTATTATAGTCTACATTTTACTTAAAACAACTACATTTTATTAAGTAAAATATCTAAATTTCATAAGTTTTTTATTGACTTCTTCACCTGTCGGTTTATAATCAATGGTACATCCATCAAAAGGGGGACCTTACAAGTGACAAATGTAAAGCGCTTTATTTCCATCATGATCAGTTCCGTTATGCTACTTACCATCCTCGCCGCTTGTGGCGGGAACAATACCAATAACGGCGGTTCGAACGGCGAAGGCGGAGCTGCGAAGCTTCCGAAGATTTCGTTGTTCCAATCCAAAGTTGAGATCGCAGACCAACTGGAAGCGATGGCCAAGAAGTATAAGGAAGAAACAGGCAACGAAATCGACGTATGGGGCTCCGCAGGCGACAACTACCTGACTCAGCTTCAAGCGAAGATGAATGCAGGCGAAGGCCCTACGATCTTCGGCGTTCAGCCAGGCGCAGAAACAACCAAATTCCAGTCGTACTACTACGACATGAGCAATGAATCTTACGTAAAGAACATCGCTCCGAATATGGACGTGAAGATTGACGGCAAGAACATCGGTGTACCGATTGGCGTAGAAGGCTTCGGCTTTGTCTACAACAAGGACCTTGTCGACCCTGCCAAAATTACCGACCTTGCATCCTTCAAGGCTTTCCTGGAAGAAAGCAAGTCCAATGGCATTAACGGCTTCAGCCTGTCCCAGGAAGCATACTTCCTGATCGGACACATCCTGAACACGCCTTTTGCGCTTCAACAAGATCCTGTTGCGTTCATCGATCAGTTGAACAAAGGCGAAGTGAAGATGGCTGACACGAAGGAATTCCAAGAATTCGCCCAATACATGGAAGCTATCCGCGAATCGGCGAAAAACCCGCTTGAAGTGACTTACGATACGCAAATGGGTGACTTCGCAACTGGCAAGACAGCAATTGTACACCAAGGCAACTGGAGCTATGGCATGCTGCAAGACTACAAAGACATCAATGCTGGCATGATGGCTATGCCGCTTGCAGGCAACACGAAGCTGGCTGTAGACATCCCTGCGATCTGGGTTATCAACAACAAAGCGTCCGCTGATCAAATCAAAGCGGCTAACGCATTCTTGGAATGGTTGTACAACAGCGAGACAGGCAAAAAAATCATCGTAGACGAATTCAAATTCATTCCTGCGATGACGAATATCGAAACAAGCAGCCTCGATCCGCTTTCCCAAGCGGTATCCGAAGCTACAGTGAGCGGCAACACGATTCCTTGGGCTCTGACTTACTTCCCGCAAGGCATCATCCAGAACGATCTGGCTCCTGTCACACAAGAATTTTTCTTGAACAAGTCCATGACTGGCGCTCAATTCCTTCAGAAGCTTGATGAAGTATGGGCAAAAGCACCTAAGCAATAAGCCTAACGCCATACCGGCAACAGTTGATTTACGGAAAACTAACCTGGCGTGGCCAGGTTAGTTTTCTCTCTTTGACCAACCAACCGTACGGACCGAAATTACTCCGAAATGAGTGAATGCATATGAAAGCGAGCAAAAATAGAGCCTGGTACGCTCTATTTACAGCACCTCTGCTGACCATCTTTTCCATCGTTGTCCTCATCCCCTTTGCCATAGGCATTTATTACTCCTTCATTAGCTGGGACGGTATCCCGGCCAATCCGAAGGTGTTTGTAGGTTTCGACAACTACGTCCATATCTTCCAGGACGACCGCTTCTTGAAGTCGGCTTGGCTGACGATTAAATTTACATTTTTAGCTCTTATTATTGTCAATGTGATGGGCCTTGCCCTGTCTCTGCTTGTAACTTCCAAGCTGCGCACCAGCAATATCGCAAGAACGCTATTCTTTATGCCGAACCTGATCGGCGGCCTGATTTTGGGTTATATCTGGAAGTTTATCTTTACCGATGTGTTCAAATATCTTGGGGAAAACACCGGCATGGGCGGCGTCTTCTTCAACTGGCTCCTCAATCCCGATTATGCCCTGTATGCGATCGCGGTCGTATTCGCATGGCAGATGGCGGGTTATACAATGATTATCTATATTGCGGGAATTCAAGGCATTCCCGACGACATGATGGAAGCAGCGAAGGTCGACGGTGCCAATGCTTGGCATAGACTGACCAAGATTATTTTCCCGCTGCTGATGCCATCCTTTACGATTTGCCTATTCTTGACGCTATCCGGCGCATTCAAAATATTCGACGTTAACCTGTCGCTCACCGGCGGCGGTCCGATCAACTCCACGGAAATGTTCGCCATGAACATTTTCACCGAAATTTTCGGATATAGCCGTTACGGTATTGGTCAAGCGAAAGCGATTATCTTCTTCGTGATTGTAGCCGCAGTAACGCTCGTTCAGGTGTACATCACGAAGAAAAGAGAGGTGCAGATGTAATGAAGAATACAAGCAAATGGATTCTGGAAGTATTGCTTGTCGTCATCGCTATCCTCTTCTTGTCGCCGATCTACATCATGATCGTGAACTCATTCAAGACACGCTCCGAGCTGTACGAGAACGCACTTGCGCTTCCATCCTCCTTCAGCTTCGAGTATTACGCGCAAGCGATGGAGAAGATGAACTTCCTGACCGCGTTCGGCAACTCATTGTTCGTTACGCTCGTCTCTCTCGTGTTCATCGTGGTTCTGTCATCCATGACAGCCTGGATGCTCGTCCGTACGAACAATAAGCTGAGCCAAATTATATTCATGGTGCTCGTATCGACGATGCTCATTCCATTCCAGACACTCATGATGCCACTCATGCAGGTCATGGGCTGGATCGGGACGAATCTGCATATCCCAATGCTCAATACGCATGGCGGCCTGATCTTCATGAACGTGGGCTTCCATGCCAGCATGGCTATTTTCCTCTATCACGGCTTTATCAAGTCGGTGCCGATTGCGCTTGAGGAAGCAGCGACACTCGACGGCTGCAGTAAGTTCGGCGTATTCTGGCGCATCGTATTCCCGATGCTGAAGACGATTACCATTACCGTTGCGATTCTCGACGTCATTATGATGTGGAATGACTACCTGCTTCCATCCCTGACGTTGTCGGACAAAGGCTTGCGTACGATCCCGCTCTCCACGTTCTACTTCTTCGGAGAGTTCACGATTGTGTGGAACCTGGCGATGGCCGGCTTGACGCTATCCATCATCCCGGTAGTTATCTTCTATTTCATCGCACAAAAACACATCATCAAAGGGGTCGCCGAAGGCGCAGTGAAGTAAGGCAGGAGGAATGGACCGCATGAATAACTGCGTAATGAAAGAAGGAGATTTGTTCTGTCTGACAAGGCCAAACGGCGATTTGACCGGCGGCTCGGAGGACGGCTATGGACTCTATGCAAAAGATACTCGCTTCCTGAGCGAGATGGAATTCAGAGTGAACGGAGAGCCGCCACAGCTGCTCTCCTCCCATCTGGACCGAAGCTACTATACCAAGCTTCGGCTCATGAACCAGACCAAAGACGTAGGCGCGATGGAACTCATACGGGAACGTTATATCTATAACGGATCGTTGCATGAACGGATTACGGTAACGAACTTTTTCCCGGATGCCAGACCAGCCGATATCGATATGTTGTTTGGAGCGGACTTTCAAGATATGTTCCTCGTTCGCCGCTACCGTACAGGTGAAGTCGGCCATATCCGTCACGCAGAGTACAACAAGGACGGCATGACATGGCAATATTCAGGAAAAGACGACATGGAGCGCTTCATTCATATTCAGTGGGATTCGGAGCCTGCCGACGTGAATGAAGCCGGACATGTCCGGTTCTGCCGGGTATTGCAGCCGCAGGAGTCGGTATCAGTTCATTTCATGATAACGCCGTCGTGGGAGACGCTTAACAAGCCATCCCTCCCTCCTTTCGCGGACGGACTGGCAGCTCTTGCTGAGAGCTACCGTGCTTGGACTGAGGATACGATGACCGTCGAGACAGATCATCCCGCATTCCAGCGCGTATTCAGTCGCAGCGTGCAAGATTTAAAGATGCTGTTGTCCGATTATGGACACGGCGAGATGCCGACAGCTGGCCTGCCATGGTTTGCAGCGCCTTTCGGCAGAGACAGCCTGATTACCTCCCTCTATATGCTGATGCTTCAGCCAGAGACAGCCAAGGCGACGCTGCGGACACTGGCAGCTTGGCAAGGCACGAAGTATGATGCCACACGGGACGAGCAACCGGGCAAAATCATGCATGAAATGCGCTTCGGCGAGCTGGTCGCAACAGGTCAATCCCCGTTCGGCCCATACTTCGGCACCGTCGATGCGACGCCGCTCTTTCTCGTCGTTCTCGCTGAATATGTGAAGTGGACGGGCGATCTGGAGCTAGTCAAGGAATTAACTCCCGCCGTCTTGAACGCGCTGGCATGGATCGATGAGAATAGCGAGCAATATGGCGGCTTCCTCTCCTACCATCAAGAGGCGGAACAAGGCTTCCCGAATCAAGGCTGGAAGGATTCGCCGAATTGCATCGTTCATCCTGGCGGCGAGTTGGCCTCCTCCCCGATCGCGCTAAGCGAAGTGCAGGGCTATGTCTATTACGCCAAGGTGCAGCTTGCTGCAATCTATGACGGGCTAGGAGACACGGGGCTTGGGGCGAAGCTGCGCAAAGAGGCTCAAGCGTTGCAAGAGCAATTCGAATCCCGCTACTGGATGAAGGATGAACAGTACTACGCCATCGCGCTGGAGCGTGACCGTAACCCGGTCCATTCCGTCACATCCAATCCCGGCCACTTGCTCTTCTGCGAGCTGCCGGAGACTGGACGCGCTGCGATGGTCGCGAAACGCCTGAGCTCTCCTGATATGAATGGGGGCTTCGGCATCCGCACGATGAGTACGAATGCCGCCGGTTATTATCCGATGAGCTATCATAACGGAAGCGTATGGCCTCATGATAATGGATTTATCCTGCTCGGATTAAGCCGCTTAGGTTATGAAGCCAATGCGGTGCAGCTAATCGACAGCCTGCTGGAAGCATCCCGTTCGTTCGCGGACGCAAGGTTCCCTGAGCTGTTCTGCGGCTATGCCAATGAAGGCGAAGGCGTCGTCCCTTATCCGACGACATGCTCGCCGCAAGCCTGGTCTGCGGCTGTATCGATCGTCATCGCACAGACGGCGCTGGGACTATTCCCGGATGCGCTAAGCCGCTCCATTAAGCTGCAGCCGGCGCTGCCAAGCGGCATGAACCGGCTCAAGATCGAACGTATACCGATTGGCGAAGGCCATCTTAGCATAGAAGTACAACGAATAACGACGAATGATGACCTGCATGTGAAAGTGCTCAGCAATACAACGGGCTATGCGGTTGAAGTTGGAAAGGGTAGATAACAACATGAACAAAACATGGTGGAAAGAAGCGGTCGTCTATCAAGTGTATTGGCGCAGCTTTTATGACAGCAATGGCGATGGATACGGAGATCTGGAAGGCGTCTATCAGAAGCTCGATTATATCCAAAGCTTGGGTGCAGACGTGATTTGGCTCAATCCGTGCTACGAATCGCCTGACGTGGACAATGGCTACGACATTGCGGATTATCGCTCCATTATGGCAAAGGCGGGAACGATGGCTTCCTTCGACAAGCTGCTGTCAGCCGTGCATGATCGCGGTATGAAGCTCATTATGGACCTGGTCGTGAACCACACGTCGGATCAGCATGCCTGGTTCAAGGAGTCCCGTTCTTCAATCGACAATCCGAAGCGCGACTATTACATCTGGCGTAAGGAAGCGAACAACTGGCGCTCCTACTTCGCTCCGTCCGCTTGGACGCATGACGAAGCCACGGGCGAATACTACTTCCACTCCTTCTCCTCTGAGCAGCCGGATCTGAACTGGGAGAACGAGAAGGTTCGCGAGGAAGTATATAGCTTGATGCGGTTCTGGCTGGACAAAGGCATTGACGGCTTCCGTATGGACGTCATCAATCTGCTGGCCAAGATTCCGGGCTTCCCGGACGCGGACAACCCTGCCGATATTTCCTATCTGGGCAACAACCCGGGGATACACGAATATTTACAGGAAATGCATGAGAAAGTGCTTAAGCACTATGATGCATTTACCGTCGGCGAGATCCCGTTCGTTAATCCGGAGGACGGCCTGCTGTACGTTGGCGAGGACCGCGGCGAATTGAATACGATGTTCCACTTTGAAGTATGCGACTATATGGCCCATTGGGACATGCAGCGCTTCAAGCAGATTCAGGCTCGCTGGTATGACGGCTTGTGGGGCAAAGGCTGGAACTCTCAGTTCCTGAACAACCATGACCATACGCGCGTCGTGACGCGCTTCGGCAACGATGCCGAATACCGGGAGCAAACAGCAACCTGCTTCGCCACGCTCATTCATACTTTGCCTGGCATGCCTTATGTGTACCAAGGTGAAGAGATCGGCATGACGGGCATCCGCTTCTCCTCCATCGACGAATATAACGATATCTCGATGAGGAACAAGTATAAGGAAGAAGTCGGCAAGGGCCGTGACCCGCAGGAAGTGCTGAAGGAGCTTCAGCATCTGTCGCGCGACAACTCGCGTACGCCGATGCAGTGGGACAGCTCAGCGCAAGGCGGCTTCACGAATGGGCAGCCATGGATCGGCGTCAATCCGAATCATAAGGAAATCAACGTCGAGCAAGCTTTGGCGGACCCCCAATCCGTATTCTATTACTACAAGAAGCTCATCGAGCTGCGCAAGCGCAATGAAGTGATGATATACGGCAGCTTCACGACTCACTTGAATGACCATGAGCAAATTTATGCTTATACCCGTACGCTCGGCGACGAATCTTGGCTCGTGCTGCTGAACATCTCGGAGCAGAACGCAACCGTCAATACGGCTGATTGCGGCGCAGAGAAGCTGGGCGATATCGTCATCAGCAACCATTCCGCAAGAACCAATCAAGACATCGTGATCGAACTGCAGCCTTACGAGGCTGTCGTTTACCGCGTATAACAATACCCTAAAGCCCGCAAGGCGGACACATCATTGTGTTCCTCTTGCGGGCTTTTTTTGCTGTGTCACCGTCTGTCCACCTTAATTCCTGCTTAATGGCATAGTTGAAGTTTAGCCAATGTTAAGTTATTCGTAATCCCCTTTTTAAAACCATGCGCTATGCTGGCAACAAGACTTGGAATACGACACAAATAATGGAGAGAACCAATCATGAGAACATTGGAAGCTATTGTTATCATCGCAAATGTTGTTGTACTGGCTCGTCTGATGTGGATGAGCAGAGGGCTCACAAAGTGGAATGCGGGATTAGCAGGGGCGGCAGGCTTGCTGACGGCGTTGCAGCTTTTTACAGAAGGCTTCAGGTGGCAGATGGTTCCCGCTTACTTAGCACTCCCCATCATTGCGCTGCTCATCTTGATTCGTCCTCACCGTGTGAGTGTATCTTCATCGTGGAAGATGCGATCAGTCAAGGGCATCCTGCTCCTTCTCTATACGGCAGCCGCGGTCCTGCCGCCCATTCTCGTTCCCGTCTTCTCCTTCGGCAAGCCTACCGGCCCCTATGAGATTGGGACAGCTACCTATTACGTTAGAGATGACGATCGAGAAGAGCTTTATACCGATGATCCCGATGACAAAAGAGAGCTGGTCGTACAGCTCTGGTATCCGAGCCGCACTGGGAGCACAGAGTCCAAAGCGCCCTATGTCGCGCATCCCGCGGAGCTTGCAGCCGGATTAAGCCAGACTCAAGGCTTCCCCTCTTTCCTGTTCGGGCATTTAGGTCTAGTCACAACCAACGCCAGAGTAGAGGCGGCCGTATCGGAGCAGCAGGATGCTTGGCCGTTGCTCATCTTCTCGCATGGCATGGGCTCGTACCGCAATTCAAGTACATTCCAGTTTGAAGAGCTCGCCAGCAATGGCTATATGATTGCCTCTATCGATCATACTTACGATGCTGCGGCGACGGTATTATCCAATGGCCGGGTCGCACCCTCCCTCACCCAGATCGATGCAGGACTGTCCCTGCTCGATTCCCATATTTCCTTATGGGTTGAAGATGTCCAGTTTGTAATGGATCAGCTTGAAGAGTTGAATGGGGACCATGACAGTCCATTCTATAACCAGATGAACATGAGCCAAGTCGGCATGTTCGGCCATTCCTACGGCGGCGCAACCGCCATGCAGATCCTGATGAAGGATGACCGCATCAAAGCCGCGATCAATCTGGACGGCGGACTATATGGAGACCTCGCTCCGGATACCGGAGTAGGCAAGCCGTTTATGCTTTTTAATGCGGATGAAACCGAAAAATACTTCAATGATGCCCATATAAATGAATCTGATTTCCCTGAAGACACGAAAGAAATCTTAATCGAAATCAGCAAGCGCAGAGAATCGGCACTCACTGGCGGAGGTTATTCGGTTACAATTCCTGGGACGAATCATATGAGTTTTACTGATTTCAATTTCTTTTCCTCGCTGCTGCCGTCCAAGACTCATGATTCATTAAATTACCATAGTCTCACGAACGAAATCTGCCTTCTCTTTTTCGACCAGTACATCAAAGAAGATAAAAAGGCTTCGATGAACCGCATTGTAACCAAATATCCGACCATTAACTTCAAGCAGCACTAGTAGATGGCTTGAAGCTGCGTAATCCCATGAACCATAGCGCATAGCTTTCTTCCACAGCTTCCTGCAATTGCAGAAGGCCGGGCCGGGGGCCCGGCCTTTATATTCTCCTCCACGCTTCTTGAAGCCGCTTCATTCCCTCTTCCATATCCGCCTCGCTGATCCCCGCAAATCCGAAATACACATTCGGATGTTTCCCTTCGCGTCCCCCTTCTGTCATCCACAGCTGCTGGAAATCATAGACGCGCACACCAGCTTGCGCCGCCAGCTCCATCAGTTCGGATGCGCTGCAAACCGTCCGCATCTCCACCTGCAGATGCAGTCCCGCGCTATGCCCGGTAATCCGAATCCGGTCGCCGAAGGCGTCCTCTAGCAGCTCGATCAACCGATGATGCTTTCTGCGGTACACATTGCGCATTCGGCGAATATGGCGATACCAATGCCCTTGCTCGATGAAAGCCTTCATCGCAAGCTGGTCGATCGTCGACGGGATCATCAGCAGATGGCTGATGGATGTTAACCGGGATAACAATGACCTGGGCAGCACCATATAGTTCATGCGCAGCGCCGGGGTGAATGCTTTGGAGAACGTGCCAATATAGATTACCCGTCCATGGCGATCCAGGCTTTGAAGCGAAGGGATTGGCTTGCCTTGATAACGGAACTCTCCGTCATAATCATCCTCGATTATATAGGAGCCTGTCGCATTCGCCCAATCTAACAGTCTCTCCCGCTCCGCATAAGGCATTACGCATCCGGTGGGGAACTGATGGGAAGGCGTCACATACACGGCCTCGGCTCCGCTGCGTCTCACTTCATCAACCATAATGCCCTTTTCTCCAACAGACACAGGAACCACTTGAAGCCCTTCATGCAGGAACTGCTCACGTACACGGCGGAATCCAGGCTCCTCCATCGCCACGCTGCGGATGCCGTCCAGCAGTGCGGTTATCATTCGAATACTGCTGGCGATGCCGACGCTGACCACGATTTGATCGGGCGTACATTCCACACCTCTCGCCTGCCCTACATATTCAGCCAGCACGACGCGCAGGCCGTACTCCCCTTGCAGATCGCCATAGCCGCAATAGCTATCGGGGCTGCCCTCCAGCGTCTCGTGAAGCACCTTCTTCCATACGCGCACGGGGAAGACGTCACGATCTACAGCCGCCGGATCGAAGTCGATATCAATCGGGTGCAGAGGCGCAGGCGTGTCTCTAAGCGGCGAGCTCGATACCGGCTGCATTAGACTTCCTTGCTTGTGCGTACTATTCACCTTGGCTGTATCATTCGGCGACACGGCGTACAATCCCGATCTGGGCTTGCTCATGACGTATCCTTCCATCGCGAGCATTTGGTACGCCGTCTCGATCGGCGTCTTGCTGCAATTCAGCTGTGCTTGCAGGGAGCGGACGGACGGCAGCTTCGTGCCGTTTGGAATAATGCCGCTTCGTATGTGATTGCGGAGCTGGCTGTACAGCTGCATATATTGAGGCTGATCGGACTGATCAGATATGACCACTTCAATCATATGAGGTCCCCCTCTTCATTCTGTCTCTTTAATTACTATAATTCTGACCATTCTATAGGAGTCAGATTCATTATAAAATAGGATTAGCAGCGCAACAATGATTCTATACACCGTTAACCATTAACGTCTTTAAGGAGGAATTAATATGCTGACTTCATCTGAAGTGCGGGGCTATCTGAATCGCCTTGGCCTATCCGATATAGAAAAACCTACGCTCCCCTACCTGTTCCAGCTGCATCGCGCCCATGTGGAGCAGCTATCCTGGCAGTCCATCGACATCTTCGCCGGACGGGCTGTATCCATCGATCCGAAACAATCGCTTGAGCTGATATTGATCGGACGCAGCGGCTATTGCTTTCATCTGAACGGAGCCTTCAGTTTGCTGCTTCGCACGCTCGGCTATGACGTCGCCTGGCATAGAGCAGGCGTTCAGCCCATAGGCGAAGCGCCTCGCGTGAACGGCTTTCATCTTGCGCTTACCGTATCGTTGCCAGATGATCAGGCACAGGAAACACGCTGGATTATCGATGCCGGACTGGGCGATATGCCTTATGAGCCCTTGCCGCTCGTACATGGTGTTTATGATCAAGGACCATACACGTACAAGCTTCTCCAATCGGAAGTAGCTGCGGGAGGCTGGCGGCTGGAGCATGACCCGAATGCCACCTTCTCAGGCGTGGACGTCGCTCCAGAAGTCATAGACGATATCTCTGCTTTCCTCCCGCAGCACAACCACTACAGCACCTCCCCGGAATCGCCTTGGGTCAATACCTTCCTTCTTCGCCATCGGCATGCGGGCGGCAGCAACGAGCTTCGGGGCTGTGTGTGGGCACAGCGGGACGAGCACGGGATCAAGAAGACCGAGCTTCAGACACAATCGCAATGGCTTGACGTACTCGGCGATGTCTTCGGCGAGAAGCTGGTCGCCTACGATCAGACAGCCCGTGATGCGCTGTGGAAGAAGAACGTTACGTTGCATGAAGAGTGGAAGCGTCAGAGAGAAGCTGCGAAGTCATAATAATAAACCCGCTGTCGGCTTCTTCGCCAATAGCGGGTTATATTCATGTATAGATAAAGCTGTCAATTCATCCTTAATCCCAGCGAGTGAGCACAATCGGCCCATCCTTCATAACTGCAATCGTATGCTCGAATTGGGCCGACCATGAGCCGTCCATCGTACGGGCCGTCCAGCCGTCGCGGGCAATATAGACATCAGCCTTGCCGGATGTAATGATCGGCTCTATTGTAAGCACCATGCCTTCCTCCAGCCTGACACCCTGTCCCGGCGGTCCGTAATGCTCTACATTGGGATATTCATGCATCTGGCGTCCGATGCCATGGCCGACGAACATGCGAACGACATTGTAGCCTTCCCGTTCCGCACGCACCTGCACCGCATGCCCGATGTCTCCGATATAATTGCCCGGCTGAGCCAGCTTGATGCCTTCCTGCATCGCTTGCTTTGCCACGCGCAGCAGCTTCTCCGTCGCAGCGGTCGACCTTCCGATAATATACGTCCAGGCGGAATCCGCCTTCCATCCGTTCACGTCCGCCACCATATCAATTGTCACAATATCCCCGGATTCCAGCGGCTCCGTATCGGGGAACCCGTGGCAGACCACATCATTGACTGACGCGCAAGTCGCATACGGGTAGCCTTTGTACCCCTTCTGCGCAGGTGTGGCGCCGCGGTCCAGCATGAACCGTTCAACGAACCGGTCAATCTCCCTTGTCGTCACCCCTGGAGCAAGTCGCTGTGACAATGCCTTATGGCATGCCGCAACGATCCTTCCTGCCCTGCGAATCCCCCTGATATGTTCGCGGGTCTTTAATTCCACCGCCATGTGCGTACCTCCTTCTTAGTCGTGGATAACAGAAATTGGGAGTATATGCTATACCCTATTCCACGAACGGAGAACTCATGCAAGGCATTGGCGGCGATTTACGCGAAAGTTTCTTGAACTTGGATCATAACAAACCTAACCATGCACCTCAAGCAGCTTGTTCTTCTCCTTGAACCGGTCATTATGGGAAGATACATAGGCGTATGGATTCGCTTCCGGCTCCAGATATACCTTTGCGCTGTTCAGAGCAACAATGGCATCTGTGAACGTACCCGCGATCAATCCAACTTTACTGTCATGGCCGACAAAATCACCCGCTCCGAACACCCCGGCAATATTCGTCTCCATCTTCGAAGTGACATTCGCCTTCCATTCCCCCATATCAAAGCCCCAGTTGCGAATCGGCCCGAAGTCCGACCTCATTCCATGATTGACGATGACAGCATCGACATCAAGCCGGATCTCTTCCTCTGTCTCGATATGCTTGATTAACACCTGGCCGATCGACTGCCCATCTGTACTATACAAAGCATGGAGCGCGTAAGGCGTCCGGACATCAACCGAAGACTCCTTCATCATCGTAACGTTGCGCTCCAATCCTCCGAAGCTGTCCCGGCGATGAACAACCGTGACGCTGGCTGCCACCTTCTCCAGTTCATTCGCCCAATCGACTGCCGAATCTCCGCCGCCGGAGATGAGGACGCGCTTGCCGCGAAATGTCTCCAGATTTTGCACCGTGTAGTAGAGATTCGTCACCTCGTATCGATCGGCCCCTTCAATCTCAAGCTTCGCCAGCTTGCGAATACCATAGCCGCAGGCCATAATAACGGCACGCGTATAGTGAAGCTGACCGCTCGCCGCCGTCAGAATGAACGTCCCGTCTTCCTGCCGGTCCAGGCCGACGATCTGCTCGCTCATCACAAGCGTCGGATCAAAGGTCATGCCTTGCTGGATAATCTGCTCCAGCAGCTTCTCAGCACGAATCGGCGGCACGCCGCCTACATCCCACACAATCTTCTCCGGATACAGCAGCATCCGGCCGCCCAACTGATCCTGGGCCTCGATAATCTTTGTCTTCAACTCCCTCATGCCGCTGTAAAATGCCGTATATAAGCCGGCGGGTCCGCCGCCGATAATCGTCACATCGTAAAGCTCTCTCATGTCTTCCTCCCATGGCGCATATCCACCTGCGCTTCTCTGTACGGTAATGATAATCATTATCTATACTATACCTGAGTTGATAGCAATTCTCAATTTAACCAGAAAATTTTTTTGAACAACAAAAAGGCCTTGCTTCCCAACCTGGGAAACAAAGCCTCGAAATGTTAATCTCATCCGACCGAGGAGTTCATTCTGCCTAGCTCATCCTCCACCAAAGACGTTAGCTCATCCTCATACCCGCCTGTGATGCGGTATTTGCGAATATAATCCTTCACAAATTTCCGCGGGTCCTTAGGCTGGAAAATTCTCGTAAGTTCTTTCAGGCTTTCCTTGACTTCATTCTGGCTATGTTTCGCCATGAAATCTCCTCCCTTATACGATGGATGGTCGTCCTAAACAGCAGTATCCGAGAACGTATGCGGCTCTTACACCGCAAAGAACCCCCTTCGGTGCAGGCAACTCCATGGCCAATGAGTCACAATGTTTTCATTTTTCTTACTATTATATCATTTTGACTCCGAATAAGAAAGTGAACAATTATGTTCCCTTTGTAGATTCGTCTTCGGATTTGGCTTGTTGATCGCCGGAAAGGCCGTCAGAAGGCGGGGAATCGGCGCTGGATTGGACTATCGCTGCCAATTTTTCCTTACGCAGCATTCGCAAATACGCGATAACGCCAACGACGCCTACCGCAATGCCGAATACTAATAACAGCGTTGTAATCCAACTCGGCTCCATTTCCCCGCCCTCCATTCCTTTAACCTTATTATCGGTTACATTTTCAACTGGCTTGATATACAAACTGCACAATTTTGTTTCCATATATTTGCTACAATTATATCTAATCTGAAAATAACTGGCAACCAATGCCACTTTCCTTTGGTTACTTCCATTTCCATCGTAACACCCTTTAAATGAGCCGGTACGATCCGCTCCCCCAGGCGAGCAGCTTTCCATCCTCATCCTTCACTTCTGCCTGCAGCGTAAGCGTTCTGCCGCTTCGATGCAATAGCTCCGCTTCGCACAGCAGCAATCCGCTTGATGTACTGGCGAGGAAATGTGTATTCATATTAGCCGTTACTGTCCGCCCCGTCGTCTCCGCCAGCATCACTACCAGCCCCATCGCATTATCCATCAGCGACATGAGCACGCCGCCATGGACAATGCCAAGCAAATTCAGATGGGATGGAATCAGATCCAGACAAATCGTCGCTTTATTCCCATCCGCCTTTACGACTTCGCAGCCAAGCAGTCCCCAGAACGTCTCCTGAGCGCGTTCGGCGAGACGCGTTAGCTGCCCCGCATCATCCGCCTGCTGCCGAAACCATTTCTCATCCATCTCCTTCATTCCTTATCGTCCCCCAAAGCGTCGTCCGATTCCAACTCTTCCTCAGCTAGCTTGCGCCTGAGCACCTTGCCGACCATCGTCTTTGGAAGCGTTTCCCTAAACGAATAGTACTGCGGCACCTTAAAGGCCGCCAGCCGCTCCCGGCACCAGCGGTCAAGCTGGCTGCGCGACACCTGCCAGCCTTCCTTCAGGACGATATAAGCCTTTACCGTTTCCCCTCTATAGCCATCCTTGACACCAAGCACCGCAGCTTCCCGAACGGCAGGATGCTCAAACAGAACCTCCTCCACCTCTCTCGGATAGACGTTGAATCCGCTCGCTATAATGACATCCTTAATCCGATCCATGATTGTAAAATAGCCGTCTTCATCCATCGTCGCAAGATCTCCCGTCCGAAGCCAGCCATTGCGAAGCGCGTCCTCTGTATCCTTGGGACGGTTCCAGTAGCCCTTCATCACCTGCGGTCCCCGTATCATCAGCTCGCCGAGCTGTCCCGAAGGGAGCAACTTGCCGGATACCGGGTCCATGACAGCGGCATCTGTATCCGGGAACGGGATGCCAATCGTTCCGATCTTCCGATTCCCCCATATCGGATTGGCATGCGTCACCGGCGTTGCCTCTGTCAGGCCGTAGCCTTCAATCAGCCGCCCGTCGCTTAGCGCCTCGAATTGCTCCTGCACCTCAAGCGGCAATGCAGCGGAGCCGCTAATGCAGACGTTAACGGAAGACAGATCGAATTTTGAAGCATTGGGATGATTTATTAGGGCAACATACATCGTAGGAGCTCCCGGGAAAATAGTAGGCTTCCGTTCGGCTATCGTCTTCAGAACCGTCTCTGTCTCGAACCTCGGCAGCAGAATCAGCGTTCCAGCCTTCAGCACAGACATGTTCATCACAACCGTTAAGCCAAATACGTGGAATAGCGGCAGCGCGGCAAGAAATCTCTCCTTGCCGTCCCCAGCCTTATAGCACCATGCGGAGGTCTGCAATGTATTGGCAACGAAGTTGGCATGCGTCAGCATGACGCCTTTGGGCGTCCCGGTCGTGCCTCCCGTATATTGCAGAGCAGCCAGCTCATCGCCTTTCCCCTGCTCCGGCAAGCTCACATTGGGCCCCGTTCCCTTAAGCAAGCTGCGGTATGCGATAACCCCTTGCTTCCCATATGGGATAATGGAGCGAAAGCCCTCTTTCCGCTGCTTGATGGGATAGAGCATGTTTTTCGGAAACGGCAGGCCGTCCTTAAGTGAAGTCACAATAATATGTCTCAGCTCAGGAATAGGCCCTTCCTCTGGATTCTCGCCCCGTACGCGAGACAATCGGTCATAGAAGAGATCAAGCGTAATAATCGCGGAAGCGCCGCTATCCTTTAGCTGATGCTCCAGCTCCCGCTCTACATAAAGCGGATTCGTCTGGACGACTACTGCTCCCGCGAACAAAACCGCATAATAGGCGATCACTGCCTGCGGACAGTTGGGAAGCATTATCGCAACACGATCTCCCTTGCCTATTCCTCTTACCGCCAGCTCCTTAGCTATTCGGGTGGCCGATGTGTGAAGCTCGCGGTAGGTCACCGTCTTGCCCATGAAGTACACGGCATCATGCTCCGGGAACCGCTTCGCCGAATCCGTCAGAAACTGCCCTATACTGCAGTCTGGATATGCAAGCGTTGAGGGAACCTCCTCCGGATAATGATTCAGCCACGGGCGTACAAAGGGCTGCTCTGCTTCTTCTTGCCTTTCCCCATCGCCAGTCTTTGGTTCCGTCACTTCCTCCAAACCTTCCGCAACCTCCGTCTGCGCTTCACTTCCTGGATCATGGTATGGCTCTGCATGGGATGCCTCACTCGGAATCACATCCGGTTCTGGCTCTTGTTGATGAACATCCCTTTGAACCGCTTCCTGCTCAGGCTCCTGAGGAGGAACCTCGTTCCGTTCCAATTCCAGCGGCGGCTGATCGCTTCTCAGGTCACCAGTCACTTCCGGCTCCTCGTCTGATGCTGCCGCCGGCTCTTGCGGCGCTTCTTCATAATCACTGACCGGCTCTTCCTCACTCAGACCGGATGGCTCCTCTTCCCGTGGCGAATGAGCTTTAACATCCTGCGCAAAATGTCCAGAATCCGTCACATGATCTTCCGCTGGCTGTTCAGGCTCTGATTCGATAGCGGAGGCGGTCTTCGGAATCCCTTCGGAGCGTGCTTCCTCCTCGGCTCCGGCCTCCTCCTCCTCAGCTGGCGATTGTGCGGGTACAAGCGGGTCTTCAGGTCTATGCGATTCCATGCTGGCTCTCCCCCTCTACACGACATATTGCTCACTTCGAATCACTCGGGCCGCGATCTCCCTTTTCAGTGCGATCGTATTGACGAGCGGCGCCCGCATCAGCTTCTTCAAGACGGACAGCTGCATCTGCAAGCCATCCCCGCTCTCTAGTGCAGCTAGCGCAGTTTTGGCAAGACCTTCTACCTTCTCCATCGCCTCCTGAATGAATACCTCGGTCATCGCCTGCGCAAGCCCCGCTTGCTCCGCGTCCTTGCTTTCGTTCCTGCCCAGCATCTTCTGCGCCCGCAGCAAGACGCTCTCCATTGCGAATGTCTGTATCATCAGGTCGGCTAATACGCATAGCACCTCCTGCTCTTCTTCCAGCCGAAGCCCAAGCTTCTGAACAGCCAGCCCGCCGATAGCGAGGAATGTTTTTTTCGCTTGGTCCACCCGGTAGGCTTCCTTCTCCAGCGGCCCGCCGAATGCCGGCAGCGGCATCGGCTGCAATAGCTGGCCCTGCAGCGCCTGGGCGCTTTGAAGCAACGGAAGCTCGCCCTTCATTGCCTTCTTCAGCAGCGTGCCGGGAATAAGCATGCGATTGATTTCATTCGTGCCTTCGAATATGCGGTTAATACGGGAGTCCCGATAGATTCGCTCTACCTTGTATTCCCGGATATACCCGTACCCTCCGTGAATTTGCACCCCCTCATCAACGACGGCATCCAGCGTCTCCGAAGCAAATACTTTCACCATCGAGCATTCAATCGCATATTCGCTGATCGCTTTGGCGGCTCTTCTGCCTGCGTCGGCGGCTGACGACTCTCTCTCCTCTCCCGCTTCCTCATCGGAGAGCCTGAGCGTATCATCGATAAATCCCGCTGTGCGGTAGAGCAGGCTCTCCAGCGCGAACGTGCGAATATTCATATCCGCGAGCTTCGCGGCGATCAGGGGAAAGCTCGATATCGCCTGCCCGAATTGCTTGCGCGTGTTGGCATAGCTGGAAGCGAGCTCGATCGTCTCCTTGGAAGAACCGAGACATGCGGCACCCAGCTTGAAGCGTCCGATGTTCAAGATATTGAAGGCAATATGATGTCCCTTCCCTACCTCTCCCAGCACATGGGAGACTGGAACGGCAACATCCTCGAAGAAGAGCGGGCAGGTTGACGATCCCTTAATGCCCATCTTATGCTCCTCGGGACCGACACTGAACCCCGGTGTCTCCCGTTCAACAATAAAAGCAGTGAACTTCTCGCCATCCACCTTTGCATAGACGATAAAGAGGTCAGCGAATCCCGCGTTCGTAATATACAGCTTGGAGCCATTCAGAATATAATGGTTCCCGTCACCTGACAGCTTCGCTGTTGTCCGGGCGCCAAGCGCATCGGAGCCCGATGCAGGTTCTGTCAGGCAGTAGGCCGCAATCTTCGCTCCCGTAGCGAGGTCCGGCAAATACTTGCTCTTCTGTTCAGGCGTTCCGAAAAATACGATCGGCAGCGTCCCGATACCGGTATGCGCGCCTACCGACAGCGCGAAGGAAGAGGAACGCGCCAGCGTCTCCGCCAGCAAAGTCGTGCTGACCTTATCCAGTCCGATGCCGCCGTACGCCTCCGGGATATCGGCGCCGAGCAGCCCCAGCTCTCCTGCCTTCCGCATCAGCTCCACCGTCAGCTCATAATTCAGCGCCTCAATCTCCGCATCCTTCGGCACGAGCTCTGTCTCCAGGAACTGCATGGCGGCATCATGCATTAATCGTTGTTCTTCCGTGAAATCCTCGGGCGTCACGACCGCTTCCGGCTTGCTGTCCTCGATTATGAACCGTCCGCCGAATCGTCTCGTATCCGTCATGCCAATGCCCTCCCTATAGCTAGCAATGTAAAGGACGCGCTCTTCGTCCTAATTCCTACTGCCCTGCGTACACTTCCAGCACCCCGGCCGCTCCCATGCCGCCGCCGATGCACATCGTCACGACGCCAATGCCTCCTCCGCGTCTCCCCAATTCATGGATCAGTGATACAGACAGCTTGGCGCCCGTGCAGCCGAGCGGATGGCCGAGTGCAATGGCGCCTCCGTTCACATTGACCCGCTCCGGATCAAGTCCCAGCTCGCGAATGATAGGCACGCATTGGGCGGCGAATGCCTCGTTTAGCTCGAACAGATCAACGTCTTCTTTCGTAATGCCCGCTTTCCGAAGCGCCTTCGGGACCGCCTCGATCGGACCGATGCCCATAATCTCCGGCGCTACCCCCGCTACGCTGAAGCTGCGGAATACGGCGAGCGGCTTCAGCCCAAGCTCCTCTGCGCGGCTGCGGCTCATGACGATAACAGCTGCCGCCCCATCGCTCATCTGCGATGCGTTGCCTGCCGTAACCGTCCCCTCTCTTGCAAAAGAAGGCTTTAGTGACGACAACGTCTGTACCGTCGTCTCCGGCCTTACCCCCTCGTCAATCGCGAAGTTGAACATCTTCTGCCAAGGGCGTCCGCTGTCATCCGTGCCGGAACGGCTGGCCGTAATCGGTACAATCTCCGCTTGAAACAGCCCGGCAGCAATCGCTGTAGCCGCCTTCTGGTGGCTGGATGCAGCGAAGGCGTCCTGCAGCTCTCTGGATACGCCGTACCTGCGGGCAACCTCCTCTGCCGTATGCCCCATGCCCATATACACCTCCGGCATCGCATCTACGATACCGGGATGCGGCGATAGCCGGAAGCCAGTCATAGGCACATGGCTCATGCTCTCGACACCGCCCGCTATCACGGCGTCGGCTTCGCCAAGCCTGATCCGCTCCGCCGCATAAGCGATCGATTGCAGCCCCGATGCGCAGAACCGGTTCACCGTCACTGCCGGAGTCGTTACCGGCAAGCCTGCGTACAGCGAGATGACGCGCGCTACATTAAGCCCCTGCTCACCCTCCGGCATCGCGCAGCCGAAGATGACATCCTCAATGGCTTCCTTCGGCAGATTCGGTACCCGCTCCAGCGCACCCTGAATGACGGCCTTTCCCAGATCCTCCGCTCTGGTTTCCGCGAGACTTCCCTTTGATGCCTTTCCCACCGCCGTTCGGACTGCCGATACAATAACGGCATCCCGCTCATGCGGCATAAATCTCTCCTGCCTGCTCATCGCACTCCCCCTCTCAATTGCGTAGCGGCTTGCCCGTGGCAAGCATATGGCTCATACGTTCCTGTGTCTTGCGCTCGCCGCATAGGCTGAGGAACGCCTCGCATTCCAAATCCAGCAAGTATTGCTCGCTTACTTCCGTTCCCGGCTTCACATCCCCGCCGGCAAGCACATGCGCCAGCTTGCCCCCGATTACTGCATCATGCTCGCTGATCATGCCGGACAGGCGCATCGCTTGGACCGCCAGCTTCAGCACGGCTTTGCCTTCCTTGCCGGCAACGGCAATTCGTTCCTCCGGCGGAGGCGCATAGCCGGCCCGATCAAGCTCCAGCACCGCCCGCTTCGCCTCCGAGATGCGCGCGTCCTGTCTGGTGATGACGCGATCCTGCGGACGGAGCAGACCAAGCCGCTTCGCGTCATGGCCGCTTGTCGACGCCTTCGCCATGGCGATGGTCTCGAACAATGCGTTAAGCGGCTGCTGGATATCGGCGCTTGCCCTCTGGCCTCCCGATGCCGCCACCGCTCGCTGGGCCGCCAGCGCCGCCGCCTCCTTGCAGCCCCCGCCTGCAGGAATAAGGCCAACGCCCGTCTCCACCAGCCCAAAGTAAGTCTCCGGCGACAGGATGATCTGATCCGCCGGCAAGCATGCCTCTACACCGCCGCCCAGTGTCATCCGGTGCGGCGCAGCTACGACTGGACGATCCAGCCGCTTCAGCCGCAGCATACTGTCCTGGAAGAAGCGAATAATCTCCTCCACTTCATCCCATTCGCCGTTCTGAGCTTCCATCAGCAGCAGGACAAGATTGGCTCCGACGCAGAAGTTCCGGCCTTCATTGGACAGCACCAGCCCTCGCCAGTTGCGGGACACCTCCTGCACCGACTGTCGGATCGCCGTCAGCACCTCGCCTCCTATCGCATTGTTCTGCGAATGGAATTCCAGGCAGGCCACCTCGTCACCCAGATCGATTAGGCTGGCTCCTGATGTTGAGAATACCGTACGTCCCGCAGACTTCAGTGCCGCCAGCGAGAGCACATCCTCTTCTTCCTTCTCCGCCGTGAAGCCTCCCCTCGCCGCATGGAACCGCTTCTGGCCGGATATGCGGTAGAAGCTCGTATGCCCCTCGGTCAGCCATTCCTCAACCCATACCGGAATCGTGTCGCCTTCCTGCTTCATCCGCGCGACCGACTCTTCCAGTCCAATCGCGTCCCAGAGCTCGAAGGGACCAAGCTCCCAATTGAAGCCCCAGCGCATCGCCCTATCAATCTCTGTAATCGAATCCGCTATGACGCCGACTTGAGCAGCCGTATACAGCAGCGTTTTCTTCAGCGTCGACCATGCGAACTGGGCATGCTTATGGGCGGGATCAGCAGCAAGCAGCGCCCGAGCTTTCGCAGCTGAGCCCTTCGCCGCCTTGGCTGCGTCGATGACCGGAGAGGTCACGCGCCGCTGCTCGCCGTACTCCAGCGTATCCAGTCGCAGCGATTCAATCCGGCTGCGGCCGTCCTCGCCTCTCAGCTTGCGGTAGAAGCCCTCGCCGGACTTCTCGCCAAGCCTGCCAAGCGATACAAGCCTGGCCAGCAGCTCCGGCCTCTCGAAGGTCGCCCGTTCGCTTTCATCGGCGCTTCTCTCCCGTACGTTGTCCACGACATGCAGGAGCGTATCGAGTCCGACCAGATCCAGCATGCGGAAGGTCGCGGTCTTAGGTCTGCCGATCGCCGGTCCCGTCAGCGCATCGGCTTCTTCTACCGTAAGGCCGAAAGTCTCTGTATCGGCCAGCGTCACCATCATCCCGTAGGAGCCGATCCGGTTGGCAATGAAATTCGGTGTATCCTTTGCCAGCACCACGCCTTTGCCAAGCCGCTTCTCGCATAGCTCTGTCAGCAGCGCGACGGTCTCGGGGTCTGTATCGTCCGTTGGCACCACTTCGACCAGCTTCATATAACGCGGCGGATTGAAGAAATGCGTTGCCGCAAAATGCCGCCGGAACTCCAGGCTCCTGCCCTCGGCCATCGCCGCGACCGACAAGCCTGACGTATTCGTGCTGACCAGCGTGCCGGGACGCCGCGCCGACTCGATGGCTGCGAGCACCTCCTGCTTAATGTCCAGCCGCTCAACGACCGCCTCGACGATCCAGTCGACATCGCCCAGACTGGGCAGGTGATCGATCAGGTTGCCCGGCGTCACGCGCTTCACCCATGCGCTGTCGTAGAGCTGGGCAGGCTGCGCCCTCGCCATTCGGGCTACCGCCGCGGCAGACAATCGATTGCGCACAGCGGCGTCAGATAGCGCAAGTCCCTTCTTCTCCTCCTCTTCGGTCAGCTTCTTCGGCGCGACGTCAAGCAGCAGGACGTTCATGCCCGCGTTCGCCAAATGAGCGGCAATTCCCGCTCCCATCACACCGGAGCCGATGACGGCCGCATTGCGTATGGAACCCGCGTTTTTCGTACGGGTCTGTTGGTTGGTCATCTATCGCCTCACCTCACGTTTATAGAATCAAGCCGTCTTATCCGGCTTGCTGTCATGCCCCGAAGACGCTGTCGGCAAGCAGCTCCGCCACATCTCGTGCAATGACGTTCTCTCCTTCCTGCAGCGACTTCAGCCCATCCTCCATCATCGTCAGACAGTACGGACAAGCCGAGCTGATGACGGAAGGCTTGACCGCAAGCGCTTGTGCAGTCCGCGCATAATTAACCCGCGTCCCGGCATGCTCCTCCATCCACATCAAGCCGCCGCCCGCTCCGCAGCACATGCCGTTTTTGCCCGAACGCTCCATCTCCTCGATGAACAGGCCGGGAATGGCTTTCAATATGGCTCTCGGCGCCTCATACGTATCGTTGTATCGCCCAAGATAACAGGAGTCATGTACCGTCACACGCTCCTCCACATCAAACTTCGGAGTGAGTCTTCCTTCCGATACAAGCGCCGCCAGCAACTCGGTATGATGCGTAACCCGCACATCCGCTGGCAGCCCGAAGTCCGGATATTCGTTCTTGAATGTGTTGTACGTATGGGGGCAGGCGGTGACGATTTGTTTCACCCCGTATTTGGCCAGCACGGCAATATTGTCCCGGCACAGTTCCTGGAACAGAAGCTCATTGCCGATGCGTCGGGCGGTGTCGCCTGAGCTGCGCTCCTCTTGGCCCAGCGTCGCGAAGTCTACGCGTGCCGATACCAGCAAGCGAATCAGGTCGAACAGCACGCGTCTGCTGCGCGTATCGTATGCTCCCATGGAGCCGGCCCACAGCAGTACCTCCGGCAGCCGTTCCTGCGTCTTGCGCTCGCTCATTGTATCGACCCGAATGCCCGTCTTTCGCTCGCACTCCTCAATCCAGGCCGCTCGCTCCGCACGCGGAAGCCCCCATGGATTGCTCTGGCGCTCAATGTTCTGCAAGGCGCGCTGTCCGTCGGACGGCAGGCTCCCCTCCATCAGCACCAGATATCTCCGCATGTCGATAATTTTGTCCACATGCTCGTTGCCGACTGGGCACTGATCCTCGCAATTGCGGCAGGTCGTGCAGGACCACAGCTCATCTGCGGTAATGACATCCCCGATCAGCTCCAGCTCGGTCGGAGCCGCGCCTTCCCGCTTGCCCCATGCCGCGCCTTGAACCGCCATCGTAGGTCCAATATCGGTGCGGTACTGCGATTCCTCACCTTCCCCGGATGCTGCCTCCCAAGCCGGCATGACCGCGCCCATGACGTGAGCCCCGCTGCTCACTCCTTTGCCGGACCATACTCCGGCGGGCAGCCATGGCGATTTGGACGTAAGGGCAGCTCCTTTCTCCGTCAAATGATCTCTTAGCTTCACGATGAGATGCATGGGCGAAAGCAGCTTCCCCGTGCTTGCCGCCGGACACACATTCGTGCAGCGCCCGCATTCGACGCAGGCGTACAGATCCAGCAGCTGCTTCCGGTTGAAATCCTCGATCTTCCCCGCGCCGAACGACTCCGCTTCTTCATTCTCCAGATCAAGCGGCGTCAGTCTGCCCGGCGGTTCGTTCCGCCTGAACCACAGATTGACCGGAGCGGTAAGGAGATGAAAGTGCTTGGATTGCGGCACATAGACCAGAAAGCCAAGCAGGACCAACAAGTGCAGCCACCAGAATAGCTCGAATCCGGCTATGGCAAGCCCGCTTCCCTCCTGTACCCCGAGCAGCATCAGCAGCTGCGATATCGGCTCGCTGATCGGCGCGAAGGAAGCCGCCACCGATTCTGCAGATCCCGCCGCCAGCCGCTCGAAGGAGAGAGACAACAGCACCGTCAGCATAAGCGTGCCGATAAACCACATGACAAGCGACGGCTTCCAGCCCCGTTTCAGCCGAATCAGCTTCTCGCCATAACGGCGGTATGCGCCATACAGCACAGCCGCGAGCACTAGCACAACCGTAATCTCCTGCATCCAGGAGAAAGCTCCGTAATACGGCAGCGGCAGCGGCTTGCCGCCGTTCAGCCCTTTCCAGATCAGATCGAGTGCTCCGAATTGAAGCATGATGAAGCCGTAGAAATAGACGAGATGCATGACGCCGCTGCGAACATCGTTCAGCAGCCTGCGATGGCCGAGCACCTCGCCCGCAATACCTTTGTGTCTGACAGTCTTGTTCCGCTCGAACACCGCCGGCGCTCCAAGCTGCATATACCCGATGCGGCGAAGCACGACAGCCGCGAACATCCATACGGCGCTCCCTGTCAGTGCCGCGAACAGTATCCACCTCCCCCACATGATGACGTCTGGATAGCCTGCCAGTAGAAGCGCAGCCATATCGGCCGTAAGCTGCGCAGCCAGCCCGCGCGTCTCGCCTGCGCCAGCAGCCAGCGTCTGCCATATCCCTGTCATTCGCACAGCCCTCCCTGTCTCCCGTATTGCCCCAGCCTCGCCGGCTATGGCCGTCCTCCGGATGGGTCGGACAAGCTTGTAAAGCGCTTTCAAAAATGGCCGCGGTGCTCCAAGTATATGAACGGCATCCAATGAACATGCTTCGGGAGCGGTGAATGACCGGCGGTCTATTCGCTTCCCCAATGTCATAAGGTAGCACTGATGGACAATACGTATTGGATGTCGGAAAGCCCTACTTTTGACCGACCGGGAGGGAAGCTTTCATGCCTAAAGTTGTCGTGTTGCTCAAGCAAACCTTCGACACCGAGGAAAAAATAATCGTCACGCCCCAAGGCGTAGACGAACGCGAGGCCAAATTCGTTATCAATCCGTACGACGAATACGCGCTGGAAGAAGCCATTCAGTTGAAAGAAAAGCTGGGCGGCGAAGTTATCGTCGTCACATGCGGAACGGAGCGGTCGCAGGAAGCGCTGCGGACGGCACTTGCCGTCGGCGCGGACGAAGCGATTCGGCTGGACAGCGAGGGGCTGGGCGATGACAGCTATGCGGTCGCCGAGGCGCTGGCCGCGGTCATCAGCCCTGTCTCGCCCGACCTGCTGCTGGCTGGGCTGTTCGCCGTAGACAGCGGCTCCGGCAGCGTCGCGCTGCAGGTGGCCGAGCGTCT
Source organism: Paenibacillus sp. NPDC057967 (assembly GCF_042887015.1). Taxonomy (NCBI): domain Bacteria; kingdom Bacillati; phylum Bacillota; class Bacilli; order Caryophanales; family Paenibacillaceae; genus Paenibacillus; species Paenibacillus sp. NPDC057967. The sequence continues at coordinate 1,022,837 of NZ_JBHVQB010000001.1, forward strand.
GGGACTGCCCCACGCCTCAGCAGCGGTGAAGCTGACGCTGGGAACGGCTGAGGAGCTCGGCCTCTCCCATTCCGTGCAAGCGGCGCAATACGCGCTGATCGAGCGAGATGCGGAAGGCGACACCGAGACAGTCGCCCTTCCGCTTCCAGCGCTCATTACCGCCCAGCAAGGATTAAACGAGCCCCGCTATCCGTCCCTGCCCGGCATCATGAAGGCCAAGCGCAAGCCGCTGCGGACCGTCACGCTATCGGAGCTCGGGCTCAGCGCCGGAAGCTCTGCCCGCACACAAAGAGCAGCGCTATATCCTCCCCCGCCGCGCTCCACTGGCAAGCGGATTGCCGGCTCGCCTGAGGAGCAGGCAACGGGATTGATAGAGCTGCTGCGTACAGAAGCGAAAGTGCTGTAAGCGCTATGACAAGACTGCTCCCGCCTATAACCAGATGTGAAAGGAGCTGTATCGCATGTCCAGAACGATACTAGTCTATGCCGAACGGCGCGACGGTTCGCTGCGCCGCGTCGCCTTCGAGGCGCTCGGCGCAGCCAGGCGCCTCGCGGGCGAGGGCGGCTCGGTGCACGCCGTCCTCGCCGGAAGCGGCAGCGCCGCGGAAGACGCCGCCGCGCTGCATGCCAGAGGGGCGGATGTCGTGCATATGGCCGACGACCCTGCCCTTAAGGATTACGCGCCCGAGGCATATCTCGCCGTGCTGCGCGCAGCCATGGATGCGGTCAGGCCGGACGCGCTGCTGCTCGGCCATACCGCTTTGGGGCGCGAGCTCGCGCCCCGGGTGGCCGCAGCCTATGGCGCCGGCCACATCGCCGACGTCACCGCCATCGAGCCGTCCGCAGATGGCGCAGACGTCGGCTTCATCCGCCCGCTCTACGCCGGCAAGGCGTTCGAGCGGCGCAGCTTCCTGCCGGGGCACCCGTGGGTCGTCACGGTGCGCCCGAACAATCTGCCGCCGGCGGAGCCGCTGGATGCCGCCGGCAACAGCGGCTCTGTACAGGCGCTGCTGTACGCGCCGCCGCAGCTCTGGACCGCCGTGCGCGGGATGCTGCGCCGCGCCAGCGGACAGCTTGATCTCGCCGAGGCCGACGTCGTCGTATCGGGAGGCCGGGGCGTGCGCAGCGCGGCGGGCTTCGAGCCGCTGCATGCGCTCGCCGCTGCGTTCGGCGGCGCGGTAGGCGCGTCCCGCGCCGCTTGCGACGCCGGCTACTGCGACTATGCCCTCCAGATCGGGCAGACCGGCAAAGTCGTGACGCCGCAGCTCTATATTGCCTGCGGCATCAGCGGCGCGATCCAGCACTTGGCCGGCATGAGCCAATCCCGTACGATCGTCGCGATTAACAAAGACCCCGATGCTCCAATCTTCAGCATTGCGGATTACGGCATCGTCGGCGACCTGTTCGAGGTCGTGCCGCTGCTTACCTCCGAGGTGCTTCGCACCCGTCAGCAAGCCGACTAACGGGGAGCATCCGTCCCTTATAGCCGCCCTCTTGGCCCAAGCGACAAGAAACCTCCGAATCTACCCGATTCGGAGGTTTCTCTTATACCTAGCGATCCTGTTTTCAGCTTGCCATGTAAGCCTCGTTATGTCCTTCATCCCTGCTTTTCCGCGACCATCGCAAAATAGACAGGGAATCGTCCAGCTATCATCCGATGCTTGTCCGTATAATAGCGTATATGCCGGAATCCGGCCTCCATTAAGAAACTTTCCAACTGTCTCCTTCTCAAAAAACGGCCCTGTGAATGGCCTGAGGCGTGCTTTGTTCCCCATGCAGCGCGCAGCTTTTGCAGAGCATATACAATCGTGCTCATGCTCCATATCCGCCGCCTGTGAATCAAGTAATCTAGCGGATAACCCGAGCCATGTACAAGCAAAAAAAGCTTTCCACCCGCTTCAAGCACACGATACATCTCTCGAACCGCTGTCCTGGCGTCCAAATAATGAAGCGCAGCACGGCACACTGCCAGATCGAAGCTCCCCTCTTCCCAAGGCAATTGGTGAACATCACCAATAACGGTCTCGACTCGTTCTCCGCCCTCCCTGCAATCTACAGCATATCCCGTCTCGCCTGCATCACTCCGAGTCCCTCGCACATAACCGCCTTCTGTTCGAAGCCGCTCCCTCATAAGCTCAATCGGCTCTCTCGCCGCATCAATTCCGCACATCCGCTCCCGCCGCTCCGCCTTCAGCAAAGCAAAGCTCGTAGCGCCTCCGCCGCAGCATATATCGGCAATCCTTCCCCTGCCCGACGCTTCCTCGATGAGAAGCCGATCCAGCGGCTCCCGAAGATTCAATTGCCGCTCATACTCATAACAGCTATAAGCAAGTCCCCTGTCGGTCAATCCTCCGGAGGCAGATACCCATCCCCGTTCCTTCAGCTTAGCCACCGTTGAAGCTCTTATGATGGCCTCTTTGGATAAGCCTATGCCCGATTCCCGCGCGAACAAATACGCCATGCAGGCCAGCAGCTCACCATCCCGGAATAACTCCGCAACACTGCCATAGGGGGGCTTGTCCTCTATCCGCTCAGCCCGATCAACCATGCAGAACCATACCTACGGCTTGATGCTCGTAATGCTCAATGGACGTACAGTCGAAGTCACTGAGCATTCGCTCGATTTTGCGATGAGTCCCGCCAAGTCCGTAATATCTTCTGAAACTATTGGACCACGTCGATTGGAAAATGCGGGGTTGCTCCTTGTCCAGATCATACGGATGAATATAAAACAGGAAATAATCATGGCCCTTCAGCCATGACGTCACGCCATAACGGAACACTTCATACGGATACAACCGGTAGTACCCACCGCCACCCCATGGAATACGCAGACTCCCGATCCTGTGCGCAGGCAACGGATATTCAGTCAGCCTTCCTTTGATTCGGAAGGAGGAGCCGGAATTCGGGTATCCGCTCAAGCCCCCTGAATCGCCACCGAACGAATTGGGCATCAAGCTGGAATCATAATTAAAGCCCTCCTCCTCCAGCAGCTCCAGTCCCCATTCCGTCATAGAGAAGCACGGCGCCCGGTATCCGCGAACCTCCGAGCCGGTCAGCTGCTCCAGCAGAGATTTGGAATGCCTAATATCCTCCTTGAACTCCAGTCGCGACTGCTTATAGACCAGCCGGTGCGCGTAGCCATGGGATGCAATCTCATGGCCCCGCCGGTGAATCTCCTTCACCAGTTCGGGTTTATGCTCCGCAATCCAGCCCAATACAAAAAACGTCCCCTTCGCATTCTTTTCGTCCAGCATATCCAGCAGCAGATGCGTTGGCTTCTCCAATCTGAACGGATAGCGCTTCCAATCGGCAAGTGACAACTCCGGGCTGCAAAACCAGTCTTCCAGATCTACCGTAAAAATCATGTCCAACGGCTTCATCCTCTCTGCATCTATTCTCATTGAATCTGCGGCAAAAAGTTTGAACTCCCTCTATTATAAGGGATATTATGAGCGAATAGGAAATTATTAGAGACGAATCCAAAGGTAAACGAACACGCAAAAAAAGCCGGTCCCGGCAATGAAATCTGCTCGAAACCAGCCTCTCTCGTTATTATGCGAAATCAGGAATCGCAATTTCCCTGATGCAGTCAGGCGCTTCGTACCATTCATCATGAACGGCGTTCGTAACGGGATAGGAACGGAGCAAGTAGCTCTCCGGCGCCTCCATATGCTTGCGCAGCTTGCCGAATTCCGTCAGCTTCGGATTTAGCCAATCCTCGACGCCTTCCTCATCCAGCACAATCGGCAAGCGCGGCTGCCAGACAGACATCGATCCGCTGGTGGCTGCCGTCAGCATGGTGAAAGCACGTACTTCCTTGCCGCTTGAATGACGCCAGCAGTCATACATGCCAGCTATGCCAAGCACCGTATGGCCGGGCAGCACGGTATGCATAGCTCTCGGCTCCCGCTCCTTGCCGAACATCTTCTGCCCGTAAAATCCGCTGCACGGAATCACACAGCGCTGCCGCTTCATCATGCGATGCAGGAATGGCTTATCTGGCAAAGCCGCAGAGTCAGCATTCACCGAATCTTTGGCCCAGAAGGGAAACAACCCCCATCTGGATTCCTGCAACACGCGCGTATCGTGACGATCATTCATAATGATGGACACGTTCTGGGTCGGCGCTACGTTGAACCGATTCGTGTGTCCGACCACCACTTTTTTGATCCCAAACCGCTCTACAATCTCACTCATATCCACCGTCAACGAAAACCGTTCAATCATCGCTGGATCGCTCCTTTAGCCTCATGGCTGCGTAATTGAATCCAGTTTTTGTAGGTTGGTGGAAAATTATTCATGAATTTTTTCGCAGCCTGTTGGGCAGCCTAAGTTAGTTGACGGTATGGATCATTTAGGTCGTAAACCGTTTTCTGAACTTGAGCGGCGGCATGCCGGTGTGCGATGCGAAGAGACGGGAGAAATGCGGGGTTTGCCGGAAGCCGGTCTCCTCCGCCACTCTCGCAATCGTCCAGTCGGTCTTGATGAGCAGCAGCTTCGCCTGGTCAAGCCGGTAATACAGCAAATACTGCTGCGGCGTACAACCGAACACTTCCGTCATACAGCGAGTGATATAGTTCGTATGGAGATCAAGCACCTCACTCAGCATCGTATTGCTGATGGAGGTCCGATAATTCAATTTCAAATAAGCCGCCGCACGCTCCGCTACGGATACAGCAGCCTTCGCTGCGTCCGAACGCCAGCCTTCATCCAACATCTGAAGCAGATGCAGGAATCGCTGCTGCCGGTCCCAGAATGCTCCGTGAGAGGAGCTCTTGGCCGCCTCATGCAGCTGGGAAAAGATAAGCTTCGCCTCATCCGGATAATTCAGCTTCATCTTCTTGGGCAAACGGATGGCATAGGTATAGTAATCACCCCGGATGCTGCCAGGCTGATTGTCCTCGGTCTCCTCCCATGCTCCGACGGTCTGGAAGTGTACCCAATCGAACACCGTCTCCTCATCGCAAGGCCGAAAGGAATAATGCCAGCGATCCGGCCGCAAGATGAGCACATCTCCCGGCTTCAATGTCCATTTATGGTTCTCCTCGGCGACATAAAGCGTTCCCTCATTCACGAACAGCAGATCGAATACACCAAGATTCGTCCGATTGGGATGCTCCTCGCCAGGTCTATATGTTATTCGGTTCGACTCTACGAAAAAAGGCAGAGGCGGCGAACGAAACGTTAGTAATAAATCTTCTGACACGCTGATCTCTCTCCCCGATGCATAGCTGCATTAATTCCCATGAATACTGCCATGTTACTTGAAGAGCCGATCGTTTGTCCACACTCTATTTCCCGCAAGCTCTGTCTATGTCTGTTCAGCCAAAAGAGCCTTGTTCTGCCGATGGCTCATCGTAGAATCAAGGCTCTTCCCTGTAACATGCGAATAATCGCACTCCTGCATATATGAATCGCTCGTGTTATAACGATATGCTCTGAATGCCATGGAACATCGTCGCCATAAAAATCTGATCCCCCAGCACGTCAACATCCGTCACCGGGAAACCAAGCTGGACAGACAGCAGCACCAGTCGATCCGCTATGTAGACGAGCTTGAACAGCCCTTGATCGGTACACACATAAATACTGCCCCGCTTCGGAACTATGGAATAGATTATCTTTTTCCCGAATTGAATTCGGTCGAACCGACCCTTCCTGTCCCCTACCACCAATTCGCCCTGATCCGTCGCACCAATCAAATGGCCCCGATAGACTGCCAGGCTGGTAATGCCTCGCTGCAGCTCGAAATGCGCCCATTCATCCATGAAACGGTCATACAAGGAAATTCCGGTATCATGACCCACGATGACATATTGAGGGAGACTAATAAAATCAAATACATGCTTCCCCTCGCAAGAGAGCTGACCCCACTTCGACCCCGTCCGGATCCATAATCCGTCCGACGTTGAGGCGTAGCATGCGCCTCCAAGCCTGCGATATTGATAACACGGCAACGTCAGGCCGTCTTGCTCCCACGTTTCTCCGTTCCACTCATATAACCCGTTATTCGTGCAAGCATGAAGCAGCTCCTGGTGAAGCTGAAGCCGATGGATTCCAGTCGTATCAGGCAAACCCGTTCCAAGCTTCCCCCACTCAGATTCATCTTCAATTGAATATACCCCATGCCCGACCGTAGCAGCAACTACGCCATAAGGCCCCGCCGTGACAGCAGAGAATGGGAATAAAAGCCAATTCCATGGCTGTTTGGTTCCTGTCTGCATGATTTCAAATCCCTTTCCGCGCACAGAACAAGGGCCGTTTCACTCGGTGACGCTTACCCTTCTATCCGCCTATTTACTGATAACTATTATCAATTAAATGATAAACATTCTCATAGGCAATTGTCAACCTCGCCCCACCGCCCATTTTTCTAAAAATAGGCTAATGCCTACGCGACAGCTCTCCTGCACCCAAGCAAACCTCCACATTAGCCCGTAGTATAAAGAAATTACCTAGGAGGTGCTTCAACTGAACGAGTTCAAACGTCGTTACCGCAAACGTTCAACAAAAAAACAGACGTTAAAAATCAAAACGTCCAATAACGGCAACTATCCGAAAAGACATAAAAAAATAGCTGTCGCAAAAAGAAAACGCCTCTTCATCTCAGGAACAAGAAGAAGATATCGTCCTCGTACTCAACACAATCATCGTGACCATCATAGCGACGAATATAGTGAGCTCAGAGGTCAGCTCGGTTCAATAGGACCCCAGGGACCTGAAGGTGAGCGCGGCAAAAGAGGCGATGATGGAGATCGCGGCAAGCGTGGCCGCACCGGACCCACTGGTGCGACGGGTTCGACGGGTTCGACGGGCGCGACGGGCGCGACGGGCGCGACAGGCGCTACAGGCGCTACCGGAGCCACAGGCGTGACAGGTGCGCCGGGTATCTCTGGGGCAACAGGGTCCACAGGTGCGACAGGCGCTACGGGTATCTCTGGGGCAACGGGATCCACAGGCGCGACAGGCGCTACGGGATCCACAGGTGCAACCGGACCATCAGGCGGGCCCCCAGGACCCACTGGCTCGACGGGCGCCACAGGCGTACAAGGACCGATCGGGTCACAAGGGCCTGTCGGACCACCAGGAAGCACTGGACCTCAAGGGCCTCAAGGCATTCAAGGAGAACCCGGCCCGCAAGGACCGCAAGGACAGCAAGGTCCGCAAGGACCCCAAGGTAATGCCGGACAGCAAGGGCCACAAGGTCCTCAAGGGCTTGTAGGAAACACTGGGGCAACAGGATCCACAGGCGCAACCGGAGCGACCGGCGCAAACGGCGCCGCAGGGGCAAACGGCGCTGCAGGGGCAACTGGGGCGACCGGAGCGACCGGTGCTGAAGGTCCAGTCGGACCTCAAGGACCTCAGGGCTTCGTCGGACCTCAAGGACCTGTCGGACAGCAAGGACCGCAAGGAGCTCAAGGACCAATCGGGAATACTGGAGCTGTCGGGCAGCAAGGACCGCAAGGAACTCAAGGACCGATCGGAAATACTGGAGCTACGGGAGCAACCGGAGCGACCGGGGGTACCGGAGCTGCCGGACAGCAAGGACCACAAGGAGCTCAAGGACCGATCGGGAATACTGGAGCTACGGGCGCAACCGGAGCGACCGGCGGTACCGGAGCTACAGGTGCAACTGGCGGTACGGGAACTACCGGCGATGCCGGACCGACCGGGCCAACTGGAGCGACCGGCAATACCGGAGCTACAGGCGCTACAGGCACCGGCGATACTGGGACCACCGGACCGACAGGACCAACTGGACCAACCGGCGGTACCGGAGCTACAGGTGCAACTGGCGGTACGGGAACTACCGGCGATACCGGACTGACAGGACCAACTGGACCAACCGGCGGTACCGGAGCTACAGGTGCAACTGGCGGTACGGGAACTACCGGCGATACCGGACCGACAGGACCAACTGGACCCACTGGCGATACTGGAGCCACAGGCATTACAGGAGCTACAGGAGTTACAGGCGTTACGGGATCTACGGGAGCTACGGGAAATACCGGAGCTACGGGGCTAACGGGGCCAACTGGACCGACGGGAGCGACCGGCGACACAGGCGCTACAGGCACTGGCGCTACAGGAGTGACCGGACCAACAGGGCCGACGGGACCAACCGGAGGTACCGGACCAACAGGCGCTACAGGTAGCGGGGCCATTATTCCATTCGCATCCGGGGAACCGCTTGTTATGAGCACTATCCTTGGAGGCTTGGCCGGTACCGCTGGTCTTGTTGGATTCGGAATTAGTGGTCCGACATTAAATGTACTCGGTGCCACCATTGATCTGACAGGTGCTACAGGAACACTGCTCAATTTCGCTTTCACTGTCCCTAGAAACGGAATCATCACATCCATCGCCGCTTACTTCAGCACAACTCTGGCTCTCAGTTTATTGGGCTCGACAATCACGGTAAACGCTCAGCTTTATGGCTCACCAACACCAAACAATCTTTTCAGCCCGATAACCGGAACAAATGTCACGCTAACGCCGAATTTAACTGGGTTGCTAGTGCCTGCCGGCACGATCAGCAATGGCATCTTATCAGGGCTATCTATCCCTGTGGCAGCTCAGACTCGCCTCCTGCTCGTCTTCTCTATTTCAGCAGCAGGAGCATCTCTTATCAATACAGTCGCCGGCTACGCCAGTGCAGGCGTTACGATCGACTAAACCTCACTCAACCCAACAATCTATTTCCCACAGACCAAGGTGCCAGCTTGGTCTGTTTTTTTCTTTATTCATACGGTAGCAGCTAATTTTCACGTTCTACTTATAGAATTATTGTATTCACTACCAATCTTCAATTCTTCTACTCTTGCCTATTAACTTGTAATTTTCTCATGCAAAAACGTACAAGCCGATACTATTACTTTTACATAGAATAGATGAATTACAAGGAGGTGTTATCACTGAAAAAAAATGATGAGCACAAAAAGTTGCGGATTATTAAAAAAAGATCTGACCAAGATCAAGAACTGATTATTCTTTCCAAACATTCGAAAAAAAGCTGCAAACACAAAAAGAAACACAAATCATGTAAAAAAGAAAAGTGTGAGTGCTGTACTGGACCAAGAGGACCGGAAGACCATCGATGTAAGAGAGAAAAATGCGATAAGTGCGGTCATAAGGGACAAGTAGGAGCTACAGGGCCAACGGGGGCGACAGGTTCTACAGGTTCTACAGGCTATACAGGCTCTACTGGCGCTACTGGTTCTACGGGATCTACTGGCTCTACGGGATCTACTGGCTCTACTGGCGCTACTGGCTCTACTGGCGCTACTGGCTCTACTGGCGCGACTGGTTCTACGGGATCTACTGGCTCTACGGGATCTACTGGCGCTACTGGCACTACAGGTGCAACGGGTTCCACAGGTGTGACAGGCATAACAGGATCAACTGGACTGACTGGGCCAACTGGTACTACTGGCGACGATGGCGCGACCGGACCAACCGGACCGACGGGATCTACGGGATCTTCTGGCACAACTGGCGCTACAGGTTCTACCGGAGCAACTGGAACTACAGGTGCAACGGGCACCACAGGTGTGACAGGTGCGACTGGCGTAACAGGATCAACTGGACCTACCGGACCTACTGGTACTACTGGCAACGATGGCGCGACTGGACCTACCGGACCGACAGGGTCAACCGGAGCCACTGGCGTTGATGGTGCAACCGGACCTACTGGGCCGACGGGCGCGGACGGTGCTACGGGGGCCGACGGCGCAACTGGACCTGCTGGGCCGACGGGCGCGGACGGCGCTACGGGGGCCGACGGCGCAACTGGGCCTGTTGGGCCGACGGGCGCGGACGGCGTTACGGGGGCCGATGGTGCAACCGGACCTGCTGGGCCGACGGGCGCGGACGGTGCTACGGGGGCCGACGGCGCAACTGGGCCTGCTGGGCCGACGGGCGCGGACGGCGTTACAGGGGCCGATGGTGCAACGGGACCTACTGGACCGACGGGCGCGGACGGCGCTACGGGGGCCGATGGTGCAACTGGGCCTATTGGGCCGACGGGCGCGGACGGCGCTACAGGGGCCGATGGTGCAACGGGGCCTGCTGGGCCGACGGGCGCGGACGGCGCTACAGGGGCCGATGGTGCAATGGGGCCTACTGGGCCGACGGGCGCGGACGGCGCTACGGGGGCCGATGGTGCAACGGGGCCTACTGGGCCGACGGGCGCGGACGGCGCTACGGGGGCCGACGGTGCAACAGGAGCCACTGGTCCAACAGGCGCAACAGGCACGGGAGGTGGAGCAATTATCCCTTATGCATCCGGTTTGGCACTTGCTTTAACAACTATTGCTGGCGGACTTGCAGGGACTGGTGGACTCCTTGGTTTCGGTACCAGTGCCCCGACACCAACCATACTTGGTGGTGCAATCGACTTGACAGGACCTGGTGGTGTCGACATAAACTACGCCTTCTCCATGCCACGCAACGGTACAATTACAGCGATTGCAGCTTATTTCAGTACAACAGCAGGTCTCAACATTCCGGGAACAGATATAACGATCCAAGTTCAATTATATAGCTCCACTACCCCCGATAATATTTTCAACCCTATTGCGGGAACACTTGTCAGTCTCTTTCCTCCTTTAAGCGGTGTAGTTAATATTGGAACATTTAGCAATGCTGCACTTACGGGTCTTAGTATTCCTGTATCGACAGAAACACGATTGCTGCTCGTATATTCTGCAGTTGCATCTGGTTTTAACCTCATTAATGCGATTGTCGGATACGGTAGCGCGGGACTAACGATTGAATAGTCATTACTCGTAGAAGCCTAGCCTAGAACTTGGCTTCTTCTCCTGTTTTATCGGTCTTTAAAGCAATCCGCTCTCTTATGTGCATACACACATTTTCTAATAAAAGGGAAAATACCTAAATGAACGCACATACAGAATCTATTTTCCCTTCGTAATATAAGGAAGAATACAAGGAGGTGTTTTAACTGGATTATCCATCTAGCAAAAAGAAATCTATCAAGATAATCAAACGTCGCTCAAACAGCACGATTTCCATTCATTCTGGCGATTCTTCTCATTGCAAGAAGAAGAAAAAGAAGAGATGGAAAAACGATGACTGTAACAAAGAAACCTTTACCCACAGACCAAGAGGACACAGAGGGCCTCCAGGACCTCCAGGACCTGAAGGACCTGAAGGACCGGTTGGACCTGAAGGACCTAGAGGAAAGCGCGGTAAAAGAGGCAAAGACGGTAAGAGAGGCAAAGACGGTGACAGAGGAAAAGATGGTGATAGAGGCAAACGCGGACGTCCCGGACCGACGGGGCCGACTGGACCGACGGGATCTTTCAATGTTGGTGACGGGCTATTCAATGTCATCGGACCAATTGGTTCAGCTACAGTTGGCTTTGGTGAGGATCTGATTTTTGAATCCGATACGCTTGACATTGTCGTTTCGGAAGGTTCCGCAATTGTTCGTCTGGAAGTACCGACCGGCAGCACTGGCATTACAGGACCAACAGGTGCTACCGGCGCAACCGGTGAAACGGGCGCTACGGGAGCTACAGGTGAGACGGGGGCCACTGGCGCAACTGGATCGACCGGGGCCACTGGCGCAACTGGATCGACCGGGGCCACTGGTTCAGGAGCAACTGGTGCGACTGGAGCTACAGGTGAGACGGGGGCCACTGGCGCAACTGGATCGACCGGGGCCACTGGTTCAGGAGCAACTGGTGCAACTGGAGCTACAGGGGCTACAGGTGAGACGGGGGCCACTGGCGCAACTGGATCGACCGGGGCCACTGGTTCCGGAGCAACTGGTGCGACTGGAGCTACAGGGGCTACGGGTGAGACGGGTACCACTGGCGCAACTGGATCGACCGGGGCCACTGGTTCAGGAGCAACTGGTGCGACTGGAGCTACAGGTGAGACGGGGGCCACTGGCGCAACTGGA